>JAJDBT010000065.1 GCA_029261215.1 Nitrospirota bacterium | reverse complement strand
ATAGCTCTTCTACTTCCTCTGTGATGGCCTGTTTGATCAGCTTCTGCGCCCCATCTCTCAACAACTCTCTCAAAGGATCTGATATTGTTTCTCGATCTTTTAACGTAATGACTGTATCTTTCTTCATGGTGGCGTATCCTCTCGGTTGTTTGATTGTTTGGTCGCTTCAAATCAACCAGATACGCCGCTTTTTTTCAATCCCTTTCAAACACCACTTTCAGTTATACCTCGTCGGACGGATACTCTCCTCAGAAAATTTCTGATTCTGAGCGAACTTCTAATTTTTTGTAACAGAGCCTTTTTTTCTATTTCTTATTATCGTCATTCCAATCACTCTATTGAATACGTGGGAGGTTCCATATAGGAGGGTGATCAGCCTTGCTGATGTAGTTTTGATTTTTTGGAAGATTGGAATTTTGGAGGTTATCTTCAAGAGGGAGGGCTCTGAAAACAAAAAGTGATTACTTTTATAACCCCACTTACCCCTCGACCCGCTCCCAACAGTCAGGCCCGTTATTTACTGGACTGTTCACAAAAGTCGAAACCGGATAATAGGCCATCTCTTCATCAGAATACGGATCAAATACCCCCGCCATATCTTTGAGCGCGATCCCCGGATCAAGCCAGGCATCCACCATCTCCGGGGGGATTACCACCGGCATACGCGCATGCACGTCTTTTAAAAGGGCATTGGCTTCCGTCGTCAAAATCGTATAAGAACGCAGGGGCCGCCCTTCGGCATCCCGCCACTCATCCCATAAGCCCGCCATCGCAAAAGGGGCCTCTGACTGCATCGAGATCCGCATCGGCGTCTTCGTCTTTTGATCCTCTGATTTTTGCCATTCATACACTGCATCCGCAGGCACCAGACAGCGCCGTGAATTCACCAAACGCCGACAAGCCGGTTTTTCCGTAATCGTCTCAGACCGGGCATTGATTATCTTGTAGCCCATCTTGATCTCCTTGGCCCAGGAGGGAATCAAACCCCAGCGATAAAGATTCAGCACCCGTGTGCCGTCCACATTGAGAATCACGGGCGCTAATTGAGAAGGTGCGATATTGTAAGACGCTTCAAAGTCGGCAGACTCCTCCACCGCAAATATCGCACTGAGCTTTTGTTGGGTTTGTATCTGGGAGTATCGCCCGCACATCATTGAACTCTCGAAATAATGGTCTGACAGGATGAATCCCCTAGCCTCTCATAAAAACCCCCTTTCTGAAAAGCCCAAACGGGCGCGCTATTCCAAAAAGACCTGCGTTTTCAGCCCCGGCCAAGCGAGCGCCGCCATCGCCTCTCGTAAAAGCGACTCGTATTTCTCCACATCATAGGACCAGGTCCCGTCGATAAACCCCAAAGCCCTCGCCCGATCTGATTTGATTGTTGATTTTTCATCCGTAATCACATACGTAATGTTCTGACCCGGCATCAATCGCAGCCCTCTGGCCGCCAGTTCATGGGCCACAATCGCAATGAGGCTTGCTTTTTGATATTCGTGCGGGGCTTTTGAGAGGGTTTTTGAAATCGCAAGATCGACAAAAGGCACCTGGCCCGTGCGCAAGGTCTCCCGATGGTGCTCAAAACATGCCTGCACTTCCGGCCAGAGGTTTTGATAGGCCTTGAGGGTTTTGGCCCTGCACAGGATCTGAATCATCTCAAGCTGTGCCTCTTTGATAAAAGGGGGCATATCCGAACGACGGGCCTCAATGCCGCGTAACTTGGTTTTTCCGGAGTGATAGACCCCCAGGTACTTTCCGGGGGTCGCAATGCCCGGATGCGTTTTGGAGGGGGGAAAGAGGATCCAGCTGAAAATTCCTTCAAAGGCCATCGGAATCTCGCAGGTTTTTGAGATCTTTTGCGCCAGGGCCTCATAGGTGCGTTCTGTCGCCCCTTTTTTCCGGATAAACAGCGAATCCACGATGGCATGAATGAGTTCATAGCCTTCGTCCTCCACAAGCTCCTTGGCCTGAAGCAGTTTTTCACGGGAATAGGCCGTGATCGCTTCATGCGCCTCAATCTTGCCAAAACGTGCATTTTTATACCCCTGATACCCAAAGGTTGTGACCAGGCCCCATTTTAAAGCCGACTGCCGGGACTCATAACACTGTTTCAGGGCCGGATCAGTGGTGTTTGTTTTGAGGGTTTTGTACCGGGCCCGTTTTTCAAGCAGGGGGGCCAAAAAACGCGGTACCAGCCCCAGACGTTTTTGACAGACCCTGTGCCCGATTTCCGGCACAGGCAGGCCTCTACAGCAGGTGCAGTTGATTGTTTCCGGGGAGAGATTAAACTTCAGCATGATGGCCGGATACATCGAGGCAAAATCAAGCGCCGCCACCTCTTCGTGAAAACCGATTTTCGGGGTATAGGTCAGACCGCCCTTATCCGTCTTCAGTAAGTGCAAGGCGCTTTTAAAGCCTTCCGGCTCCCGTTTTCGCCAGGGGATCAGAACCCCGTCTTCAAAGGCAAGCTTCATCTGCATCGAGGTAATGCCCGTGCCCGTAGAGGTGCGGGCCATCTGCTGGACCGGGATTCTGGAAAGCCGCGCAAACTCAATGACGCCCTCAAGATCCGTCTGCCCCACCAGAAAAGAATTATGCAGATCAATGTGCCAGCGCCCGAAGAGCAGGCGGGCCGCCGATTTGTGAATCACCCGGCCATAAGAAAAATAAGAACTTTCTTTTCGGGACTGCACGGGTCGCTTAAGCTCCCGATTCAGATGCAGCGGAAGATTGAGGGCCTTGGCCCCGTCGATGAGCTGAGGCAGGATGCAGGGATCACCCCACTCCGACAGAATCAGATCGGGATCAAACCGCAGGAGCATCCGGTCAAACTGTTTGATGATGGCCCCAGGCCCCTCTCCTTCCAAGAGATGGCTTTGGCCTTCGATCTCGACTTCCAGTTGCTGGGCATGGGTCTGGTCGGGGTGCATGGCCCGGCCTTCCAGACGCAGGTGCATGATCGAGAGCGGCGGCAATGGGTAGTCTGTGGCCCAGATGGAGTCGTTCACTGTGAGCGTAGTCAACGTCCCGTCTTCATCTACCTGAAACACACAGTAGGCCAGGGGAAAGACGGCTCTTGAAAAAAAATAATGCTGCGTCAGGGACAGATCCGCATTGTAAAGCGCAAGGTTTTCCGAGCGGTTCTTTTTTTTATGTTCCAGCGCGATCACCCATTGCACCACCTTGGCATAATGCAGGGGATTCACAACCTGGATCTGAACCACGGGCAAGGCCTTGCCGCTGTAAAATTCAAGACCTTCTGTGGGAGTGATTTCAAGCGGGAGTTTGAGTCTGGCAATAAAACTCAGGGTCTTTTTGATCTCTTTTGCGGGCCCGCCCAGATAAAAGACCGGGCTGAAGGGCTCAAAAAGCCGGTGTTTCTGTCCAGAAACATCAATGACCCAAAGCCGCATGCCATACGCCATGGCATAGGCATCAAAGAGCCATCCCGTGATCGTTTGTGTGGGCATCTGTTTCGACTGCTTTCTCTTTGTCTCGATCGGGTTCTTCTGTTTCTTTTTGTTCTGCGGGTTGTTCCTGCTCCAGGCGAAGGATGCGTTGTTCCAGTCGACTGGTCTTTTTGCTGGCTTCGATCAGCATGGCCACCAGCATGGCCTCAAATGGACTGGCCTTTGAAGCATAACTTCCGGCGGACATGTGGAGCTTTGCCGCCTGAAAGAGCGTGTCCAGCACACGCTGGTCTTCACGTCTTAAGGCCCGGCGAAACGCGCGCCATGAAGCGGCTTCCTGCTCAATGAGTTGTGTAAAGGTGGCAAGCGTCCGGCCCATGACAATCTGTCCTTCTGTGTTTAGGCAAAACGGGACGCGGGCATGGGCCTGTACTGAAAGACCCCCTGCCATGTGCCGGTACCGGGTTTTTCTTCGCTGATCGAGAAGGTCCTCCGGGTCTCCGCTTCCCGGTGAACCCGGAAAATCCGTTTTGCAGCGCTTTTGAGATGTGAAAGAAAAAAGACCCGGCGCCCGGAGGAGGTTTTGGGATAGGGCGCAAGCACAACAAAGATCCGCCCCGGCGCAAGCTGCTGAAGTGCGGTGAGCAGGTGCATCAAGAGGTTTTTGGCCTCAATGTAAGGCACGTTCTCATCATAAAAGGTGGCCAGAGGGTCGGCTAAAATCACAAGCCGGGCCTGATGGGTGCTGAGGCCGCTTTGCAGCTGCTGAAACACCAGAGAGCCCATCTGGTGACAGGTAAACGCACGGGAGACAAAAAGTGCTGAAAGAAAGGCCTCCGGGTTGTGGCCCCTTTCTTTGGCCAGTCTGACCAGGGGGTAGGGATCAAATCGGTTGTTGCCGTCGAGAAAAAGCACCGCTTCCCCCTGAGCCAAACGCCAGGCCGCCATGAGGCTCGAAAGGGCAAAGAGATCCGGGTGGCCATAAAAAAGAGAAATACCGCCGCCCTCCTCCGAGATCAGGGAAAGCGGCGGCCCCTGAAAAGGGGCGGCTTCGGGTCTGTCTGGAGTCAAAAGCGGTCTCATCGTTTGATCCGAATCACGCCCCCGGACACACCGAGGATCTGAAAGTCGCGCTCTTTCGTCACGACGATCGGACGAAAGGCCGGGTTTTGGGGCTGAAGAATATAGAAGTCTTTTTTCTTGATGAGTTGTTTGACGGTGACTTCACCATCCACCATGGCGATGACAATGTCTCCGCTTGCCGCATCGGGCTGTGGGGTGACGAGGATGTAATCCCCGTCCATTATGCCGATACCCTGCATACTGTTGCCTTTGACTTCGAGCAGGTAACTTCCCGGTTTTTTGACGAGACGGGTATCCAGGGTCAGGTGCCCGGTGATGTTTTCTTCCGCTAAAATGGGCAGGCCCGCCGCGACCCGGCCTAAAATCGGAAGCGAGATCCCGGAGGT
>JAJDBT010000064.1 GCA_029261215.1 Nitrospirota bacterium | reverse complement strand
ACCTCCGGGATCTCGCTTCCGATTTTAGGCCGGGTCGCGGCGGGCCTGCCCATTTTAGCGGAAGAAAACATCACCGGGCACCTGACCCTGGATACCCGTCTCGTCAAAAAACCGGGAAGTTACCTGCTCGAAGTCAAAGGCGAGAGCATGCAGGGTATCGGCATAATGGATGGGGATTACATCCTCGTCACCCCGCAGCCCGATGCGGAAAGCGGAGACATTGTCATCGCCATGGTGGATGGTGAAGTCACCGTCAAACAACTGATCAAGAAAAAAGACTTCTATATTCTTCAATCTCAAAACCCGGACTTTCGTCCGATTGTCGTGACGAAAGAGCGCGACTTTCAAATCCTCGGTGTGTCCGGGGGCGTGATCCGGATTAAAAAATGAGGTCTGAGGTGCGACCTGATCCAGCTTGCGTGGCCCCTTTTCAGGGGCCGCCGCTTTCCCTGATTTCTGATCCCGGTGGCGGGATTTTTCTTTTTTACGGGGAGGCCGATCTCTTTGCCCTTTCAACCCTGATGGCCGGTGGGGTGCTGCATCGAGGGCAGTCCGTGCTTTTTCTGGATGGCGCCCATCATTTTAATCCCTATCCTCTGGTCAGACTGGCCGGGGAGATGGGTCAAAATGCAGAAGACTTTCTTGCCCGGCTTTTTGTCTCCCGTGCCTTTACCTGTCACCAGATGGGTTCACTGGTCTTGAACCAGCTTCGGGAGGGACTGACACAGCATCAGCCCGGCCTGGTCATCCTCGCGGATCCGCTGGCCACGTTTTACGATGAAAATGTCCCTGAGCTTGAAGCCCGAAACCTGTGGATGCATCTCATCACAGCCCTGCAACAGCTTGCGCCCGGCCAGACTTTTGTGGTGCTTTCTCCCTATCCGAAACACCAGACCGGGCGCAGGGTCTTCTTTTTACCGCATTTGAAAAGCTGTGCAAAACGGGTCTTTCAGGTGGGCCGATCTGAAACAGACCCGGTGCATCTTTCTCTGACGGAAGAAAAACCCGGCACCCGGCAGTGGCAGCTGGTTTTTGAAGCCGAGGCCCTGCGTTTTCGCTAAAGGGATTCATGGGACGAACACTCGCAACATTTACGCAATTGATTGAAGAGGAAGTGGCGTCCTGGCGGGTCTTTCGCCGGGCCTTGCGCCGTGAAGACCAGGCGGTTCTGGACAGCCTCTTCGAGGCGGTCAAATACCATGTGGCGGCCGGCAGTTATGCCTCTAAGACCCGTCCTTTTGAGGCCATGCTGGTGGCCATGTTAATCGAATCCGGAAAAAAAACCGCTTTGCTGGAGCAGCGTGTCCTCAAGTTGGAACAAGACCCGGAGAAAGAAACAGATGCCCCCACAAACGATCACGGGATGGCTCTTTGATGCCTATGCCATGGCCGATGGCATGCGGCTCTGGCTGATTGATGCCTCTGGCCGCAAACACCGGCTGTTTGAGCCCTTCAGTCCGGTCTTTTATCTGGGCGGCCCGGAGCGGCCCCTCAAACAAACCCTGAAGTTCATGACCGGCCTTGGCCTGCCCTTGCAGGTCACACCGTCCGAGGGCATTGAATTCTACAGCGGAAAGACCTTGCCCGTGATCCAGGTGCGGGTGCTAAATCCCTTGCACTATGCCAAAGTGGTGCGCTGGGTGATGGCCCTGGAGCATAAAAAAAAGCACCGGGCCGACACCCTGGATCTGTACAACGCCGACCTCTCCTTGACCCAGCATTATTTTTTCTCACGTCCGACCTTTCCGCTGGCCTTGTGTGAGCTTGAAGCCGATGCCGCAGGCACCATCACAGCCCTCGTGGTGAAGGACTCGCCCTGGGCAACGGACTATGCGCTCCCGCCGCTCTCGGTCATGCGTTTGCGCATGGCGGGGAAAGCCATCCGGCCAGACCAAACCCGCATCCAACCCCTGGAAGTCGAGATCGAAGGCGGCACGCATCTTCTGGAAGGGGAGGGGCCGAGGGCCATCATCAAACAATTTAACCGCATCCTGCTGCGTTATGATCCGGATCTAATTCTATCGGAATGGGGGGATCCCTGCATTTTGCCCCCACTCATTGACGGGGCAGAGCGCCTGGGCCTTGAGCTGCACTTGAATCGGGAGCCAAAAAAGGTTCAGGCCCGAAAAGAAAGTTCCTATTTTTCCTATGGCCGGGTGATACATAAATCCGCGGCCCGGCTTTTGTTTGGCCGCTGGCACATTGATCTGCATAATTCTTTTCTGGCGGGGCAGACCGGTCTTGAGGGCGTGATTGAATTTGCCCGGCTCTCCCGCATTCCGGTCCAGCAAATGGCCCGCACCTCGACCGGCACCGGCATTACCGCGATGCAGATGCATCTGGCCTTTCAGGACAAGGTGCTGATTCCCTGGCGAAAACGGGTGCCTGAAGGGTTTAAGAGTGCCCTGCAACTCATGAAAACGGATAAAGGGGGCCTGACCTATACGCCGAAGATCGGCTTTCATGAGGCGGTTGCGGCACTTGATTTTGCCTCGATGTATCCGGCCATCATGTTGAAATACAACCTCTCGCCGGAAACCCTGAATTGTCGGTGTTGTTCAGGCACACCCGTCCCTGAAATCGGGCACAGGGTCTGCCAGAAACGCCGGGGGCTGGTGCCACGTTTTCTGGCCCCCCTGCTTGAAAAACGGGCGACATACAAACGCTTGAAGAGCCTCGAAACCGATCCGGATCTTAAAAATGCGTATGAGTCCCGGCAGTCGGCTTTAAAATGGGGTCTGGTCACGACTTTCGGGTATCAGGGTTATAAAAATGCGCGCTTTGGCCGGATTGAGGCCCATGAAGCAATCACCGCCTATGCCCGTGAAAAACTGCTTCAGGCCAAGGCGCTTGCAGAAGACGAAGGGTTTGAGTTGATTCATGCGATTGTGGATTCCTTGTTTATCCGGAAAAAAGGCGCGACAGAACGCACCTATGAGGCTCTGGCCCAAAAGATCTCGACCGGCTGCGGCATTCCCATGGCCTTTGAAGGGATCTTCAAGTGGGTGCTCTTTCCGCCTTCTAAAAGTCATCCGGGCATTGCAACGCCCGGCAAGTACCTGGGGGTGTATCACTCCGGGAAGGCCAAACTCAGAGGCATTGAGGCCCGCCGATCCGATGCGGCGCCCTTCATCAAAGGGGCACAGCTTGAGATGATCGAGATTCTAAAGGCGGCCCAAAATCAGGCGGACTATGAAGCCTTATGGCCGGAGGTGCTGAGCTGTTTTGAAGGGCATCTGGAAACCTTACGCACGGGACAGGTACCGTTGGTGGATCTTGCGATTTCCAAAACCCTGTCTAAAAAACCCGAGGAATACCAGAAGGCCAGTCTGATTGCGATTGTGGCCAATGAACTGGCGGCCAGAGGCGTGCGATTGATGCCGGGGCAGTCGATTGCCTATGTGATCACGGATGAAAAATCAAAGGTCACGGCAGATCGGGCGCGGGGTTTGGGTTTTATGGACGGGGACTGGGCTTATGATCTTGAGAAGTACGAGGCCCTGTTACAAGAGGCCCTGGCGGTGCTTTGTCTTTCCGGGATGAAGATCCCGGCCCGGATGTAGGCCGTCCTCAATTTGGGCTTTTCAAAAGGCGGGCTTTTATGAGAGGCTAGGGCCTCACCTCACTCGGAATCAATCAGGATGTGCGGACGCTATTCCCAGATTCAATCCCCACAAAAAATCACGGCGCTGTTTGCGGTAGAGGAGGCGGCGGACTTTGAGGCCTCCTACAACATCGCGCCTTCTCAAGCGGCGCCGGTCATCGTCAATACGGATGGTATGCGTGTCCTCGATTTGTACCGCTGGGGACTCATTCCGTCCTGGGCCAAAGATCAGAAGACCGCTTATAAAATGATCAATGCCCGTTCGGAGACGATCACGGAAAAACCGTCTTATCGGCGCTTGGTGAACAAAGGGCGCTGTCTTGTTCCGGCTGACGGTTTTTATGAATGGCAGAAAAATGAGGATGGCCGGAAGACGCCGATGCGGATTCATCTGAAATCCGAAGCGCCTTTTGTGATGGCGGGTTTGTGGGACACGTGGATTGATGCGGAAGGGGTGCCTTTGCGTTCCTATACCATTTTGACGACCTCGGCCAATGCCCGTTTAGAAGCGGTGCATCATCGCATGCCGGTGATGATCCGCCCGGAGATGATGAATGCCTGGCTTGATCCGGGGGTGGCGCTGAAGGACATGAAGGGGGTTTTTGATCCCTCTTGTGCCCCTGAGATGGTCTATTATCCGGTATCCGAGTTTGTGAACAGTCCAAAACATGATGGGCCGGTCTGCTGGGAGCGGGTCGGGGGGTGAGCGCTCTTCAGGCAAGCGGCATTAAAAAGGAATCTGTGATGAAGGTGTTAAAGGGCTTGTTTGTGGTTTTTTATCTAATAATGGCGAGTTCGGCCATTGCATGGAACAACGGGCCTGCCGGAAATGCTTCGACCGATGAGGTGAGCGAGTGCAGTCAACCCCCTTATGCAACGCATGACTGGGTGGCCGATCATGCCCTGGATTTTCTGCCGGAGGGCGAAAAGGCGTGGTTGCTGCCGCATAAACGGCTGTATCTTTTGGGCACGGAAGCCCCGGACAATGCAAAGATTCCCAGTGAATGCGGGGCGCCGAATACGGGGTATGATGATCGGCGCTTAGGCCATAGTGTTGAATGGAATGCCAAAGGCTCCAAGATGATCCAGGATCGCGCGGCCATTCGGGCGCAGGAGGAATACAATAAAGCGGTCATTGCCTATGAGCAGGGCCGATTCTCGGATGCGGCGTTTTATCTGGGCGCGATGGCCCATTATGTCGGGGATGTGAGCGCTTATCCCCATGCGATTGCCCTTGAGCAGTATCACAGTCCTTATGAAAGCTGGGTACGAACACGCACGGATTCATACAGTGAAGGGGTTTTTGAATCCTACCTGGTGCTGGATCGTCTTTCACGACGAACGCCTTATGCGGCGGTCAAGACCATCTCCAAAGCCACAAGTCAGGGGAATAAACGAATTATGTCGGGGGTGATGATGGATCAGACCTATCCGGATAAAAAGGATCATCCCGGTTTTCTGGACAGTGTGGGGCATTCCCTGAATCTTGGGGTGAATGAACTGGCGGATGTCTTACATACCTTCTATTTCAATGTGGTTCAATCTCAGGAGTAACACAATTTCTCGAATCCTTGTTGGTGTTCTTTGGGTTTTAAAATGTCCGGCCGGTTCATCCTTTGGGGGCTTGTTTTGTTTGTTGTGATTCGTCCTTCTTTTGCGGAAGAGCCAAACGATTGTCATGACCCTGCGGCGGCCTTGGAGTGGGAGGCCCTGGTTCAGAAAAGTCCGAAAGATCTGGCGCTTCAACGGCTTCATGCCTTGCGCCTGGGGATCTGCGAGAAGATTGAAAAAGGGTCTTTGACTCTGGAGCAGGGGACGGCCTTGTTTGAGCAGGAGCGGGAGGCGGTGGTGAATCAACGCTTTGAGGAGAATCGCTCGAAGCAGAAAAAGCGGGCTTTTTAGGGGAGTGGGGAAGCGGAGAAAAATCCTGCCAGGCGCTGAGGATTTTCCTCCTGAATTTATAAAGTGGCTTCGTTTGAACGTATAGTTTAATTATTTGAGGTTTTAAGAATCCCTCTTCAGTCTCTTGGCGCCTGAGCCCGTGAATCTATCCCAAAAAACAATACCCCCCATTTGAGGGGATTGACTTTTAATTCTATATACTTAAAAATAGCAAATCTTCATTATTCCACTAAAGGATGAGTAAGACCTAGACAGACCTTCACGAAAAAGGGAAGCGTCCGGTGCATGTGGATCGTAGTTTAGCCCTTTTCTAAACTACGTGCATCAAAGGTTTCTGTATTTTAGGCGGGTTTGATTCAAATCAGCTGCTTAAAAATTCATTTTTGGAATTCAATTTTCATTGCCAAATCGATCGGGTTCTATTAGGACCTTTTGTCTAGATTTATAGAACCGGATCGACTTAGTCAAAACAACCAAAACAAGGAGAAATCAAAATGAAGAGATTTATCTTCTCAGTAATCCTTTTGTTTGTCATGATCTCAAAATCACACGCCATCTCAATCTATGAGTCTGCAACCGGGCCTTTTGACAGCATTGTCTGTTGTGCAACGCGTCTTAATACAGACACCTTTATTGTCGCTCGGTTTTCTCTGGGCAAAACGACAAGCATCGACCATATTGGGGGCCATTTTTTTGATACACCGGACAATGACGGAGCCATTTTCGGTGCAATTGTCGGTCTTACCTCTTCTGGACTCCCATCGGACAATGCTCTTACACTTGATAATGTGTTGGCCTCCACAATATTTACCCCTGAAACCGGCCGAGATTTTTTGACCCCGCTTTCGACAACACTGGATGCGGGTACCTATGGTCTTGCCTTTGGATCCGGGTTGTTCGGTACCTCCGGGCGACAATATTTTACCTTGTTACAGCCTTCGGAAGTGCTCACCTCTTCGGGTGATATGGTCGGCTCATCCTCCTCAGCATGGTTTGAATTTGGTTCACTTAACAGGCACCGATTAATCATTTCGGGTGGAGATGCGCCTGCGCCCGCTCCCGCTCCCGTACCAGAACCGGGCACCTTAATTTTAATGGGGTCTGGCCTCGCATGTTTGTTTGTGTTCAGGAAGAGGCTCCGAAAACAGGCTTAATTCCCGATGCTTCTTGGATTCCTTGGGAGGCCTAAGCCAGCCTACAATTAATAGGTGCACGGAATTATCTTATGACAGTTTGGTGAATCAACGCTTTGAGGAGAATCGCTCGAAGCAGAAAAAGGAGTCTTTTTAGGGGAGG
Source organism: Nitrospirota bacterium (assembly GCA_029261215.1). Classification (GTDB taxonomy): domain Bacteria; phylum Nitrospirota; class Nitrospiria; order SBBL01; family JAADHI01; genus JAADHI01. Next base: position 6,258 of record JAJDBT010000064.1, on the reverse strand, counting down.
GGGGCAATATCGGTGACTATATTGAGATTTTAATAACAGAAAGCGGTGTCACGCTTATCTTGGCCCTGCACGTCCAAAAGAATTTGAGCTGACATGGGTTTAAACAAGAAGTCGCTAACAAAAAGATCCATTTTTACAAGACCACGTCATTTTTGTGTGGGCAGGTTAGCGTGCAGAAGTATAGGGTACGGTGGATGTAGATATACGCGGATACCATGCCATTGAGATAACAATTTAATTTGCCAAAAAAGGATATCCAATATGAAATATGTAATGAGACTTTCATCACTTATTTTTCTGGTCACGGGGGTTCTAGGCTTTAACAACGTTCAAGCGAATCTAATCAATCCGGGTGATATCGTCGTCGGAGATATTTCGACTGGTAGTATTATCAAGGTTGACCCGAATAGCGGAGCACAATCCGTAATAAGCTCTGGCGGGTTTTTAGTATCCCCTACGGGCATTGCGTTTGATGTAAACGGTGACATACTTGTTGCAGATGGAGAAGCATTCGGGGGAACGTGTCAGACCAACGGATGTGGTGGGGTGATCCGAATAGACCGGACGACGGGTGTCCAGACTGAAGTGACTTCCGGAGGAGTATTTATAGGTCCACTCGCGATTCACGTAGCATCGGACGGTGATCTAATTATTGTTGATGATGGGGGGGCTCAACTAGGCCAAGTCGTTCGTGTTGACCCAGTGAGTGGGAGCCAGACAGTCATATCTGCTGCGGGTGTTCTCGTTGATCCGCAGGGGTTTGTGTTTAACCAACAGGGAAATATTGTGATTGCTGAAGGTACTGGCGGAGGCGCTGGCTTTAATGGGAGCATTGTCATTGTTGACCCCCAAACGGGCGCACAAACCATCTTGAGTGTAGGGGGGCATATCGTGTCTCCGCTTGGGATAACGATTGATTCAATGGATGGCTTATATTTTACAGAACCCGGAGCTATAAAAATCGTTTATGTCGACCCGCTTACAGGGAATCAAACTCTAATTTCATCTGGAGGTTTTCTTATTGAGCCTAGTGGGATCGAATTCGATGAAAATGAACAATTGGTGGTGTCTGATCGAACGCAAGTTATTCGGATAGACCCAGCGTCCGGCACTCAGACAGTTGTCTCGATGGGCGGAAATCTTGTCCGTGCAGCAGGGATCGGAATTGTCCCGGGGAGTGTCGTCATGGAAGTGGTAATCGACATCAAACCAGGAAGTGATCCAAACAGTATTAACCTCGGTTCGGCTGGTGTGATTCCGGTGGCCATTTTAAGTTCTTGGACATTTGATGCGACGACAGTGGATCCCGAGACGGTGGCCCTGGCCGGTGCAAGTGTAAAGATGGTGGGGAAAAGCGATAAGTTCCTCTGTAGCGAGAAGGATGTCAACGGGGACAATTTAGTTGATTTGCTTTGCAAGGTACAGACGGCGGAGTTCATGATCGAGACGGGAGACTCTATGGCGGTTCTGGAAGCTCAAACATGGGACGGGGTTTCGATTCGAGGGGAAGACACAATACGGATTGTTCCGGATCGATGATGAGTGGCCGATAAGGGTCGATGTTTCAAAAAAGCCTGAACGATTTGGCGCTTCAGCGGCTTCATGCTTTGCGTTTGGGGATTTGTGAGAAGATTGAGAAGGGGTCTTTGTCTGTGGATCAGGGCATTGACTTGTTTGAGCGGGAGCGGGAAGCTGTGATTCAAAAACGCTTTGAGGAGAACAGGGCAAAGAAGGATCGTTCTTTTTAAGGGATTGGTAAAGGGTGGTCTGAAAAGGGGTGGAAGCCGGTACGGCAATGGCCGCGCCTTCGCGTTGCGCTTTCACGGCCATTGTCAGACCGGACGGTTTGATTTTTTCAGACGCTTGGGTTTTTAATGGCCCCCGTCCTTTTTTTGAGGGGGGCCATTTTGTTTTAGTAAGGGGAGGGGAGTGAAACAGATGTGATTTGTCCCGTTCTTCGAATATGCGCTGTAATTACATCAAAACATTGAACCTTGTCCGGGACGGCCACTGGGACGCGGCCCATGTGGCCGTTAGCCCTATTCCGATGCCTTGTTCTGTCTCATTCATGCCTACCTGCATCGTATCGAGGGGAATTTCGAAGAGGCCAACTACTGGTATCAGCGGGCGACGGAAGATATACCCAACAATAGCCTGGCTGAAGAATTGACCCGTTTGGATAGCTTGCCCGTGCGGTAGAACAGGGGATAAAAACACTCTAGAAAGACGGGGAGGGAGATGAGATAGAATGAGGTGTTTTGGCTCACTTTTTACTTCTTCATTTAGAAAAATCTTTCAATTTGGTGTATAAATCTCCGAGACTGCGAAACGCCTTGAACACTGGTTTCGTGGCGGCTTTATGCCGTTGATAGCAGAGATCGGGAAAACTGCCCGAATATACCCCCAATATCATGTTATCAGGGCAAACCAGCATGTTAAAGCCGTTAGGCTTAAGAGAACCGTATAGTCAGTTTGATTTTTCAGGCTAATTAACCAACTCTAAAGGTTGGAGGGGGATTTATAACGCTATTCACAGTTATATTTAGGGAGGTACGTGGTGAAATCTTACTTTAATGTCATGATGTTTGTCGTATTTTCCATGATTTTTGGATTTGCTCCATTCATACCAAAAAGTAATGCTGGAGAACTTATTCCATTTCCAGAAAACAAAAGTTCTCCCCCATCTAGAGATAACAGGGAACCTCCGTATTATAATGAGTTCAGGGCGGAAATAGCAGGTCTAAATTGCAATCTATTGTTTTCAACTAGAGAGGATTTGCGAAAAACATTGACTCAATCTGACTCTGAAAATGAATTCCTCTATTATCAGGGACTACTAAATATCCTTTTACAGGAAGTTTCTGAGAAACGATGCGAAAGAAGACCGGAGAAGAAATGAAGAATAGATTATTACTAATATTTCTTATTTTGTTTATTTTTCCGACGATCAACTTATCAGCTCAAGAAAACGATACCCCTAGTTCATTTAAAATAAAAAAATTTGATAAGGATTCAACTTCACCACCCAACATATCCACACCTGAGCAAAAAAATGCAGTAGACTTTCGTTTCTTGCAGGAAAATAATAGATTACTTCTGATCGTCACAGTAATGGGAGTCACTCCGATATTTCTTTTTATTGTTCTATTCTTCATATCTAAAAGCGAGGCCCATTCGGGTGAAAATATTGTTCATGGCAGTGGGCTTGTTTTGGTAATACAGGCGACACTTTTAGTGGTAATCGCATCAGTTACGACAGAACAATTAACTGCCGCTATTGGTGTAATAGGAGCAATAGGTGGTTATCTTTTTGGTTCATCAAGACAAAGTGATAAGAAGACTCAACCGAAACAAAATGAGAATCAATCAACAGGTTAAGAGACTCGGGTATTTGTATTGTAATTTTGGGAAGTTTGCACAGGTCCAAGCAGTCGCAGGACTGTGTGACAATTCGGGGCCGATTCGTCCAGGCGAGATAGATAAGTCATCCCCCTGAAACAGAATGGGTCATTCTGTTTCAAAATCCCCTTCTTTTTCCCGAAAAACCCCCATTTTTGAGCCTTTTTGGCCCCTTGACGCCCCTTTTCTGAAACAGTACATTAAGCAAAACTGTTTCAGGAGAAACGCATGGAACTCTACGATTCAAAAGGCCAACGGCTTTACCTGAACCCCGCAGAACGGGGACAATTCAAGCTTGCAAGCGAGGCCGCCCCGCGCGAGGTCTTGACGCTTTGCCACACGCTTTTTTATACGGGCTGCCGGATTTCAGAGGCCTTGGCCTTGACGCCGGAGCGCATCGATTTTAAAAACCAGTCCATTACCCTGCTCAGCCTAAAAAAACGCAGCGACACAGCCAGATACCGGGCCGTGCCCGTCCCGCCTGACTTACTCAAGACCCTGAATATGGTGCATGGGATTCAGGACGGGGTGACCCCGAAGAAAGAACGGCTCTGGACATGGAGCCGGACGACGGCCTGGCGGCGGGTGTGCGCGGTGATGAAAGAAGCCGGGCTTGAAGGGGTTCACGCCAGCCCAAAAGGGCTCCGTCACAGTTACGGGGTGAATGCGGTGATGAAGCATGTCCCGCTGAACAAACTGCGGGACTGGATGGGTCATGCCGATATGAAAACCACGGCCCTCTATGCCAATGCTTTGGGAGAAGAAGCACAAGCCATCGCCGCTAGGATGTGGGCGTGAAAGGCTCGCCGGGATTGTTTTCACACAGTCTGGCGACGGGTTATGCCATTTTACACTTTTAATCTCTAAACATTTCACCGGACACTACGAGAATCTTGTACCGCTTCAAGTAGCCAGATTTACTTCTAATCTTTTGAACCTTACAAAATATCTCACTTGCCTCGGGATCGAATGCTCTTAGAGCATTTTCGCTAAGACTATTAACAACCAACTGTATGGATCTTATCTGTCGTGTGCCTTCACTGAGTTGAAAAGAAATAGGACGCCCTTCCTCTGCCACATAGATCCTTCCTTTGAAGGTGTTGCTATTGTAACTAGAAATTTTACCTTTTATGATCTCGACGCCTTCCTCAATATGTTCTTCGATCATATATCTAAATGAATCGAATGAGAAAGTAGGCTTTAGGAGTACTTTTTGACCACTAACATCTGTTGATATTCGGGCGCAATCAGCAGTCTTTGTTTTATAAATGGGCCTATGTATCTCAGTTATTGCTGTCGAACATTTCTCAATTAATGAATCAAGCTGAGTCTCCCTGACTTGAGGGAGTGTAATCCCCCTTGATTTATTCTCTTTATACAACTGCCCCAACGACTTGGTATAGTCAACATGAAACCCCAAACTCTCGGAAATAACATAATCATAGGCAGAGTAAATTATATGCCCTAAAAATGTATTACTTGGCGTAGTCCCCACATAAACTGCCGCTGAAAGTATCACAATTCTTGCGCTAATCTTCCAACAACCATCCGATGCTGGGAGAGCATAAATTTCAGCTCCCTTCAGTGAAGGAGATTGAGTAATTATCTCTCCATTTAGAATCAAATGTGTCGTGAGAGCTAAGGAACGCTGAAAACCTACCAGTGCTTGAGACACATCATATAGATCAATTTCATGTCGATCTGATGAGGCACCCGTGTAAGATAGCTCAAATTTTATATCCACCTTTTTCATACGATATTCTGAGTCACCTCTACGGCATTACGGGCATAGCGAGTCTGTAGAAAAACCCTAAAACTTTTTAAAATATCCAAAAACGGGTATACCAAAATCATATCTCGACCGGAGATCGTCGATTACAGGGCATCCTCCGAGGCCGATTTTTACACTGATCTTTTATTTTGACTTATCCTACAGCCATCAACGGCTGTAGCTAACCCGGCCAGCCCACGGCTCAGACTAAAATCGGAAGGCATAATCTGGTCGGGTTGAGCGACCTGTTAGCTGCTATTTTGCGGGCAAATTTTCCGCTTTAGTAGGGAGCACATAGACCCCCTGCAGTAAATATTCTGCTACATCGAATGCTGCATTAAGCTCTTTTAAACTATGTGAGCGCATCTCATGTACAGCTGCATTCCCCATGAATCTCAAGTTATGTAAGATCTTAGATCCAGATGAAGTTATTAGGCCATCGGCTTGAAGTGAATCTATTTTTTTCTCAAGATTTCGACCTTCCATGCATTTGTCTATACAGACAGATTCGACAATTGCACGGATACCAAATCCTGCCATAATAGGTAACTCTGCACAGAGTGAGGCGTGTGACTCTTGATAAATTACGTAAACACCATGAGGCAAATGATGTACACCTTGCATCACTGGACGACCCGTGATTCTATTTGGGAAGTATTTAGTATTTGGAATGAAATATCCATTGCCGTCTACATCATAATCGGCATCCTCTGTACAACGCGAAATTTCACAAAATGAAATCGTGAGGCAACCTTGACACTGGATAATTTTATATTCCATCCACGTACTGATATGAAGGTCTGCGCTTTGCCAATGGGTATCGGTTCTTGCGAGAATTCTGTGCCTAGTTTCTCGGTCACACTCTCCACAGGGTGCCTGTGAGTAATCCTTTTTGAGAACCTTGGTTGTTTGGGACAAAGGCTCATCCATCAATATTTCCCTTTTCAGCTAACGAGCTTGTAGGAAAACCCTGTTTTTATAGATCGATCTTCCTCCTGGTGGATTATTTTTGAGGAGGGATCGTTTCCATTTCTTTTTTTCTAATAAAAAGATTTTCCTGTTTGCTCCTTCAAATTGTTTGGGCCTTT
>JAJDBT010000063.1 GCA_029261215.1 Nitrospirota bacterium | reverse complement strand
GATGACGTCGCCGACCGCCAGCCGATTCAAGGCCTCCGTGACGTTTCCGACGATGCGCACGGTGTGATCGAGCGTGTCGCCAATTTCGGGATCCGAGACAATCGAGATCGCCACTTCTCCCACACCAAAGACGTAGAGCATGTTGAATTGTCCCGGCAGAAAGTCATAACTTTTGTGCAGGGCTTCATTCTGAAAGCGCAGCCGGAAGGTGTAGACACCTCGAGATTCCAGGCGTTTTTCGACAATTTGTGCGGGATGAGGGACGTAGGGGGATAAATTCTGTTGAATTTGGGCGGGTTTGAAACCCGCCCCTACGGTATCTAGGTCACGATTCATACTGGATTCTCCCGAATGGCTTTGACTTCTTCGGTGATGTCGATACCGGGGGGACACCAGGTGATGCAGCGCCCGCAGCCGACGCAACCGGAACTGCCGAACTGGTCGTGCCATGTGGCAAATTTGTGCGTCATCCACTGGCGGTAGCGGCTTTTGTTGGATGAGCGTACGCTGCCCTCTCCGTGAATGAATGAAAAATCCATCGTGAAACAGGAATCCCAGCTCCGCCAATGTTCGCTGTGATCTCCCGTTAAATCCGTCACTTCTTCCACAGTCGTGCAAAAACAGGTGGGACAGACGGCCGTGCAGTTTCCGCAGGTGAGGCAACGGGCCGCGACATCGTCCCAGCGCGGGTGTTCGAGGTTTTCATAGAGCAGGCTTTTAATCCCCTGCGTATCCAGGGTACGCCCCATCTTGCTCACAGTCCGGGCCACGATGGCCTCGGCTACCGTCTTTTCGGTTTCGGTCGATGGCTTGCTTTCAAGGCCGGAAAGCACTTGCGCTCCGGCATCCGATCCGGCCTCGGCAACAAAATAGTGAACTGTGTCGTCGATGACTTCGGTCAAGGCGAGATCGTAACCGAAATCCGCCTTCGGGCCGGTATTCATCGACACGCAAAAACAGGTCTTCGCCGCCTGGCCGCATTGCACCGCAACAATAAACAGGTTTTCGCGTTGGGCTTTGTAAAAAGGATCGACGCAAGCGCCCTCAATGAAAACGGTGTCCTGAATGGCCATCGCGTGCAATTCGCACGACCGCACACCAATCAGGGCCAGCTTGCGCGGCGGCGGCGTGGCATCTGACATTGTGAAGCCCTTTTTATCACGCTGCGCTTCCCACAGTTTCATCCGGGGCGGCAGCAGATATTTTTTCCAGGAATGCGGACCGACGTTGTAGCCAAAGACGGCTTGATCGTCCCGTTTTTTCAGGCGGTAACGACCGGCATCCTGCTCGTCTGTCCAGCCAACAGGCAAGTCCGACGAGGTATTGACGGCATCATAGACTATCGCGGTATCACGGACGGTGGGCGCGACGACTTCATAACCTTGGCTTTTGAGTTGTAAAAAAAGGCTGTCGAGTCCGCTGAAATCGAAGGTCTGCATGAAATGTCTCCCGCCCTTCTTTGGTAAAAAACCAGATACGATAATATACCACTAACGGTCTTCACCCTGAAAGTGAAACGGGATAAACATCACGACAACAACTTGAGGTCGACAATCAGGGGCAGGTGATCCGAAGCAGTTCGCGTGAGCGCCGTTCTCGGGACTTGCACCGAAAAGACTTTGATTGAAGGATCGACAAAAACATGATCGATCCGATTAATCGGATACCGACCAAACCAGGTACTTTGGGGGCGATGATTTTCCAGAACATGCTGGACATCCTGAAGCGTTCCAGTCAATGTCCGGCAAACCTTCGAACGCGGATGGGCGTTAAAATCGCCACACAAAATCACAGGGGCCTGACAAGATGAATGGCCCAGCCAATCTGGCCCCAGCAAGGCTTCGCACTGCATCTGGCGTTCGTAGCGCGACAATCCGAAATGTGTATTCATGAATTGATATTCCACACCTTCGACTTCAACCCCAACCCATAGCGCCCCCCTCGGTTCAAGGGAGGGTCGATTTAACAAACCCGGAAGTTCACCCGCACGCACCAAACGAATCGGGTGGTGACTCAAGATGGCATTGCCATATTTCTCTTCTTCCATTTGTATAGAAGGATGAAAGTGAAAATCCATTTCTAGGGTTTGTGCGATGATGTCAGCCTGGTCAGTTTCACCCGTTCTACGGCGGCCCGAATCCAGCTCCTGAAGCGCGACAATATCCGGGTCGTATTGCGCGATGACGCGGGCAATACGGTCCGGAGAAAGTTTGCCATCCATGCCGATACAGCTGTGCACATTGTAAGTCATCACACGCAAGCTTTTCTCTTTCGCCCGTTTTTGACGACGGCGACCCGGAAAAGCGCCGGGAGCGCGTCCTAAAAATTGCAGAACCCCTTCCCGCAAATCCATCGCACGCGTGGGTCGATCACTGCGCGGCGAAATGGGGGCAGTCCCGGGCAGTAAAGCAAAACCCGTGGTTTCGTTCGGCCCCGGCCCCGCATGCGCGCCGTTTTCCCCCGGAAAGCTTAAAGAAATACCTTTTTTGGACCAGCCAAAGAGCACAAAGTCGCCGCTGTCCGGATGTTCGCAAAGCGGAATCATGTCTTCGGCCACTTCATTCATATAGGGATGGGCTGCCCCAAATACAGCTTCCGCATCCTCTGGTAATTGGAAAATTCCGTCCTCGGTGGCAACCTTCAAAACCCCATCCATTTGCGGGATCGCCACCATCGGCACCTTTGCTTTTTCGATCATCTCCTTTGCCTTCAGAAGTCGTGCATCCCAAGACAAAGGCACACTTAAATAAACATGTCCTACCGGCCCCATTGCCGTAACAACCGTTTCTGTCACTTCAGACCCGTCCTCTTGCACCGGATGTCCAAAAAGCCATTTTCCGATTGGAAGCCCCAGCCATTCGGCGCGATGAAACTCAACGCCTTTTGTCACCTTTTTTGAATTTTGATGGGGGTGATTAAAAATCTCGTCAATGGCGTCTTCTACGGACCGACCATACAGTTTTGCATAAGGCTTCGATTCTTCCTGCCCGTGGTCTGAGTAAATCCAGACTTCATAGTCGCGTCTTCCGGAGCGTTTCGCCGCCTTCCACACCTGCTTGATCGCATGATCAATGCCTTTCAGTGTCCAATGGGCGAAACGTGAAGAAGGCCCTCGTCGATGCGCCTGTTCATCATATCCAATAAAATTCAGTTGAATCACGGGAAGACCGCGCGCGATATCCAGCATGGCGTTCATCGTCACAAGCTCCCGCAGTAAGACTGAAACCGCAACGCGTGCGGGGACAAATCTCAGTTCTTTCCAAAGATCATGTCCTGCGATGAGACCCCGGACAAAATCAATCACAGCCAGGACGGCTTCGACAATCAAGAGGGCGCCCACCCGGATCAGGCTGAAGGCATGCCAAAGGATGAAAATAAACATTGAAAAAGGATTGGCCCCGCGCAGACTTTTATCCCAGTCAAGCGTTGCGGCACAAAAGGTACTTTCTTCAGCGCCGCCGGAAAAAATATTGGAATACGCGCTACCCCCTTTCATCAAGCCTTCACCCGCTTTTTCGAGTTTTTTCTGAATTGCGGCAGCAGACTTCGGCTCATACATCCGCATAATTTCACCCGTTTCCTTGTTCCTGAAACTGAAGGCCGGGACGCAAGTCCGAATGCCGTAAAAAAGTTCCCCTTGGAAGGAAGGGGTATTGCTGGGTAACCCGGTGTAAACCGTGTGTAAATCATAGCCTTCTTTTTTCATCAGTTTTTTGAGGAAGGGCATGCGGCGGCGCGTTAAGGCCTTTTCAAGTTGAGGCCGGGCGAGGCCGTCAATTTGAATCATGACGATGCCGACCTCGGATTCACTCCCTTTGACTTTGGAGAGACCCAGCAGTCGAACCAGCCATTCACTTCGGCTAATACTTCGGCGGGCTTTTAGAAAGATTCGTTCGATCCGACCGATCATGCCTGCTCCGACCCTTCCGCTTCGTCATCAATGATCGCCGCAGTGAGGGCATTGGCACGATTGGCCCAGAGATCCCATTCCGTTTCGATCAGCGGCAAAATCGACATCCATCCACTGTCCTCAATATCCCTTTTCACCCGCTCTTGTTCGATGAGGCCTTCATAGAGCTTCAGAACGCGCGCCGCTGATCTGGAGATCGAAAACTCGTCGGCCGTTTCTCGTGCCGCAGTCCGCAGCGCACTTCGGATTTCGGGTGAGGCCCTATAAACCCAGGAAATGGCCGCCGAGAAATCCTCCGAGACCTCTTTTGGAATCAGTCGTCCATTTACTTTATCCCGGATGACTTCCCGGACACCGGAGGCATCCACCGCGACCACAGGTGTGCCGCCCGCCATCGCCTCTGTTAATACCATCCCCTGAGTTTCGCTTTGAGAGGCAAATACAAAGACATCCATCGCGTGATAGGCTTTCACCAGCGTATCCGGTCCCACCTGGCCGATGTGATGATATCGCGCGCCCAAACCTGCGTTTTTAAAACCATCCTCTATTTTGTGCTCAAGCGGCCCGACGCCCGCAAGCAGGAAATGGGCTTCTTTGTGTTGCCGCATGAAATGAGTAACGGCCTCGCACATAAAGTCGAGATTTTTTTCCGGCGCAAGGCGGCCCACATGCCCGATCACAAAAGCTTTTTTGGGGATACCTGAGGCCATTCTATAAGCGGCGGCGTCTTCCTGAATAAACCATTCTTTTCCAACGCCGGTTGGGATCACCACAATCGGAACGTTTACACCTCTTTTTCGAAGGACGCTCGCTACGCTTTCACTGGGCGCAATGACCGCATCACATAAATTGGCATAGCCGGTAGAGAGCTCAATCACGAAGCGTTTCATCACATGGGAATCGCCCGGCACATAATGTGTGTATTGCTCATACAGGGTATGGTGCGTAAAGACATGCGGGATCTGATTCAGTGCGGCAATGCGGAGCGCCGTATCACCCAGCAAAAAAGGATGATGGGCGTGAACGACATCCGGCTCAAACTGCTCCAGCGTGGGAAACAGGAGCGCGGGAATCGGCAAACGCACAGAAAAGTCACTGCCGTTAAACTGCTGAATGGCCGGAAGCCGCACCACATCCATTTCGTCTTCCGGCATGTCTTCGAAGGTTGGCGCCACAATGAGATCCCGGTGGCCCTGCCTTCTGAATTCGGCTCTGAAACGCTCTAGAGACCGGGCAACCCCACCGACATGCGGCGTAAAGGTATTGCTCATCGTGAGAATCTTCATCGCTGTTTAGTCCGTCTTATCCCTGCATCTACTTTGCTTTTCAGTTTCCCCCTTTTTATCAAAGGAGGAGATTTTGGGTCAAGGGTATGCGATTTCGACTTCAGTCATGCCCTTGTCAGGACAAAGGGCCTCATGGCCGGGGAGTCGAATCTCGATGCGCGGCGCATTTTTCCGCCATGCCCCTTCCCATTGCACATGCACTTTTCCCTGCTCTGCACGGAGAGAAACTGAAAGATCTCCAAAGGGCGTGGGTGCGGGACCGAATGAAAGTTCGCTCCCTTCTGTAAGCCACTGACTGGGAATGCCGGAAACCAGGATTAAAACATCCTCTTCTTCCCGAATAAAGCAGTTTCGGATCATCAGAACCCACTCCGCAGCTGCCCAGATATGCTGCCCGTCGCCCATGCAGCCGCCGCTGGTTCGTGGATGAATGGCCTCTGGCCATTGTCCGGTAGGGGAGGCAAATTGGGCAACACATTGCATCAAGTCAAAAAACCGGGGATCTCCCTCACGCAGCAAGACCTGCGCCACATGAAGCGTTAAATATGGATTAATCCCTGAATGGATCATGTCCTGAAAAAAGCCCCCCTTCACAAAGCAGTTTTCGAGGAGAAACAGAACCGTATCCCGCAGCCGGGGATCGTCCGCCGACCAAAGCTGTAAAGGATAGGAAGCGACAAGAGAACCAATGGCGCCGCCATCCATGCGGCGATACGGGGAGGCGGGTATCCCCTCCCAGGTGCGAAGGGGCTTGCTCAGCTCAAGACTACCTTCAACCGCCGCCATCAGGTTCTTTGCTTCCTGCCGAAACTGGCTCGCAGCCTTGTCATCGCCATATTGAAGACATAAATCATCCGCCGCTTGTAAGCCTGCGACACCCCAAAAATCATCCCAATAATAGTGGTCGTTGGGGCCGAGGTGTTCTGCGCTGAATCCGGCGGGTAAAAGACCTGCGTGCAGGGCATTTAAATCATCGGGGTGCCGCTTTTTGACGATCCATTCTCCCCCTTTTTTGATGGATTTTTCCCAGGCCGCTTTTGGGACTTGCCCGGTCAAAACACAAAAACGATTCAATATCCAGAGGGCCTGGCCGTTTGAATCCCATTCGCCATCCTGGGAATGAAAATAGCCCAAACGGGTCTGACGAATTTGAAAGCGATCCAGAACCCGCTCACTCCGATCGGTCAAACCGACACAAAGCATGGCGTGCAGAATAAAAGCAGCATCCCGAAACCAAAACCGCTTGTAGGTATAGGGTCCGGGATAAACGTCTTCAGGCGCATGCAAAATCATTGAACGAAGGGCCGCATCATATAAAAACTGAACCTGCTGATCCGGGATTTTTAAGACACAGTGGCCGCTCAAAGCCGCATCCCAAGCCGCTTGTTCAGAATCTTCGGACAATACAGGATGGGCGTGACGGAATTCCGGTTCTTCTCCCAGAAGCACCTTCACTTCTATTTTTCTGGCCTTTCCGGGGCTCAGATCAAAAAGGGCTGCAGCAGTCACCATGCCCACCTCACAAGTCATTTCTACTTCTTCCGCATCGGATAAAAGCAGACCCAGGACATCGCCCCGACGGTAATTTGAAAACCGGGACCTCTCAACCGGCGGATTAAACAAAACCTGCCGATCATCATCCACGAGCCAGAAGGTACGGTCTTCAGACAAGGCCGCTTCATGAATAAAACTCACCCCTTCCGGATTATAGGGCCGAAGCGTCACGACCAGCGTGGCTTCCACATTGGTCTCTCCCTGGAGCGTAATCCGGCAAAACGGCCCATCTTCATTTTTCAAAACTTCGACATGGCTTTTCAAAGAAAGACCTTCGTGGGAAACCTGTGTTTGAACACAAAGCCCTTTTTCAAAATCGAGCTTTTGCGAGACCGCATCCAGCTTGGAAGGGATGAGCATCAAGCCCTCTTTTGTAATCAGCCAAAAATCCAGAGACCAGCCATCCAGAAATGGCGTGACCAGACCCCTCGGATCGATAATGGGGAGTTCGTCTACATCGGGCAGGCCGACAGCCGTCCAGTTTCTGTGGGTCAGATTGACATGCGTAATCGAAAAAGCGCGGGGGATAAACGCGTCATCCAAAGGATTAAACTGACGCTCGACCCAATAGGGCCATACCCAGTCCAGATTGTGCTGGATGGCGCGTGTGTTGATCAGCCCACGCGCATGAAAGAGCACGCCTGCCCGGAGCAGTTCAATCGGTTCGGTCACTTCCGAAGGCTGGGCAAAACGATTTAAACGGGATTGCAGTGCAATGGGATCTAAAAAATCATTGGCCTGTGCAGCCTGTTTGATGAGGAAACGCCAAGGGAGCCATTTGAGCCACATAATAAGGTCCTCCTCTGATATTGAGGTGTATCTCTGTTTAAAATTCTGAATGGCCTGGGCCGTACGATCAAGGGACGAACACTCCCCCTCTCTTTCATTCTAGACCTAAAAACAGGGCGAATCAAACCCACTTTTTTATGCGGCCCCAATCCAGATTAACCAGACAGGGCACGAGAGAATCGTTTGCTAAATTCAAGCAACCCGCATATTTGCGTTGACAAGATGCGGGTTTCAGGGCAAGTTAAAAATCTTGTTTTCTCAGGAGGACTCAGAGAAATGACACCTCTATCATGTATAAATCCCCTATCAGAGGTAAACGTATGATCTTTCCTCTGGGAAAAGGCCCGATCTTTCCGAACCCCGACGAAGCCGATGAAAATGGCTTGCTCGCCTATGGTGGCGATTTAAGCCCGGAGCGTTTGCTCACTGCATATTCGCAAGGGATTTTTCCCTGGCCGCACGGAGAAGAATGGCCCCTGCTTTGGTTTTCTCCAGACCCTCGAACAGTCTTGTTCCCAGACCACTATCGTCTCGGTCGTACACTCATAAAAATGATGAAAAAACATCCGTTCGAACTTCGTTTTGACACAGCCTTTGAGCAAGTCATTACTTCATGTGCGACGACAAAACGAAAAGACAACCCCGGCACATGGATTACACCCGAAATCATCACCGCCTATTGCCATTTACATCAACTCGGCTACGCCCACTCTGTCGAAACCTGGCAAAATAACACGCTGGTCGGAGGGCTCTACGGGATATCTCTGGGCGCTGCATTCTTTGGAGAATCAATGTTCAGCGCCTGCGACAATGCCTCAAAAGTTGCGATGATCTCTCTGTTGCGGCATCTCCATCAGTGGGGCTTTCATTTTATTGATTGTCAAATGCATTCGGAGCTTGTCGCGCGATTGGGCGCTGTCGCATGGGATCGGACCACTTTTCTCTCAGCGCTCAAAAAGGCATTGGAAATGCCCACACGACGCGGCAAGTGGCAGACCGATCCGCTTTTGACCTAGAGAACATTCAAAGACATACACATTCTGAGAAGGATTTTATAAAAGAGATTATTGCTGTTGTTGTCCAGCCAGGTTTGAAATTTGTCCGAGTTTCACAGGGCGCGTAATGCGATCCGCCGGGCCTTGTGACTCAATCACAACCGACACTTCGGAGCTAAGCTGACTTGCGGCTTCACCGGAATAATATCCACTGGTTGGGGCGATGTCCTGATAATCCCTGCCAATGCCCACGGTAATATACTGCTCATTGCATCGACGTTGATGGGTCGGATCATAGGCCACCCAAGTCTGGGTGTGATCACTGCCCACACCCAGCAGGACTTCAACCCAGGCATGCATCTGCCCTTCTCCCGGCAGATAGCCCGAGACATAACGTGCAGGCAAACCCGCCTGCCTGCAAATCGACAACATAATATGGGTATAATCCTGACAAACGCCACGACCTGACTCAAAGGCTTCAGATGCGGTGGTGTTAATATTGGTCTGATCGGCTTCATACTTCATATGATTTCCAACCTGGTGCATAATCGTTTCAGTCATTTCCGTCGCCTCTATTCCCTGTTCCCGGAGACGCTGTGCCCATTGTGACATTGTGGTATTGGTATCATCGACCAAACGGGTCATGCGGGTAAACTCGATCGGGTCAACAGTGCAGTCTGATTCTTGCGGCAAAACCCCCTGAATCGCCAAGTCACCATCCGTCTGATACAAGGCGACCGTCTCGACCTGCATGTCGATCTGGCAAACCATCTCCTTAATATCGACATGATCAAATTGCCACACCAGGTTCCCAAAAGCATCGGTAAAATGCCGATAATGCGCGGTCGGATTCATTTGCCAACCAATATCAAGACGACTTTGTCTGCCGTAGTGCTGCGGGGGCGCAAGACGCATGAGAGTACGCACCTGTTTCACCAATGAATCATACCGATAGGTAAACTGATGCCGCACAGAAAGAATCGCCTTTGTTGCAATGAGCTGCGATTCGGCCACTTCGGAATGAACGCGCCGACGCCTTTGCGGCGCAGGCATTGGCTGGTCCGCCAGACCTGTTGCCCGGAAAAACACGCTGCCCACGCCATTACTGACTTGATCCAGATAAGTCGTCACCTCGGTAATAAATGCAGACAAGCCAATCTGATAAACCTCTTCTAAACTACTATATTCCAGCTCCCCCACTAACTGCCCGGCCAATCGCTCTGTCGCGCGGCGTTTGGGATGATGACTTGGGCCGGAGAGCTCCGAAAGCAAGCGTCTCACAAGATTGACCGAAAAGCGGACCGAACGCGGAAAACGATCATGAAACAGAAGAAACTGTACAATTTTTTTAGGGACAATATTCCCGCCGTAAACCTTGCGGTACCCCTGATAAGCGCTGGCCGATTTCAAAATAGAAATACATTGCTGATATTCCTGCAAGGCGCGCGGATTGGGCGCGGCGGAAAGGAAGACGGGGTGCATCAGGAGACTGGCTGTTTCCCCAGCTCGTTCGATATTTTGACCCAGACAAAAAAAGATCCACCCTTCATCCCGCAGCATGGTACTTCGAAAAACACCCGCAAGGGTATAACATTCTGTCTTAATATAGTTGAGCAATTGGTGCGGGCTGGACTTGAGTTCCGCTGCGGTACGGGTTTTAAGGTTTAAATGAAAGCCGTTTAAATGATGCCAGACTTCACTGGTGAGCTGATCCTGGATCGACCGGGCATTCTCCCTCGCAATTTTAATCAAGTTAAACAAGGCATTCGGATTTTCGGGGTTGAGCACCAAAAACTCCAGCACATGTCTGGATTGGATCGTTTCATACAATTCCTTGTATCGATCATATTCTTCCCGGCTTTCAAGATAACGCCGCCAATCGACAGAAGGGATATCGCGCTCTGCGCTTTCTAAATGCACATCATAGAGCACATCCGTCAGGCGTGCCGTATATTCCGCTCTTTCAACATAACGCCCTATCCAAAAAAACATTTCAGCAGTACGGCTTAACATGATCTTCCTTTATTTTTAAAGCGAAAAGCACTCAATCGGACATGCGATGAAAAAACATTATTCTTCACCATAGAGCACCCAGGTATCTTTACTTCCGCCACCCTGCGAAGAGTTCACGACCAGTGAACCTTTTTTGAGCGCAACGCGCGTGAGTCCACCCAGTGACACGGTAATCTCTTTCCCATAAAGCACATAGGGACGAAAATCGATATGACGTCCCTCAAGCGTCAGAGACTGGTTGTTGGAAACAACCGAAGGATGCCTTGAAAGAGAAACCACGGGCTGGGCGATATAGTTTCGGCCATTGGCAAGAATCTTCTGTCGAAACGCTTCTTGCTCTTCTTTTGTTGAACTTGGGCCCATTAACATGCCGTAGCCCCCGGATTCATTCACGGCCTTCACAACCAGTTCGGATAAATGTTCCAAAACATAATTGCAATCCGCTGTCTCGCCACAAAGGTAGGTCGGGACATTCGGAAGAATCGCTTCTTCACCAAGATAATACTTGATCATCTTTGGCACATAGGCATAAATGGCCTTGTCATCCGCAATCCCATTTCCGACCGCATTCACCAAGGCAACATTTCCGGCGCGATAAGCACGTACGAGGCCCGGAACACCCAATACCGAATCCTCCCGAAAAACTTCAGGGTCGAGAAATGCGTCATCCACCCGTCGGTAGATGACATCAACCATTTCCAGGCCTTCGGTCGTTTTCATGTACACACGATCGCCCTCGACGACCAGGTCCTGACCTTCCACCAACTCAATGCCCATTTGCAACGCCAGAAACGAATGCTCAAAATAGGCGGAGTTATGAACCCCAGGGGTCAATAAAACCACGTTTGGATTTTCGCGCGGCAGAGGCGCCAGATAGCGAAGGTTTTGCAAAAGCTGGTTGGGATAATGATCTACGGGTCGCACTCGCATTTTAGAAAAAAGGTTGGGGAAAACCTGCTTCATCACAATTCTGTTTTCAAGCACATACGAAATGCCAGAAGGCGTTCTCAGGTTATCTTCTAAGACAATGTAGGTTCCCTTGTCGTCGCGGATAAGATCAATCCCGGAAATATGCGTAAAGATGCCTCTCGGCGGGTGAAATCCGACCATATCGGGCAAAAACTGTCCCGAACTTTCGATCAGTTCGCGGGGCACAACCTTGTCATTTAGAATTTGTTGTTTTCCGTAAATATCGCCCAGAAAAAGATTCAGCGCATGAACCCGTTGTTTTAGGCCACTTTCGATATGCTGCCATTCACTGTTTGGAATAACCCGTGGAATCAGGTCGAAAGGAAAAATCCGCTCTGTCTGATCTGGGTCGCCATACACCGTGAAGGTAATGCCCTGATTTAAAAAAACCTGGTCGGCTTGTCTTCTTTGTGCATCAAAGGCATCTGTGGATAAACGCGCAATGCGGTCTTTCAACTGTCGGTAATGAGGACGCGGTTCCGCTGATGATTGAAACATTTCATCAAAAAAGCTATCGGTCTGGTATTGGGATATAAGATTTCTCACTTTATGTCAGATCCTGATCTAAGATGAATCGTTATTTATTTCCCCGGCATCTGAGGGGGCATGGAGATTTTTTTAAAATCGGCTGGCACTTCAAAAAGCGCCGGGTCGAGTTTTTTGACCTTGATGTTGGTCAGTTGAAGCAAAAGATGCTCGTTGTTATTAAAAAATTCCTGCCGAATCGGGGCATTTTCAAACTCAATCGCCTCCCAAACGACACCGCTTTTTCTCGAACCATCGGCTTCTTTCCAGGCCAATTTGAACTTATTCGTCATGATGCCCGCAACGGGTTCTTTCGTAAGAAAGATTTTATCATAGTCTTTTTTCATATCAGGAGAAAATTCACCCGGCCCATTCGGACCACCGAGCGATTCCATGTACATTTGCTCATCCGGCATCAGGGTCCAAAAAACGGGCGGCTCCTTATCTCCTCTGGAAATATTGACGGAACGTCGGCCTGCAATGACCACTTCCATCCTCAGTTTCTTTTTTTGAGAAAAAATCCTCGCCGAAAAAATCCGGGGATTGCCTCCAATTTCGCCTTGAGAAATGGTTACAAACTGGTCTGCAATATAGTCTGCCAAAGCGGGACGAGGGAGAAGACTTCCTACGAGGAGGAGTACGATCATGATGACAAGCTGATTGTTTTTCATTTCAGTTTTCCCTTTTTCGAGTTCGTCGTTATAACATTATTTGTTCAAGTCGATCAATATCAATTGATTGGGCGTCTGTCTCTATTTTTTTATTTTATTGAAAAACAAGGTATAATAGGCCATACCAATGGGAACAAAAAAATGTTAAAAACAAGGCTCGCCCAGCGTACAAAAATGGCTCTTCCCCTGATCGAGTGGGTAGGTTAGAGTAGGCTGCATGAGAGATAAAGAATTATATGCCCAAATACTGGGGATACAAAGTCCGTGGCACGTTAAGAAAGTAGAACTTTTACCAAGTCAGGGGGAAGTGAGAATT
>JAJDBT010000062.1 GCA_029261215.1 Nitrospirota bacterium | reverse complement strand
GGGCTTTTTGAACAATTGGGAATCAGCTTGAAGACGACCAACTGCATCGAATCTTTGAACAGCCAGCTGGAGCAATATACGAAGCGGGTAAGCTATTGGAAAAACAGCAATCAACGGCAACGGTGGGTTGCAACGGCCTTGTTGGAAATTGAACCTTCGCTGAGAAAGATCAAAGGGTTTAAATTTCTTCCAATCCTAAAAAACAACATGAACAATTTTGACCAAGACAGAAATCAAATCAAAGCAGCATAGGTCATGGATCAATTTTCAACTAACTTTGGGATTGACTCTTTTTTCCTGGGCAAAACATCAGACAAGTGCTCAAAGAAAAAAGAACGCTCTCGCAAAGAGCAGCTCTGTCCATCTCCTATCAAACAACAAAAGCGCTCAACTATGCGCATGAAAAAGGCATTATTCATCGCGATATTAAACCTGAAAATATCATCATGAATACAAAGGGTCTCGTCAAAATTGCAGACTTCGGAATCGCCGCAGCTTCCGACGAAACCTCCCTGACCGCGACAAACCATATTATCGGCACACCCGAATACATGTCTCCTGAACAGGCACGTGGAGAAATACTTGACGGAAGAAGCGATCTGTATTCACTCGGAATGGTGCTGTATGAAATGCTTATCGGACAGACCTATTACGAAGGTATGTCCAATACAAACATTCTGAAAGAGCTGACCTACAAAAAGACTGAATTTAAGCTTTCTTTTGAATCCGGCCTCTCTGATTCTCTCAAAAATCTGATTCAAGCGCTCCTGCTGAAAAACAAAGACAATCGTCTCTCGGATATCCCCACACTGATTCAGGAAATTAAGAACGCGCGACTCGAACTAAAAACAACGGCAATCCGAATGCAATCACCCAAAACAAGCCCGCCGGAGAATGGGCAAGCCCCCCTTTCAAAAACAAAAGATCCAGTCCACGACGATCACTCAAAACCGCCTCAGAGCATTGCCGACAGCCTGCAAAAAAAAGAGACCCTGATCCTCCCCAACATCAAACCTGCTTTTCAGAACGAGCGAGGCAAACCCTCTCAAAGAAAAGGACCAACGACCCGAAAAAAGCGTTCATTGTTGGCAGGTAGCCTCATCATGCTCTTGTTGCTTGGGGGCATTGGTTTTTATGTTGTCACTCAAAAGCAGGAGACGGCATTTCCGATGAATGACATCGGGGAAATCCTGCTCGAAATTCAGGCCATCAAAAAGACACTCCTTGAGAGCTTCAAAGAAGCAAAACGGACAGAAACACTCCACTGGGCAAAGGACGACCACCAACACGCATCCGGCTTAAAGAAAGAAGCCTCGAAACAACTTGAGACAGCCAGTATACTCCTGAAAAAGCAGCGTTTTTTGGAAGCGTATGAAGCACTCAAAAAAACACTCCAATTATTCAGGTCTGCGCATGAAAAAATGACCCAGGCGATTAAAACGGCACAAAACAGCATCATTCAACAGGAAAAGCTCAAAACAAAACAGGCAAAACAAGCACAGAAAAAAGCGGCGGAAGAAGTGATGCACTTAAAAGAAGTCATAAAAAAAGCAAGGTTAAGGCAAAAACAACAAGAACCATCTCTGCAAAAGGCTCCCCTAAAAAGCACACGATTCGTCCCCGAAGAAAGAAGTGCGGCCTTCAAGGAAAATTCATTTCCCAGACCTGATGAGGATATGCAGACCCATGAAATCGACTCTCTGGGGGCCATTCTCAGCCAATTCATTTCTGCTTATGAAGGCAAAGACCTTCACACACTCAAAAAAATAAGTGCGCCGTCTAAAAACAGACTCATCTTTTTAAACCAGGTATTCAAAACCTATCAAAAAATTTCCGTCTCCGTCACTGACCTTTCCATTTTGGACGAAGGAGCGGAAGCCCTCATCTCCATCACTGAACTCACAAGACAAGACGGAACGCGTGTGCGCCCACCCGAACAATGGAAAACAGCGAAACTCATCATTCACAAAAAAAACGGCCTTTGGAGCAAGGCCATTTGGTAACAACTTTAAGTGCCGCTCATTCCTTTATCAAAAATAAAAACCGGAACAAAGTACTTATCTATTGAGCCGGATGACGATCAACGCAGGCCATCCGGCTCCACCTCAAATGACAGTAGACACATCAGCAAGAGACACCCCGCAACGAACCCCACCATCTTCTTTCAATATCTCCTCTCCTCATATTTCCACATAAAAACCCCGGCAACCCCGACCAGAACCTGTTGAGAATACTCAGAGAAAACCCAACAGAAACCCTGGTTTTCCTATCGCTCCAAATACAGGAGGAGTGCATACTTTTCTTGTTTTTGTAAATATTTAGTCCTTGACTTTCATAATCCTTCGCATATAATTCAAGATGAGTGGGGAAAAGTGGGGATTAATAGGGAATAAGACCTAAATAAGGGAGAAACACGATTGTTTTTGGGGAATTTTACCCACACAATAGATTCAAAGGGCCGCTTAAGCATCCCCGTCAAGTTCAGAGAACCGATTAACGTCGATTCAAAGGGCATTGTTTATGTCACCACTGAACTGGATCCCTGCCTCGCAGCATACACCCTTTCAGAATGGGATCGTCTGTTAGAAAAAATTAAAAGCCTGCCCCTGATGAATCAAGGGGTAAAAGAGTATCGGCGATTGATCTATTCAAGAGCGACCGAGTGTAGTCTGGACAAACAGGGTCGCATCCTCATTCCGCAAAAGCTTCGTGATCATGCTGGATTGGATGGCGATACCTACGTTATTGGAAATGACAACAAAATCGAAATCTGGAACCCTGAGAGATGGGACAAAGCGGAAGCCCGTGCCATGGAGGCCGCCCCTGAAATACAGGAAGAACTTGCAAAGCTTGGCATGTAAGCCAATACCCTGATGAATGACCCGGAGCCCCTGATTCATGCCTGACCTTGACCAAAACAATCTGCACCAGCCTGTCATGGTTGAAGAAGTCTTGACCGCGCTCGGATGTGCCCCCTCATCTGAAACCACAGGTTCAGGCAAAGTCTATGTGGACTGCACTTTGGGGCTCGGCGGACACACGGAGGCCATCTTAAATGCCACGGCGCCCACGGGAAAAGTCATTGGCATTGACCGCGATGGACTTGCACTTCAAATGACAAAAGAGCGGCTTATGCATCAGCAGGATCGCTTAACCCTGCGCAAGGGCACATTCAAGGAATTACAGCATATCATTTCTGATTTGGGCTACACCTCGGTTGATGGCATTCTCTTTGATTTTGGCATCTCCTCCTATCAACTGGATACCGCAGAGCGAGGATTTTCGTTTCAAAAACCTGGCCCCCTCGATATGCGAATGGATTCAGAAACAGGCGAAACGGCGGCAGATCTCGTCAACCGTTTGACCGAAAAAGAACTGACAAACCTCATCCGCATCTTTGGAGAAGAACGCTGGGCAAAACGCATTGCCCTGGGCATTGTTCATTTCAGGACTGAGAATGGAGAAATCACAAGAACCGAGGAGCTTGAAAATATTATCTGGCGTGCAACCCCTGCAAGATTTCGTCATGGGAGGATTCATCCCGCCACACGGACCTTCCAGGCTTTACGAATGGTGGTGAATCGTGAAATGGAGCAAATTGAAGCAGGACTTTCTGCAGCCATTTCTCTTTTAGGCCGAGGTGGCCGCCTTGTGGTGATTTCTTTTCATTCCCTGGAAGATCGTTATGCAAAACAAACATTCAGAGACCTGGCTAAAAAAAGCAAAATGGAAGCAGAGCCAGAATTTATTAATCTTTACAAACGACCTTTACGGGCCAGCCTCGAAGAAACGGGAAACAACCGCCGCGCCAGGAGCGCAAAGCTTCGAGCCTTGCAACGAGCCGCTTAACACAGGTAAAAAATGCCGCGCTTAATTTTTCTATTGCTGACTGTCATTGCGCCGATTGTGCTCACATCATTTCTCTCCGTTTGGCAGAGAAACGAAATGATCCGTATCGGTTATAAGACAGAAACCCTCCAAAAACAAAAGAGTGCGCTTCTTCGTCACCAGAAGGACCTGCTCGTTGAGGTCGAACATCTAAGCGCACTCGACCGGATTGAGCGGATCGCCCTTGAAAAGCTTGGCATGAAACAATCTCAGCCTGAACAACGGATTTTCATCACAGCACAGGCACTGGGCGAAAGATCAACCAGGGATTAATCGGCTTATCCACTCAGCCAGATCACTCTGAGAGGAACCCTTTATGGCGCAACAACACACAACAGATCACTTTAAACCGGCCTCACTCTTCGGTGTTTTTTTTCTGATGATCGGAGGTTTTGCACTCATCCTGGTGCGGCTTGTCTTCATCCAGGGCATTGAACACGAACGATGGGTCAAGAGGGCAGACCGGGCACAAGAAAAAAACGTGACCATAGAAGCAGAGCGTGGAACGATTTATGACCGTAAGGGAAAAATCCTCGCCATGAATCTGGATCGGCCCTCTATTTACGCCATTCCGTCCGAAGTTCAAAATCCCGTTTCGGTTTCTAAACAACTTGCGCTCATTCTGGGTCTGCCGCAAAACCAGCTTTTAAAACAACTGCGCAAGAAGTCAGCCTTTGTCTGGATTAAACGTAAAATCACACATGAAGAAATGGCAAAAATTGAGGCAAAACAGTTAAAAGGCATTCGCTATGTCAACGAGAGCAAGCGAACCTACCCCAGAGGGCCGCTCATGGGACAGCTCATTGGTTTTGCCGGCCTCGACAATCAGGGACTTGAAGGGGTCGAACTCCATCATGACGCCACACTTCGCGGCACAGAAGGAGCCATCATTCTGGAGCGGGACGCCTATGGAAAATCCGTTTTCCCTAAAGACCTTCAATACATAGAACCGACGCCGGGAAAAGACCTTCACCTCACGCTCGACGAACGGATTCAATATATCAGCGAACGCGAACTGGATCTCATGGTCAAAAAAACAGGCGCAAAAGGGGGAACAGCCATCGTCATGGACCCATGGACGGGAGAAATTCTTTCGATGGCGATCCGGCCTGAATTTGACCCAAACACAGTTCGAACCTCCAATCCTTCTCAGTGGCGCAACGGGGCCATTTCTGACTTTTACGAGCCCGGATCGACATTCAAGATCGTCACGGCTTCCGCCGCCATCGAAGAACGACTGGTCACCTCTGACGAGCTGATTGATTGCGAAGATGGCGCCTACCGCGTCAAGGGCACCACCATCCACGACCATGACCCCTTTGGGGTAATTTCTTTTCGACAGGTCATCGCACATTCGAGCAACATCGGCACCATTAAAGTCGCCGAAGTCTTGGGCGAAGACCGACTCGCATCCTATATTCAAGCCTTTGGTTTTGGAGCCAAACTCGGTATCGATCTCAGCGGGGAATCATCGGGTCTGGTTCGAGAAACACGGCATTGGTCGGGCCGCTCGCTGGCCTCCATCTCCATCGGCCAGGAAATAGGCGTCACCCCGCTGCAAATGGTCACCGCCACATCCGTCCTCGCCAATGGCGGTTATTTGATGACGCCTCAGATTATTCGAGAAATTCGGGGAAACCACGGAGAAGATCACAAGGCCGCGCATATTCAACGCAGAGTGCTTTCAGAAAAAACAACAAAGACCATGACTGATATTCTCAAAGAAGTCGTCTCAACTGAGGGCACAGCACACCGAGCGATTGTGCCGGGCTACAATGTCGCTGGAAAAACAGGAACCGCCCAGAAAATTGACCCCGAAACAGGCCGATACTCCCGAAACAAATATGTCAGCTCATTTGTGGGTTTTGTGCCTGCGGAAGATCCGGTGGTCACGATTCTGGTTATGGTCGATGAGCCTCAGGGCATTGCATGGGGCGGTGAAATCGCCGCGCCCGTTTTTTCAAATATCGCCAAAGAAGTGCTCTACTACCTTAAAGTGCCGCCGACTCAGACAAGCCCCTTCCCTAATGCGCCTAAACCAGTGGGGCATCAAAAACTTAAAGCCCTGAAAATCGCAAACCACAACAGAACCCTTGTTCGGGACGCGTATTATGAAATAGGGCCTTCTCGGTGAACCTGGGTGTATGGATTGATCATTTTAATGAAAGGCAGAAAAAAAAGAATCAGGCAATGATCGAACTTCTTGGAAAAAAAAATATCAACATCACGGACATCGCGGTGGATTCCAAATCCGTTGCGCCCGGCGCCCTTTTTGTCGCCTTAAAAGGCACGATGAAAGACGGTCACGATTATATTCATGACGCCATTGAACGGGGGGCCGTCGCGATCCTTTTGGATGAAAAAACAGACCTCATCCCCCAACCGGAATCTTCCGTTGCCTTTATTCCCGTCTCGAACCCCAAAGAAGCACTCCAACACCTCGTCCCCTACTTTTTTGATTACCCCGCAAACAAGCTGCAACTCATTGGCATCACGGGAACAAACGGAAAAACCACAACCGCTTACCTGATCGACAGCCTGCTCAGGCAAAGCGGGAAAAAGAGCGGTCTTTTAAGCACGATCGCCTATCGTTATGGCAATCAGGAAAGCAAGGCGACACACACCACCCCCGGCCTGCTTGATCTACAAAGAAATTTTTCAGAAATGCAAAAACATCAGGTGAGCCATGTCGTCATGGAAGTCTCTTCACATGCCCTCCACCAAGGCCGCGTGGCAGGCTGTGTGTTCAAGACCGCCATTTTCACCAATTTAACGCAAGACCACCTGGATTATCACGGGACCATGGCCGCTTATTTTTCAGAAAAAAAAGCGCTCTTTCATCAAACCGAAGGGAAATGGATCATCAACATCGACGACCCCTGGGGAAAACAATTACAGCAAATTGCCCCGGAAAAAGTCTGGACTTATGGCATAGAACACAAGGCAGATCTTTATCCGATCCAGTTTTCCTCCACTTTGCACGGCATTGACATGACGGCTCAAACCCCGATTGGAGCGATTGAAATCCACTCTGCACTTTCTGGACGCCACAATGTGTACAACATTTTGGCTGCAATCGGTGCCGCCATTTCCGAAGGGCTTTCAAAAGAGGACATTGCTGAAGGCATTTCGGCACTTAAAATCATCCCCGGACGTTTTGAAAAAATTGATTTAGGACAGGATTTCACTGTAATCGTTGATTATGCCCACACCGCAGATGCCCTCGAAAGACTCCTGCAAACCCTAAGACACCTCAACCCGACGAGAATACTCACCCTCTTCGGCTGCGGCGGCGACCGGGATCGCGGAAAACGCCCGCAAATGGGCTTGGCCGCAGCCGCATACAGCGACAAAATCATCCTCACTTCGGACAATCCGAGAAGCGAAGAGCCGCTTTCGATAATTCAGGAAATTGAGGCCGGGATTCTCTCCTATTCAAAAACCAAAGAAATGTCCATCGAGTATGAAATGCTCCCCGACCGGCGGGAGGCCATTCAACGAATGATTCACCTGGCAAAACCAGGAGATGCGGTGCTCATCGCCGGAAAAGGACATGAAACAGATCAACAAATCGGAACAACACGCTTCCCCTTTGACGACCGGGAAGTGGCGCGGCAAGCCCTTCGCAGTCGTCAAAATACAGCACGATCGGTCGATACTTCCGGCTCGGAGCCATAATGTGGACGATCAATGATGTCTTGGAAGGCACAGGAGGACGAATTGAAGGAACGCTTTCAAAAGAAAGTCCATTTGATGGGTTTTCAATTGATACGCGAAGCATCCAGAAAAACAACCTTTTTTTTGCGCTCTCCGGCCCTCATTTTGACGGGCATCACTTTGTGGAAAAAGCAATGCAAGCGGGCGCAAGGGCTGCAGTGGTTACCCATTCCGCCTTTAAATCAGAAGGACAAAAGTGGCGCAGGGTGGCCGACACGCCCTGTTTTATTCTCGTGGAAGACCCCTTGCAAGCCCTTCAGTCTCTCGCAACATGGCACCGGAAGCGTTTTAAGCTGCCCCTGGTGGGCATCACGGGCAGTAATGGCAAAACAACGACAAAGGAAATGGTGGCCGCAATATTGGGACAGGATAGAGTCATTTTGAAAACAGAAGGCAACTTAAACAACCATATCGGGCTTCCACTGACGCTGCTTCAGCTCAATCACAGTCACGCAATGGCCGTCATTGAAATGGGGATCAATCACCCGGAAGAAATGACCCTGCTTTGTGAAATCGCCCAGCCGACGGTTGGCCTCATCACCAATATTGGACCAGCCCATTTGGAAGGCTTGGGAAGCTTGGAAGGGGTCGCAAAAGAAAAGTCCCAGCTTTTTAATGCAGTCAAAACCCAAGGCACTGCGGTCATTAATATGGACGACCGCTTTCTGAAGCCCTGGAAAGAGCAGATTCGCAATCGATGGACTTATGGGATCAATCAAAACCCGGAATCCGCAGACATGACCGCAGATGAACTTATTTTTGAAAACGGGCAAACAAGATTCAGGCTTCATGAGAATCGCTCAAAGACGTCTATTTCGGTCACACTTCCCATCCCTGGGAAACACCAGGTTTCAAACGCGCTTGCAGCCGCCGCCGTCGCGGCCTCGCTTGGTTTGCCTCTTGAGGACGTCTCAGAAGGGCTTCGGCGCTTTAAACTGCTGTCACAACGCACAGAAATTTTTAAAACAAAGGGACTTACCCTGCTTTTTGATGCCTATAACGCCAACCCCGCATCCGTTAAAGCAGCCCTGGATCTGCTCGCCGACTCTCCCTTAAAAAAGGGAAAGCGCATCGCTATTTTAGGAGACATGTTTGAACTGGGTGATTTTTCAGAGCGCGCACATTTCGAGATCGGGCAATATGTGGCAGCCAAAGGCATTGATCGACTCATCGCCATTGGTCAATACGCCGATCAAATCGCCGCAGGCGCCACTGAAGCGCAAATGAACATCGAAAATATCTCGACACATGCCGATCTCGCATCAACTGAAGGCATTCTCAATGAATGGGGCCAAGCGGGAGATTTCATGCTCATCAAAGGATCACGCGGCATGCAAATGGAACGGCTCTTGCCTCTTTTGGAAGTGCATGCGTCCTCTCAGAGGGGGAGCGCTTAATGTTTTACAACCTCCTTTATCCGCTGCATACAAGTTTCTCTTTTTTAAACGTCTTTCGGTACATCACCTTTCGCACCATCTATGCCATCGTCACGGCCTTGGTGATTTCTTTTGTGATTGGCCCCTGGGTCACTCGAATGCTCAAAAACAGACAAATGGGTCAGACGATTCGGGAGGATGGTCCTAAATCCCACCTCTCAAAATCAGGTACACCGACGATGGGCGGCTTGATGATTTTAATTGCCATTTTGGCATCTACATTACTTTGGGCGGACATGACTAACCGCTATATCTGGCTCGTACTTTTCTCAACCACCGGATTCGGTTTGATCGGGTTTATGGATGATTACCTCAAATGCATCAAAAAAGATCCGAAAGGCTTGCTCCCGCGTTATAAATTCAGCCTTCAAATCGGGGTCGCGCTGATCACAGCGCTTGGACTCTACTTCTCGCCCGCTTATTCGACAATTCTGTCCGTGCCTTTCTTTAAAAATGTGACGCCTGATCTCGGCGTCTTTTATATTCCCTTTGCCATTTTGGTGATTGTCGGGGCATCCAATGCGGTCAATCTCACAGATGGACTCGACGGCCTTGCCGTTGGCCCCGTCATGGTCACTGCCATGGCCTATCTGATTGTCTCCTATGTCAGCGGACATGTCGATTTTTCGCAATACCTGCTCATCCCTCACATCAAAGGTGCGGGAGAGCTGGCCGTATTTTGTGGATCAATCCTGGGTGCCTCCCTTGGATTTCTTTGGTTTAACGCCTATCCCGCGACAATTTTTATGGGAGACATCGGTTCACTGCCCTTAGGCGGCGCACTCGGAACCGTGGCCGTTATTTCAAAACACGAGCTACTTTTAGCCCTGGTGGGCGGGATTTTTGTTGTCGAGGCGCTCTCGGTTATTTTTCAGGTGGTTTCATTTAAATCCCGTGGAAAACGGGTTTTTTTAATGGCTCCGATTCACCATCACTATGAGCTCAAAGGATGGAAAGAACCCAAGATTGTGGTCCGGTTCTGGATCATCGCCATCATTCTCGGACTCATTAGTTTAAGCACATTGAAGTTAAGGTAAGATCCAATGAAACTAAAAGGAAAAAATATTTGTGTGATCGGCATGGGAAAAAGCGGCCTTTCGGCCGCGGCTTTACTCGCGCGGGAAGGCGCTAAGGTGCTCGTCATCGACGATCAGAAAATCAAACCGCCTTCATCATTACCCGCCAGTATTCGCTTTAAACCCGGCAACTGGCACGAGAGCGATTTAATGAAGACAGACTTCATCGTGCTGAGTCCCGGTTTTCCGGCAGCCAGACTGCCTTTGGCCCAACTCAAGGCGGCAAAAATTCCGGTCATCAGCGAGATTGAACTGGCCGCATCACTGATCAAGGCCCCTGTGATTGCCATAACCGGAACCAATGGCAAAAGCACCACAACGACACTGGTCGGACAAATCCTTCAAAACTGGGGACTCAAAACGTTTATCGGAGGAAATTTGGGCCTCCCGCTTTCGGAAGCCGCTGTTTCTCATTGGGATTTTGTCGTCGCCGAACTCAGTTCTTTCCAACTGGAAACCATCACCCATTTTCGGCCACGCATCGCAGCACTCTTGAATATCACGCCAGATCATCTTGATCGTTACCCCGACTTTAAAACATATCAGGAAACCAAATGGCGGATTTTTGAAAATCAGCTTCCAGAAGATCATGCGATTTGCAATCTGGATGATCCGCTGACGATTCCACCTTCCCTGCGGGCAAAACTGATCACCTTCAGCAAAAACAGAAGTGTTGAGCGGGGCGTCTTTATAGAGAACGGCGCCATCCAAAGCAGCATCTGGGGCGAGGCAGAAGAGATTTGCAGGCTGGACGCCTTGCAAGCCGGAACCAGGACTCATATCGAAAATGTTCTGGCCGCAACCGCCCTCACGCTGCTCTGTGGCTGCCCTATTGAAAACATCGCAACAACCTTGCAGGCTTTTAAGGGACTGGCCCATCGCATGGAATTTGTGCGGTCACTGGGAGGCGTTCATTACCTCAATGATTCAAAAGGAACCAACACCGGCGCTTTGATGCGCTCACTGGAAGGGATGGCCTCACCTGTCATTTTAATTGCGGGCGGACGAGACAAGGCCGCAGATTTTTCACCCTTACGCAGTATCGTTCGTCAAAAAGTTAAACACCTGATTTTGTTGGGAGAGGCCAAAGAAAAAATGTCGGCCTGTTTTTCGGATCATCCCTCAATGGAAACAGTAGACAGCTTCGACGGGATGAAGGCGATGGAAGACGCCCTCAGGCGCGCCAGGGCCGTGGCACAATC
Source organism: Nitrospirota bacterium (assembly GCA_029261215.1). Classification (GTDB taxonomy): domain Bacteria; phylum Nitrospirota; class Nitrospiria; order SBBL01; family JAADHI01; genus JAADHI01. The sequence continues at coordinate 21,747 of JAJDBT010000062.1, read as the reverse complement.
GGGGGAAACCATCCTCCTTTCACCGGGATGCGCCAGTTTTGACATGTTCCGGGATTATGAAGACCGGGGAAATATTTTTAAACAGGTGGTCAATCAACTGATATGAAACGCATGCAAACCGCTCACTCGGCACAAATACCCTTGACCTTCGAGTCAAGTATCAAGGTGTCGAGCGGCAAAACCAACGAAAGAAAAAGGATACGGTCTTCAGGAGACTGGATGCTGCTCGCCATCGTACTCGTCCTTTCCATGACGGGTCTTGTTATGGTGTATAACGCGAGTAGTCTCATTGGCCAAAAGACCTACCACGACTCGCTTTATTTCATCAAAAGACAGTTTCTCTGGTTTATTTTCGGGATCTTTGCCTTTTACATCGCGGCACGCATCCAGACCTCACGGCTTCGAGCCTGGATGATTCCGATGGCGGTCAGTATTTTTATACTCCTGCTTTCGGTTCTTGTTTTTGGTCTTGAAATCAATGGGGCGAGGCGATGGCTGAATCTCGGCGGTTTTACGTTTCAACCCTCCGAATTGGCCAAACTTTTTACTGTGTTCTATCTGGCCCACTACATCGATAAAAAAGGAGACCGGCTTCCGTATTTTCTGGAAGGCGCCTTCCCCCCCCTGATTGTCATCGGGCTCATGTCTATGCTGATTTTACTCGAACCGGATTTTGGCACCACCGTGGTGATTCTATCCATCACGCTCATTCTGCTTTTTTTAGGTGGTGTTCCTTTTCGGCAGCTCGGACTCATTACCGGTGCTTCACTCCCGATTTTTATCTATTGGATTATGAATTCTCCCTACCGGATGAAGCGCATTCTTTCGTTTTTAAATCCCTGGGAAGCGGAATTGACCGGCGGCTTTCAAATCATACAGTCACAAGTTGCACTGGGAAGCGGCGGCCTGACCGGCACGGGGCTCGCGGGCGTGAAGCAGGTGCTCTTTTTTCTACCTGAGCCACACACTGATTTTATCTTTTCTGTTTATGGGGAAGCCTTTGGACTCATCGGCACAACCGTCATCGTCCTGCTTTATGCGGGTATTTTGTGGCGGGGCACACGCATCACCTTTCAGGCACAGACCTCTTTCAACCGCATCATTGCCATCGGGATGACCCTGGTCGTGGTCCTGCCTGCATTGCTCAATATGGGCGTGGTTACAGGAATGCTCCCAACCAAGGGCTTGCCACTGCCCTTTATGAGTTATGGCGGCTCTTCTCTTATTTCAAACAGCATGGCCATGGGTTTTCTCTACAATATTTCAAGAGAAACGGCGGAAAGGGCAAAGGGATAGATGAAAGTAGTCATCGCAGGCGGCGGTACAGGCGGGCATCTTTATCCGGGCATTGCCTTGGCCCAAACCTTTATGAACCTTCAGCCGGAGACCCAAATTTTGTTTATTGGCACATCACAAGGGATCGGGTCGAGTCCCATTCCTCAAAAAGGCTTTCTTTTTGAGACCGTCACCGCCACCGGGTTTGTCGGAAAAGGGGTTTTTGCGAGACTCAAATCGATTCTATCGATCCCGGCCGGACTCTCTCAATCCCTGCGCATTTTAAAACAGTTCAGGCCGCAGCTCGTGATCGGGATCGGCGGCTATGTGGCCGTTCCGGTGATGCTGGCGGCAACACGGCTAAGAATCAAACGCGTTATTTTAGAACCCAATGTGATGCCCGGACTGGTCAATAAACTGGTCGCGCCGCTTTGCCATCTGGTCGTGACGACCTTTGAGGCCTCCAGCAAGCAGCTTCGCAGCAAACACATTCAGCGGCTCGGTATTCCGATTCGACCGGAGATTACACAAGCCCATTCATTTCAAAAAAAAGAAGGCATTCAAACCCTTGTCATTTTAGGCGGAAGTCAGGGCTCGCATTCGATCAATCAAACCATGATTGCCGCGCTACCCTTCCTTAGAGACGAGAAAGACCGCCTGGAGATTATCCATCAAACCGGCAATAAAGATTACGACAAGGTGAGGGCATCTTATAATCAGGCTGCGTTCAAAGCGGAAGTCTCTCCCTTTATCGACGATATGGGGCCTGTTTATGCCAAGGCAGATCTGATGATCAGCCGTGCAGGCGCAGGCACCCTTTCTGAAATTGGCGTGACCGGAAAACCGTCACTCTTGATCCCCTTCCCCCATGCAGGGGGACACCAGATAGAAAATGCAAAAGCATTCATTTCAGCCGGCGCTTCTGAAATGATTCTGGATCAGAATCTCAGTGGTCAGGGGCTGGCTAAAAAGATTATGACCCTGCTCAATGACCCGGGGAAATTGCAGAAAATGGGCACAGCGGCAAAACGGCAAGGCAATGCCCATGCGGCAGAAGACATTGCAAAAGCGAGCATCGCACTGATTTCAAAAGGAGCCGTTTAAAACACACTGATGTTTAGAAAAGTCCAACATATTCACTTCACCGGCATCGGTGGGGCAGGCATGAGCGGCATTGCAGAAATCCTGCTAAACATGAAGTTTTTTGTCAGCGGCTCTGACATGGCCAGTACGGAGCGGACGGCCCACCTGGAGGCGATGGGTGGGAAAATATACCGGGGGCATGACGCACGCTTTATTAAGGGAGCGGAAGTTCTGGTCTATTCCTCCGCCATCCGGGAAGATAATGTCGAAATCGTGGCCGCCAAAGAGAAAAAAGTACCGGTCATTCCCAGGGCCGAAATGCTTGCGGAATTAATGCGACTTAAATACGGCATTGCAGTAGCAGGCGCACACGGCAAAACAACGACAACCACCATGATCGCGACACTACTGTCCGAAGGAAAACTTGACCCCACTGCGGTCATCGGGGGAAAAGTCAACACCTTCGATGGGCATGCTAAAAAAGGAGAAGGCGAATTTCTCATCGCTGAGGCAGATGAAAGCGACGGCTCTTTTCTCAAGCTTTCCCCCAGCATCGCCATTGTGACGAATCTGGACTATGAACACCTGGATTATTATAAAACCTTTGAAATCCTCCAACAGACCTTTTTGGACTTTATGAACAAAGTCCCCTTTTACGGAATGGTCATTCTTTGCGGAGACGATCCGATTTTAAAAAAGATGTTCCATAAAATTGAAAAACGATTTCTTACCTATGGCACAACAGATGGCCTTGATCTCCGTGCCGAAAACATCGCCTATCATCCCTGGAAAAGCACCTTCGATGTGACGTTTCAGGGAGAACCTTTTGGGCAGTTTGAGCTTCCCGCACCGGGTCGCCACAATGTATTAAATGCTTTGGCCGCAATCGCCGTTGGCATCGAACTCGATCTACCGGCAACTGTGATTCAAGAAGGCATTGCAGCCTTCCCCGGCGTTGAACGACGATTTCAGCTTCGTGGAGAAAAAGAAGGCCTCATCGTGGTGGACGACTATGGGCATCACCCCACCGAAATACGGGCGGCCATCGCCGCAGCCAAACAAGGCTGGGAAAAAGAATTAATTGTTGTCTTCCAACCCCATCGTTACACGCGGACACGGGATTGCCTCGACACATTAGCGACCGCTTTTGCCGAAGCGGATCACCTGATTTTGACAGAAATTTATCCAGCGGGAGAAAGCCCGATTCCCAATATCACCGGAGAGCGGCTTTTCAAAAAAGTCATGGAGCAGCGGGAACAGAACACTTATTTCCTCAAACATTTTTCAGAAATAGAAGACATGCTCGTGCAGATTGCAAAACCAGAGATGATGTTACTGACCCTCGGGGCAGGAGATATCTGGAAGGTTGGGCAACATTTTTTATCTGATCCCTCAAAAAGCCAAAGGACAAAAGAAGATGATCGTGACTGAACTGGATGACATAAAAGCCGCGCGCATCGCGCTGAAAAACAAGCTTAAAACATTGTTTAAACACTATGACGGGAAAATAAGATGGGATGAGCCGCTCACCCGCTACACCTCCCTCAAAGTGGGCGGGGCCGCAGATATGATGGTTTTTCCACAGACCGTCCCGGAGCTGTCGTCCATTATGAAAACCATCTGGAAACATCGTCTCCCCTACTTTGTTTTGGGAGCCGGAAGCAACCTGCTCATCAAACCCGGTGGAATCAAAGGGGTCGTCATTCACCTCAAACATTTAAATCACGTCAAATTGCTGGATGGAAACCGTCTTCAGGCCGAAGGAGGGCTCTCCTATCCCAAGCTTGCAATCTTTGCCATGGAAAAAGGACTGACCGGACTTGAATTTGCCGCAGGCATCCCCGGCATGGTCGGAGGCGCTGTTGTCATGAATGCAGGGATTCCCGGCATGGAAACCGCCCCGCTTTTGGAAAGCATCACACTGATAAACGAACAGGGCATATCCGAAAAAATTCCCGCAGAGACCCTGTCTTTTTCATATCGCACCTCACAGCTTCCCAAAGGGGTGATCGTTTCAGCCGTCTTCGCCCTGACCTCTGCATCACGGGAAAGCATCGAAACGACCATGAAGACCTATCTAAAAAGACGACAGGAAACCCAGCCTTTAAGTTTTTCAAATTGCGGCTCAGTGTTTAAAAATCCGCCAGGGCTTCATGCGGGGCGTCTGATTGAGCAAAGCGGGTTAAAAGGGTATCGAATCGGGGATGCCGAAATTTCTGAACGACATGGTAATTTCATTATCAACCGGGGCGGCGCAAAAGCAGAAGACTGCCTGGCGCTCATCTCAAAAATGAAAGAAACTGTGCTTGATCTCTTCGGCATTGCCCTGCAGCTGGAAGTGAAAGTCACAGGACAGGACTAGACATTGATCCAGAAGAATTTAAAAACCAAGCGCATCGGAGTATTGATGGGCGGGCTTTCCTCAGAGCGGGAAATCTCCCGAAAAAGCGGCACAGCCGTTTCCGCCGCGCTATCCCGACTGGGGTATCAGCAGGTTTCGATTGATGTTGATCGGGACATTGCTTTGACATTAAAAAAGGAACGCATCGATATTGCCTTTATCGCCCTTCACGGACGCTACGGTGAAGACGGCGCAATACAGGGACTGCTTGAAATAATGCAGATTCCCTATACGGGATCAAAAATGGCCGCAAGCGCCATCGCGATGGACAAGATGAGATCCCACGATATTTTTAAGGCGCGGGACTTGCCCACACCTGAGACCCTCATTTTGACACAGGAAGAAGCCCAAAACTTTTCGCCACAAACCCTACCAATGCCTCTGCCCTTTGTCGTCAAACCGGTTTCAGAAGGCTCAAGTGTCGGCGTCTCTATTGTTAAAAACCCCGAAGATTTTTCGGAAGCGCTGAAAAGCGTTTTCAAATACGGCACAAAAGCGATTATTCAACGTTATATCTCCGGCATGGAAGTGCATGTCGGCATTTTGGAAGACCGGGCTCTTGGGGCAATCGAAGTAAAGCCCAAAGGCGATTTTTATGATTACACGGCAAAATATGTTCCGGGGATGTCCACGCATATTTACCCGGCCCCTCTTCCCCCGGCGACGTATCAAAAGGTACTTCAGCTCGCAGAAAAAACCCATCAAGCCTTGGGTTGCAACTGTTATAGCCGCGTTGATTTTTTGGTGGACGCCGGAATGAACCCCAGTATTTTAGAGGTCAATACCCTGCCCGGCATGACAGAAACAAGCCTGATGCCTGAAATGGCCCGTGAAAACGGAATCGACTTTGATCTTTTGGTAGAAACCATTTTAAAACACGCCAGCACAGAATATGGAAATACGCATGTCCGCTAAAGTCAATAAACGACGAAAAAAGCCAAAAGCCAGCAAGGCACGGCAAACAAAATCGGTCAAAATGTCGCTGCAAGGCGCAATGCGGATATTGGCGATTGCACTCATTTTTGGCGCGGGTCTTTTTAGCCTGACACTCGGTTTTGAAAAACTCAGCCGACTGCCTGTTTTTGAAGTTCGTGAAATTCACTGGGTCGGACTGCAGCATTTAAAAGTAAAAAAGATGAAAAAACAGTTTCATACCGTCTTCGGCCAAAACCTTTTTCAAGTGGATATCAAAGCCATCCATCAGAGGCTTTCCTCCAATCAATGGATCAAGTCGGCAACGGTTAAAAAAGAATATCCAAATAAACTCCTTGTGATTGTCGTCGAACGAAAACCTGCATCTGTGGAATACGAGCATGGAAAACAATCCGGCACCCTCGTGGATTTTTCAAGCGCCCCTTACTTGATTGATCAGGAAGGCGTCACCTTACAGCAAGGCGGCCGAATTCCCCCGAATTTACCGCAAATGTTGAACGTCAACCTCGAATCCTATGCCTCAGCCCTTTCGATAGGCGCGCTGCTGAAAGAACGCCGGGGTGTCTATATTGACCTCTCGGACTCTGAAAACCTGAGGATTTTTTTCACTGACTCCCAGAGTGGTCAGCAGATCGGCCTGCTTCATCTTGGCAAAAATCACTTTCAGGAAAAATGGCAAAAGTATTTGCGAATCGAACCCGACCTTGAAAAACACGGGTTCTCCACATGGGAAATCGACCTTCGGTTTTCTAACAAAGCCATCGCGAAAAAGGGCGTCATTCAGCGCGACCCTGGTATGTATTATTTTTAGGAAAGGATCCCTTATGTCCAAACATGAAGAAATTATCGTCGGTCTTGATGTCGGCACCACAAAAATCTGCGCGATTGTTGCGGAGGTTATTGATGACAAACGGATCGATATCATCGGCATTGGGAGCCACCCTTCCACCGGCTTAAAAAAAGGAATGGTCGTCAACATTGAAAGCACGGTCAAATCAATCAAACGGGCCGTGGAAGAAGCGGAATTAATGGCGGGCATTGAAATTGGCGTGGTTTATACCGGCATCGCGGGAGGCCACATCAAAGGATTAAACAGCAGCGGCGTTGTCGCGGTCAAAGACCAAGAAGTGATGCAAGGCGATATCGAACGTGTACTCGACGCCGCCCGAACACAGGCCATTCCGGGGAACCAGCAAATTCTTCATGTGCTGCCGCAAGAATTTATTATTGATCATCAGGACGGCATTAAAGAACCGCTCGGCATGTCGGGCGTCCGTCTTGAAGTACGGGTGCATATTATCACCGGCGCGGTCACTGCCGCGCAAAACATCGAAAAAAGCATCAATCGTGCCGGACTTGATATGGCAGAGATGATTCTTCAACCCATTGCCTCCGCAGAAGCCATTTTGACACCGGAAGAAAAAGAGTTGGGCGTGGCTGTGGTGGACATAGGCGGCGGCACAACGGATATCGCGACTTTTGTCGATGGCGGCATTCGACACACCGCAGTCATCCCGATTGGGGGCGCCCATTTTACAAATGACATCGCCATTGGGCTGAGAACACCACGAGCGGATGCTGAAAAGATCAAGATTCAATATGGCTGTGCTTCTGTGGATTTACTCGAAGGAAATGAGCAAATCGAAGTCCCCAGTGTCGGCGGCCGCCCTCCTCGGATGCTTTCCCGTCAACTCCTTGCTGAAATTATCGAACCACGGGCAGAAGAAATCTTTTCACTTGTGGCTCAGGAGATTGAAAAAATGGGCGATGAAGACCGAATCGCTTCAGGCGTCGTCCTCACCGGCGGAACCGCTTCTTTCAATGGTATTGTTGAGGTCGCTGAGCGGGTTTTAGGTCTGCCGGTTCGCATTGGCGTTCCAACGGACGTGGGTGGTCTGATCGATGTTGTCAGCGGCCCTCAATATGCCACAGGCGTTGGGCTCACCCTGTATGCCTTTAGGAACAAAAAGAAAAAAGAAGTTCGTCATAATGGGCAGCAAAACATGCTGCAGAGAATGAAAACCTGGGTCAAAGGCTTTTTTTAATATCTTATCTATTTTTTGCTGATCACTTATCCGGGGGAGCGGGGGTCTCCCCTAACAACAAGGAGGTTATATGTTTTTATTTGATGAAGAAGATCAAAATTCAAGGGCAGCGCGAATTAAGGTCATCGGGGTCGGGGGCGGAGGATGTAACGCCATCAACAACATGATCCATTCCGATGTGGTCGGGGTTGATTTCATCGCCGCCAATACAGATATTCAGGCTTTAAATCTTTCAAAATCAGCACAGAAGATCCAACTCGGCGTAAAGCTGACACGTGGACTAGGCGCGGGAGGAAGACCTCAAATCGGCCGTGAAGCCGCACTGGAGTCGGTTGATCTCGTTCGCGAAATGCTGACGGATGTCGATATGGTGTTTGTGACCTCCGGCATGGGCGGCGGGACAGGCACCGGCGCTGCGCCTGTGATTGCCAGTATCGCAAAAGAAATGGGCATTTTGACAGTCGGGGTCGTCACAAAACCTTTTGACTTCGAAGGCCCACGAAGGGTGCGACAGGCAGAGGATGGCCTCAAAGAACTCAAAAAAGGCTGTCATTCCGTCATCATCATTCCCAACCAGCGGCTTTTGGATGTCGTTGAAAAAGGCACTCCGCTGGTTGAATCTTTTCTGGTGATCGACGATGTTTTACGACAGGCGGTCCAGGGGATTTCAGACCTCATCACGACACCAGGACTCATGAATGTGGACTTTGCCGATGTGCGTGCCGTTATGTCTCATATGGGCCGATCCGTCATGGGCATGGGCATTGCCAAAGGGGAAAACCGCGCAATCGAAGCGGCGAAAATTGCCATCTCCAGTCCCCTCTTGGAAGACAGCTCGGTCGAAGGCGCTCGCGGCGTACTCTTGAACGTCACGGGTGGGCGAGATCTTTCCATCCATGAAGTCAGTGAAGCCTCGTCTATTATTCAAAAAATAGTCCATATGGATGCCAATATTATCTTTGGCGCAGTCATTTCGGAAAATATTCCGGCGGATGAAGTCCGTGTGACAGTCATCGCCACAGGATTTGAAGAAATCCAGCTTGAAGAACACCCACAGGAAGAACCCCGGAAAGAAATGCCTGAGGTTGAAGAAAAGCCCATGCAAACGAGCCGGGAAAAAGTCGCCCATCTCAGAAAAGTCTTGCGTGAAGAGCGCCAGGAGCCCTCACAATTTGGAGAAGATTTATGGGATATTCCGACCTTTTTGAGAAATCAGGTGGATTGATGCTCGCGCAAGAACAACATCAGTCCTATCAATGGGTACAAAACAATGGGAAAGGATATCTCCAGCTTCCAATGTTAAATCATCCCAATGTCTTTCATCTCTTTGGGACACGACTGCTCCCGCCGGAAGATGTGCAGAATCATTACGCGCCCGCCAAACTCCGGCAGGTTCACGGAGACCATATCCAAAGCGTCCATGCCTCACAAGAGAATTTACTTTTTGAGGCAATTCCGGGAGACGGATTAATCACCGATGCGGTCAATCGCTTCATCTCGGTCGGCACAGCAGACTGCACCCCCATTCTCCTGCTGGACCCGGTCAAGAGGGTCAGTGCCGCCATTCATGCCGGTTGGCGTGGCAGTGTCCAGGATATTGCCGGAAAAGCGGTGCGCAAAATGATGTCAGACTATCATTGCAACCCTGAAGATCTATTCACGGGTATTGGGCCAAGCATCAAACCTTGCTGTTTTGAAGTGGGCCTGGATGTCGTCGAGTCCGTATACGAGAACACCCCTTACGGAGAATGGGTCTTTTCTCAAAAAGAGATGCCGCAGGGCGTAGAGAAACATCGGCTCGATCTGGTGAGATTGAATCGGCTGCAATTGATTGAAGCTGGCGTTCCCGCACAGCAAATCGAAGCGGCCGGGCTGTGCACACATTGTTTGCCCAACCTCTTTTATTCCTTCAGGAGAGATAAAAAAAAGATGGGGAACATGGTCAGCGGGATTATGCTACTCTAAAACCCATGGAGACAATCACTGAATCCTTGAACCGGGTTTCTAATGCAATTTCCGAAGCGGCAAAACGCGCGGGAAGATCGCCTCAGGACGTGACCCTGATCGCCGCCTCTAAAACCACCGAAGCGATTCAAGTGAAGACGGCGATACAGTGGGGACTGCGCAATTTTGGGGAAAACCGAGTTCAAGAAGGCATTAAAAAATTTATTGAGACCGGATTAATCAAGGAGATTGACAGACTGCATCTCATTGGGCCACTTCAAAACAACAAGGTCAAAAAAGCCGTCGGGGTATTTGATTTGATTCATTCAGTCGATTCACTTCGATTGGCCGAAAAACTCAATCAGGAAGCGGAACATCAATCCATTCAGCAAGACATTTTGATTGAAGTGAATATCGGAGGAGAAACGAATAAACACGGGGTGTCTATCCAAGAAACGCCCCTACTGGTCAAAGCCGTACAATCCTTGCCTCACCTCTCTCTCTTGGGATTAATGGCGCTTCCACCGCTTACGGAAACAGCAGAGGGAGCCAGGCCCTATTTTGCGACTTTGCGGCAGCTCGGCAACGACCTTGGGCTGCATCGTTTTTCGATGGGCATGTCTTCTGATTTTGAAATAGCAATAGAGGAAGGGGCCACCTGGGTTCGTATCGGAACGGCCATCTTCGGGAGTAGAACACAGTGAAAACACAACAAAAAAAATCAAAGATCCAGCTCGCCTTTCTCGGCTCGGGCAATATGTCGGAAGCCATTATTAAGGGCCTGCTCGACACCGGGCTGTATCAGTCGGAGATGTTACTGGCATCCGATACATCCGAAGACCGGTTAAAATCGCTTCGGCAAACCTACAGGATAGAAACAACCCTTTCAAACCGGGAGGCCGTGCGCTCGGCCAAAGGGGTGATTCTCGGAGTGAAACCCAATGTTGTGGATGCCGTGCTTGCTGAAATTCGATCTGAACTGGGCGAGAAATTATTGATTTCTATGGCGGCGGGTGTGCCTCTCTCCCGATTGACTGCGGGCCTGGAACGAGAAGCCCAGATTATTCGAGCGATGCCCAATGCGCCCGCAAAGGTCCTCGCGGGAGCGACCGTGCTTGCGCCAGCAAAAGGCGTAGATGCATCCCACTTGAAACACGCGCTTGCAATCTTTGATGCGATTGGAAAAACATGGGTGCTGGAAGAAAGTCACCTGGATGCTGTCACGGGGCTTTCAGGGAGTGGTCCCGCCTTTGCTTTTATGATGATTGAGGCTTTGGCCGATGGCGGCGTCAAGGAAGGGCTACCTCGCAAAATAGCCCTCGCGCTCGCAGCCCAAACCGTACTGGGTTCGGCAAAAATGGTTCTTGAAACAGGGGAACATCCTGCTCAACTAAAGGACTTTGTCGCCTCCCCCGGCGGTACGACGATATCGGGGATTCATTTTCTCGAAAAACATAATTGTCGTGCGACTTTTATCGGCGCGGTCGAAGCGGCAACAAAACGTTCGAGAGAATTAGGGGAAAAATAACGCAATTTTTGATAAGATGCATTCATTGTTGATAAGATTAACGCATTGATTTATTACGCCTCTTCAGGAGCAGCTTCATGTTTATTGCAGGAAATTTAGTCTACGCACTGGCCGAAATTATTGGATGGGTACTTCAGTTTTTCACCTGGGTTATTATCGCCAGGGCGATCCTCTCATGGGTCAGCCCAGACCCCTATAACCCGATTGTTCAATTTTTATACAAGGTGACTGAACCTGTACTTTACCCCATTCGTCGGCTCATGGGCAGTTATAACATCGGGATAGATCTTTCCCCGATGATTGTCATCCTCATTATTATGTTTTTAAAGCGGTTTCTGGTAGGAACACTGATCGGGATCGCACAGCGACTCGGATAATTCGAGCCAAATTGCCGTTGATGGCCTTTTTTACTCTTCATGTAAAGAGAGGGATATTATGAAATTAACACCCCTTGAAATTAGACAAATTACTTTCAAGAAATCATTTAGAGGGTATTCAGCCATAGAAGTCGAAACATTCATTGAAGGTTTAGCAGATGACCTAGAAAAACTCCTTCGGCAACATTCCGATTACAAGGAACAACTTGAGCATCAGGCGAAAACGATCAATGAATTGGAAAAAACCGAAGGGGCATTGACCGAGACACTCCTAATGGCACAAAAGGCCATGGAAAATGTCAAAATAAATGCACAGGAAGAAGGCAAGCTCATTATCCGCCAGGCAGAAGTCCGCGCAGAAGAAATTACAAGCGAAGCCATCCGAAGAGAAACACAGCTTCAGGGTGAGATTATGAATTTACAACGCGCAAAAGGATTTCTGGTTGAAAAAGTCCGAAACATGATTCAAGGGCTGGAACGGGATCTCGAATGGGAAGAAAAAGAACCTTCGGAAGAATTATCAAACCGGCAGAAGAATATCAATATGTAGTGTGACGCTTGAACGCGATATGTCTGCCGATTCAGATCTTTATGCCCAGTGGGGCCTTCGCGCCTATAAAAACGGGGTTTTACTTCAAATACGCGTGCACCCCAATGCGCGACAAAATGGCATTGAACAAGATCACACAGGATTGATTCGAGTCCGATTAAATGCGTCTCCCATTAAAGGGGCAGCCAACAAGGCCTGTATCCATTTTTTGTCCGAATTTTTGAAAATACCCAGATCCCAGATTGAAATCGTACGAGGATTACAATCTAAAGAAAAATATCTTGGGTTCAAAGGAATGACCCCATCGTTTTTAGCAGAAGTACTGAGCGCTAAACTAACATGACCTTTGCCAGACTGCTCGCCACAAACAAGAAAGGTTAAATGAGAAAAAACCGCTTTCGTCAGACAAAACGGCGTCAGAACATTATTCAGTTTCTTTTCGTTTTTGGCGGCTTCATCCTGGTATTTATTTTGGTCAAGGGGTCATGGGGGGCGTTTTCATATGATCCCCTAGACAATACGCCTCTTTCTCTTGGCCAACCCACGATTCACTTTGAAGACTTTCAACCCTCGCTGAAGCAAGTGGAAAACGGTAAATATACGACCCGATTTGAAAATGGCGTGACCGTGACGTATACCCTTGATCACGAGATTCAAACCCGAATCGAGGATTACTTCAAACGTTACAAAGTCCCCTATGGCGCATTTGTCGCCATATCTCCTAAAACAGGGAAAATACTGGCCCTGGTGGACTACTCTGAACGAGAACCAATACATGAAAACCTCGCATTACGTGCATCATTTCCCGCAGCATCTCTTTTTAAAGTCATCACTGCTGCCGCTGCAATTGAGGAAAAACACGTTTCTCCCGATCATCCGATTGCTTACCGAGGTAAATTTAATCACTTAAAACCGGCGTTTTGGGAAGATAACCCGAAAAAGGACAGACTCAAAATGTCTTTTTCAGATGCCTTCGCTAAATCCAATAATGTGGTTTTTGCAAAAATAGCAAACCGTTGGCTGGACGTTCCGACATTGATCGACTACGGCGAGCGCTTTCAATTTAATCAAACCATTCCTTTTGAACATCCTGTTGAAATTAGTCAGATGGAGATCGAGGCGATCGAAGGTGGACTGGAGAAAACCGCAGCAGGTTTTGGAAAAGTTGGACTTTCCCCATTACACGCCGTGCTCATTGGATCCGCTATTGCGAACAAGGGAATTATGATGAATCCCTGCATGATTGAATCTGTTACAGGTCTGAATGAAGAAGTCCTCTACGAATGTACTCCTAAAATACTCAATCACTCTGTTTCCCAAAATACGGCCAAAATCCTGCGCGATATGATGGGGAAAACCATTCGAAATGGGACGGTTAAAGATATTTTCCGAAAACGTCATTTAGAACAAAGTCTACGAAAAATCAATATTGGAGGAAAAACGGGCTCTCTTCGTGGAAAAACCCCGCCAGGACGATATACCTGGTTTATCGGGATGGCTCCTTTAGAAGATCCTGAAATTGTCGTCGCGGCGATGATTGTGAACGATCCGGTTTGGCATATTCTTGCACCCCAAGTTGCAAAAGAAGGATTAGCCGCATATTTTGAATCCCACCCAAGAACAATCGAAGTTAGTCCAAGCGGTCCGCCCAGCCCCTAGGTTTGAGTAAGTGCTCTGGTGAATCATGAACCTGTAATTCCACAGTAGGTGGAACCAAATGTTTAGGCTCCAGCCATGTTTGTAAACGATAACTGGTTTGAAGGTCGTGTAATGGAATATTCACTTCTGAAGCATCAAAAATAAATCCAAGCTCAGTTGTCCCGTCTGGTTTAATAGTAACCGGCTGCGCCTGTATTGACATGTGAGGATGCCATGCCATGACATAATAAGTGCCAGGCGGAATGTTTGTAATTTCAAAATGACCCATTTTATCTGTGACTGCGTAATAGGGATTTCCCACTGCCATTCCCCATGATTGCATATAATCATGGACACCACATTGCGTTCTAAAGATGTAGTGACCCGGTCGAAACTTAATTTCTTTTTCCAAATTGGCTTTTTCAGGTACCGGTTTGTTAAACATTTGAAAAGTGTACTTTCCGTTTAATGTATACCCTTGTATGTCATGAACGACAGGGTCATTACTGGCAATCGTAATGGGATGATTGTTACGGACAGGCGTTACAAAGGGCCGTATTTGACAATCTTCCAACCAGATAATCGGTTTCAAATTAAATGGTTTTCCTTTTTCTACTCCGACGATGGCGACAACCACATCCTGAAAACCACCATCTTGAGAGGCTTTAAATTCATACAAAAGACGATTCCCTGCACCATCTGAAATATTCCGACAAAACTCAATATTAGGTGAAAAAATGAGATGATAGACTCGCGCTGGAGGGGGAGGCCCTTCTAGATAAGCCCTTCCTTTCAGTGTTCCGCCATTCTCGACAATCGCCTCTTCGTAGGCCCATGCCTCAGCAAAATGTCCGAAGACAACAAATAAAACCAGGGAAAGAACAAGAATGCTCTTCATCACTGCGCCTCTATTCCTCTTGCCCATATTAATCATAAACCCAAGACCTTTCTAGAGAAAATACGTGTAGTCGACTAATCATTTAAAAGCCAGATTAATCATCAATAATGAGACGGTCATCTCCTGCATGGAGCAGGTGTTCTTTAGGAATGGCAGTATCCATGCGAAACCTCCGCTGAGATTCATAGAGCGGACGTTTCACTATACTCGCATCAAATTCAAAATCAAGCCGTACACTTCCATTTTCTGGTACCACCACCTTTTTTTCATAAATTTGATAATGCGGATGCCAAAGACTTACAGTGTATTCCCCTGGCAGAATTTGATCAATCTCATAACTTCCATCTTTTGATGACAGCACATAATACGGATTATCAACCACAAACCCCCAGCTTTGCATAAATTCATGCATGCCACAAATCATTTGAGAAATGCGCTTACCATGATCAAAATGTAAACCACCGCCTCTGGGTCTGGTGGAAACAGGAAGTGGTGTATTGAGAATGATGTTTCCTTTTTCATTTTGAAAGACTTGTATGTTGTGGATTATGGGATCTTGATTGATCATCGAAATGGGTTGGTGATTTTCAATGATGGCGACATTAGGATGTTCGTGGTGTATCTGTCCAGTGTCATCGGTAAAAAATTGCTCACGAGCCGCCACATCTGCAGGATGAAACATGCAATCTACGGCCACAAATTCCTTTTGAATCAAGGGGAAGGGTTTACCCTTTTTTACAGACCTGATTGAAATAACCGCGTTCCAAAGTCCTCCATTTTGCCCCACGACAAAATCTTTGAGGAGAACATGCCCTTTTCCATCAGATATCTTCTTACAAAATTCTCCAAAAGGGTAGAGGGAAAGAGAAAAAACCCGCGGTTCCGGAATCTCTCCTTTTAGGGTGATTCTGCCAGTTATTGTCCCGCCACGACTGACATCAACCTCTTCATAGGCAAAAATCAATGTACTTTTAAAAAATAAACCCAGCAATAAAACGATGTTAAATAACATTAATATTTGTTTTCTCGACATCATTTCCCTCCTGCGCAAGAAATGCCTTGCCCTCTTATCCTCCACTTCAAGATATAAAAATAGGGGCACTCAGTCAAGAAGTAGCTGGAGAGATCGAATTTTAATGCCCCTACTTATCGAAAACAAATTAGGATACAAAACCAATTCGACCTAAAAATAAGCCTGATCATAGCGCCTATTAATCCATGATAATTCGGTCATCTCCTTCTTTAAGAAGCGTATCTTCCGTCGTAGCGGTATCGACTCGAAATGTTTTCTGTGCTTCATAAGTCGGAATCGTAATTTCATCACCATCGAATGCAAAATCCACTTTTGTTGTCTTTCCTTCCTTTACCGTAATCTTCTTTTTATAAACTTTATAATGCGGATGCCAAATTTCAACAATATAGTTTCCAGGCAATAATTTATCAATACGATATGTGCCATCTTTTTCAGTTTTTGCATGATAAGGGTTATCAACGACAAACCCCCAACTCTGCATAAATTCATGCATGCCACAGATCATTTGAGAAATGTGTTTTCCCTTTTTATAGTGCAGCACACCACCTCTTGGTTCATCTGAAATCGGCAAAGGCGTATTCAGAATGATATTTCCTTTTTCGTTCTGAAAAACCTGAATATTATGAACAACGGGGTCTCGATTGATCATGTTCATACGTTGATTGTTATGAATAATGGCCACATTCGGATGTTCGTGATGCATCTCACCATCTTCATCGACTGAAAACATTTCATTATCCGCAACCTCTGTCGGATGGAACATGCAGTCCACAGCCACAAAATCAGTCACAGTAGGTCTATAGGGTTTTCCTTTGGTCACATTCTTTACAGAAACCACCGCTTCCCATAAACCCTTATCTTTAGAAACAATAAAATCTTTGAGACGCACATAACCTTTCCCATCAGATATTTTTTTACAAAAAGGGCCAAAGGGGTAATTGACAAGTGCAAAAACTCTCGCATCTGGGCGTTTACCTTTTAAGGTAATTCTTCCCTCAATTGCGCCTCCATTAATCACATCAACTTCTTCATAAGCAAGCGCCTGTAAATTTAGGACTCCTCCTACCAATATAAGTGACATAAAACTAAGGATTAGTGTTTTTTTATTTATCATTTTTTTCTCCTTGGAATAAAAGTAAATTGGGGCAAGGGGTTAAACTATACACCCTTGCCCCAATCTTTTCTTCCTATTGTACTGATTGAAGAGTTATTTTTCAATCATGGAGACGGGTCCAGGTGTTTCATCTAATCCTGAAAGCGCTCCTGGCACTCCATTTTTTGGAGCTTCTGCCGTTCGGCCACCCATGCCACCACCTGAATTAAGCGGCAGAATCGATTGGTTTCCTGCAGGAAGAACCTTCAAGTAACCCCACTGCCCCGCCGCTGCGTATGGCAAACGGTGGTTTTGCCAGAGATAAATTCCCGGCAAATGTGTTGGGCCACCCGCTGCGCGAAGAAAGACATCCACATTCTCAGATCCTCCGAATTCTTCCGAACTCATCATATCTGCACCAGGCATGTTGATTTTAAATGGCCATTGGTGTCCTTCAAGGGCAAACATTTGGTTCTGCTCATTATGAGCGCCGAAGACATGGATCCGAACCGGATCACCTGCATGAGCAAGAATCGTCGGCGTGACAGGATCAGTCGATCCCGCAACACAAGGCTGGAACATGGTACCCAACTCACAACCATTCTCTTCTCGATACATCCAGGGTTCAATCCGGTAGTTCACACCTGTCAAACCAGCAATCTGCTGGATGTAGGGCATAAACGCGGTTCCGATGATGTTGTCTTCATCCTGAAAATACAGCGAGACGTCACGATAGTCCGAACGCATCGCCATTTTTGGATTCGTCCGATCCAGGATCACATCTACGGCCCAGGCATTTTTCAGGGAGACATCTTCACCAGTCATCGGATCGCGATATTTTGCACCCCGAGGTCCAACAATGATGCCGCCAAACAAACCATCCCGGACGGAGTTGATGAAGTTACCCCAATCCCACACAATCGCTGCAAACTCGCCATATTCCGGCGGCGCATAGAAGGTGTAGGTTCGTGTTTTACCCGGTGCAACGGTTTGGTCCCCAGGATTGTTTCCGACGTTCACGCCGTGAGAATCCTTAGGATCAAAGGCCAGCATGTCGGCGCTAAAAGACGCTTTATGCTCCTTCAGGTTGTTCCGAAGTTTGACCTTGATACAGTCCCCGGAATTGACATGAAGCGTCAGTGGATGCGGCATCGCACCTTCTGCCACTTTGGCCATGTCTCCTTCGAGCATGAAGAGCTTGCCCTTCGGATTGGAGACCTGAAGTTTCCGGTCAAAATCCACCTCGATCACATCAGGTGAATTCGGGTTGTACTTCATCGCCATATCCGTTGCAACCACGTTAAAGCGCTTCACAGGTGCGCCTTCCGGACACACATTCTTCGCTGACTTGGGGATAATTTCATGCCCAGGTAATACCTTCAGATCATCAGATTTTTCATCCATTACCCTGATAATCCCCCAGCTGCCCTCGGCCAGATGCGAAGTACGACCGTTATAGTGGAGATAGTCTCCCGCCATTTTCTGCGGTCCACCGGCTCGGGTTACGAAATCATATCGTTCCGCGATCCCGATGTGATGCGCATTCCGAAGATCTGATTTCTCTGCATAACGCTCGGTTTTGAAGGCATGTCCTGCAATGTGCCAGGTATGCGTTTCATTCATCATGGTATGCAATGTTCTGAACACCATTGTATCGCCCAGATAGGCCTTCAGAAGCGGCGTACCAGGATCCTTTTTATGAGCAATGCTCGAAAAGACCAATGAAGGATCCGGGTTGTTCTGCAAACGTTTGGCAATGGATTCTGCTCTAAAGAAGAGTCCGCCCCCTGTCGTATGCGTTCCACCATTGAGCATCGGTGCCGCAGTAAAATCCAGATCGTATGGCATCTGGAAAAACAACACCTGACCCGCATCAATCGCAGCCCGTTTGGTCTGTCCTGGCGGATTGCCTTCTGTCACAACCTGTGCCGTATAAGGCACGGTGTCATGAAGCATTAAGACCATTTCACGGAAGCTACCGCTATAGCCAGAACCAACAGGTTCCATGGAGTGAATATCCGCGATAGGGCCGCTTCGAATCTGCTTGCCGTTTACTGGATCATGATAAGTCGATCCAACAGGCTCAATGATCAACGCGCCAACCGCGCCATGCGGCCAGGTGGTTCCACCTAAGGCATGGTCATGCCAGAAAACGGTACCGACATCGGCATCTGCCCAGAGACGATAACGCACCCACTCCACAGACGCGATTTCGTCCTTTTTGTGGGCATGGCTCAAGGGTTCGCTAAAGGTAAGGGTATCTACACCC
The DNA here is from genome assembly GCA_029261215.1 of Nitrospirota bacterium. GTDB lineage: Bacteria > Nitrospirota > Nitrospiria > SBBL01 > JAADHI01 > JAADHI01. The sequence continues at coordinate 2,680 of JAJDBT010000062.1, read as the reverse complement.
GTTGCAGCGTCATGTTCGATCTTCCGAATCCAGCGGATTTCGGAAGTCTCCACTTCATGCATGCCGATCATGATGTCAGTATTTTCATGAAAAGGCGTCGCCCCTTCTCCCATCTTGACCTTGATGCTCATTGAACCCAGTCGGACGGGCTCCACCACCAATGCGTTCATCGGTGCGGGCATGCCGCGTGTTTCTTTTTTACCCAGCATCGTAAAAGGCCGCATCGACTGATCATAGGAAAATCCTGTGATCACGCCGTCTGAGGCCTGGTTGTCAAACTGAATAAAGTGAGGATGAATATTGATCTTCGACATCTGAAAGTTTGTGACGTTGTTATCAATCCACTCACTCTTCAAGATGACGTCGATGCAGTCATACACGTTCGCACGATATACCAGCGGTTTCGCAAGGTCCGGGTTTGCCCGGACTTTGGCGACGTCTTCATGCAGGACGTAGATGAGTCCGTCAGGATCCACCACTTTGCTCTGCTCCCCGATGCCTTCGTTCATGGTAATCGGGGTTTGAATAAAGTGGATGGTGTATTGTTTACGACCGGCACCTTCAGGACACAGGCTCCAGCGGCCATGCTCACCCGGACGGGCGGGCTGGGAGGTTTCTTCTCCCGGCGCACCAATACTGCCCGGATCGGTCGGCAAGGCACCGTTGTCTTTTTCCATATGGAAGGGTTCCAGCCAGGGGGCCGGCCCATGATGACGGGCAAAGGGCACACGTTTCCCAAAATGGGGTTTAAAGTGCGGCCAGGCCAGTTTCCCCGTCTTGCGTTCAAACATGATCGGTGGCCGTTTCCCAGGCATCGGACTTTTGTATTTCGGGTTCGCAAACTGCCCGGTGTCTTCTTTTTCTCCCAGGGCTTTTAAGCCATCCCAGGTCCAGTCCCAAACGGTCCCGTCATAGGCCACGATCTGACCTTTTTCGTCAGAGGTATGCCCAGGCTCTCCCGCAGGAGGAAGCAGCATTTTGACCCATTCTTTGATGGAAACGTCTGGAATGGGCTTCGACCAGTCTGAGGTTTTTTTGGTGATGTTCCATTTTTTGTCAAACCAGTCCATGGTGTTTCCGACGAGTTTGTCGGAAGTGACTGCGGGTTTCATCCGGCCTTTACGGTCGGGCAATTCCTGCAAGGGCACCATGGCGTCGGTGCTGACAAAGGGATAGTCTCCCGACTGGATGGTGTTGTATACCCGCCAGTAACCCCACATGCCCGCCACATAGTGATGTGCGACGTGACAATGGAAAAGAAAGTCTCCGGCCAGCTGCTGACACAAACCGGAACCACATTCGGTTTGAAGGTCAAGCACTTCAGACGGCCCGATAACTTCGACGTCCACGCGATCAGAGGTGGTTCGGATCACGGGAAATTTCACGGGGTTGTCCCAGGCGGCGGTCAAAAGCTCTTCGCCTTTGCCATCGGCCTTGGGCTGACGCAGCCAGCGAATGGTGCCGCCGTGTGGATGATGGGAATGAAAGACTTCTCCACCACCATGCACCAGACGGAATTTTGCAGGGTCACCCATGTAGGACCGGGGAACGGTGGTTGGCGCATCTCCAAAGGTATAGGAGCTGTAGGCCATGGATTCATCTTCAAAATGAAAATATTTTTCCTGCATCGCCAGGTTGTTGATCCCGAAAGGCTCTGAACGAAAGTTCAAAGCACGTGCGGAAGGACGATAGGCATCGGTGTTCGGATCACGCTGCGGAATCATTTCTCCATCCCGGTTCAGCGGACGGAAAGACTCATCTCCCACTTCGTGATAAACCAAGACAAATTCACGGAAATCTTTGGAAACAGGATCAATTTTGTCGTCATAGGCAATCATCATCTGCCAGCCGCTTTCAGCGACCTCACCCGTGACCGGATCAAGGTATATCGATCCCATGGGTTCCACGATAAAAGTTCCGATCAATCCCAGACTACCGGGTTCACGCCCCACATGGCTATGAAAGACGTGCGCGCCTTCCTGCTCATCGGGCTGGATGTACCATTCAAAAACCTGGCTTTTCTCAGGATTTACGTTCGAATCCGGATTGACCGAAGTCGCCGGTTGACCGGTAGCTTGAATCACCATGCTGGATCCGTGAATGTGGAGACCAACATCTTCTTCTTCGACCTTATTGCGGAGGGTAATGATCATGCAATCGCCCTGATTTCCACGAATTGTCAGAGGAGTAATCTTGTCGGTCTGAAGCCCTAAAGACACTGCACCCGGATCAAAACCCGGTTTATCACGGGCTTCCCGATTGATGCGTTCTTCCTCTCTGATCGCAGGGAGATCTTTGGTCATCGCATACATGTAGCCCGGATGAAAATCGAGCCACTGATTCAAGGTGACTTCCACGTTGATCGCGGTAATATCCAGTTTTTTTACAGGCGCATTACTCGGACAAAGGCCGCCTGACATGACAGATTCACCCGCGCCGGTCGGCCCAAGAAACCAGCTCCGGTCCATTTGCTGCATTGCGCTCAAGTTGCTGAACGGGCCCGTATTTCCTGTGGCTTCGGCATGACCCTTGATATCGTTCATCAAGGAACTCATCGCCCGATCCACCTGGGATGTACGACCGGTATCTCCCTCTTTCGTCTCTTCTCGCTTGATCTGGGCTTTTAATTTCGCCTTCCAGTCCGCAGAAGCAACCATTTGAGCATCCGTCTTTTCCGAAT
>JAJDBT010000061.1 GCA_029261215.1 Nitrospirota bacterium | reverse complement strand
CGCCGCTCCACCTTTAGCTGAAAGCACTTTTGTGATCGCTGAGGTTAGCGTGGTCTTTCCATGATCTACGTGACCGATCGTCCCGATGTTTAAATGCGGCTTCGTCCGCTCAAATTTCGCCTTTGCCATTTATCTTCCCCTCCAAAACTATGTTCTAAGATTTTCGGTTTCAGAACAAAAAATCAAAATTTTTTATTTCCTAAAAACAACTCGCTTACCTGATAGTTCCTTCATTTTTCGCTACAATTTCATCTGAAACGTTTTTCGGAACTTCTTCATACTTAGAAAATTGCATAGTAAAAACACCACGCCCCTGCGTCATAGAGCGAAGATCTGTCGCATAACCAAACATTTCTGCCAAGGGAACAAGCGCAGAAACAACTTGAGCCCCACCACGCATATTCATACCTAAAATCTTGCCTCTTTTAGAACTTAGACGCCCAATCACATCCCCCATATACTCATCAGGAACAATGACCTCCAAATCCATAATGGGCTCTAACAACACCGGGCCTGCTTTTTTCGAAGCAGACTTAAAAGCCATCGAACCCGCGATCTTAAATGCAGTCTCAGAAGAATCAACATCGTGAAATGACCCATCAAAAAGAGTCACCTTCATATCTATCATGGGATAACCTGCCACAACACCTGAAGTCAGCGCTTCGCGTATTCCTTTTTCGACCGGGCCGATAAACTCCTTGGGAATCGATCCTCCCACAATGCCATTCACAAACTCAAAACCTTTACCCTCTTCTTGCGGCTCGACCTTCAACCAAACATGACCATACTGACCTTTTCCACCTGTTTGACGAATATACTTACCCTCTGCTTCCGCAGAATCAAGAATCGTTTCACGATATGCAACTTGGGGCTTACCGACATTCGCATCAACATTAAATTCACGCTTGAGACGATCAACGATAATCTCGAGATGCAATTCTCCCATACCCGAGATAATCGTCTGATTTGTTTCTTCATCCGTCGCAACATGTAAAGAAGGGTCTTCATGGCAAAGCTTTTGAAGCGACAAGCCTAATCGCTCCTGATCAGCCTTCGTTTTGGGCTCAATCGCCAAAGAAATGACTGGTTCAGGAAAAACCATAACTTCCAATATGAGTGCGTTTTTCTCATCGCAAAGCGTATCGCCGGTCCTGGTCCCTTTAAGCCCAACCGCTGCGGCAATATCTCCAGTTCTCACTTCTTGAACATCTTCACGTTTATCGGCATGCATCTTCAAGATACGACCGATACGCTCCTTAGACCCTTTTGTTGAATTATAAACATAAGACCCGGCCTTTAATATCCCTGAATAAACACGAAAAAATGTAAGCTGCCCAACAAAAGGATCCGCCATAATTTTAAAGGCAAGTGCAGAAAAAGGCTCTTCGTCGGATGACTTCCGCTCGCGCTCTTCTCCTGAGTCCAAATCAACTCCCCTAACAGCAGGCACATCCACAGGAGAAGGAAGAAAATCAATAATCGAATCACAAAGTAATTGAACACCTTTATTCTTAAAAGCAGAACCACAGAGAACAGGAACAATCTGCATTGCAAGTGTCCCTTTTCTCAAGGCCGCCTTAATCTCATCGGGTGTAAGCGGAGCACCTTCAAGAAATTTCTCCATCAACACATCATCAAAATCTGAGATTGCTTCTATCATTTTTTCACGATATTCCCTTGCCTGCGAAAGCAGGTCTCCTGGAATATCATCAACGAGATACTTGGCGCCCAAAGTTTCATCATCAAAAAGAACGGCCTTCATCTCAATAAGATCAATCGAGCCCCTAAAGTCAGACTCTTTCCCAATGGGAATCTGAACAGGAACAGGAACAGTCCTCAAACGATCCACCATTGTCTGAACACCGGCATAAAAGTCAGCACCCACTCGATCCATCTTATTCATAAAAGCGATACGAGGCACATGATAACGATCCGCCTGCCGCCAAACCGTCTCGGATTGCGGCTCAACACCCTGAACCGAATCAAAAACAGCTACAGCGCCGTCCAAAACACGAAGGGAGCGCTCAACTTCAATTGTAAAATCCACATGCCCAGGGGTATCGATAATATTAATCCTGTAATTCTTCCAGATACAAGTGGTCGCAGCCGAAGTAATCGTAATACCTCTCTCTCGCTCTTGCTCCATCCAATCCATCGTAGTAGTACCATCATGCACCTCACCAATTCGGTGAGTCACACCCGTGTAAAAGAGTATCCGCTCCGTTGTCGTGGTTTTACCGGCATCAATATGAGCCATAATACCGATATTTCGTGTTTTTGCTAACGGATATTCCCTAGACACCAATGACACCCTAAAAAACCACTTCAAATAAAAAAAAAGAGGAGCAATACAGAAATGCTCCACTTCAACTCAAATCTAGCCTAAATTACCAACGATAGTGCGCGAAGGCCTTGTTTGCTTCAGCCATTCGATGAGTATCTTCTCTTTTTTTAACCGCTGAACCAACACTATTCGATGCATCCATCAACTCACCTGCAAGTTTTTCCTGCATCGTTTTCCCATTTCGCTGTCTCGCATAACGCGTGAGCCAACGCAGCGCCAAGGTCATCCTTCTGTTTTGATGAATTTCAACTGGAACCTGATAAGAGGCACCCCCCACACGACGAGACTTCACTTCAACCCGGGGCTTCACGTTATCCACAGCACTCTTAAAGACAGTCAAGGGATCAGATCCTGTTTTTTCCTGAATTTGATCAAATGCGCCGTAACACACCTTCTCTGCGGTACTGCGCTTACCACCCTTCATCAACAAACTAATGAATTTTGAAATGATCCGATCACCAAATCGAGGATCAGGCAAAACTTCTCTTTTTACTGTAACTTTTCTTCTTGACATATTAGGATAATCTCAAATTTCATTAAAAACAAAAAAAACTACTTAGGCGTTTTAGCACCATACTTAGATCGGCCTTGCTTTCGATCTGCAACTCCGACGGTATCCAAGGCACCACGAACAATATGATATCGAACACCAGGAAGATCCTTCACCTTACCACCGCGAACCAAAACAATTGAATGCTCCTGGAGATTATGACCTACGCCTGGAATATAGGAAGTGACCTCTATTCCATTAGTCAAGCGAACACGGGCTACTTTTCTAAGAGCTGAGTTTGGTTTTTTAGGCGTCGTCGTGTACACACGAACACAGACACCCCTTCTTTGTGGAGATGACTTCAGGGCAGGACTTTTCGTCTTTGCTTGTGCCTTTAGTCTTCCTTTTTTGATCAGTTGATTAATTGTCGGCATCACACTCTCTATTTGTATTCGTCCAAAACTTCAGCATTATATTGAAGTGACCATGACATGTCAAGATATTTCACTACCCTTTTTAGAAGTAACGACCGCTTCGATATCTTCCATATTTCCGTTGTCTATTTTTGAGGGTTCATTTATTTTAGGCAACTTAGCATAGACCTCCCGATACCTTGAGGGGCCCGTTCCTGCCGGAATCAAACGCCCTACGATCACATTCTCTTTTAATCCCAACAGTGAATCTATTTTTCCGCTAATCGCGGCCTCCGTTAAGACGCGAGTCGTCTCTTGAAATGATGCCGCTGAGATAAAACTATCTGTTGAAAGTGCCCCTTTGGTGATTCCGAGCAAAATCGGCTTTCCGATAGCGGGTTGCCCACCCTTTGACATGACTTTTTCATTCTCTTCGGCAAATGCAAACTTATCGACCTGAGCACCCATCAAGAAACTCGTATCACCAGATCCTTCGATCTTTACGCGTCGTAACATCTGTCGAACAATAATTTCGATATGTTTGTCGTTAATAGAAACACCCTGCAAACGATAAACCTCCTGAACCTCATCCACTAAGTATTGCTGAAGGGCTTTGGGCCCTAATACATCCAAAATATCATGCGGATTCGCAGAACCATCCATCAAAGGTTCTCCGGCATTGACCCAGTCACCTTCATGTACGTTGACGTGTTTTCCTTTCGGGACGAAATATTCGCGCGTATCACCTAGTTCGTTTGTCACGATGACCTTACGCATTCCTTTGACAAAACCGCCATACTCAACCGTTCCATCAATTTCCGAAATAATGGCCTGCTCCTTCGGCTTTCTCGCTTCAAAGAGCTCAGCCACACGCGGTAAACCTCCTGTAATATCCTTTGTTTTAGTTGTTTCTCTTGGGATTTTCGCCAAAACATCCCCAGGGCTTACTTCTTGCCCCTTTTCAACAAAGATATGTGCGCCAGCAGGAAGCAGATATCGGGCAACAAGACCTGATGAAAGCAGTTTCGCAGTACGACCCGTTTTATCCTTAATTGAAATCCGAGGGCGCAACGTTGCTCCAGGGTGGTCAACGATCACCCTGCGGGCCAAACCCGTCACCTCGTCGACTTCTTCTCGCATGGTCATTCCTTCAACCACATCCCCCATCGCAATCTTTCCACCGACTTCTGTCAGGATAGAAAGGGAATAGGGATCCCATTCGACCAAGCGCTGTCCTACAGGAACCTTCGTCCCATCTTCAACCTTGATTTTTGCACCATATACAACCGAGTACTTTTCTTTTTCACGACCGGTATCATCATAAATGGCAATTTTCCCATTACGATTCATTACAATTCGGTCGCCCACTTTATCTCTCACGGTATTCAATTGAAGATATTTAACAACTCCTGCATTCTTGGCTTCCAGTGTGGTTTGTTCAACAATCTTACTTGCAGTTCCACCAATATGGAATGTCCGCATGGTCAGCTGCGTACCCGGCTCCCCAATAGACTGAGCTGCAATCACACCAACCGCTTCACCTAACTCAACAAGCTCCCATTTCGAGAGATCAACGCCATAACACTTTGCGCAAATGCCCCAACGCGCCTGACAAGTTAAAACAGAGCGAATCTTCACCCGGTCGATTCCGGAATCAATCACAGCCTTGGTCTTTACTTCATCAAGCTCTTCATTTGCAGGGCAAATCATCTCTCCGGTAATCGGATCAAGAATATCTTCAATGGCAATTCGGCCCAAGATGCGCTCGTCCAGAGGTTCAATCACTTCTCCTCCTTCGACCAAGGCAGTCACAGAGATGCTGTCCGGGGTACCACAGTCATCCAACTTAACGATCACGTCTTGTGCAATATCCACTAAACGTCTCGTCAAATATCCGGAGTTTGCAGTTTTCAATGCGGTATCAGCCAAGCCTTTTCTCGCTCCATGTGTGGAAATGAAGTACTGAAGTACCGTCAGGCCTTCTCTAAAATTGGCCGTAATCGGCGTCTCGATAATTTCCCCGGAAGGTTTCGCCATTAAACCACGCATACCGCCCAGCTGACGAATCTGCTGAGCACTTCCACGTGCTCCGGAATCCGCCATCATATAAATTGAGTTAAACTTCGTCCGATTCGGCTTGCCAGCCTCTCCCGATTCTTCCGTGACTTCAACTTCGGAGAGCTCTTTCATCATTTCATTTGCGACCACATCGGTCACATGCGCCCAGATATCAACAACCTTATTGTAACGCTCACCATTGGTAATCAGCCCATCCGCGTATTGCCCCTGAATATCACCGACTTCTTTGCTTGCCTGCGCGATCAACTCCACTTTTTTAGTCGGAATGTGCATGTCATCAATACAGATTGAGATGCCCGCCCTTGTCGCATAAGAAAAACCAACCTCCTTAACACGATCCAGAAAATAGACGGTTTCTCGATGACCTGCGTCCCGATAAGCATCTGAAATCAACTTAACCAGGGCCTTCTTGTTCAATGGCTGATTCACAGCTGAGAATGGGGTTTTTTTCGGGATAATTTCGCTAAAGAGCACTCTCCCGACTGTGGTATTCACCATTTCCTCACCCATTCGCACTTTAATTCGGGCATGCTCCTCGACGACATCATGATCATAAGCAATACGAACCTCGTCTCTTCCAGAGAAAACCTTACCTTCTCCTTTAGCTCCAGGTCGCTCTTTCGTCAACCAGTAACATCCTAAAATCATATCCTGCGAAGGCACCATAATCGGTTGCCCACTTGCCGGGGAAAGCACGTTGTTGATCGACATCATCAAAACACGCGCTTCAATTTGGGCTTCAACAGACAGAGGCAAATGAACGGCCATCTGATCTCCATCAAAGTCCGCGTTAAACGCAGCGCACACCAAAGGATGAAGTCGAATCGCCTTACCCTCGACAAGAACTGGGTCAAATGCCTGAATCCCGAGACGATGCAGTGTCGGAGCACGATTTAACAACACAGGATGCTCCCGAATCACCTCATCCAGGATGTCCCACACTTCAGGGCTTTCCCGTTCAACCATTTTTTTTGCGCTTTTAATCGTGGTGACTTCGCCCCGTTCTTCCAGTTTGTGGTAAATGAAGGGTTTAAAGAGTTCGAGTGCCATCTTTTTTGGCAAACCACATTGGTGCAACTTTAATTCCGGGCCAACCACAATCACGGATCGTCCAGAATAATCCACACGTTTTCCCAGCAAGTTCTGCCTGAATCGCCCCTGTTTCCCTTTCAACATATCAGAGAGCGATTTTAAGGGACGTTTATTTGGTCCACGAATCGCCCGCCCCCGCCGACCGTTGTCAAACAAGGCATCGACAGATTCCTGCAACATTCTTTTCTCATTGCGAATGATAATGGAGGGGGCTTTTAGATCAAGTAAGCGTTTCAGGCGATTATTTCTATTAATAACACGTCGATAAAGATCGTTCAGATCTGAGGTCGCAAAACGTCCGCCATCAAGCGGCACCAAGGGCCGGAGTTCTGGAGGCAGCACAGGGACGACATCCAGAATCATCCACTCTGGCAAATTGCCGGACTGACGAAAAGACTCAACCACTTTCAATCGCTTGGTCAGCTTTTTCTGTCCTGCGGCAGAAGTGGACTCTGAAAGTTTTTGCTGCAAGGTTTCCCAAAGATCCTCAAGATCAATTTTTTTCAGGATTTCACGAATCGCTTCAGCGCCCATTCCGGCTTCAAATGATCCCGGACCATGCTCTTCCATGAGCGCATGGTATTGGTCTTCCGACAGCACATCTTTTTCCTGCAAGCCCGTTTCTTTCGGATCAGTGACGATATAGTTCTCGAAATACAAGACACGTTCAAGCAGTTTCAAAGTGACATCAAGCAAAATAGCAATACGACTCGGAATCCCTTTCAAGAACCAGATATGTGCGACAGGAGATGCAAGCTCAATGTGACCCATTCGTTCACGGCGAACCTTCGATTGAATGACTTCTACACCGCATTTATCACACACAATCCCGCGATGCTTCATTCTTTTATACTTACCGCAATTACATTCCCAGTCTTTTACCGGACCAAAAATCCGGGCACAAAAAAGACCATCCCTTTCAGGTTTAAAAGAACGATAATTGATCGTCTCTGGCTTCTTCACTTCTCCATAGGACCAGGAACGAATTTTCTCACTTGACGCAATCCTGATCCGGATCGCGTCAAAAGAAACCGGGCTTTTTGATTTATCAAAAAGACTTTTAACTGATTCAACCTTGCCGATTGTTTGCATCAAACCTCCAAACTATATAGGTTAGAAATACTAATCTTATATAGATTATAAACGCTAGAAAAATCCCGTAACAGAATGCCTTAACTTTCGACCGGAATGAGCTCCACATCAAGGCCAAGGCTTTGAAGTTCTTTAATGAGCACATTAAAGGATTCAGGTAAACCTGATTCCAGAAAATGCTCTCCCTTCACGATGGCTTCATAGATACGTGATCGACCAGGGACATCATCTGATTTTACAGTTAAAAATTCCTGAAGAATGGATGCAGCACCGTAGCCCTGAAGTGCCCACACTTCCATTTCACCCAGTCGTTGACCTCCAAACTGGGCCTTCCCACCTAATGGCTGCTGGGTCACAAGAGAATAAGGCCCGATGGATCGCGCGTGTATTTTGTCATCCACAAGATGATGGAGCTTCAAGATATACATTTTGCCCACGGTCACAGGCCTTTTAAAGGCCTCACCTGTTTTTCCATCATACAAAACCGTCTGACCGCTTTCAGAAAGACCAGCCTCCCGGAGCATGCCTTTTACTTCCTTTTCAGTTGCACCGTCAAAAACAGGGGTCGCGATATGAATACCCAGGACATGTGCCGCCCATCCAAGATGGGTTTCCAAAATTTGCCCCACATTCATTCTGGATGGAACCCCTAATGGGTTCAAGACAATCTCAACCGGCGTGCCATCAGGAAGATAAGGCATATCTTCTTCAGGTAAAATACGAGAAACAACACCCTTATTCCCATGTCGTCCCGCCATTTTATCACCGACTTGAAGCTTTCTTTTCATTGCGACAAGCACCTTCACCAGCTTAATCACCCCCGGAGGCAGCTCATCTCCCCTTTTGAGGCGGCCAACTTTTTCATCATAGATCGTTTGAAGGATATCGACTTGCTCTTTATGAAAGGCTTCAAGGTGATCAATTTTTTCCTGTGCTTTTTTATCACTTAAAGTGACATGTTTTAACGAAAGATCCTTAATTTTATCCAGTATCTCTTGTGTGATCTTTTTCTTTTTCTTGAGTAGAATTTCACCGGAATCAGGATCCACAATATCAACACCGACCAGCATATCCAGCATCAAGTTCCGCAGTTTTTTGTATTTTTCTTTCTCTATAATTTCAAGTTCATCTTTGTGGTCTCGATGAATACGCCCCAAATCCTGTTTTTCAATCGTCTTGGATCGTTCATCTTTTTCTACGCTTCTCCGCGAAAAGATTTTCACATCCACCACGATTCCTTCGATCCCCGGCGGCACATAAAGTGAGGCATCTTTCACATCTCCCGCCTTTTCACCAAAGATCGCTCTAAGCAGTTTTTCCTCCGGCGTTAACTGGGTCTCACCTTTAGGCGTCACCTTACCGACAAGAATATCCCCTGGCTTGACGTCTGCTCCGACTCGGATAATGCCGGATTCATCCAGATTCATCAGCGCTTCTTCGCTGACATTGGGAATATCCCGAGTGATATCTTCTTTTCCAAGTTTGGTGTCACGAGATTCAAGATCGAACTCTTCGATATTAATAGAGGTAAACATATCCTCTTTGATCACCTTTTCAGAGATCAAAATGGCATCCTCAAAGTTATAACCACCCCAAGGCATAAACGCCACCAGGATATTTCGTCCGAGCGCCAATTCACCCTGATCAATAGCGGGGCCGTCAGCAAGCACATCGCCTTTATTCACCCGCATGCCGACAGAGACAATCGGCCGCTGATTAATACAAGTGTTTTGATTTGAACGTTGAAACTTGATCATCTTATAGACATCAATTTCAACATCGGAAAGATCAGGCTGTTCTTCTTTTTCTTTTTTGGACAACTCGACCCGGACAAGGATTCTGTCTCCATCAACACTTTCGATAACCCCGCCCCGTCTTGCCAGGACAATATATCCAGAATCACGCGCCACAACACCTTCCATTCCGGTGCCGATTAATGGGGCTTCCGTCGCAATCAAAGGAACGGCCTGTCGCTGCATATTCGAACCCATCAGGGCCCTGTTCGCATCATCATTTTCCAGAAATGGAATCAAGGAGGTTGCAACACTGACAATCTGCTTCGGAGAAACATCCATATACTCGACAGCTTCGGGGGAAACAATCACAAAATCACCCAATGATCTGGCCGAAACACTTTCGGCAATAATCACGCCCTCCAAGCTCAGTTCTGTGTTGGCCTGCGCAATCACAGGCCGGTCTCGATCAATCGCTGAAAGATACTCAATTTCGTCTGATACTTTTTTATCAATAACCGGATGATAAGGAGATTCAATAAATCCAAACTCGTTCACTCGTGCATAGGTTGCAAGAGAAGTAATCAAACCAATATTCGGGCCTTCAGGGGTTTCAATCGGACAAATTCGGCCATAATGGCTCGGATGAACATCACGCACCTCAAAACCAGCACGGTCACGGGTTAATCCACCTGGCCCGAGGGCGGAAAGTCGCCGCTTATGGGTAATTTCCGCTAATGGATTGGTTTGATCCATAAACTGAGACAACTGACTGCTGCCAAAAAATTCTTTCACAACAGCAATTACCGGCTTTGCGTTAATGAGGTCATGCGGCATAACCGTATCAATATCCAAGAGATTCATTCTCTCTTTAATCGTACGCTCCATGCGAACGAGTCCAATCCTAAACTGGTTTTCAAGAAGCTCTCCCACTGAACGGACACGCCTGTTTCCAAGATGATCAATATCCTCTATGACACCTTTTCCCGCTTTCAGATCAACAAGATAACGAATAACTTCAACAACATCCTGATCCGTTAAAGTTCGATGATCCAGTGGCAACTTTAGTCCAAGTTTTTTATTGATCTTTAAACGTCCGACTGGAGAAAGATCATAGCGCTTCGAACTGGTAAACAAATTTTCAAAAAGAAGCTTGGCCGTATCCATTGTAGGGGTTTCCCCTGGCCGAAGTCTTCGGTAGATTTCTACCATCGCTTCATCCGGAGACGTCACTTTCTCCATCGCCAAGGTCTCCCGTATCACGGGCAGCACTGAAATATTGTCGATAAAAAGAAGGTCTAGTCTTTGGATGCCACTTTCAACAATTGCCGTTAAAATATCTTCTGTCAGTTCTTCATTGCGCTCGATGAGAATTTCACCCGTTTCCTCATCGATAATGTCGTTTAAAACCGCCTTTCCGACGAGCTCTTCTCTCGGATACGGCACAGAGTCAATCCCTTCGGCCTTCACCTTTTTAAAGGCTCCGCGCGTCAGTTTATTGCCTTCCTTAAGCAAGATTTCCTTGCCCGCCCGATCGGTCAAATCAGAAGGCAAGCGAATGCCGGTATGGATCTTCGGATCCAGCCTCCTGAAAAATTGGCCTTCCTCAAGAAAAACTTCTTCCACCGGATAAAACAGCTTTAAGATGACTTCATCTACAGTTTCACCTTCAATCCGCTCGTCCCGCGTATTGATAAAGAACTTTCGGCCATCTTCGACCTGCTCTTCCTGAATAAACGCCTTTAACAAGACTGTCGCAGGCAACTTACGCCGCCTATCAATGCGAACGTACAGAATATCTTTTGCATCAAGGTCAAAGTCTAGCCAAGAACCACGATACGGAATAATGCGGCCGGAAAAAAGAATCTTACCGCTGGGATGGGTCTTCCCCTTATCATGCGTAAAAGCCGCACCGGGTGAACGCTGCAACTGACTCACCACGACACGTTCAGTCCCGTTGATCAAAAACGTGCCATTTTCAGTCATCAATGGCAATTCACCAATATAGACTTCCTGCTCGCGCACATCTCGAAGAACCTTTGCCTCGCCTTTCACTTCCTTATCCCAGATGACCAAGCGTACCCGGATTTTAAGAGGCGAAGCATAAGTCATGCCTCGCTCCAGGCATTCTTGAACATCATACTTTGGAACCCCGATCGAGTAGTCAATAAACTCAACCATTGTGGTGTTGTTATAATCCGAGATTGGAAAAACAGAAGTGAAAGCAGACTGCAACCCAATATCTGCCCGCTTATCTGGAAGAGCATCACGTTGCTGAAACCGTTCATAAGATGCTTTTTGAATTTCAATCAGATTCGGAATACCGATTTTAACACGAATCTTCGAAAAATCTTTCCGTTCTCTTACTTTGACACCAGGCCGCTGGGCCATAAATCCTCCACGCAGGATAGAAGATGATCAGGCTAAAAAAGCCCTTAAATTACTTTTCCACAAACAACAAGTTAAAGCTGATTACTTAATCTCTACCGTTGCCCCGGCAGCTTCAAGACTTGCCTTCATTGCTGCGGCATCCTCTTTGGAAACACCTGTTTTTACCGGAGCGGGAGTCCCATCAACAAGCTCTTTTGCTTCTTTCAAACCAAGACTTGTGACTTCACGAACTGCTTTAATGACTTGAATTTTCTTGTCACCCACGCCGGTAAGAATCACGTCAAATTCCGTTTTTTCTTCCGCCTCGGCTCCAGGTGTTGCTCCGGAATCAGCAGGGCCTGCTACAGCAACAGGGGCTGCTGCTGAAACGCCAAAACGCTCCTCAACCAATTTGATCAGCTCTGCTAATTGAAGAACCGGCATTTTTTCGACTGCTTCCAAAATCTTTTCATTTGTTAATTCTGCTGTTGGCACTTTTCAATCCTCCTCGTTTATAGTCAAAGCGGGGCAACCCCGCCCTAATATTTTTTAATGTGTAATCCGAATCAATTTTTTATGAGTCAATACGCTGCTGATGGACGGCGGACAGGGTTCTCACAAACTTACTTAAAACACCATTTAAACATCCCGCAAAACCAGAAAGTGGTGCGTTGAGGCGGGAAAGTAATTCTCCTAATAAGATCTCTTTTGAAGGGAGTTTCGCGATTTTTCTAACATCATCCAGGCTAACAACCGTCCCTTCGATGACTCCGATCCTAATTTTGAGCTTACTTTTCTTCTCTGCAATGTCCTTTAGGGCTTTTGTTGGCGCAACCGGATCTGCGTAACCAAGCGCTACTGCAGTGGAACCCTTAAAATAGACACTGATCCCCTCAAGGTTTGTTCCCATCGATGCCCGAATAGCGACCGTATTTTTAACGACCTTAAACTCACCATCCACACTCCGTAGCTCTTTTCTCACTTCCCGTAATTCTTCGACACCCATGCCGGAAAACTCCGCAAGAATCGCTACGCTGGCCCGAGAAAACTTCTCGTTCAATTGGGAAATGCTTGCCTTTTTCTCTTCTCTATTCATTTACGAATCCTTCCGTTTGCCTTATATTTCAAATCACCGACATGTTGGGCATTTTCGAAAAATGAGGCTTATGCCGTCAAAACTGCCTTCCAGACCATACTGAAAACCGCAAAATCGTGCTTCAAGCTGCCGTTTTCACAGGACGTAACGTGCTTTCATCAATCGTGACTCCGGGCCCCATTGTCGGAGAAATCACAACACGGCGAATATATGTGCCCTTGGCCGCAGCGGGCTTCTGCCGAACAAGTGAATCAAAAACAGCCAAGGCGTTTTCATAAAGCTGATCAGCCGTAAAAGAAACACGCCCAATAGAAACATGCACAATCCCGGCTTTTTCAACCCGATACTCAACTTTGCCCTTTTTAATCTCACCTACAGTTTTTGCGATGTCGAAGGTCACTGAGCCTGTTTTAGGGTTGGGCATCAAACCTCTCGGCCCCAACACCCGGCCTAAACGCCCCACAACACCCATCAAATCCGGTGTCGCAATGACACGATCAAATTCCAGCCAGCCTGAATTGATCTTCTCCAAAATATCATCCACGCCCACATAATCTGCCCCCGCATCAAGGGCTTCTTTTTCTTTTTCACCTTTAGCAAACACTAGAATACGAACCTTTTTCCCCGTTCCGTGTGGCAGCAAAACTGAACTTCGCACCATTTGGTCCGAATGTTTCGGATCAACTCCCAGCCGAATAGCGAGATCGATACTTCCATCAAATTTGGCATAGTGGAGATCTTTCGCGAGTGCACACCCTTCCTTCAGGCTATACATTCTCTCTTCTACTTTTTTAGCTTCGGCGTTATACTTTTTTCCCATCTTCGCCTCTCATTTTTAAAAATCTAACAATTTATTTTTGCCTGTTTTTAAGCGTGGCACCCAAACACAAAAGAACGGATCTACGGTTTGATTTCTATCCCCATACTTCTGGCTGAACCTTCGATGGTTTTACATGCGCCGGCAAGATCAACCGCATTCATGTCTTCCATTTTTTTCTTGGCAATCTCCTCAACCTGCGACTTAGTGATACTAGCGACCTTATCTTTATGTGGAACAGCAGAACCCTTGGCAATACCGGCGGTTTTTCTGAGGAGGTCGGATGCAGGAGGACTTTTCAGGACAAAAGTAAAGGTCCGGTCTGCAAAAATACTGATCACAGCCGGAATAATAGAGCCTTCAAGCCCTTTTGTTCTTTCATTAAACCCCTTGCAAAACTCCATAATATTAACACCGTGCTGGCCCAAAGCCGGGCCGACTGGCGGTGCCGGATTGGCCTTACCTGCTGGAATTTGGAGTTTCACCATTGCTTTTACTTCTTTTGCCATCTCTTATGTACCCTTTCCATCACAATCGCCACCCAAAATCAATGTAGTGGCGTTGGGGCCTCAACAAAAAATACTAAACTTTTTCTACCTGAAGAAAACTCAACTCGACGGGAGTGGATCGACCAAAAATGCTGACTAAAACCTTCACCTTTTCCTGATCCGCATTCACTTCATCCACAACCCCATTGAAGCCCAGGAAAGGTCCGTCAACGATACGCACTGAATCAGATCGATCAAATCGCGCCAAATCAGCTGAAGGAGCGACCCCTTCATCAAGCTGCTTCAAAAGCCGCTTGACCTCCTGAATAGGAAGAGGTGCAGGAACCTCACCTGCACCGAGAAATCCAGTCACCTTTGGTGTGTTGTTCACCAGCTGCTGAACTTCACCATCGAGATACAACTCGGCAATAATATAGCCTGGGAAAAACTTCTTGGTAGATACGCGTTTTTTTCCATCCCTGATTTCAGTCACTTCTTCAGTCGGAATTAATACAATACCTATTTTCTCTTCCAAGCCGAGCGTTTTAACCCGTTCTTCAATACTGGCCTTTACACGACCTTCATACCCAGAGTATGTGTGAATAACGTACCAATCTTTTTCCATGACCCCTCCAGGTATCACTTAAACCACTAATCGGAGCAAACGAACAAGCACAACGTCAACTATCGCCAAAAAAAGAGAGACGATAACCGTAAAGACAATGACAACCGTCGTCGATCCGATTGTTTCATGTTTTGAAGGGAAAGTGACTTTTAATAACTCGCTCTTCACATCTTTAAAAAAATTCCGGAGGGATCCAAACCCTTTCTTAAACATCTTATCTGCTCCCTTGACTCTCAGATATCAAATATTTTTCAATCAAATGAGGCCGCCTCTCCCGTAAAAAAGCAGGCCAGGAGGGACTCGAACCCCCAACATGCGGTTTTGGAGACCGCCGCTCTAACCAATTAGAGCTACTGGCCTAACTCTATATTCAAAATAACTACTTCACCTCTTTGTGCGGTGTGTGTTTTCGACAGGAATTACAAAACTTCTTCAACTCAACACGGTCCGGGGTATTCCGCTTGTTTTTTTTGGTCGAATAATTCCTTCTCTTACAATCCATGCAACCCAATGTGATAATTTCTCGCATGAAATCCCCCTCCCTGACTTGATCCGCAATATTGCTACGGGATATATTATTTAATAATTTTTGTAATGACGCCGGCACCCACGGTGCGGCCGCCTTCTCGTATCGCAAAACGCAGACCTTCCGACATCGCAATCGGCATAATCAATTCCACTTCCATCTCGGCATTGTCTCCAGGCATCACCA
>JAJDBT010000007.1 GCA_029261215.1 Nitrospirota bacterium | reverse complement strand
CTGATTCCGTATTTGCAGTACCAACGGATACAGCCTAAAATAAGATCTCCTTGAAAATGACGCCATTTGAAGTCGGACACGGATACTCTCCTCAGAAAATTTCTGATTCTGAGCGAACTTCTAATTTTTTGCAACAGAGCCCGCTGTCCGATGCCACGCGTTTTGAAGCCGTACCGGGAAAAGGCATGCAGACAGAAATTGACGGAAAAACCGTGCTTTTGGGTATAGCCCGCTGGTTTCAGGAAGAAGGAGTCGATATTGAAGCCCTTCAAAAAGAAGCGGAGATTTTGGCCGAAGCCGGAAAAACACCGATGTTTGTGGCGGTCGATCACAAGGCCGTCGGTTTGATTGCCGTGGCCGATACGGTCAAAGAAGACGCTAAAACTGTCGTGGCCGCATTGCACCACATGGGCTTGAAAGTGATTTTGCTTTCGGGTGATCGGAAAAAGACGGCGGAAGCAATTGCAAAAGCCGTTGGCATTGATGAGGTCATTGCAGATGTTTTACCGGATGAAAAGGCGGCTCAAGTCACACGGCTTCAAAAAGAAGGGTATCGTGTGGCAATGGTCGGCGACGGGATTAACGACGCGCCTGCCTTGGCCCGTGCTGATGTCGGTATCGCCATCGGCACCGGCACGGACGTTGTGCTGGCCTCTGCAGATATGATTTTGGTGGGCGGCCATTTAAAAGGCATCAGCGCCGCCATTCAGTTATCTCGTGCCACCATTCGCAGCATCAAAGAAAACCTGTTTTTTGTCTTTATCTACAATGTCGTCCTCGTTCCCGTTGCGGCTGGTGTGCTCTACCCCCTGTGGGGCATTCGTCTTTCCCCGATTTTAGGGGCCGCCGCAATGGGCTTGTCCTCGGTCAGTGTCGTGAGCAACGCCTTGCGTTTGCGGAAGTTTAAAGTAGAATCCCCTAATGAAATCATTTGATTCAGACGTATGCTATTTTTAACCGGCGGTAGCGGTTTTGTGGGATCGCGCTTCATTGAGCTTTATCCAGAGCGCACTCAAATCGTTGCCCTTGAAAGAACGAACGCCGTTCCTTTTGTGGAGGTCAAACGGCTTCAGGGTGATTTGCTCGATTTAGATTCTCTTATTCGGGGGACGAAAGGTTGTCTCGCCATTGTACACAACGGGGGCTCAACGCCCAATCGGGCTTATCTTGAGGGCCATTATGATGCGACCATCATTGGGACAAAAAATCTGATTGATGCAGCGAAGCAGAATGGTATTAAACGTTTTATTTTTATTTCCAGTGAGAGTGTAACGCAATCAAAGGGCCCCTACGCAATCTCTAAAATAAAGGCGGAAAAAGATGTGAGGGACTCTGGTCTCGACTGGACTATTTTTCGCCCGAAAACCATTGTCGGTGGTGAGGCAAAAGATCTCGGGAGAATGTTGGCATTTTGGTCGCGCTCAAGGTGGATTCCGGTGATCGGAGACGGAAGCTACCTCAAACAGCCTGTTTTTGTGGATGACCTTTGCAAGGCGATTACAGCATCACTTGAAAACAGTCAGAGCTATGGTCAAGTGGTTACGGTTGCAGGGGTAGAAGGGGTCGCCTTTAATGAGTTTGTGTCTCGGTTTGCAGAAAGCCTTGGAAACTCTGATTTTAGACTGATCCATTTGCCAATTAATTTTGTTCGACCTCTCGCGATGCTTGCAAGTTTGTTGAACCCGAAATGGGGTTTAAATAAGGAAAGGGTCGATATTATTACCCATTCAAAGACTATAGAAATCGATATGTTTAGAAAGCTGCTTGGCGCTGAGCCGGTAGGCTTGAAAGAGATGATTCAAAAGACCGTAGCGCAGTGGTCAAAAGCGCATAAAAATACTTCAAAAAATCTGTAAATTTCTACATTTCTGATAAAAGCGGGCGAGTGTGACATAGGCCATGATCATCCCGATTACAGCCACTACTACCATTGTCCATTCGAGCCAGGGATCTCTGACAAAGGCCTGGTTTCCGATGATGCCCACCATTGCGGTCATAAAGAGCACTCCTTTGATCTTGCTGAAATTGTCTGCCGAAAGGACGATTTGCCGAGAGGCGGAAATTGCCCGCAGGGTATCTATGGCATATTCCCTGAGTAGCATGAAGAGGCCCAGATAAAAAAAGAGCCTATTCAACTTGTACCCAACAATTAAAAATGTACTGATAATCACAACCTTGTCCACCATGATGTCTAAGAAAACCCCGGCATTGCTCACCTGATTTAGATGCCGTGCGACTTTTCCGTCCATTGCATCGAGCAACACCGCAACTAAAATGATGAAGAAGGCGGGTTTCCAATGATCGGTAAGCATCATGATGAAACCCATATTGGCAATTAACAAGCGCCCACATGTGATGATATTGGGTATTCTGCCCATGTTTTTGTGTGTTGAGTCCCGTGGTTTCAGATGGGGTCGAAGTAAACAATGCTGGTTTTTGGTTATCCTCTTCAAGGAGGATGTCATAGGGTAATTTCAATATCAAGGTTTTTCAATGGGTGATGGAAATCATATGGGCTCTGTTGCAAAAAATCTTGCTGGACGAAGCGGTAGCCATCAGATTCAATATTGTTGATTTTTCAAAATCCAAACTGGCGTTCAATGAGGCGGATTTCACACATTAAACCTTGCCCATAAGTCCAGAATTGCATCTGTCCTAAGTTGAACATTCTCATGACATCGAACCCTTTTATTGTGGCATAGGCCGTCTTCATCGTTTTGAACCCGCGAACCGGTTTGATAAGCTGTTTCAGTTTTCCATGGTCAGACTCGATGATGTTGTTTAGATACTTCACTTGTCGGTGGACAAGGTGCTCCGGGCAGATCTGTTCTGC
>JAJDBT010000060.1 GCA_029261215.1 Nitrospirota bacterium | reverse complement strand
CGGCGAAATGACATCGAATCGTCCGGGGCCTTGCGGGGGTCTGTGACTGAACGCATCAACCAAGGCACTGCGGACGCTGACCGGCTTCCTTTAAATTTCGGCCACCGTTGGTCTTTGATCTTGAGGGGTAGGGGAGGGGGTTTCAGCTCCCTGAAGCGACCTTTGATTCAGTTAATGAAACTTTGGTGGAGATGAAAAGAGACCCGTGTCGCATTAGGTACCTTTGGGGAGTTTAACCCTTGAACATCGCAGTATTTTTGGCCCAAAGACAGCGGGTTATAGCGGAAAAAACAAACAGATAGGGGGTCTCCCGGAAGTGTTTATTGCAGGCCCTTCTGAATATGACGTGCCGATAACCGCCACTTTCTAGTGAGATGGTCTATTATCCGGTTCAAAGGGGGTGAATAGTCCCCGGAATAATAGGCCGACCGGTTGGGAACGCGCCTGGGAATGAATTCTTTATTCGTTTACATGAGATTTTTAGATCCTTTCAGTCGGTTTTATCCTTGTAATTACTCTATATCATGTTATAAATACAACCATGATTAAGCGAAAACTCCTTCCCGAAATAGAGTCCATGCTCTCCCGACAGGCGGCGGTGGGCCTTTTAGGCCCGCGACAAGTGGGGAAGACGACCCTGGCCTTACAGATTGCCGAGTCGCGTCCATCAATCTACCTTGATTTAGAATCCCCGAGTGATCGTGAGAAGCTTGCACAGGCAGAGTTGTATCTGCCCCAGCATGAGGACAAGTTGGTCATCTTAGACGAGATCCAACGTGCGCCGGATGTCTTTCAAGTGCTGCGCGGCCTGATTGACCAGGGCCGCCGCAAGGGAAAAGGGACGGGGCGGTACTTGGTCTTGGGATCGGCTTCCCAGGATCTGCTTCAACAATCTTCTGAAAGTCTGGCCGGTCGCATTGCTTATGCAGAGCTGGGCGGATTGACTGCGCTTGAAGTGGAGGAAGATCGTCTGATACAGGATCGGCTTTGGCTCCGGGGCGGCTTTCCTGAAAGCTTTTTGGCGAAAGCGGAGGCGAGCAGTGTGGCTTGGCGGGAGGATTTTATCCGCACCTATCTGGAACGGGACATTCCCAAGCTGGGTCCGCGTATTCCCTCGGAAACCTTACGCCGTTTCTGGACGATGCTGGCCCATCACCAGGGCATGATGATCAATGGCGCCCGGCTCGCGGCGGCACTGGGGGTGAGTGGACAAACCATTGGGCGTTATCTGGATCTGCTGACCGATCTCCTGCTTGTCCGCAAGTTGCAGCCCTGGCGGAGCAATGCGGGCAAACGGATGGTGAAGTCCCCCAAGGTTTATGTGCGGGACAGTGGCATGGTGCATCGACTGCTGGGCATTGATGACACTGAGGCCTTGCTGGGGCATCCGGTTGTGGGCGCAAGCTGGGAAGGCTTTGTGATTGAAACCTTGATCAGCGCCATTCACGGGTACCCCGAGGCCTATTTTTACCGGACTGCGGCCGGGGCGGAAATTGATCTGGTGCTGAATTTACCGGGCAACCGCCGCTGGGCGATTGAGATCAAACGCAGTCTCACACCGAAAGTTGGAAAAGGCTTTCATCATGGTTGTGTGGATATCAATCCTGATGCGCGATTTATCGTTTATCCGGGAAAGGAGCGCTATCCCATTACGGCCAACCTTGAGGCCATCAATCTATGCGATCTGGCGCGGGAAATCGATCTCGTGAGCCGGAGGGCTTAAAAGGGAGTGGGGCAGGCGTCTCATTGGCTTGATCATTCTCGGTGTTATTTTTCTTTTTCCGGTGGGGCGTTCTGTTGTGGCGGAAGCGCAACATGATTGCGATGACCCGACGGCCGCTCTGGACGGGAAAAAACGTGTCGAAGCAACACCAAATGACTTTGAGATTCAAGGACTTCATGCACTGCGTTTAGGGATTTGCGAGAAGATTGAGGCGGGAAGTTTGACCTTGGATCAGGACATGACCATTTTTAAACAGGAACGAGAAAAGGCTGTTCAAAAGCGGTTTGAGGAGAACAGGGCAAAGAAGGAACGGTCTTTTTAAGGGATTGGGAAAGGGTGGCCTGAAAAAGGTTGGAAGCCGGTTTTGCAATGGCCTCGCCCTCGTGCTTCTCGTTCACGACCATTGACAGCCCGGACGGTTTGATCACTTCAGGTGGTTGATTTTTGAATTGCCCCCGTCCTTTTTTTGAGGGGGTCAATGTTGTTTTTAGGAAGGGAGGGGATGAGACAGATTTAATTTGTCCCATTCTTCGGATATGAGCTGTGATTACATCAAAACTTTAGATCTTGTTCGGGATGGACACTGGGACGCGGCTCATGTGTCTGTCCCGTGATCAACGACAACTATAATTCCTGCCCGTATTGCCTCATCCTAAAATCGAACTACTCGTCAACTGTTGCCTCATTTAAAACCGTACTACTTCGTGCCCTATTTGTGACGGCAATATAACATCGGGTTCCTCTGTTTGTGTTAGGTCTGGTAACAACAATTGACGCAT
>JAJDBT010000059.1 GCA_029261215.1 Nitrospirota bacterium | reverse complement strand
CGTCAGTCCTCGGAAAATGCGCTGAACCTTGCCGAGAGTGTTTTTAATGAGGGGATCGACGCCATCATGATTATGGACCGTGAGGGGCATATTTTACGCGTTAATCCCGCATTTACACGGATGACTGGATACGCCGCGACAGATCTCATTGGCAAAAGCCCGCGATTCATGAGTTCGAAACAACACGATGACGCTTTTTATGAGGCGTTCTGGGCTTCTCTCTTTAATGACGGGGTTTGGCAAGGTGAAATTTGGGATCTGAGGAGCAACGGAGAGGTCTTTCCAGCGTGGCATAATATCAGCGCGGTGCGTGACAAGTCGGGAGAAATCACACAATTTGTCAGCATTTTTAGTGACATTACTGAAAAGAAGGCTTCAGAAGATCAAATCTATCGCCTGGCGCACTACGATGTCCTGACAAACTTGTCTAATCGCGTATCCTTTCAAAATCAGTTCAGCCGCGCCTTGGCTCATGCAACACGGGAAAAGAGCACGTTGGCGTTACTCTATTTAGATATTGATCATTTCAAATTAATTAACGATGCCTATGGGCATCCGGTCGGCGATGAGGTCCTCAAGCATGTTGCACGCTGCCTTACAGACTGGGTCCGGGAAGACGATCTGGTCGCACGCCTCGGTGGAGATGAATTCACCATATTATTGTCTGGGTTTCGGACGAGTCAGGATCCGGCCCGCATTGCCGAGAAAATTCTAACCCAGCTGAGCACGCCCTTTATGTGTCAAAATATTGAAATCATCGCCTCAACAAGTATTGGTATCGCCCTATTTCCAGAGAACGGCACGGATACTGCCACTTTATTAAAAAGTGCCGATACAGCCATGTACCGGGCAAAAGAACTGGGACGCAATAATTTTCAATTTTATACGGCTAAAATGACTCGACGGGTCGAGAAACGACTCAATATGCAAGCAGACCTGCACAAAGCCCTTGAACGGGATGAATTTCTACTCCACTACCAGCCACAGATTGATATTGCATCTGGGAAAATTATTGCTTGTGAAGCACTTATCAGGTGGCAACATCCAAGCAAAGGACTGATCTCACCCGTATTATTTATCCCCCTCGCAGAGGAAAATGGTTTGATCGAGCCGATTGGGAGATGGGTACTAGAGACGGCATGCTCCCAATGGACACAGTGGCACCACGCGAGTCTCACCCCGATGACCATTGCGGTGAACCTGTCCAGTCGGCAGTTGACCGGGGACCGCTTGATTCAAATGGTTAAGAAAACGGTGTCGAAAACAGAAATCGCAGTCGAGTCTCTCGAGTTGGAATTAACCGAAAGTGTGCTTATGCTCAATTTGAAAGAAACAATTAAGACACTTGATACACTCCATGATATGGGGATATCCCTGTCAGTAGACGATTTTGGAACAGGTTACTCATCGTTGGCATACTTGAAACGGTTTCGGATTAACAAGTTGAAAATAGATCAGTCTTTTGTGCGGGATCTCGCCAGCGATCCCAACGATGCCGCCATCGTAAGGGCGACGATTGCCCTGGCACACAGTCTCAATTTAACCGCGATTGCCGAGGGGGTCGAGACAAGGCTTCAACTTCAGTTCCTCAAAGAAAACAGTTGTGATCAATTTCAAGGTTACTATTTTAGTCAACCTTTACCACCCGATGAAATCACCCGACTCCTAAGGATCAGTAAGCAAAAGGCAGGTGAACTGAATTAGGGAGCTGAATGCCAGAAATTACTACAGGATTGCATGGAAAGACACAAGCGTTATCCACCCCCAATACGGGGGGGGGATTACCCTTCATCTCGGAAAATCTTTTCACAACCAGCAGCCTCCAATTCATCGAGCTGAAGGAATAAATTTTGTTCTTCTGTGGAAACTCTTGCATAGCCTATTTTCATGGATTCTTTTTGACATACCCTTTTGATTAATGCAAGGCTTTTATTTATCAATGACTTAGGAGACAAGAAAATCCCTGTCAAAAGGGTTCCCTTTTGGTGATAGAATTTCCAAAAAGCGATCATCCCCACATCGTTAAGTTTTACTTCTATACGATCAATACTTAGCGAGATAAAAAAACAAATTTTTTTGAAAAGGGCCAAAAAATGATTCGTTCTCACACAGTCTGGCGTAGGGTTTGGGGAACCCAGCGACGACGTTATCTACGGCACCTGTGGGTAATCTTGCACTTTTTCATTGTCCAGTATACTTATCTTCGGTTCTTGATGATTTTCAGCCAGAACAGGTATTCCGCATCGAGAAGCCGCTTAATGTACAGATTGTCTCGAGGTACACTCAGATGCACTTCTGCTCGTCCGGGTAGGTAGCAATAGAAATCTATCGCCGAAAGGCCGGTCACGGACAAAATATGTTGCAATTGACCGTAATAATAATGGGGAACGGCTCCAGATGTTGAAGTCTTCCGATAGACTCTCTCACCACATTTGATTTCTACGACGACACTTCCATCCACCGCTAATCCATCAACACTTGCACGTTGCCATTCATGCTCCACATTTTGGAGGCAGGCCGGATTTACAAGAATCCCAACTTTAGTTTCGTAGCTTTTTCTTGCCTCAGGCTCTAGCGCAATTCCTCTCGCCATGGCAGCATTCTTGAAATTTCGATTCATCCCTCCACATTTTTCACGCAACAAGTAGTCTGCGCTTTTCCACGGATTTTCTCCCATTATCGCCGGGGCATCGGAAGCTCCGATTCCTTGACTACGCCACTCTAGCCATTCCTTAGTGCCTTGTTGGAGATCTACTATTGTATAATTAGTCTCTTTTTCAAGATATTCTCCATTTTCAGAATAACAATAATCACATGCGAATTTGTCGCCAGATATATTGTGCTTGTATTTTTTATTGAAAAATTCTTCGCAATCACAGCATTCAAAATAATTATTTTTTAAACAAAACTCGCAAACGTACTTTTCATCCGATTCATTGTCACAAGGCGCGGAATAAAAATGGTCATTTGGGTAATTGTTTTTACAATCATCACAAGGGAAGTAAGCATCGTGATAGCAGTTGTGGCAGACAAGACCTTTTACTTTGAAATCGGGTTTTAAATAGACAGGATATTGGTATTCGTAGAGAAACAACCTTTGCCCGCAATCGATACAATATACCTGATGGGTTGAATCCATATTGTTCTTTCTAAATACGACCTCTAACGTTTGTCTTCCATCAGCTATTTGAGCCCGCCCCAAAAGTTTGCGTAACAGGCGCGACGGAAGGAGCGTCCTTGTTGACGCATTTGTGTGCGCCCAGCATGGGCATGAACTAATAAGGTGAAAGTCCCCTGTAGTAAAATCCTACCGTTTATTAACCTTTGGGCTATTAAACGATAACTACTAGGGAATGGCAAGGGCCAATCAGTGAGGAACAGTCTGAAGGGAGCCCGACGCAAAACGGCTCTGTTGCAAAAGTATGAATGGATGGAAGCCGTCGCCAGATTTTGAATTATTTATGTTTTCTTAGAGACCAAGCTGGCGGGCAATAAGACGGATTTCTCCTACTAATCCTTGCCCGTAAGCTGGATTTAATCATCCTCTCTGAGTTCATAAAACCTCTCTGGCGGGAAATATCTTTAATATTGTCCAAATATTGACCTGTTCAATAATGTCATTAATAAACAGGTAATGCTCGTTGACCACTTCGGAATTCGGCCCCCAAAACTGGGGAGATGAATGATGGTTAAAAATGGGGGAATGGAAGCGCGACATGAATGATACTTTTCAATGGTTTATCGAAAATCGTATGTCGCACTACGTACCTTTATGGGATTTAACCCATCTGTCACCTTTTCCTAGCAAGTTCTGATCATAGCCCCTGATAATACTTCTTGATTTTCTGTGCCATTAATTTCCGACGAGCATATAGGAAATCGTGATAATGCTCTAGAGTCATTTCATGAATATCGCCTGGGATACAGTTAGCCTCAAGATTGGCCTCAAAATCTTCCAGGCTATCAATCCCACCGTATACTAAATTTCCACCTTCACACTGATCACGAATTTGGCCGATGTAGTCGGCAGGTGATCGCTTGCCAACCTTGATATTAATCTCCTGTTGAACATATACATAGTTGGCAACCTGATTGTATTGGTTTTTTGTCAGGTGGTTATCTTTAAGATATTGTCGTGGGAAAATATGATGAATATCGCCACGGTGTTCGATCATTTCTTTAACCGTGATATCACGCGACAAAAAACCTTTTTCATTTAACTTAACCTGAGCCGCCCAAAACACATGTAATGCAGGTGCATTATTAGATGGCGTTGCCAATCGTTGGATGAGACCAGAATCCCAAAAAGAATCACTCAAGTAAGCCGATTCAATATCCGCCAGGGTCCGTTCAATACCTAATTCATTAATAGTCCTGATATCACTATCAAACGTCGATTCTGGTGAGCCTGAGTACCGACCAAGCAAAATACTCATCACAAGCCAGCGGCGCACATACCGTTCTATCAACGCGTCTTCCATCTTGATCTCTTTCAAGTGGAGAAACAGTACATAGGAAAAATTAAGCGCATTCTGTGAACGAATCAATTTTGAAACGATAAAACCGGCGGATTTAATGATCATGACGAAACGCTTGAAAAGCGTCTCGTTCATAAAGGTGATCACTGCATCGCTCAGTGTTTTAAAAGAAGCCTCAGCAATCTCATCTTCATAGCTGCGGGTTTCGAAACTACGTCCTGACAATAGACTTACTAGATCACTCAGCTTGCCTCGTTTGAACTTGTAACAAAATGCCACCCGTAACATGTCATTGTAATCAGGGTCGTATAAATCATCATTTTCGTCGCGCAGCCATTTCATTTTTCCAAAATATTCAGTCTTTACAAAGTCTTTATCATTCTCTGAAATATGCGCATAAAACTCCGGTTTAGCGGCAAGATGGGAAAAATAGTCGATAGCCTTTCGTAAGACATTCCCGCCATAGGTTTCATTGGCAGCAATCTTGGACATGGCAAAATCGGCCTGGCTAAGTACAACACCCTTTGAGTTGATGCGAATAAAGATCTCAGTGACGGTTTCTATGTCGAGATCATGATTCAACTCAATCATGCCAATGGGGCGCTGCACAATAGACTTCAACCGCTGAATATTCTGCTCAATAATGCCTTCATCCGCCTCAGGATTTCGCTCCTGATAGGTACGCATAAACTGCAACGTGGAAAACTCAGGCCGGATAATTTCAGCCACATCATGAACCCAAGACTTATCCTTTTGAATGGCTGGATTTAAAACCTCAAACCGCTCATCAAGAGGATGGAACGCAATCTTGATAACAACCTTGTTGTAGGAATCATCAACAACCTGCTGCCCCACAAGCGCGGTGGTCAGTGCGGTCACCCGCTGCTGTCCATCAATCAGTACCTTCTTACCCATGGAAAGTGAGCCATCCTTGAGTTTCACATCAGGGTTACGCCAAGAGATGATATAACCCACGGGATACCCTTGATAAAGGCTATCCATCAAATCACGGACTTTGGTGCGGTTCCATACGAAGGGGCGCTGGATTTCAGGAATAGCAATTTCACCTGACTTGACCCAGTTAACGACATTTTCTACGGTGTACTGGTTAACTTGATATTTCTGCATTCTGTCACCTAAGTTACGAATATTCCATCCGTTCAAACATCTTCTTCAAATAAACCGGCCCACCATCAGGCATAAACAATACATTCCGCTCTTCCAGTTCTGCTTGCTTACAGGTAACATTCAGCAGGCTTGAAAACTGTGTCCCTGAAACGATAAAGGCATTCAAGGTCAGCTTTGGATCAGCTAGTTTTTTCTGGAGCACCTTCACTTCTTTGTAGAGACCAAGCTTGGGGTCGTTCAGGCTCATCTGGCGTAACCCTTTCGGATCAACAAAGTTCAGCCACTGCTCGCCAGTTTTATCGTCCACTAACCACAGTAAGAAATCCGTATAGATATTGCCTGCCAGGGCAAAGCCTAGCCCTTTGGCTTTGGTGTCGGCATTGCGAAGTAGATATAGGCTACGTTTGCCAATAATGTCCTGACCAAGTAGGGATTTATAGAACGCCTCAAGATCACGCACAAACTGCACTTCGCCGGGGGCATCGAATGCCAGGGGACGCATTTTTAACGGAACATCACCTTCGATAGCAAACAAGGGGTAATAAAGATGATGATCAAAACAAATGGCGACCATCTGCCCTGCATTCCACTGGCTGGCTTCGCCCAGTTTACCGTCCTTAACTAGAGACTGAAGGACTTTAAGTTTTTTCTCGTACTCCTCACCGTCTTCGTCATTGTCAATTTCAAAGTGATACACCTTGAGCAAGCGGTCATCTTCTTCTTTCACGTTTACAATGTCGTAGAACTGGCCTTCATAAGCCGTTTTCAGCGATTTATAAAAACGGTCTGTATAGTCTTGCAGCAAGCGGATGAGAATGTCTTGTTGTTTGCCTATGTCGGCGATATTGCTAATAATCAACTCGGCTTGTGGTATATAAAGCGTGTACCAGTCATCTCGCGTCAGGATGAAATCCATCAAACGCGAGCGATCCAACCGTAGGTTGCTCCAACTGCGCAGGAGCTTGAATTCCTGTACCGCCAGGTAAATACGGTCAAAATCAAACAGCGCCATGGTGTCGTTGGAAATCTTGCCTTTATTGCGGATGTTGGCCTTTGTTACAGAGCTGGCTTTATCCTGTGTACTCATGGCTTCTATCTTTGGATATAAATCCAGATCGATGTGCGCCTCTTTAATCTTGCCTGCAAACTCAGCAGGCACTTCGTATAACCAGGGGAAGTGGGTGCGTTTGAAACCTTTGATCTGGTTGTCCTTATATCCGTCTTTAAGTGCCAGTGTCTTGAGTTTGCTCGTTGGTAGATTGGTACGCGTTTCAAAATCCAGCTGAATCATTTCATCGGAAGTTGTCACCCCCTCTTCCTTCAGGTAGTCCTTAAAGGTGGCCATGTAGCCCGCATTCACACCGAAGATGTTC
Source organism: Nitrospirota bacterium (assembly GCA_029261215.1). Taxonomy (GTDB): domain Bacteria; phylum Nitrospirota; class Nitrospiria; order SBBL01; family JAADHI01; genus JAADHI01. The sequence continues at coordinate 1,365 of JAJDBT010000059.1, read as the reverse complement.
AGTGTTTCTAGTCGCTCAAGATGAACTCCTTTGGGCCGTTGGCCAGGTGTGCTGCGCTTGAGTGAATAGTCCCTACCCTTCAAACGGACACCGCGCCCGAATAACTGAATGATTTGCGAACCTTCGCCCTTGCCCATGTTAAGTAGGCCCATGGTGGATACGCGCCAACTGCTCCAGCCTTCGGTAAATTTGCGCGAGCCAATCAGCACATGCAACTGGCTATCTTTACTGTTAAGCGTACCAAACATAGATCCGCCAAAGTCATCCGCCTCAGTATCAAACAAAGCCACATTCTCTGCCTGCTCGGCTGCCTTGAAAAATCCGGAATCATCACCAATATTGATCAGACCGAAAGGTTCAGCATCGCCCACACGCAGCGCCAGCTCGCCCTTACTGTTCTTCAGGTTCACCACCTTCAAGCGTTGGCGTGCATCGGCATTGAATAGCTTCTTGAGAATGTCTGAATAAACATCATCGGCACTAAATTGCATCAATGGTGTAAAGCGATCATGGAAAATATTCCTACCTTTGGCGTCGAGCAAGCGGGGTGTATTAGAAAGAAGGTCTTTGATCCAGAGATTGGTTTTCACCTCGTCATTCAAAAAACCTGCCAGAAATTTCAGCACATTCAGAATGTCTGAATCTTCACGAGCCACGGTATTGCCTACAAATACCCATAGCGGCCTTTCAATATTGAAGTCGGTCAGCTTATCGCGGTTCGTGCTCCACAGGTATTGCTGCTGGTAAAAACTCAGAAGACAGGCGGTGAAGTATTGGCAAGCAGTATCTTCTTGCGTGTAATCCTCGTCCTTCAGATTAAGAATCAGCGATTCCTTGCCGTAGCCGTCTTCGTAAAAATACTTGTAGGAGTAGTCAAAAAGAATACCCTTTGCATAAATCTCCCGCGTTGCCATCGTTCGCGCTTTGCGCTTGTCTTCGCGGGTCAACGTTAACTGCTGCTTTTGTGCATCATCTAGTTTTTTTAGATTTGCCGTATCAAACAGCACTTTCGATTTTTTCTTAATCAACTCCTGCTCAGCTTTGATGATCGTTAAGCCCTTCGCCACCGCTTGACCGAAGGTGGCGGAATATTCAAAAGCAAAACCGCCCCGCACCAGCGCTTCTCGGCGGCTCATCCATGCGCCAGCTGCCGTACCTGTGCCACGATGCCCTTCATCCACCAGGACCAAATTGTTACCCTCGAAGGCTTCTACCGCGACAGTCTTGTCGCCCATCTCATCGCCCAGCTTGTTGATATCGATGATCTCGATCGTGCCTTTTAAAAAGCCACTGGAGTTTTTGTCGAACAGGCCGCAGAAGCCAAAGCCCGAAATCCGCAATTCCTCTAAATGCTGGCGCGACAAG
>JAJDBT010000058.1 GCA_029261215.1 Nitrospirota bacterium | reverse complement strand
TATCCTTCGTTATATCGAAAAGCATAATGATGATCCGGCACCCTTCGTATGGACCAAATCTGCTGAAGAAATATTGACAAAAGTTGATCGTGCCCGTGCAACCCTAGATAAACTCCAACTAGTTTAGGACACTACACTAGGATTTGAAGATAAAATGAGCTTCGCTCTGTTTTATCTATGAAGTCTTTGAATGTAAAAAGCCTGGACATGCATTCCCTCGAATAATACCAACAGATATAAACTACTGCAACCATGATCAATTTTCACCCACGCTTGACAAAATGTTTCGTGCGTTCTATTGTGGTAGGCATATGGCTACTCAACTTACACAACGACAAAAAGAGGTATTGGAGATGATTTGTAAAACCGTGGAAACACAGGGCTATCCGCCCTCGCTTCGGGAGATTGCCGGGCATTTTGAAATGGTCGGGACGCGGGCGGTGGAGAAACATCTCATCGCACTTGAAAAAAAAGGTTTTATCCGGCGTGGAAAAGGGGCGCGGGCCATTGAAGTGACCGGGCAGGTTTCGGGACGGGCTGTGCCCATTTTAGGAAAAGTCGCGGCCGGGTCGCCGATTTTGGCCGAGGAACATTTGTTGGGGCATTTGATGCTCGACCCGACCATCGCCCGCTGGGAAGATGTTTTTTTACTCAAGGTGCAGGGGGAAAGCATGAAAGACGCCGGGATTTTAGATGGCGATCTTGTGCTGGTGAAACCGCAATCCGACGCCGAAACCGGAGAGAACGTGGTCGCGATGATTGAAGGGGAGGCGACGGTTAAACGCCTCATTAAACGGGGCAATGAAATTATATTGCAACCCGAAAATGAAGCCTTTTCACCGATTGTGATTACGGCAGAGGACGCTGAAGTGCAGATTTTGGGTAAAGTGGTCGCGCTCTTTCGTTTGAATGTGTGAATGTTTTTTTTAAGAAATCGTTTAATGGATGATTTTAATGGTGGAGCTGGGGGGGATTGAACCCCCTACCTCCTGATTGCGAACCAGGCGCTCTCCCAATTGAGCTACAGCCCCATTTAATCATGGTGGTGAAAAGGTGGGAAAAGATAAAACATTTAGGATGGATTGTCAATTTTTGACATATACTTTTCTGCCTGTATCACGTCTTCGGGGCTGCCGATTACGAGCGGTACCCTCTGGTGAAGGGATTCCGGGACGATGTCCATCATTGAGGATAGGCCGTCACTCGCGCGGCCTTTGGCCTGTTCGGCAATAAAGGCGAGCGGAGCGGCCTCGTATAAGAGACGCAGTTTCCCCTTGGGGTTTTTTTTGTCTCCGGGATAGATGTAGATGCCTCCCTTTAATAAATTACGATGGAAGTCGGCGACAAGCGATCCCACATAACGTGCTGTTTTGTCGCCTTTTTTAGCGTATTCGATGTATTGCTGCACACCATCAGACCATTCTGAGGCATACGATTCGTTAATGCTGTAGATGGTGGCTTGAGACGGGATCTGAATGGCTTCATGTGAAAGCAGAAATTCTCCAATGCCCGGATCAAGCGTAAAGCCATGAACGCCGTGACCCGTGGTGTAGACGAGCATGGTGCTTGATCCATAAATCAAATACCCCGCACAGACCTGATTGCGCCCCGGCTGAAGAAAGTCGGCCATTGTCGCCAGAGGGCCGCTGCTCTTTCGGCGATAAATAGAGAAGATAGAACCCACGCTGATGTTGACATCGATGTTTGAAGAGCCGTCGAGCGGGTCCATTAAAAAGACGTATTTCCCTCTTGGAAACTCTTCCGGAATTTGGTAAATATCGTCCATTTCTTCCGATGCGATGCCTGCCAGATGACCGGTATGACTCAAGGTTTTCATAAAAACCTTGTTTGTAAAATCATCCAGTTTCTGAACTTCTTCACCATGAATATTTTTTTTCCCTTTATAGCCCAGAATGTCGATGAGGCCGGCTTTGTTGACTTCGTGGGAGATGACCTTTCCGGCAGTTGCAATCTCCGCGAGCAGGCCGGAGAAATCGCCGGAAGCCCCCGGATATTTTCGTTGCTGTGCAATAATAAAGCGCGTAAGTGTGGTTCCCAGTTCCATCCCATAACTCCTTTTGACGGGCTAAAGTGTGTGTGCTCTTTTTATACCTTAAAATCTGGTTAGTTTTCGAATGTTTTTTAAGCGGGCGGGACGACCCGCGCGCCTTTCAGATCCATTGTCGTCACACGGGTTTGGGCCTTGACACCGTGATCTAAAAACCGTTTTTTCATTATTTCTGAGACGTTTTCCGCGAGGGTTTTATCGTCGGCGACGGCAAAAATAGTGGAGCCCGCGCCTGAAATAGAACAGCCCAGCGCACCTGCGTCAAGCGCTGCTTTTTTTACATCGTCAAAGCCTTTAATCAGGGGTGCGCGCGCTGGCTCGGCCATACGATCCTGTATCGCGCGGCCAAAATGTTTGAGGTCTTTTTTTGCGATGGCCCACGAAATCATTGAGGCCTGTGTCATATTAAAGATAAAGTCTGACATCGGAACGGATTTGGGCAGTACGCTGCGTGCGTCTTTTGTCAATACGCGAAAATCAGGGGTGGCGATGATAATCAGGGCGCTTTCAATGTATCCGAGTGAGACCACTTCCTGGGTAAAGGGATTGTTCCAGGTCACGCCGCCCATCAAAGAAGGGCCGACATTATCCAGAAAAAGCGCGCCGCTGACTTTTTCCTCCGCGATGGCGGCGAAGGGAATCAGTGCAGCTTTAGGCAAGGGCGCACCAAAAAGCTGGTTGGCGGCAAATGCCCCGGCGACGGCGCTGGCAGCGCTACTGCCCAAACCTGTGCCCGGAATGTCTTTGTGCAGTATGATGCTCATGCCTTCTTTGATCTTTAAATGATCCAATACGGCTTGTGCGGCGATCCCTGCGGTATTTTCTGTCGCTTCGGTGGGTAATTGTCCGTTATCCCCTGTAATTTTTTTGATGATGATACCTGGTTTAGAACGATGTGCTGCTGTGAGCGTGTCTCCCATTCCGGATAAGGCCATGCCGAGCACATCAAATCCGGGTCCGAGATTTCCAACCGATGCAGGTGCAAAAACAGTCACGGCGTTATTCATAGATCTCCTTAATGCTTCCGACTCAGGCCGTCGGACGGTAGTGATTGATCATGTTGATGAGTTCTCGATATCGTCCAAAACTTCTTTGATTAAAATTGAAGCTCATCCGATGGAGTCCATCTTCGTCCTTGATCTCTTCTTCGGGATCCTGTTCTGTGGCGGTGATTTTTCCGTGAACGATGATATCAGAAAAATGATCATTTAATTGTTCCAGCATTTCTTTTTCTACGGGGTGATGCAGACGAATAATGGTTTTTTTATCCAAAAAACAGCTGGAATTGTAATTATGGTAAAAAGACGCAATTTCGTTGACTGCAAGATCCAGCTGATCAGTCACTTTAAAAAGAGAAAGGTCTTCGGGGGAAATCAGGCCGTTTTCGACCAGTTCATCTTTGATGAATGCCAGCCAAGACTCCCAGTATGTTCCGCCGGGCACGTCGATAAACACAATTGGCATGGGTTCTGTTTTTCCGGTCTGAAGCAGGGTGAGTGATTCAAAGCCTTCGTCATGGGTGCCGAAGCCGCCGGGAAAAAGCGCGATGGCATCGGCTTCTTTTACAAAAAAGAGTTTTCGTGTGAAGAAATATTTAAAGGTCATCAGTTTGGGATCGTTTAGAATAAATTCATTGGCCGATTGTTCAAAGGGCAGGATAATGTTGATGCCAAAGCTGTTCTGCCGCCCTGCGCCTTCCTGGGCCGCCCGCATGATACCGTCACCTGCGCCGGTAATCACCATGAATCCTTTGGTTACAATTTGGCGTGCGAACTCGGTTGAATATTGATAAATTGCTTCACTGGGCTTTGTGCGCGCCGAGCCAAAGACACTGACTTTTCGAATTTCTTTATAGGGCGCAAAAAATTTAAATCCAAACCGCATTTCTTTTAAAGCGGTGTGAATAATTTGAACATCATTATCGGTGACATGATTCTCGGAGAGATGCAGGGCCGTAATGACGATTTCACGAATCAACTCGGCATGTGCGCTTGTGTGTGTGGCTTCTTCGATCAGCGCTTCAATTTTTTTATCGAGTTTTTTGGGATTCATACGATTTAAAAGGACCCGGGCTTCGAGGTTTTGGGGTTAATGTTTATCGGAGAGGGGCGTCTGCGATGTGTCCAAAGCCATGCCGCCAAATACGAACTTGGGTCTAAAAACAAGGACGAGGCTGGGCAGAATGGCCAATGCGCCCAGGCAGCTGGTCAGCATGGCAAGCGGGACTAAAATGCCTTCCATGTGAAGGTAGTAGCCTGTGAAGGCGAGCATGCCATAACCGCAGGAGACGGCGAGTGCGACGAAGATAATCGCCTTTCCTGAGGTGAGTAGGGTGGTGCGGACGGCTTCAGCGACATCTCCTCCTTTTCGGATTTCTTCACGTAGCCGGAAGATGAGGTAGATTTCGTAATCGGCTCCGATTCCCACGGCCATCGCAGAAATCGCGGCAGTGCCGATGCCGAGGTGAATCCCGGCAAAGCCCATCACGCCAAAATTGATCAAGACAGAAAGCGCCAGCGGGATCATCACAAACAAGCCGCCCAAAAGGGATCTTCTAAAAAATGCGGTCATTAAAAAGGTAATGGCGGCAATTTGGAGCATGTTTTGCGCTTTTCCGCGTACCATTTCCCGATTGAGCGCGACAACGACGGGTGTGCTGCCCGCTACCCCGATATCGACATTCAATCCTTTAAAATCAGTGGTTTTGGCTTCCTCTACCAATTGAATCAAGTGTTCGCCAAGTTGGGTGTCGTCCGTTCGCATGAAGACCCAGATAATCGCCTCATCTTGCTGTGGACGCATGAGTCTCGAAAAATCGGCCGGGTTTCCCGATATCGAATAGAGGAAGAGAAACTGTCCGATCTCTTCCTTGGTTTCCGGGACACGCAGTAAAGAGGGATCGCCGCCCTTCATGGTTTGATTCATTTGTTTCATGTAGTCGACATAGGATTCGGTTTTGCCAACCGATTCAACCGTTTCGAGCCGTCGCTGCAGACGATCTATCGCGTTGGCGACTTCGGGCGTTTTGAGTGCGCCCTCTTTTGTTTCTTCTAAAAGAACGTAAAAGGTTGAGGTGCCGCCAAATTTTTCATTCAAGGCTTTGTCATCTTTTCTAAGGTCGGTACTCTCAAAAAACTGGGAACGATTGCTGTTGCTGACCTCCATCATCATCGCGCCGATAATCGAGATGATGAAAAAGAGCACGCCGCCGATCAGGATTTTTTTACGGCCGTCCCCGTTGATGGCTGCCGCGAGGCGGATAAGGAAACGATCCAAAAGGTCGGGGCCGGTTTGTGGTTTCTTTTTCTTTTTAGAGGGTTTGAGTACGGAGCGCAGGGCCGGTATAAAGGTTAATTCTAAAAACAGCGCGCTTAAAATGCCGAATGCGGTGAACAAGCCGAAAGCCTGAAAGGTCTTTAATTTAAAGGTGATGAGTGACGCAAAACTGGCGGAGGCAATGAGTCCTGCGGTGATCATTGCGAGTCCGACTTTGGTGGTCGATTCGATGACTGCGGCTTTGTTATCTCCCAATCGATCGTATTCTTCGTAATAGCGTTTTAGGATTTGCACGGAATGGCCCGCAGCGATCGCGAGAATCAGGATCGGGGTCATCGCGTTCCAGGGGTCGAGCGCCGTGCCCGTGAGGCCCATAATCCCCATTGCCCACACCACGGCCAGGAGTGAGGTGACCAGCGGAATAACCAGTCCTTGCCAGGTTTTAAAAGCCAGGTAGTGGAGAATTCCGATGATTAAAATCGAAAGCGGAAAGAGGATGACGATCATCTGCCAGGCATCAGATTCAAAATAAGTGAGGACCACCGGCATCCCGCCGATATAGAAGGCATGACTGTCATCCGTGTGTTTTTTGAGGATGTCCTGTATCTGGCAATAAATATAAGAATCCCGAAGCGTCTCTCCCGGTCCGCTGATTTGCCAATCGCTGCAACTTGAGTCCGATTTGGCTTGCCATTGTTGCCAATCTGCTTCCCCTTCGGAGGATGCGGGTTCGGCATCGGATTTTTTTTGCCATTTTTCCCAGGGTGCGGCTTCAGATGTTTCTTTTTCTTCAATGTTTGGTTTGTTTTGAATTTCATCCTGGGCATTGTTTTGGGAAGCGTCGGCTTTTTCTTTATCCCAAAATTCTTCCTGTCCGGTACTCGATTGGCCTGGTGCAGAAAAATCGTTATTTGCGCCAGGAAATTCTTCGAAAGCGCCTTCCGGAAGGTCTGAGCCGGTAAAGCTTTCTTTTGGCACATTTTGAGCAAAATCAAGAACAATGGCGGCTGCGGAGCCATCTCGTGAGACAAGTCCATCCAATAAAAGTTCATTTGAAAAAATGCGTTCTTTGAGGGTGGCCATGCCTTCAGGTGTTGTGGGGACTTCTGGCATAAGCTGCGCGATATCAATTTCGCCGGCTGTTCCGACGATATGTTTGATCTTCCGGTCGGCAATACTGACGACATTTTCCTCTTTAATGCCCGAAATGAGTTTTACTTCATCAGTGATCTCTTTTATTTTTGTGAGTGTGGCGGTATTGAAAATATCACCCTTTTTGTTGTGTACGCCGATGACGACAACCCGGCTTCCGCCAAAGGTTTCTTCAATTTTATTGTTGCGCTGAACAATTGGGTCGTCCTGAGGCAGGATGGCTTTTGGATCAAACTTTAATTCAATGCTAAAAATTTGAGCGAGGAAAAAAAAGGTAATGAGCAAAACCAGGAAGATGACAAGTTTTGGGAAGCGGACTATTTTTTCTACGAATTTTTTCATAAAGTGTGGTTGCTAGTCTACCGAAAATACAAAATAAATCAAGGAAAGAAGATAATACAAGCTTAACATTTCTTTAAATGAAAAGCGTGGATGAACTTCTAGCGAGATCCTTAAAGTATTTCAAGCACACAAGCCGACTCTATTGCAGGCTTGTGTGCCTAGGGTTTGTTTATCTCTGCCCGATCAGGGAAAAGAGGATCGTCAGATTGATTGCTTTACGCATTATAGACGTGGACATCGCGTTGAGGGAAGGGGATATTTAGCCCTTCCTGATCAAAAGTGAGTTTTATTTTTTCAGTTAAATCACAATAAACCCCCCAATAATCTCCGGTATTGACCCAGGGACGTACGACCAGATTGACGCTGCTGTCACCGAGCTCTGTGACAGCGATGGCAGGTGGGGGATCTTTAAGCACTCTTGGGTCGGATGTGAGGATATTCGTCAAAACCGTTTTGGCTTTGGCAATGTCATCGTTGTATCCAATGCCGACCACAAGGTCAACACGTCTCGTGGTGTTGGCTGTAATATTTGTAATGACATTGCCTGTAATGGCGCTATTCGGAATAAAAACAAGCTGATTGTCGGGTGTTGTTAAGCTGGTGTTAAACATGGCGATGGTTGTGACTTTACCTGTCGTTCCCCCTGTTGTAATGACATCCCCGAGTTTAAAGGGGTGAAATAAGATCAGCATGACGCCGGCCGCAAAATTTGAAAGCGAATCTTTCAGGGCCAGGCCAATCGCCAGACCTGCAGCACCCACGATTGTCAGAAAGGAAGTGGTGTTAACTCCCAATTGTCCCGCAGCCGCGATGACAACTACAATGAGCAAGGTATAGTATGCGAGGTTTCCTAAAAAACTAATGAGTGTTTCGTCTACCTTGCTTGTTTTTAGCAGTTTTCTAAGGATGTTCGCCAGTTTTCGGGAGAGCCATTTTCCAATGATAAAAACAAGAATGGCCCCTAAAACTTTGATGGAGTAAGTGCTGAGCAAGACGGTGATTGTCTCGGTTATTTTTTCTACATTCATGATGGCCTCTTTCATTTATAAGACGTAGATCCCCTTATTGATGCACGGTTTACCCGGTGGTTTACATCGCCTGTAATCCGTTTTTTCATCTTTTAGTCGTCGTCATTATGCAATCAAAAAATTCTGATGTGCAATCATATTATTTGTTTTTTCACAGGTTAAAGCGCTTGATCTCGATTGTTCATCACTGTATAACTTTCCATACCGTTGTGGTTTTTAATGATTGATTATTGAGATGTTTTGATTGAAATGTATAGATATGGAGGAACAATGAACCCATTTAAAAATTTAGTTTTATTCTTGCTGCCTGTTCTGCTGATCGCGGCTGTTGCAGGGGCTGAGGAAAAAAAATGGAAGGACGAAGCCGAACTTTCATCTGTGAACACGGGTGGGAATTCCAATGTGGCTACTTTTTCAGCAAAAAATTTGCTGACTTACGGGTTTAGTGAAAAATTGGAAGGTAGCTGGAAAGCCGCTGCAATGAACAGTAAAAGTGAAGGCGTAAGAAGTGCGGAGAATTATATGACTGAACTTCGCGGTGACTATCTTTTTTCTCAACATTTTTTTGGCGGTCTTGCTGTGGGTTGGAATAAAAATAAATTCGCAGGTATTGATGCACGATATTATGGGGGCCCTTTTGCGGGGTATAAGTTTTTGGTTGGACCAAAGCACTTTCTCCGTGGTGAAGTCGGGCTGGATTATGTTTCTGAAGAATATACAGATAAGACAGAAAACGATTTTTTGAGAGGTCGTTTGTTTGGCGCTTACCAATTCCACTTTACCGAGCTTAACAAGTTCAAGCAGTCAGTTGAATACCTGCACGATTTTGATGATGCCGATAATTACAACGTGAATACAGAGACTGCTTTGATTACGCTTTTAAGTCAAAACTTCTCATTAAAAACCAGTTATGAAATCAAGTTTGATAATAAGCCGGTTCCGGCTGGCCTCAAAAAAACAGACACCATCTTGGCTGTTTCTCTCCTGGTGAATTTCTAGGGGCGGTTTCTGAATGCCAGAGTGACCTGGTCAAAAAAAAACGGCAGAACCCGTTCTGCCGTTTTTTTTTATGTAGATGTTGAGTCAGGTGCCGAATCAGAATCAATGTGTATTTCGTCAATGGTTGAAATAAAACCCTCTCTTAACTCATCAATTTTTATAAAAATACATCACACGTTATAGCGTTTGAAAACCCCGATTCATTGACACATTCTGAAACCCTATGCTAAGCTTTCTTTCAAATTTTGGAGGGTGAATATGTCTGATAATTTAACACATTTTAACCAAGAGGGCCGCGCCAGAATGGTCGATGTTTCCGGGAAAAAAGATACCCATCGGGAAGCAATCGCTACGGCTACAGTGTATATGAAGCCTGAGACATTAAAGCGGATTGAAGAAGGCCAGATTGCTAAAGGGGATGTCTTGGCTGTCGCTCAAGTGGCCGGTGTGATGGGCGCAAAAAAGACGCCTGATTTAATTCCGATGTGTCACCCTCTCCTGATTACCAGTGTTGATATTCACTTTAATGTGATCCCGCCTAATGAAATGGGCATTGCCGCAATCGAAATCTCTGGGACCGCGAAAACATCAGGCCAGACGGGTGTTGAGATGGAGGCGGTGACTGCCGTGAGTGTGGCCGCCTTGACAATTTATGACATGTGTAAAGCAATCGATAAAGGCATCAGCTTTGGCAAAATTGGATTGCTCAAGAAGAGTGGTGGTAAATCGGGGACGTATACACGTCCTGAGCCCCTTCCATGATCCGTATCGATCATCTGATAAAAGAATTTGATTCTGTTCGCGTAGTAAACGATGTCTCTCTGCATGTCGATGCGGGAGAAGTCTTCGGCTTCCTTGGTCCCAATGGCGCTGGAAAAACGACAACCATTAAAATCCTCACCACACTTCTCCGGCCGACATCCGGCACGGTAACGGTTGCTGGTCATAATGTGATGGACGACCCCCTGGCTGTCCGTATGTCTTTTGGCTATGTTGGCCAGCAAAGTGGGGTTGACCCGGCGTTAACCGTTTCGGAAAACATGATTCTACAAGGGCATCTTTATCATCTTCCCAAAAAAAAGATTAAAGAACGCATGGAAGCCTTGCTTCAACTTTTTGATATGGAAGGCCGGGGAGGTCAGTGGGTCGGGTCGCTTTCCGGTGGATTGAAACGACGGCTGGATATTGCGACGGCTTTAATCCATGAACCAAAACTCCTTTTTCTGGATGAACCCACTATCGGATTGGACCCAAAGAGCCGCTCCGATTTATGGACCTATCTGCGCCGTCTCAATAAAGATGAAGGCATGACCCTGTTTCTAACGACGCATTACCTGGATGAAGTCGATCAGCTGGCAAACCGAGTCGGGATATTGGATGGAGGACGTATCCAGATTGTGGGTACGCCCGATCAGTTGAAAGACAGTTTGGGACATGATGCGATTCATCTTTCGTTTGATCAGCTGGTTGGGAGTGAACTGCTGGAAACTTTTCGGAAAAAAGAATGGTTTCAGGAAGTCATTCAGCAGGGCGAGGGTGTCCGTTTTTATTTACAGAATGGTCAGCAGCTTTTGCCAAAGGTGATCCAGTGGATTGATACCCTAAACTTGTCGGCCAAATCCGTATTACTCACTCGCCCAACTTTTGATGACGTCTATTTGAAATATACTGGAAAAGATTGGGCTCTTGCCAATGAAAACACAGAAGACGAATGGGGTGCCTGGGGCGGATCAAAAAACAATAAGTGGGCGAAAAAATGGCAGGATAAAGCACAATCGTCCGAGTCGGAATGGGTTGAAGGTTCTGAATCCGAGGGTGAGCAGGATTGGAAAAAATGGGCAGGGCAGGAGGGTGGTTATGGGTCTGAAGGGCACAAAGGTGCCTCCTCCGGCCCATCTCGTGATACGAACCAGACCAGCTTAGAAGACCCAAGTAAAGCGGACGTAGCTGAGCCCGTCTCAGAGGATCCACCGTGGAAAAAATGGGGCGATCAGGCTAGTACGGACTGGTCTTCTGATGAAAAAAATGTCCCTGATCAGGCCCCCCCCCTGGAAGATACTTCCCCAAAAGATCATCAATCGAGTGAAGTGAACCCGGATGTTGCAGATCCTCCCTGGAAAAAATGGGGCGATCAGGCGAACTCGAATTGGTCTGCAGGTGCGGAATCGGGTTCTGGAAAAAAAATGCCTGAAAATGATGAGCCGGGGCAGTCGCAATGGCCCAATGATGAAGCCTCTGATAAAAATCAAAAAGAATAGAGCGATGGATGCTTAATTTTATTTCCGATACACGGTATCTTTTTTTTAAATATCTAAAACTGACCTGGCGTATGCCGATGTGGACGTTTTTTGGCCTGGTTCAACCGCTGCTTTGGCTGGTCATTTTTGGCCAACTCTTCAAGGGCTTGTCCCAACTCCCTCAATTTCCAGAAGGCGATTATGTTCAGTTTCTCGCGCCTGGCGTGATTGTGATGACTGTTTTATTTGGTGCATCGTGGTCAGGGGTCAGCCTGCTTCGTGATTTACGTCACGGCGTCATGGAAAAAATGCTCGTGGCCCCGATTATGCGGTCCTCCATTGTTCTAAGCCGCTTGTTGCATAACGGGTTTACCGTTGTCATTCAGGTGTTTTTGCTGATCGTGGTTGCGGCCCTTATTGGCGCAGGGCTTCCGCAGGGCCAGGGCCTGTTTTGGGTCTGGGTTGTTGTCCTGCTGTTGGCGATTGGGTTTTCAGCCATTTCTAATGCCTTGGCGATGTTTCTAAAGCAGGAAGAGCCGCTGGTGGTGATGGGTAATATGTTGACCTTGCCCTTGCTCTTTTTCTCTTCGGCGCTTGTGCCTGAGGCTTTTATGCCGCCCTGGATGCAAATCGTCAGTCGTGCAAACCCGGTGACTTACGGGGTCGAAGCCGTAAGGGCCTGTTACCAAGGCCAATTTCACCCGCCGTTTTGGATCAGCCTTGGGGTTCTCGTGTCGTTTTCTCTTGTTTCAGTGATGGCGGCCATCATGACTTTTCAAAAGGTGGAATAATCGGATGCACACCGATACTCCCAGAAAATCAACCACTGTGCTTTTTCTGCGACATGGTGAGACTGATTACCCCAAAGAGCGGTATTATGATGATGTGCTTGACGATCCGCCGCTAAACCCCGCAGGGCTTCAGCAGGCCCGGTTATGGCCTTCATACCTGGAATCGCGTTCTGAGCCGATTGCGGGGGTTTATGTGAGTCCTTCACGTCGGACACAGGAAACGGCAGACATTGCCACTCAAAAGCTCGATGTGCATTGTGAGACCATGGCGGGTTTGCAGGAGTGGCAGTTTGGCCGCTGGGGGGGATTAACGGCGTCTGAAATTAAATCAAAATATCAGGAAGAATGGATCGCGTGGCGTGAGGATGTGGTTCATTTTGCCCCGATCGGAGGCGAATCCCTAAGCCAGTTTTCAAAACGGGTGAACGAAACTGTTGCCGCCCTGGTTTCAAAGCACTTTGGGGAGACCGTGCTTGTGGTCACACATGCCGGAGCGATTCGTATGATTGTTGCGGCGGCCCTCGAAATGCCCATGGTCAATTTTAAACGCCTGGTGATCCGACATGCTTCGATGACGGAGATCGAATACACAGATCGTTGGCCCAATCTACATGCCTTTTCTTTTTATCCAAAAGATTGTTCATAAGGAGACGTGATGAAAAAAACTGAGAAAGTGGCAAAAAAGACCCCTAAAAAAACGACTCAGGCAAGTTCTAAAAAAGCCGTGCCATCCACCAATCCCTTAGACCCGATGCAGGTGATGCAGATTGCCTCTTCTTATTGGCAAGCGAAAGTGCTTCATACGGCGGTGCGCCTGGATGTCTTTACGCTTTTAAAAGACGGACCCTTAACGGCGATCCAGCTGGCGAATAAGTGCAAAGCGGACAAACGCGGTCTGGAGATTTTACTGGTTGCTGCCGTATCACTCGGTTTATTGAATCAAACCGGGGGAAAATACAAAAACAACCGACTTTCAAATACATTTTTGGTTAAAGGCAGCAAGAAATTTCAGGGCGGTATCGTTTCAATGTTTGATAGCTGGTACGATGCCTGGGGTAATCTTTTTGATGCAGTTGTTCAGGGAAAGCCCGTGGTGGATAAACCTCATGATCAGGGTGCGGAAGCGCTTCGAAACTATATCTACGGAATGCATTACCGTGCGATGGGTCAGGGCGACCTGCTTTCAAAAGACATTGATTTTTCTGGCAAAAAGCATCTTTTAGACGTTGCGGGTGGTCCCGGCACCTTTGACGTCAAGTTTTGCCAAAAGAACAAAGGCTTGTCGGCGACGGTGCTGGATTTGCCGCAAACCCTTGAAATTACGACAGAAATCGTAACTTCTTTTGGTTTGGAAAGTCGCATTAATCGAAAACCTGGTAACTACCTGACAGACAGCTCCTTTGGCAAAGGCTATGATGCGGTTCTTTTATCATCAATGTTTAATCAGGAATCGCCCAAGGTTGTGGGTAAAATCCTCAAAAAATCATTTAATGCGCTTGAACCCGGCGGTTTGGTTCTGGTTCAGGATCAAATGCTCAACCGGCAAAAGACGGGCCCGGCCCTTTCCGCCTTGATCGGGGTGAATCAGTTGATTCATACTCCGGGAGGCGCCGCTTATTCTGAAAAAGAGGTGTCGGAGTGGATGAGCAAAACAGGTTTTAAAAATGTACGCACTGTGCCGCTTTCCGAACCGAGCCCTTTTGTTGTTTTATTGGGAGAGAAGCCCAAAAAATAAATGAAAGTGCACCCATTAGTCTGATCGGTTTTTTCTATTCTACATGTCTTGCTGTCTCGTTGTTCTGGAGGTCTTCAGTAGGATGAACTTGAGAATCTTGCTCTTTTCTGCGATAGGTTTTTTAGCCAGCGGGGTCTTTTTTGAAGGTGGGGCGCTTGCCCAGGGCTCGGACCTCTCCGGAACCGAGATCATCAAAAAATCGAGGGAGCTGGTCTATCGCGTCGAAGACCAGAAAAATACTGTGACGCTGACATTGATCGAGCGGGATAACGCCACAAAACAAATCGTGGCTTCGCGTTTGTGGAAAAATTATCGGGCAAAAGAAGGCATTGACAGCAAAATGCTGCTTATCACCCAGTTTCCTGATGATTCACGAGGGGTCGCTTTTCTGGTTTGGGATTATGCAGAGAAAGACAAAACGGATGATCTGTGGTTATATCTTCCAGCGCTTAGAATGGTTCGGCGGATTTCTGGTCAGGATTTAAATGATGCTTTCCTCGGCTCAGATTTGACTTTTGGGGATATGGGGCAACGTCGGCTTGACGAAGATGAACATCGGTTACTGAAAGAGGAAACCTACCACGGGATCCCCTCTTATGTTGTCGCCAGTATGCCAAACGAGAAAGAGAGTATTTATAGCAAAAAGCTTTCCTGGGTTTCTAAAAGTGACTGGACGATCTTGAAAATTGATTATTATGATCGGGCGGAAAAACTCTTGAAGCGTCAGATCATAGAATGGCAACAATTGAAGGGGTTAAGTGTCTGGAAGCAGACGAAGGTGACCAATATTCAAAATGGGCACCGAACAATTTTTGAAGTGAGTGACCTGGAAGTCAATATCGGTCTTCAGGATCAGGAATTTACAGAACGGGCATTAAAGCGCGGGCAAACCCGATAGCCCATCATGTACGCATAAAATAATCCATAAGCTTTGACTAAATTGAATGGAATGGATTGCCAGATGCCTGGTTTGTTTTTCTCCTTGAGAAAGCCCTTGACCTCCAACGGGTCTTTTGTATAATGGACGAACTTTGTGTGATATCGTTGTCCTGAGGTAAAGATGGCACAACTTAAATTTGAAACAGCGCTCACGCGTCTTGAAGAAACGGTTAAGTCCTTAGAAGATGGTGAGCTTCCTTTGGAAGAGGCCTTAAAGGTTTTTGAAGAGGGGATTCGTCTTTCGAAAAGCTGTATGAAAACGTTGGCCGAAGCCGAAAAAAAGGTTGAAGTATTGATCGAAGGGAAAAAAGGCTCAAAAAAGCCCCGCTCTTTTTCTGTAAAACCGGCTGAGTCTGAGGATGAAGTGCTTAATGGATAGGGCCGCATTAAAAACCTATCTGTCCGATCGAAAATCTGAGGTGGATCGGGTGTTGCAATCGTATCTCCCAGGCCCGACCTGTGACCCGCCCTTACTCCATGAAGCGCTGCGGTACTCTCTTTTTGCCGGAGGAAAACGCATTCGCCCTATCCTTTGTCTGGCTTCATGCGAAGCTGTAGGGGGACGAACAGAAGTCGCGCTTCCTTTTGCGGCTTCGATAGAATTGATTCACACCTATTCCCTGGTTCATGATGATCTTCCGGCGATGGATGACGACACCTATCGGAGAGGGAAATTAACAAATCACAAAATGTTTGGTGAAAGTACTGCGATCTTGGCGGGAGATGCCTTATTAACGGCGGCCTTTACCATGCTCGCCGAGAAAGGGCTTTCCAGTACCGTTTCTCCTAAAAAAATACTCCGGGTGATTTTAGAGCTTGGGTCGGCTTCTGGCAGTACCGGAATGGTGGGTGGTCAATTAAACGATATCGAAGCCCAGGGAAAAGACGATCTTTCATTGGAAAAATTAAAACGAATACACTCCCACAAAACGGGTGTGTTGATTCGAGCCTCTGTCCGGGTTGGCGGTATTCTTGGCGGCGCAGGTCCTAAAAAATTATCCAGCCTCACCTCTTTCGGTGAAAAAATCGGTTTGGCGTTTCAGATTGCGGATGATGTGCTTGATGTTGAAGGAGAGGCACAAACACTCGGTAAACCGGTGGGGCAGGATGAATCCAAAGGAAGGTGTACTTATCCCGCACTGATGGGGCTTTCTCGTGCAAAAAAAGAAGCGACTGTTTTGGTCGAAGAGGCTTTATCCGAGATTGAGTTCCTGGGGCCCGAGGCCGATCCCATTCGTCAAATCGCAAGCTTCATTATCGACCGGGAAAAATAATCGATCATAAAATCAGGAATGAATCCATGCCTTTATTAGAAAATATCAATTCTCCTCAAGATTTAAGAGCAGTGCCGAGGAAAGTATTGCCGACAGTCGCTGAGGAAATTCGTACCCTCATCCTTAAAACGGTTTCAGATAAAGGGGGACACCTTGGCGCAAGCCTGGGTACCGTGGAATTAACGATCGCGCTGCATGCCTGTTTTGATACGCCAAAAGATCGGCTTGTCTGGGATACCGGGCATCAGGCTTACCCACACAAAATCTTAACTGGACGACGGGACGCTTTTCCAACCTTGCGGCAGTATGGCGGTATTTGCGGTTTTCTTTCCCGCAATGAGAGTGAGTACGATACCTTTGGCGCGGGCCATGCCGGCACGTCGATTTCCGCCGCCCTCGGTATGGTCGAGGCACGTGATCAAAAAGGTGAAAAACATCACGTCGTTGCGATTATCGGAGATGGGTCTTTAACGGCAGGCATGGCTTATGAAGCGCTGAATCATGCCGGACATTTAAAGAAGAATTTCATTGTTATTTTAAATGACAATGAAATGTCCATTTCTGAGAATGTCGGCGCATTTTCTGCCTATCTTAATCGGATTCTTTCAGGGAAATTGTACACACGGGTTAAAAATGAAACGGCCACACTCCTAAAAAACATCCCCAAAATTGGTCAGCCGATGCTGGAAGTCGCGAGACGTGCGGAAGAGTCCGTTAAAGGGATGATCGTACCAGGACTTCTTTTTGAAGAGCTGGGCTTCCAGTATTTTGGCCCCATTGATGGTCATCGGATCGATCATTTGTTGACGACTTTTGACAATATCAAAGATCTTGAGGGTCCAATCCTATTGCATGTTGTGACAAAGAAAGGGAAGGGCTATGCGCCCGCTGAGTCAGATCCCGCAACCTATCACGGTACCCCGGCCTTTGATCTTTCAACAGGAAAAGCCAAAAAAAGTGCCGTTAAGGCACCGCCTTCTTATACTTCGATTTTTTCCAAAAGCGTGATTGCGTTGGCGAAAGAAGATCCCACGATTGTTGCCATTACGGCGGCGATGCCTGCGGGAACGGGCCTGAGTCAGTTTGCTGAGGTTTTTCCCGATCGATTTTATGACGTGGGTATTTCAGAACAACATGCCGTGACCATGGCGGCGGGGATGGCGGCGGATGGTCTTCGGCCGGTCGTCGCCATTTACTCGACTTTTTTGCAACGGGGTTTTGATCAAATTATTCATGATGTTGCGCTACAGAATCTGCCGGTTGTATTTTGCCTGGATCGCGCCGGGCTTGTGGGTGAAGATGGCCCGACACACGCGGGGGTGTTCGATATTGCCTATTTAAAAGGTGTTCCGAACATGATCCTCATGGCGCCCAAAGATGAGAATGAACTTCAGCGGATGCTGACAACGGCCCTTCAGCAAAAACAGCCTGTCGCGATTCGTTATCCAAGGGGAGCCGGTCTCGGTGTTTCATTGGATGAAACACCCCAGCCTCTCCCGATTGGAAAAGGTGAGATCGTGATTGGAGAAGATGAAGCAGAATGGGATGTGGCCCTCATTGCCATTGGAAGCATGGTTTATCCGGCTCAGACTGCGGCATTGCAGTTAAAAGAACAGGGGATTGTTGCGGGTGTCATCAATGCCCGTTTTGCCAAGCCTTTGGATCGCGCCTTGTTTGTTTCGGCGGCAAAACGCACAAAAAAAATTGTGACTTTAGAAGAGCATATGCTCTCAGGCGGATTTGGAGAGTCAGTGCTGTCCGTGCTGGAAGAAGAAAAAAATGCCGGTCATATGCTTCCTGTCTCTGTTTGCCGGATTGGTCTTCCGGATATGTTCACGGAGCATGGGGGGCAGAAGCGCCTTCGGGAAGATTTTGGCCTTGACCCTGAAGGGATTACTCGGACTGTCGCTATGTTCGTTGGCGCTCCCATTCCGACGGGAGACCCCGATTCAAAATCTGATGTGCTTAAACCTTCTCATGTAAAGGCCGTTTGAAGCCCTCAATTCGTTACGGTTCCTGTGACGATTTGACCGAAAATATCTTGCCAACCCAACTCCCTAAAGACCGTTTAGACCGACTCATGCTCTTTCGTGGCATGGCAAAAAGCCGGGAACACGCAAAAGCGTTGATCCTCAGCGGTACAGTCATCGTAAATGGTGCTAAAATAGACAAAGCGGGGATCATGGTCAAGTCGGATGTCACAATAGAACTAATCGGTTCCCCCTTGCCCTTTGTCAGTCGAGGCGGCATTAAGCTTGAAGCGGCATTGGGCACTTTTGGCGTCGATGTTCAGGGGCAGGTCGTGATGGATGTGGGTGCATCCACAGGCGGATTTACGGATTGTCTTTTAAAACATGGGGCGATACGCGTGTATGCCCTTGATGTTGGTTATGGTCAGCTGGCCTGGTCACTTCGGCAGGATCAGCGGGTTGTTGTCCTCGAACGACAGAATATACGAAAAATGTCAAAAGATGTGATTCCGGAGCCGCTTGATCTGGCGACGATTGATGTTTCATTTATTTCATTGGAAAAAGTGATCCCTTGCGTGATCCCTTGGATTAAAGAGGGCGGTGTGATTATTGCGCTGATTAAACCTCAATTTGAGGTGGGAAAAGGTGAGGTGGGAAAAGGCGGCATTGTGCGTGATTCAGAAAAAAGAGATGCCGTCGTTAAGAAAATATGTAATAAGGGAGACGAATGGGGTCTTCAGATGATGGGCTCGATGTGTTCGCCGATTCAAGGTCAAAAAGGCAATATTGAATATCTCGTCAATTTTCAGAAGCCGGTTTCTAACACTGTCCATTCGGTGTTAAATCCCTCGAAAACTGATTCTGATGATGTATAGGAGGATCGAAGGATGAAGATTATGGTCACAGGTGGTGCAGGATTTATTGGCTCCCATATTGTGGATCGATTGATTGAAGAGGGACACGAAGTTGTTGTGGTGGATGACCTCTCAACGGGAAAAAAGAAAAATATCAATAAAGAAGCCACCTTTTACAAGGTTGATATTCTGAGCAGTCGTCTTGAGAAAATTTTTCAAAAAGAAAGACCTGAATTGATTAGTCATCATGCCGCGCAAATGGATGTTCGTAAATCTGTGGCCGATCCTGCTTTTGATGCAAAGAGCAACATTCTCGGCTTAATCAATTTACTTGAATGTGCAGTGAAAAATGGGTCGCGCCGCGTTATCTTTGCTTCTTCGGGGGGGGCGGCTTATGGTGAGCAGAATGCCTTCCCGGCGACTGAGGCCCATTCTACACATCCGCTTTCTCCTTACGGCGTCAGTAAACTATCGAGTGAGCATTATTTGTATTATTATCACAAGGTTTGTGGTTTGGATTATACGGCTTTGCGATATGGGAATGTCTTTGGTCCGCGACAAGACCCTCATGGTGAGGCCGGTGTGGTGGCGATTTTTACAGAGAAACTCCTGAAAGGAGAGCAGCCGACCATTAATGGGAATGGGATGCAAACCCGGGACTATGTCTATGTGAAAGATGTCGTCGAAGCAAACATGGCTGTGATTAATAACAAGGTCAATGGCATTTTTAATGTTGGAACCGGGATCGAAAGCACGGTCAATGTCCTTTTTAAACATTTGCTTGAGATTACAGGTTCAGATTTAAAAGAGCTTCACGGGCCTGAAAAAAAAGGCGAGCAAAAGAGAAGTTGTCTTGATGCTAAAAAGATTTATAATGCAGTGGATTGGGAACCGAGGGTTTCCTTTTTGGAAGGCCTGCAAAATACCGTTGACTATTTTAAAGGCAGTTAAAACACTTGTTCCAGATGGTTGTTAAATACGAGGGAGAATGATGGATATTAAAAAACTGGAAGCTAAAATCAAGGTCTTGGACACAAAAATGACAGATGAAAAAAAATCGGGTAAAGATCCGCTTGTACTGCGGTCTGCAAAAAAACGATTAAAACGTGCACAACGGAAGAAAAACTGTATGGTCAAGCGTGCCGCATTTATTGCTTCCAAGGGGAAGAAGAAAGAAGAGACCGCTTCCTAAGATGACCTCGTTAAAAGTTGGCCTGGCGCTTGGGGGTGGCGGCGCCAGGGGACTTGCGCATATTGGTGTTCTGAAGGTTCTGGAATCGGAGGGCGTAAATATCCATATGATTTCAGGAACCAGTTTTGGTTCAATCGTGGGTGCGATGTATGCTCAGAATCCCTCTATCGATGAAATAAAAGCACGGGTACTGGTTTTTTTAAAAAGTGAAGCTTTTCGGCGGACAAAAATATTTTTTATCAAGCGGCACTATGAAGAGAAAAAAACTAAAAGCTTCATGACCAACCTGAAGACCTATCTTCAAAAAGGTATTTTTTGGGGGATTTCCCTGCAACGGACCTCGTTCATTTCAGAAGAGGTTTTTTTATCTCAGATGGGCCTTCTTCTGGAGGACAGGATGATAGAAGACTCCAGAATCCCTTTTATCGCCGTTGCGACAGATCTCGTCAATGGTTGTGAAGTGGTTCTTTCTGAAGGATCGGTGCGGCGTGCTGTCGCAGCCAGTTGCGCGATACCGGGTGTGCTTCCTCCAATTCATGTAAACGGGGCGCAACTGATTGACGGCGGCTGGGTCAATCAGGTTCCTGTCGAGCCATTAGAGGCGCGAGGGATTGATTTTGTGATTGCCGTTAATATTTCGGAAGAAACCACAGAAACCCCCGAAATGTTTGATAGCGGGCTGGATGTTGTCTTACGTGCCAATGAAATTACCCGATGTGTTTTATCCAACAGGCAATTGAGCGGCGTCGATTTTTCAATTCGTCCGGAGATCGGCCATATTCACTGGTCCGATTTTTGGCGATTTGAAGAAGCCATTCAAAAAGGGGAAGAAGCGGCGCGTGCCGCGATTAAACCCCTCAAACAGCTGCTCTGGCGGAAACGCGTTAAAAAGTTTATTACGATCAGTCAGTAGCCCCCCGCCTTTACTCTCCATCCCCGCACTATGCTTCACATGCCTGTCATTCGGGCAAGCTTTTCTCCTCTTATGTGAGCATGGGAGAAGTCTGTTATACTTTTTTCCATCTACACGAAGGAAGTGATCTTCGATGACATCTTTTTACATCCATATGAGGAATGACACATGCGATTCATTATTATTTTGATCCTATCTTTATTTCTGTTGGAATTTGGTCGTGCTGAAACCATGTTGTGGCAAGTCCACAAAGGCGAACGGCAGCTTTTTATAGCGGGAACAGTTCATATGTTGTCTGAATCAGACTATCCTTTGCCGGAGGAGTATGAACGTGCGTATGCACAATCCAAAATCCTGGTTTTTGAGACGGATCTTTCCAAAGTAAATGACCCGTCTTTCCAGAAAAAATTGTTCAGGGCCGCATCCTATCAGGATGGGCGCACGCTAAAATCGGTGCTGAATACGGAAACCTATGCGGCGCTGGAGCAATATTGTCGTGAAATTGGTTTTCCGATTGCCTCCATAACCCAATTCAAGCCGGGGATGGTATCCATGACTTTGGCGATGCTTGAGGTACAACGTCTTGGTTTGGCCGGGATCGGCGTGGATCAGTTTTTTTATGAGCGCGCGCGGCGTGACCGAAAAGACGTTGCTGGACTTGAAGGTGTCGAGGATCAGCTGAACTTCATTGCGCATATGGGGGAAGGCCAAGAGAATGAGCTTATTCTGAATACAATGAAAGAAGTCAGGGAAACGTCTAAGCTCATCGGTGAGATGAAGTCGGCATGGCGTTCGGGGCAGCTGAAAAAGATGGAAACATTAACCGTGAGTCCGATGAAAAAGACATACCCAAAACTTTATCAAATGTTGTTGGTCGATCGAAATGAAGCCTGGCTGCCTCAAATTACCCATTTTTTAAGTACCCCTGAGGTGGAGATGGTGCTCGTCGGTTCAGCCCACCTTGTTGGCACTGAAGGTTTATTAGAACAGTTACGTGAACGCGGATATGAGGTAAAACAGTTTTAAGTAGATTTGCTCGCATATTGATGATCGGCAGATCTTAAACGCCCAGATCTGCCTGAACATGACCGAGACGGCCCGGCGGCGTCCACCTGGGCTGGTTTTTTTGATGATGATTTCCGCTGTCGTGAAAATTGGAGCGGGAAACGGGATTTGAACCCGCGACCCTCGCCTTGGCAAGGCGATGCTCTACCACTGAGCTATTCCCGCGTTCTTGAAAGGTGGAGCGGATTTTATCGCATCTCTTGCGCCCTGTCAACGATTAGAAGTACTGTTGCCGAGAGATTTAAAATCGCTTCCTGTGGGATCTTGAAAAACCTGAAGCCCGAACTCAGGCACCGCTGCAAATAAATGGTCAAAGATGTCGGCCTGTATCGCCTCGTAATTGCTCCAAACCTTATCTTTACAAAAAACATAAATTTCAATGGGCAATCCATGTTCTGTGGGGGCGAGCTGTCTTACCAGCAGGGTCATATCCTGATGAATTTGCGGATGATTTTTTAAATAGGCGAAGACATAGGCCCGAAATGTTCCGATATTGGTCAAGCGTCTCCGATTTACGATGCTGGTATTATCCAGTTTGTGCTCGGCATTATATGTTTCAAGTTCGTTCTTTTTCTTTTCGATGTATTCAGAAATCGCGCGGATTTTTGAAAATTTTTCGATCATATCGTTCGAGCAGAACTGAATGGAATTCAGGTCAATGTAAATCGCCCTTTTAATCCGCCGGCCTCCCGATTCAGACATGCCCCGCCAGTTTCTAAACGATTCACTGATGAGCGAATACGTGGGAATGGTGGTGATGGTTTTGTCAAAGTTCTGTATTTTGACGGTAGTGAGTGAAACTTCAATGACGTCTCCGTCTGCCCCGTATTTCGGCATTTCGATCCAGTCTCCGGGAGAAACCATTTTATTCGCGGTCAGTTGAATCCCCGCAACAAAGCCTAAAATCGCATCTTTAAAAATGAGCATAAAGATCGCGGTCATCGCGCCGAGGCCGCTGAGTAAATACAAGGGTGTTTTATCGAGCAGGGTGGAAATCAGGAAGATCAAAGCTAAAATGTAAATGACGATTTTGACGGCCTGAACAAATGCCTTGATCGGGATTTCTTTTGATATTTCAAATGTTTCATAAATGCTGAGGGTTGCATTTAAAAAAGCATCAATCGCAAGTACTCCGACAACGATCATATAAATATTCAGGGCATTACTCGTAATCAGTATCCATTTCGGGTGCCCTTCAAGCGCCAGGGGTGTTAAAAGGATCATGACAATGGCGGGGGCAAAATGTGCGAGATGATTAAAAACCCGGTGTTTTAAAAGGGCATCGTCCCAATCTGTTTTTGAGCGGGTGATAACATAGGAAAGTCCGGTCAGAAGCATTTTTCTTGCTAGGAAATTGGCCAGGATTCCGAGAAGTAAAACAATGGCGATGGCCAGGGTTCTTGCCAATATCGCCGCAATTTCTCCATTCACATCAAGTCGAATGAAGGCAAGACTTAAAAATTCAATCATAGTGATATCTCATTTTCTATTTAATTCAGGATCGTTACTTTTAGTGTACGGAGGCGGTTTAATGCAAAAACCCACTCAAAACGCCGGAAGCAGGCCAAGTCACCATAAGGGATTCCGGTGAGTTTGTCGAGTCCTTCGTTTTGAATGTCTTTCATCAGGGCGTCCGTAATTTCTGCCAAAGTCCGACTCCCATCCATATAATGTGTTTTGGCATAAAGTAAAGCGTGAGCAATGGCGCGAACCTGGCTTTGTTCAACTAATTGTTCAATGGCGGAAAGGTCGATTCTTTCCATGCCAATGTGGATGGTCTTGATATCAGGGACTTTGAGGTAAAGCGCGCGTGTGCTTGTTTTTGGATTCAGGCTTTGGGGGAGCGGTGCTCGGTGACGGATTTCCCCGAAAGCCCGGCCCCCTTCGTGTGTGCGTTCAGAAGCGTATCTCAGGGCAATGGCCCTGGCCTCTGCCGTGACATCACAGGGTAGATAGTTTTCCATGGCGATGACCTGATCGGCACTTTCAAAGTAGTCCCCGCTGCCGCCAATGACCAGGAGGCTTGAAACCCCGTATTCCTGATAGAGTTGCCGTACTTTATCAATAAAGGGTGTGATCGGTTCTTTGTCTTTTGAAATCAGTTCCTGCATGCGGTGATCGCGAATCATAAAATTCGTCGCCGCCGTGTCTTCGTCGATCAAAAAAAGAGAGGGCTTGACCTCAAGCGCTTCAAGAATGTTTGCGGCTTGTGAGGTGCTGCCACTGGCATTTTGGGTCGAGAAATCTTCGGTCGATTGCTCTTGAGGGAGCTTGTTGATAAAAGGGGAAAGATCAACCCCTGAAACGGCCCTCCCGTCCTCCGCGCGAATTTTCACGGCATCGGCGTCGGTGACCACATATTCCCGGCCATCTCCGGGGGGATGATTGTAAATACCAAATTCAATTGCGCGTAACAGGGTTGATTTTCCATGATACCCGCCGCCAACAATGAGCGTGACCCCGCCTGGAATGCCCATGCCGCTGATTGTACCCCTATTAGGCCGATTGAGCGTCACTTGAAAGGCCGGTGGAGATTGAAAGGGGATCCCCTTGTTTTTGAGTGGGCGGGAATCAATACCGCTCCGTCTTGGTAAGAGCGCGCCATCTGCAACAAAGGCAACGAGGCCATGCGTTTTGAGCTGGCTGCGCATGGCTTCTGCATCTTCAATAGTTTCAACAAAAGCCTGCACAGCGGCTTGATCGGTATTTTGAAATATCAGCGCTTTTTCAAAAATGTAAGGCAAGTCATCGTGAATCATTTCAATGGCGGCTTGTCCGAGAATTGTTCGACCGCGGGCGGGCAGGCCAAGGAAAAAGCGGATTTCAAGCCGGGTATTGTCGATTGTGGCGGAGCTGCGCTCCAAAACTTCCTGTTTGGGGTAGTCAATTTGAATAAGGCCGCTTTTCCCAATGCCTCTATTTTTGGATTTCTTTTGGGCTTGCTGATGAAACTGCCGGATTAAATAATCCGCCAGTGCGATTTGCCGGACTTTGTTACGTGTGAGTTCTTGGGGAAAGCGGGTCGTTTCCTGTGGCAGGATCATCCGAAAGCGGCTGGGTGTGGCAAAAGGATCGCCCTGAACATAATCAATGTGGAGCGTATATCCGGGAAAGGAATAGACGCCTTTGATGTCCTTGTAGGCCTTGTAGCCCCGTCCGTCGAGTTGGCGGAGTTTTATTTTGAGATCGTCAACAGTTGGCATGACAGAGGGAATAAGCCGGTTTTCGAGTGAACGTATATCGCGACCTTCTGGAATCCGGTGTATTAAACGTCTTCATTGTCTTTTTTTTTGAATCATTTCAGGGGATTGAAAATGACGTGTCGTATTGTCGATAGGCGGAATGACTGGAATGACATCATTTGCATCGGCCACCTTGAGGTCTTCAAAACGGCGGGCGCTGACCAATACACGCGATTCGAGTGTGCCGAGTGAGCGGTTGTAGCTTTCGACCGATTTTCGAAGATTGTTTCCAAGCTGGCTGAAGTGGCCGCCCATGTCGGCGATTCTTTTATAAAGTGCTTTGCCGAGTTCGCCGATTTTTTTTGAATTTTCTGCAAGAATTTCCTGCTTCCATCCATAGGAGACGGCTTTCAATAGTGCGATCAGGGTGGTGGGTGTGGCGATAATCACCCCTTGCCCTACCCCGAGTTCGATGAGTGAGGGGTCTTCCTGCAAGGCGGCGCTAAAAAAGGCCTCCCCCGGCAGAAAGAGCACGACAAATTCGGGAGCCTCTGAAAACTGTTCCCAATAGGATTTACGGCTCAATTGCGCCATGTGTTCCCGTATCCGCCGCGCATGTTCCTGCTGTTTCTTTTGTTTGATGGTTTCATCATTGGATTCAATCCCGTCGAGGTAGGCCGATAAAGGCACTTTGGCATCGACGACGAGGGTTTTGCCGCCCGGCAGGTTGATGATCATGTCAGGCCGCAGCATGCCTTCTTCACTCGAGATGACGGGCTGTTCCTTAAAATCGCAATGACTCAACATTCCGGCCATTTCGACAACGCGTTTCAGTTGAATCTCTCCCCAGCGGCCCCGCACCTGCGGGGTTCTCAGGGCGTTCACGAGGTTTGTGGTTTCAGATCGTAGCTGGTGCTGGCTTTCGATGAGACTTTTAACCTGTTGATTGAGTCCTTCATAGGCCCCGATCCGCGCTTTTTCCAAGGTCTGAATTTTGGAGTCAAATTGAAGCAGGCCTTCCTGAATCGGTTTCACAATCTGGTCAATCGCTGTTTGCCGTTTTAAGAGGTCGCCGTCGGCTCCTTCGCGCAGTTTTTCAAAAGTGGCCTGTGCAACTTCGAGAAACATTTGATTGTTGCTTTTAAGGGCTTCAGCAGAGAGGGCTTTAAAGGCATCAGAAAGATTGGTCTTGGCTTCATTGAGTACGGCGAGTTTTTCTGTCGCAGCGGCCTGTTCCTTCTGAAGGATTGTTTCAAGGGTGGACCGTTCGACTTTTAATTCGGTGACGGCCCTTTGTAATGCATCGTTTTCTGTTTTCAGACTTGAATTTTCTGCGGAGACGTCGGCGACTTTTTGATCTTTTGTGCTCAGGCGTTCATTTAAAACAGCCAGCCGGCTTTCGGCCCTTGATCGCAGGATAAGGTAAGAAAAAAGGCCGCCAAGTGCAAGACCTGAAAAAAAGGCGAGAAGGACGATCATCTGATCAGGTATCATCATCGGAGAAGGTCTCATTCGAATAGCAATCTTCCGAGATGATATTAAACGAAGCGCATTGATTAATCAAAAGGCAGCTCCGCTTTCAATCTGAAAGTTATGCCAAATCAAGATGTCTGCAAGGTGAAGGTGATTCCCGGTCTTTGTTCGTCTCATCCGTGATGATGTTGATTGGAAACCTGGATCAATGGACAGCCTTTTATTGATGGACTATGCCAGGGTATCCGCCGCAATATGCCACTCCAGATCTTCAATGACACTGAGCTCGACAATATTTCCGGCTTTTCCTAAAAGCGTCCGGCATTCTTTGCTCAAGTTCAGCAAGTGTAGTTTTTTCCCGTTTTGGCTGTAACGTTCCGTGATATTTTGAAGGGCTTCAAGACCCGAATGATCCCAGACGCGGGATTCCTCAAAATCAATCACCACATGCGGTGTATCATTTTTAAAATCAAACACGTTTTTAAAAGAAGTCACCGAGCCAAAAAACAAAGGACCGCGCAGGCTGTAAAGTGTACGCCCGTTGACCTCTTTTTTTTCAGCGTGCATGGTTTTTCCGTGTTCCCAAGCAAAAACCAGTGCGGAAATAATGATTCCGACCAATACGGCAATCGCCAAGTCCACCGCGACGGTGACAGAAGAGACCACTATAATGACGAGCATGTCCGATCCTGGAATCTTGTTTAGCAGCCTCAGGCTGGACCATTCAAAGGTGCCGATGACCACCATGAACATGACCCCGACCAGTGCGGCCAAGGGAACCTTTTCGATCAATCCGGCCCCAAATAAAACAAAACCGAGTAGGCAAAATGCAGCAGTGATTCCGGAAAGCCGTCCACGTCCGCCGCCTCGAATATTGATCATGCTTTGACCGATCATGGCGCAACCCCCCATGCCGCCAAAAAATCCATTGACCACGTTGGCCATGCCTTGTCCGACGCATTCTTTATTGCCACGGCCCCGTGTTTCTGTGAGCTCGTCCACTAAAGTCAGGGTCATGAGGGATTCAATCAAACCCACCGCTGCAGCGAGAATGGCATAAGGCAGAATGGTGCTGAAGGCACTAAAGGTGAAGGGAACGGCCGGTAAGGAAAAAATGGGCAATCCTGCAGCAATGGTCGTAATACTGGCATTACGATCCTGTACAAAGTCCAGCACTGTACGAACGAGACCGGGGCTGCTTTGATTAATAAAGTGTCCGATAAGGCTAACCACTACAATGCCCACCAATGTCGCAGGAACAGCTTTTGTCAGCTTGGGCAGGAAGATACCGATGGACATGGTTAAAAGGATTAAGGCACACATCAGAATCAGTGGCACGGTGGAGAGGGTGGTCCCTCCGACGGTGAATTGATCAAATTGGGCTTTAAAGATAATAATGGCAAGCCCGTTTACAAAACCCAGCATCACGGGGTGCGGTACCAGACGAATGAGCTTGCCAAGCTTTAACAGTCCACAAACGATTTGAATCATGCCCATCAGGATCACGGCGGAAAATAGATAACCCAGAGCGCTTTGCGTGATCATTTCGCTGCTCATACCTGCTGTTTGACCCTCAGACACGACTTTGGC
Source organism: Nitrospirota bacterium (assembly GCA_029261215.1). Classification (GTDB taxonomy): domain Bacteria; phylum Nitrospirota; class Nitrospiria; order SBBL01; family JAADHI01; genus JAADHI01. Next base: position 14,298 of record JAJDBT010000058.1, on the reverse strand, counting down.
CACAAGTGGAGCAAAGATGACGGCGACGGCCCCGGTGGCCCCGGAAATCATCCCGGGGCGTCCTCCAAAAATGGCGGTAATGAAACCCATCATAAAGGCGGCGTAAAGCCCGACTTTTGGATGAACACCCGCGACAAAGGCAAAAGCGATGGCCTCCGGCACGAGGGCCAGGGCAACGGTTATGCCCGAAAGCATGTCATTTTTGATGTTTTCAGGTCGTTTTATTTTTAAGGGGATGAACCGATTTTCTCTGCTGCTGTGCGCTGTCGTGTGTTTTTTATCTGACATTTTCGTTGATCCGTTTAACCTTTCTTATTTCAGTTTCTATGTGATCGTTCGCAGATTTCCCTGATTTGAAGCCGTCGAGTATCTTAAAATACGTTTGATCGGCCAGAGCAAGCTGTGCATCCGTTTAGCATGCTTCAGTGGAAAAAATTGTTTCGAGCCTTGTCTTTCAGATGACTTGAGGAATTACGGGTCTTGGGTGATTCATCCAAGTGGGATTGAAATGCGTCAGAGGCATTTCAATAGGACTAAACAGACTGGATAAATCATATTTTAAGTATAGGCAGGTTACCAATTCATTTTTCTCATTGTACTCAAAAATTCTCATCGTAACCCAGGGTCAAGGCTCAAGTAAAGGGCTGGATTGTGGGGTTTATGAAAGTAAACTCCGTGTCTCTGTTGTTCGATTAAAGATACCACGGATTGTTTTATCGTGTAGGGAGGATTGAACCCTCTATTTCGTATTTGGTGCGAAGTATCGTTTTTTGTCGGGGCGGGTTTCAAACCCGCCCCGACGGTTTTTCGTATGGGGTCTCGACTCTTTAAAGCGTCACGATATCGTATTGCTCAATATGTAGATGGGAGTCTGCCTTGATGATAATCTTTTTCTTGTACTGCTTTTCAAGCATTTCGATATTCTCTCTCGCTTCATCGTATAAGTATGCGGCCACAGTCGGATGAACCCCCACGATGATTTTCTTTTCTCGCGGAGAAGGTCCAATGAGGCGGATTTCCCGAAATAACTCATGGCTGACGGTGGTAGCGGATTTGACCAGGCCCCGGCCTTCACAGTAAGGGCAGGACTCACAAAGAATACTCAGAATATCTTCCCGAGTCCGCTCACGAGAAATCTGAACGAGCCCGAGTTCTGAGATCTTGAGTATATTGATGCGTGCTTTATCTCCGATAAAGGCCTCATTGAGTACCTTCATCACTTTGTCTCGATTGCGTTCTTTTTCCATGTCGATGAGGTCGATGATGATGATTCCGCCGATATTTCTAAGTCTCATTTGATAGGGAATTTCTTTGACGGCTTCGAGGTTTGTTTTAAATATGGTTTCTTCGAGGTCGCGTTTTCCAACAAAGCGGCCCGTGTTTACATCAATGACCGTGCAGGCTTCGGCATGATCAATGACGAGGTAGCCCCCGGATTTCAGCCAAACCCGGCGGTTTCTCGCTTTGGAGATTTCAACCTCCACGCCATAGGCATCAAAAATTGGTTCATTTTTATCCCACAGACTGACCCGGGGTAAAAAGGAAGGCAAGTAGGTTCCCACAAATTCGATGATGCCATCGTATTCATTTTTTGAATCAATAATCAGTTTGTCTACGTCTTTGGTAAAAAGATCTCGTACGGTTCTGAACACAAGGTCCAGATCATTGTGTACGAGGGTCGGGGCGGGAAACTTGGCCGCTTTTTTGTGGATGTTTTGCCACACGACTTCAAGAAAATCGACGTCCTGTTTAAACTCTTCCTCTGTCGTCCCGTCACTTACGGTTCGGACAATATAGCCTGCACCTTTTTTACGAAGCCGGTGAATCATCTCTTTTAACCGCTGCCGTTCACCTTCTTTTCCAATACGGCGCGAAACACCCACCTGATTCACCATCGGCATGTAGACCAGGTAGCGTCCGGGGAGTGAAACATAGGTGGTCACCCGTGGCCCTTTTGTCCCGATGGGTTCTTTTGAAACCTGGACGACGATTTCCTGCCCTTCCTTGATGAGGTCTTCAATGGCCCTGGATGAGCGTTTCTTGGGTCGTCTGATCACGGAAACCGGATCGTCTTCCGTGCTTTCATCAAGATCGAGTTCTTCTTCCTCATCTTCGTCCTGGAGAAGCTCCGGTTCGTCATCAATGTCCAGGTTTTCTATGTCATCTTCGATGACTTCATCTGAATCTTCTTCATTAAGCGTTTCTGTGATTTCTGGGGAAGACGGAGTTTTCAGGGCCGCATGGGTTTCTTTCTCATGACTGTCCTGTTGTTCTTCCGGGGCAGTGTTTTCGATAGGCGGTTTTTGTCGGGAAGGTTTTCGTCTTTTTGTTTTTTTTGCTTCTTTCGCAGCGACTTCCTTTGGGGTCATGATATCCGCAACATAAAGGAAGGCGGCCTTTTCCATCCCGATATCGATAAATGCGGCTTGCATGCCCGGCAGGACTTTGATGATTTTCCCTTTGTAGACATTCCCGACAATACCGCGTTCTTTTTTACGATCAAAATAAAGTTCTGTAACGATTTTATTCTCGATCAGCGCGACACGGGATTCTTCCGGCGTGACGTTGATGACGATTTCGATAGGCATGGTTTTCTCTTTCCGGGAACAGGTATTCAGCCGAAGAAACAGTGTCTCTGTTCATTTACCCTGTGCGAATCTCTGTGTTGAACAGGGCTGTGTAGAAACCAGAATGAACGTGATTTGTTGTTAGTGGCTGAATAATAAGATCCCTTATTGAACTCGATAGAAAAAAAAGTCTGAACCCCAAAGCGGATGAAATGAATGTTCCGGGTGTGTGCATCAAACCAGTTTTTTGAGGGGTGAGCACACGAGCGGTCATCTCATCGATCAAGAGCTGACATTTAATCATCTGAGTTTGATTGTATTTATCGTATTAATCTCCGTACCTTGATATTGAGCAGGAGTCCAAGCATTCCAAGTGTTGTCACCATTGCGCTTCCGCCGTAACTGACAAGCGGCAGGGGCACGCCAACGACGGGCATGACGCCTAATGTCATGCCCACATTGATGAAAAAATAAAAAAAGATGAGTCCGATGATTCCAATGGCCATGAGAGAACCGAGTGTGTCTTTTGCTTTTACAGCTACATCGATTCCCCATAAAATAACCAGGAAAAACAGAATAAAAAGAAAAAGCACGCCGATAAAGCCCCATTGTTCGGCCAACACGGAAAAAATGAAGTCGGTGTGCCGCTCGGGTAAAAATTTAAGCTGGCTTTGTGTACCGCCAAAAAGCCCTTTTCCAAAAAGACCACCAGACCCGATAGCGATTTTGGATTGAATAATTTGATAGCCCGTGCCTGTCGGGTCTTCTGCGGGATTCATAAAGGTAAATAATCTTTTCTTTTGATAATCCTTAAGATTGTTCCACACGAAATGGCCGACAAAGGGAGAGAGCATGGCCGAGATGAGTGAAAAGTAAATCAGAAATTTGGATTTTAAACCCAGGACAAAAATCATGCTCAAATAAATGGTCGATATCGACAAGGCTGTACCGAGGTCGGGTTGTTTTAAAATAAAAACAAAAGGCACCAGAAGAAAAAGTCCTGAAAGCATTAAACGTTTTAGATCCAAACCACTCCTTGGGTAGTCATCAGAAAAATGTTTTGCCAGCGCAAGTAGTAAGCCAATTTTGACCAACTCGGAGGGTTGAAATGAAAATGAGCCAATGGCAAGCCAACGGCGTGCGCCCATGCCGGTGCGCCCGACCAAAGGAACCAGCGCCAGGAGGAGCAATGTGATCCCGTAAATTGGAAAAGCAAATCGGGCCATTTCTCTATAATCAATCCAGGCCATCACCAGGAAAGCAAGACAGCCAACGATAATCCAGGTAATTTGTTTTAAATAAAAAGGGGTGCCACTTCTCCCGGCGATGCCTCCGGTGACACTGTAGATTGAAAGTACACCGAATGCAAGAATGAAAAAAAGGACGAGAAAAAAGAGTTTGTCTATTCCTGAAAGGATGGGGGACTTAGCCATGATCCTGATCCTGATGACTGGGTTCGGGTGAGTGGCCGATGGCATTCTCAATAGGCTGGGTTTCGACCTGGCGTGGTTCCAGGTATGATTCGATGACCGTGCGGGCAAGCGGGGCTGCGGCAGAGCCTCCGTGACCACCATTTTCGACCAGCACCACGACTGCGATTTTCGGATTTTCGACCGGCGCAAAAGCGACAAACCAGGCATGGTCGGCAAACTCTTCCGGCACAAGGTCAAATGCGATGGTTTCCCGGCCTACGACTTGTGCGGTTCCTGTTTTTCCGGCCATTGAAAACAGATCCGATTTTGATGCCTGGGCTGTGCCCAGTTTTTCAGAAACGACCCCGGCCAGGGCTTTTTTGATTGTGGCCAAAGACGCTGCGGAGATGGGAATCTTTCTCCCTTGTGCGGACTCAATTTCCGAAAACTGTTCTGTGGCTGTATCGCGGGTTTTCACAAGCAAACGAGGGCGATACCAAATCCCGTCTCCGGCGATTGCGGCAATCATCGTGGCCAGTTGAAGGGGAGTACTGGAGACAAATCCCTGACCGATGGAAACGGAAAGCGTTTCACCCGGATACCAGGGTTTTTTGAGGTTTTTTTCTTTCCAGTCTTTGGTGGGGATGAGCCCTCCTTTTTCATAGGCGAGATCAATGCCAGTCGGTTTCCCAAGCCCAAAAAGATGGGAGAACCTTGCGATGGTGTCCACGCCCAGCTCGAGGCCTTTTTCGTAATAATAGACGTCACACGACTCGACGAGTGAGCGATGCATATCGACTTCGCCGTGTCCCCATTTTTTCCAATCTCTAAATTCTCGATCTCCGAGCTCGAATGTTCCCTTACATTTGATTCTGTCTTTGGCCTTGGCAATGCCCGTTTCCAAAATCGCAGCGCTGAGTACAATTTTAAACGTGGAGCCTGGCGGGTATTTTCCATGAATCGTTCGGTTGGTCAGGGGCAGGTTTTTGTCTTTGAGCAGGGTTTGCCATGTTTTTGTTGAGATCCCGCCAGAGATGTCGTTTGGGTTAAACGAGGGATGGCTGACCATGGCGAGGACATCGCCATTTTTGGGATTAAGGGCGACGATTGCGCCGGGACGGTCTGCCAGTACGTTTTCCGCAGTCTTCTGAACCTTGAGGTCCATGGTGAGGTAAATGTCATCTCCGCGAAGCGGCAGGATTTCTTTGACAACTTGTTGCTCATGCCCGAGGGCGTCCACTTCAATCTTTTTTTCCCCGGAGGTTCCTCTCAATATCGCATCGAAAGACTGCTCAACGCCATATTTTCCGATGATGCTTCCGCCATTGATGGTCTGGTATTTTTCTTGTTTGAGTTGATCTTGTGTAATTTCTCCGACATAGCCCAGGAGGTGTGCGGCCAGAGAGCCAAAAACCGCCTGTCTTTTATATTCGGCCTCAATTTTGATTCCGGGGAGTTGGAGTCCATGACCTTCAATGACTGCCACTTCCCTCATCGTGAGGTCTTCTTTAATTTTAATCGGATGATAGGGATCGCCCTTTTTTTTCTTTTGGATTTGCTCGGTGATTTCGTCTATGGGGATATTAATGATTTGGGAAATACGGCGGATGACTTGTTCCCGCTGTTTGATGTCCCCAAGCACGACATAGAGGTTAAAGCTGGGGACATTGTTGACGAGTAATGCGCCATTGCGGTCAAAGATCCGTCCACGGGGCGCAGGGGTCTCCACAACACGAAGCCGGTTGTTTTCGGAAAGCTCAAGATAATAGGCCCCTTTTGTGATCTGAAGATGCCAGGCACGAAGCAGGAGTAAAGCCAAACCTGTAATCAAGATAGCAAGAAACCAATAACTTTTACTTTCGAGTTCCCGTTCTTCTTCCTGGGGAAAAAATCGCACCCCCATATTCAAATGTTCCTTTCTGGTCGAACTTTTCCCAAACAATCAGGATAGCGGCAATGGCGATCACAGCGTTATAAATGGCCCGAATCAGAACCTTCCCTGTCAGAAGGGGCATGAGTTCCTCTGTGCCAAGCCCGTATAAAAAAACAATGCCTGAGAGATCGTGCAAGAGTGAAATGATCAGGAACAGTATGACATATCCCTGTAATGAGAGGTGGAGAAACGACTTCCCGAGCATCCCGGCAATGATCCCCACAAGACCTTTGATCACAAAAGCCGGGCCGATAATGCCGGTTGAGAACAGATCAATCATTCCCCCCAGAACAAGCCCCCAAAAAAAACCGCTTCTTTTCCCCCAAACCCATCCCTGTACAAAAATAAACACCAGCGCGATATCGGGTTTAACGCCTGCAATTTGTATTTTTTCTAAAAATACGGTCTGCAGGGGAATGATCGAAAGCACAATAAGAATTCTATAAAACAAATTCAATTTGGTTTATTCCTGTTGTTTTTTTGTGGTTTCAATCGAAATTTCCGGAGGCTCATTTTCAATGGATTTAATCACAAAGACCTCTTCCATCTTGCGTAAATCACTACTGATTGCGGCTTTAATTTTGAGAAACATTTCCCCTTTGCCCTGTTCAACGGTTTCTATCCGTCCGATTTGCAGGCCTTTAATAAAACTCCCCTCCATCCCGGAAGTCACGAGCGTATCGCCGACCGAAACGGGTGTATCGTGAGGCAGGTATTTTAATTGAAGCGTCTGGTCGTCAATGCCTTGTACAATGCCTTCGTCCCGCGTCCGCTGGACCATCACTCCAATTGCGCTGTTTCGATCAGAGATGAGTAATACCTGTGCGTAGTGCGGTCCTGTGTCGATGATTTTTCCCACCACGCCCTGCGGGGTGAGCACTCCCATATCGACTTGAATGCCGTCTGCACTGCCTTTATTGATCGTGATGGTGTCAAACCACTGGGATGGTTTTCGTCCAATGATACTCGCCGCGATCATATCCACTTGAGAATGTTCTTTGTATTCCAGAATGGTCTTAAGTCGATCGGCTAAAAATCCTTTTTCCCTCAATTGGTTGTTTTCGATTGTGAGCATTGAGATCTTGCGGCGTAACTGTTCGTTTTCTTCCTGAACCTGAATCAGATTGAGATAGTGGGTCCATAGTTGCTCAAAGCCGTCAAATAAGCCATTTGAGCCAATTTGCAGATAATAAACGGCTGTACCGATCGGAAGTGTTAGTAGTTTGAGTGGCTGTTTCTGAGCCTCGGAAGAAAAGAGGAAAAACACAAAAAGAAGTGTGATCAGTACATATAGCAGTTTTTTTGAAGCACTAGCTAGGTAGACCATCGTAAAGACCTTACCACCGATGAGCTGTCCTGAATTGAAAACAATACGGGGTGAACGTCATTGCCTTTGTTGATGAAGTAACAGCCCTGTAAATTATCTGGATGATTGTGATGCAATCGCGATTTTTCGGAGGAGACTGAGTTGATCCAGCGCCTTTCCTGTTCCAAGCACAACTGTCGTGAGTGGATTATCGACTGTAATAATCGGTAAATTGGTTTCTTCCCGCACCCGGGTGTCCAGGCCTCTCAACAACGCGCCTCCGCCCGCAAGGACGATGCCGTGATCGATGATATCCCCCGCAAGTTCAGGAGGTGTATTTTCCAGCGCAATGCGGATGGCGTTCACGATAATGGAGATCGGTCCCGACAGCGCTTCACGAATCTCACTGTCCTCGATGACCAATGTTTTTGGAATGCCTGAAATCAGGTCTCTCCCTTTAATCATAAAGGTTCGTTTTTCTTTCAAAGGATAGGCAGAGCCAATTTCCACTTTAATTTGCTCTGCCATGTGATCTCCGATCAGGAGATTGTACTTTCGTTTAATATAGCCGGAAATGGCTTCATCCATTTTGTCGCCAGCCGTTTTGACCGATTCGGAATACACAATGCCCGCCAATGAAATCACGGCAATGTCTGTCGTCCCTCCGCCGATATCCACCACCATGTTGCCGGAAGGTTCAGAAATCGGCATGCCTGCGCCAATGGCTGCCGCGATAGGCTGTTCGATTAAATACACTTCTCTTGCTCCGGCCAATTCAGCGGAATCCCGCACGGCACGCTGTTCGACCTGCGTAATTTTTGAAGGGATACCAATAATCACCCTCGGTCGTACAAACGTCGTCCGATTATGTGCTTTTCGGATAAAATAGCTCAGCATTTTTTCGGCAATTTCAAAATCCGCAATCACGCCGTCTCGCATTGGACGAATGGCGATAATGTTGCCGGGCGTTCGACCCAGCATCCTTTTTGCCTCGGTCCCGATGGCGACAACCTTTTCAGACCGCCGTTCAATCGCGACAACGGAGGGTTCATTGATTACAATGCCTTTTCCTCGCACATAAACCAGGGTATTGGCGGTTCCAAGATCGATGGCGAGATCGTTAGAAAACCATCCCAATAAACTGCTTGTTAGCCCCATGTTCTCCTCATTTCTATTAAGTGTTACTTTTTAAAGGTCTCAAAAACAGTATAATCGAGTATTTGCGTTTTGGCGAGTTCGTCCCCTGCGCGGCGACCCTTCGGATTCCCAATCAGCAAGAGTGATTCAAAGGTCAGGATCAGTAGTGCCAAAAGCCATCCAAGATAAGGGATTTGAAAGAAGAGAAAGGCCAGGCCGAGCGGCATGTTGCGAATTATAGAGTCTCTAAAGGATATGCCTTCCCCCGTTTCGCTGGAAACCACTTGAAGCCCGATGATCTGCTTGCCTAAGCTTTGCCCGCCGACAAATCCGTCTGAAATCAGGATGTAGGTGAGCGCCGCTAAAAAACTGACTTTGAGCGGTATCTGTCCTATAGCAGATACAATGAGCAGGTCTAAAAATTTCGCTATAAACCGATTCAGTATGTTTGCTTTGGGCGAGAGCAAAGGGATCCCGGATTCATCTCCCTGTAATGCCAACACAAAACCTTTCCTTCCGTACCCCTGATGCGTTCTTTCAGGGTACCTTTACAACCAAAATTGGAAGATATTATAATCAGGTTTCTCCTTTTCTTTCAATAGAATAAAAAGACCGGCTTCAGCCTTTTGTTTGCGATTCCTTATAATGGAAGGGAAAGTGATCCCTCGAATGAACTGTTGAAATGATACGTCCTCATCTTTTACTTCCAAATGGGTGTGTGTTTGAATGAATTAGAAAAAAAACCGGCAGCGCTTTCAATTGTCATTCCGGTGTGCAATGAAGCCGAAGGACTTCCTTTTTTATTGAAATCGCTTGAGGCACTAGAGGTGGATGAGGTCATTTTTGTGGATTGTGGCAGTCTTGATGATACGGCCGCACTTCTTAAAATCTGGGCAACAGCGGCCCCCGGCTCTTATGATCGTAAAAGTCTGGTCTCAAAGCGGGGTCGTGCCAATCAAATGAATGCCGGAGCGGAGGCCGCTATGGGGGATATTATCTTGTTTCTCCATGCCGATACGACGCTGCCGCATGGCGGCATCCACGTGATTCGTGAATGCATGAAAAACCCCGGCGTGGTCGGCGGCGCTTTTCGTTTGAAAATTGATTCCCCCCATTTTTTTTTGAAGGGGGTTGAAAAAATAGCCAACCTCCGCGCGTTTTATGGAGGGCTGCCTTATGGTGATCAGGCCTATTTCGTGCGCCGAGAGGTCTTTCAAAAAATGGGCGGATATCGGGTCATGCCCTTGATGGAAGATGTCGAATTTATTCGGAGACTTAAAAAAGAGGGAAAAATCGTGTTATTGGAAAAAGCCGTGCGAACCTCTGCGCGACGTTGGGAAAAACAGGGTTATTTTTATACCAGTTTCCGGAATATGGTCTTGCTGGGGCTTTACTTTTTTGGAGTTTCTCCAAGCCGACTCGCCAAATGGTATGATGCTTAAATGATGAGAAACAAAGAAAATCTCAAAGCAGAGGTACTTGAAAGACTCGACCGTATTGATCTTCCGATTTCGGGCATGACCTGCGCCAGCTGTGTTTCCCGCGTCGAACGCGCACTCAAAAAAACAGAGGGCGTGCAGAAGGCTTCGGTCAATTTGGCGACGGAAAAGGCCACCCTTCAAATCGATAAAAACACCTCCCTGAAAACGCTGATCGAGGTTGTTGAAGGCATCGGGTACGAGGTGCCTGCCGAATCCGTCACGCTTAAAGTCGGCGGCATGACCTGCGCTGCCTGTGTCGGACGGGTAGAACGTGCCTTACTCAAATCGCCCGGCGTCTTGAAGGCCTCCGTCAATCTCGCCACAGAAAAGGCCACTGTAACCTATCTCCCCACCGTGAGTGATCTTAAGAAAATCAAAGCCGTGATTCAAAAGGCGGGTTATGCGGCGCTTGAACTGACTTCCGCATCTGATGGAAGCCAAGATCCGGCCGCCCTGGGCGAAGCCGTTTTAAAACGCAAAATGATCACTGCTTCTGTGTTGACTTTAGCGATCTTGGCCCTCATGCCTTTGGGCCATCTTTGGGGGTTTACACCGATGACAATGAACCTTTTGCAGTGGAGCTTTGCCACGCCGGTGCAGTTTTGGGCAGGCTGGCCGTTTTACCGGGGCGCATGGGGGGCGGCACGGCATCGTACGTCGGATATGAATACCCTCATCGCTGTCGGGACGTCTGCCGCTTATTTTTACAGCGTGGTCGCGACGTTTTTCCCAAGCGCGCTGGCCGCAGGCGGCATCGATTCTGCGGTGTATTTCGATACCTCCGCGGCCATCATCGCCCTCATTTTGCTGGGACGGCTTTTGGAGCATGGCGCAAAGCGCAAAACCTCGGATGCCATCCGAAAACTCATGGGCGTGCAGGCGAAGTCCGCGCGTATTCTTCAGGAAAACGGCGAAGAAAAAGAAGTCCCTTTGGCCGATGTGGCCGTGGGCGATTTTGTTGTCGTGCGTCCCGGTGAAAAAATCCCGGTGGACGGCGAACTCACGGAAGGCTATTCCGCTGTGAATGAATCCATGATTACAGGCGAAAGCTTGCCGGTAGAGAAAGGCGTGGGAGACCGCGTTGTCGGCGGCACGCTGAATCAAACCGGGCGTTTTGTGTTTGTGGCAAAACAGGTGGGGGCAGAGATGGCCCTTTCACAAATCATCCGTCTGGTCGAGGACGCGCAGGGCAGCAAACCACCCATTGCCAAACTGGCCGATCAAATCGCCTCGGTCTTTGTGCCTGTCGTTATGGTGATCGCCCTGCTTTCCTTTTGTGTCTGGTTTTTTGTCGGGCCGGAGCCAGTCTTGACACACGCCTTGTTTACGGCGGTGGCCGTGTTGATTGTCGCCTGTCCCTGCGCACTCGGTTTGGCGACACCGACCTCTGTGATGGTGGGCATCAGCCGGGGTGCGGAGACGGGGATTTTGATCCGAAGCGGTGAAGCCCTGCAAAATGCCTATCAAATCAACGCCGTGGTCTTTGATAAAACCGGCACGCTCACTTACGGAAAACCAATCGTCACCGATATGCTTTCCGCATCGCACGACACTCAAAACCTGCTTTTTTATGCCGCGAGCGCCGAAAAAGCTTCGGAACATCCTTTGGCCGAAGCCATTTTAAGCGCCGCGAAAAAAGAGGGCATTACGCTGTCCGATGCCACGTGTTTTGAAGCCGTACCGGGAAAAGGCATTCAGGCCGAAATTGACGGAAAAATCGTGCTTTTGGGTACAGCCCGCTGGTTTCAGGAAGAAGGGGTCGATATTGAAGCCCTTCAAAAAGAAGTGGAGATTTTGGCCGAAGCTGGAAAAACGCCGATGTTTGTGGCAGTTGATCAAGAAGCGATCGGTTTGATTGCCGTGGCCGATACGGTCAAAGAAGACGCTAAAGCCGTTGTGGCCGCATTGCACCACATGGGCTTGAAAGTGATTTTACTTTCGGGTGATCAAAAAAAGACGGCGGAGGCGATTGCAAAAGCCGTCGGTATTGATGAGGTCATTGCTGAAGTGCTGCCGGATGAAAAGGCCGCTCAAGTCACACGGCTTCAAAAAGAAGGGTATCGTGTGGCCATGGTCGGCGACGGCATTAACGACGCGCCTGCCTTGGCCGGTGCTGATGTCGGTATCGCCATCGGCACCGGCACGGACGTTGCGCTGGCCTCTGCAGATATGATTTTAGTGGGCGGCCATTTAAAAGGCATCGCCACGGCGCTTCGGCTGTCGCGTGCCACCATCCGCAACATCAAGCAAAACCTCTTTTTCGCTTTTATCTATAATATTGTGCTTATCCCCGTCGCCGCAGGCGTGCTCTACCCCTTGTGGGGCATCCGTCTTTCCCCCATTTTAGGGGCGGCCGCAATGGGCCTATCTTCCGTCAGTGTCGTGAGCAATGCCTTGCGGCTGAGGAAGTTTAAGGCGGATTCATCTTAGGCGGCCCTTTCTTCTGCCCCCCTCCACATGATCACATTTTTTGCGGTAACATTGATTCAATTCATTTCAACGAGGAGGACGATGATGATGAGATCCGCACATATTTTTTTAGTGTGCATTTTTATTTTGGGGGTTGTCGCCTGTTCGAGCGAAAACAATACCGTCAATATGAAGGAAAAGAAAGCGCCGAACGTGCTTCAAAAATCAGTCGATTCGATGATACAACCTCAGATCAATTCAATCAACAAAGCCAAAGCACTGGAAGGCAAATTGAAACAAATCGAGGAAGATCGTCTCAAAACGGTCGAGGGTTTTGGTCAGTAGCAGAGTCTCAAGATACCGTGAAACAGTTAAAAATCCTTGTTTTCCCCTTCGTAGGGGCGGACCGATGTGTCCGCCCTGATCATTTTGCCCCTGCTTTTTTCAACAGGGCGACAATTTCAGTGCGGCCTGAGCTTGAAGCAATCCAGAGGGCGGTTTTTCCATCGGGGGTTCTTGCATTGACATTGGCCTTGGCAGAGATCAAGTGTTTTACAATTTCTGTCCGGCCTTCTGCCGAAGCGATAAAAAGCGGGGGCACGCCGGTGAGGCTTGGCGTATTCACATCTGCCTTTGCCTTGATCAGCGCTTTTACGATTTCCAAATGCCCCGCAGCGGCCGCAATCCACAAAGGCGTGACCCCCTCGTGAGTCGCAGCGTTGATCTTTGCTTTGGAGTCGATCAATTTTTTGACCATCTCAAGGTGTCCATAGGCTGAGGCAATCCACAGTGGCGTTGCCCCGTCCTGCTCCGTTTCATTCACGTCAATGCCATCATCAATCAAGCGGTCGACCTTCAAGGCATCATTGAGTCTGACCGCGTCGATCAATTCACCGCCAAAGACCTGCAGGGGTCCTGCAATAAGAAGCAGCGCAATAAGGTATTTCACGAATGACATGATCTCTCTTGTCGAATTTCCTGTATCGGGAGGATCATTTTGATGCTGATTTTTGACGAAACAAATCGGGCCAGGTTTTACGGTCGTGTGTTTTTCCATCTTTAGCCTGCCTCAAATATAATATGACAAGACCTGAGTTTCCTGATTTGCAGGCACGGGTCGAAAAAGCCTGGTTTTTCCCTTCGTCAGGGCGGGTTTTAAACCCGCCCTGATCGGACGGTCTTTGTGAATTGGAAGGTTCACAAGGCGACCCACAGCAAATGTTTTGACATCGGGTCTTTGTAAAACGGATGATTCAAGGTCAAAGGCGGGCGCACACACGGGTGTGCCCCTACGAAGACCTCGCCCGAAACCGCTCGCTTCTTCTTGTGATTCATAGGACAAGCAATCGCCCGTCGTAAAGTGCAACACAAGGTCTGAGCCTTTTGTTTTTCACGTGCTTGTTAAGCGTCATGGAAACATCTTGTCGAGGAGTTCATAGCCCGATCTTTCACTGTATGCATGGCGGCGATAGAACGCCCGGGCTGCGTCGTTATCTCGGGCCAGCTGAAGCGAAACGTTTGTACATCCAATTTGCGTGAACTCAGATTCAGCGGCCTTGAGAAGCTGTGCCCCCAGATCTTGTCCCCGTCGCGATGGCGCCACGAAGAATTCGTCGATCTCTGCGGTGAGGCCGAGGTGCTCAAGACTAAAAACGTACACGGCAAGCAGGTAGCCCACGGCAGTTCCATTCACAATTGCAATCCAGCCGCCACCCAGTCTCGGCTCCGAAAGCAGGCGGTTGATCTGTGTTGCGACACGCTCAGACTCGAACCCCGTGATACCCTCGAAGCGCCAATACGCTTCGACCAATGGCAAGAGTGCCGACACATCATTCACTGTGGCTCGCTGGACTGTGGTCATACGTATCCTGAGGGGCGAACGATTCCCTTAGACATTAGCCTGTGTGTTCCACGAGTCAATCCCAAAGTTAGTTGAAAATTGATCCATGACCTATGCTGCTTTGATTTGATTTCTGTCTTGGTCAAAATTGTTCATGTTGTTTTTTAGGATTGGAAGAAATTTAAACCCTTTGATCTTTCTCAGCGAAGGTTC
>JAJDBT010000057.1 GCA_029261215.1 Nitrospirota bacterium | reverse complement strand
GGCATGCCAACCTGAAAAGGATGACCCCAGACCAGGTTTATTATAAGCTGCCTTCGGGGCTTCCAGAGGCCGCATGACAATGCCCCAGGATTTCACTTATAAAAAGCGATTCACTGTGTCAGGCTTGGGGTCCACCTCTATGTGACTGTTTTGAAATATGCGGTTGATACTTGCAGGCGGTTTTTAAAGAAAAAAAGAAGCCCTTATCCTTTTGAAAAAGTCTTGCTGAAATTCTTTTCTCAGGTCAGTACGTCTACGCCAGATCGGTATCCAAGCTTACTTAAACAACTGGAAGCGAATCTGTTCGTCGATACAGATGAAGAGACGGTGGAGGATGTCCTTGATTATTTGGATTTCAAAGCCTGGATCAATGTCAGACTACATGCTTAAAAAAATATGAGTCTGTCCCGGATAAGGGGACGGCACCAGGTAACACAGAGACGCATGGCAAGTGACCTATTGAGGTCTGAATTTTTCTGAGATTTTAAAGGTTGCATGTTCATTTGGGGATAAGGGTTTGCTTCGACTCTTTTTTTTGAAAAGTGTGTGTCTTTCTGAGACCACTGTGTGCCCTGTGTTGCTTTATTTTTGAGAAGCCTCTAACTTAACGACCATGTGAATTGAACATCATCATCAAATTGAGCAATCTTAAATGACAGAGGAGAAGTATTAATGAAAAATAAATTACGTAAAAAACATTTAAGGTTCTGTCTGATTTTATTCGCGGTAGTTGGCCTACTTTTTCCAAAGACTGTTCTTGCCGTTGGCGACACGAGTGATCTCATTGGAATGTTGACTTCTCAGCTGGGTGTGACCAAAGCGCAGGCAACAGGTGGCGCGGGTTCGATTTTTAAATATGCCAAGGAGTCCCTCAGCCCCGCTGAGTTTTCAACGGTCAGCGAGGGCTTGCCGGGGGTGGATTCTTTGGTGAGTGCTGCACCCGAAGGCGATGGTTTGGGTGGTCAGCTGGGAGGTGCATCTTCTTTCTTTGGGGGCAAGGCAAAGTCTTTAGGGGGGCTGGCTTCTTTGGCGGGCAGTTTTTCCAAGCTGGGTTTGTCCGCAGATATGGTCGGAAAATTTGTTCCGGTTGTACTCAAATACGCCCAGGGTGCAGGTGGAGAAAAGGTGATGGGTTTATTGCAGGGCGTTTTGAAGTAATTGAACGGTGATACCGGCTCCTCCCTTATATACGAGAGGAGCCGGGAATCCGCCGGGCTTCAATCAGGTGAATTGCTTATTGTGTGGCTTCTTCCATAATGTCCATCATGCGTTTCACGTATTCGTTTTTCGAGACGAGTTCATCATCAATCAGCTGCGCACTTTCAAAAAGCCCAAGAATGCATTTTGTAATCATGGGGTCTTTATCATTTGCGATGTAGCGTTTCGATAAATTCCGAATTACAGGGTGCTCAGAATTTACTTCCAATATCCGTTTGGATGGCGGCGCATCCTGCCCCATCATTTTCATTAAATGTTCGGTGTGTTTGTCCGCGCCATCTGCACTGGCCACAAGCGTAACGGCTGAATCGACGAGACGTTTTGAGATTCTCACATCTTCCGCTTTGTCTTTGAGTGTCTCTTTAAAAAGGTCGATCAGCGCAGTCGAGAGTTGGTTGTCCTTTTTCTCGCCTTCTTTTTCTTCCTCTTTTAAATCGAGATCCCCTTTGTCGATGGCCTTCACGGGTTTTTTATCGTACTCAGGAATGGAGGGAATGATGAAGGCATCCACAGGGTCGATGAGGTAGAGCACCTCAATCCCATGTTTTGCAAAATACTCCATATTGGGGTTGGTTTCGACTTGTGTGCGATGTTCACCGGAAAGATAATAGATGTCTTTTTGGTCATCTTTCATTCGCGAAACATAGTCTTTAAAGGAGCAAAGCGTTCCTTCTTTTTGCTGCGAGGTTTCAAAGCGCAGTAAATCCACGATCTTATCTTTATTTGAAAAATCGCTGTTCACGCCATACTTAAAGAGCTTGCCGAAAATATTGTAAAATTCGGTGTATTTTTCGGGAGCTTTGGTGGCCATTTTATCAAGCCATTGCAAGATTTTGTTTGTGAGTGTGGTTTTGATTTTGTGCATCACAGCGGAAGACTGGACCATCTCGCGGGAGACGTTCAGCGGCAGATCAGCCGTGTCTACAACTCCTCGGACAAACTGGAGATATTCCGGCAAGAGCTCTTTACAATCCTCCATAATCATGATGCGGTTTGAATAAAGTTGAAGGGTTTTGTGATCCTGTGTCCTCATCAGCTCGAAGGGTGCACGTTTGGGAATGAACAGTAATGCCTTGAATGTTGCGCCGACACCTTCCAGGGAAAGATGAAGGTGATCAATCGGGTCTTCCCAGTCGTTGGCGACAAATTTATAAAATTCGTTCAGCTCCTCGGTCTTTAATTCTTTTGGTTTTTTGATCCAGAGCGGCTCGATTGTATTGACTTTTTCCTTGCCGACAAAAATCGGAAAGTCCGCAAAATTGGAATATTTTTTAATCGTGGTTTTAATTTTAAAGTCCGTTGAAAATTCCTTGAATTCGTCTTTTAATTTAAAAGAGATTTTTGTGCCTCTTTCTTTACGGTCAATTTCTTCAACGGTATATTGCCCGCTTAAAGAAGAGGTCCATCGTAGTCCGACCGAGTCTTTTCCGGCGTGCCGCGTTTCAACGACAATTTCATCTGTGACCATAAAGGCGGAATAAAATCCTACGCCAAATTGTCCGATCAAATCGCCAAATTTCCCTTTTTCTTCTTTGAATTCCTGTAGAAATTTTAAGGTGCCTGAAGAGGCGATTTTGCCGAGATTGTTGATTAAATCGTCCCGCGACATGCCGATACCGGCATCTTCAATTGAAAACTGCTGTGTTTTTTCATCCGTTTCGATCTGAATGCGAAGTTCTTTATTCCGGTCGATGATGGTTTCGTCCGTCATTTGAAGGTAGCGCACTTTGTTGGAGGCATCCGAGGCATTCGAAATCAATTCCCTTAAAAAGATCTCAGGGTGGGTGTACAGGGAATGCACGATTAAATTCAAAAGCTGGTTCATCTCCGCTTTGTATTCAAATGTTTCTTTGTTCTGAGTTGTCTCAGTCATTCGCAAAACTCCTTAAAATATGGTTTTAATCATCGGTCATTTGTTTAAGAGCTCGATATTTATCTTCAATGGAACCCGCCCAAGGAAGGTTTTTATCGACATTTTTGCAATCATAACAAATTTTACTTTCAATCCACTACTATTCCGCGTGCGAAAGATATTTTTAAATTTTTAGCGCATTATAAGTGGGTGTATGTCTGGATCAGACCTCTCAAATTGTGTTAGTAACTTTCTCATACATGGAAATTGGAATGAATAAGATAAAACAAAAGCGGGTCCTCTTTTTCTATTCGTTGATGATATTGATGGTGTTTTGTTATCCGTTGAGGGCGGAAGAACAAAACCTTGAGAAAAAACACCTTGAGGGTTTGCCTTCGGTCTCAGTCCCGATCGATGATAACGATGGGCCGCTTTCCAAAGGCAGGCCCACGCCATTTGAGCGGCGGATGGCGTTTGAAAAAATATCGGACTTTAACCCCTTTGTGGTCTTGCCTCACAAACCCAATTATATGTTGCCGCTGACATATAACAGCTCGCCCAATCGTGGCCCCTTTAGGGCCATCACGGGAAATGAGATCAATACGATGGAAATCAAGTTTCAGCTGAGTTTAAAAATATTGCTCGTCCGGAATCCATTTCAAAATGAAGGCTACTTTGCTTTTGCCTATACGCAGCAATCCTATTGGCAGGCCTATCAATTTCATCAATCTTCTCCCTTTCGGGAAACCAATCATGAAGCTGAGTTTATGCTCACTTTTTTAAAGGATATCAGTGTTGCCAGTCTTAAAAACAGGATGATCACGCTGGGTTTCTCTCATCATTCCAATGGAAGGGCCGGGATATTTTCAAGAAGCTGGAATCGCGTATATGCCGATTTTTTGCTTGAAAAAGGAAACCTGCTTATCAGTTTTAAACCCTGGTTTCGTATTCCAGATCGAAGTGAAGAAGATGATAACCCGGATATCGAAAAATTTTATGGCCACGGCAGACTGATGGGGCTTTATAGAAGAGGAGATCACACCTTTGCTTTAACCCTAAGAAATAATTTTCGATCAGAAAACCGGGGTGCGATTCAAGCGGATTGGACCTTTCCTCTATACAGTAAAATGAACGGATATTTACAGTATTTTAATGGATATGGTGAAAGCCTGATCGATTACAACGATTCGACGAATCGTTTCGGGTTTGGCATTATGCTGACCAATTGGCTTTGATCTTCCTGATCGGGAATGGCGGTATGGCTTAGCCTTGCTGAAGTTCCATTTTACAGCGGTAATAAAGGTGTTTGGGAATGTGCTGAAATAGGCGCTTTTCGCAGCTTGTCGTCATCTCTGCTTCGAGTGCGGCGGCGTAAGAAGTGATGCCGTTTTGTGTCGAAAACCCCTGTGCAAAAAGGGGTTCATCGGGGTAGAGTTTCAGAATGTTTTTGAAAAAGGTCTGTGGCATCCGAAAAAAACCGAGGCTGACGGAATGCAGGGTGCTGACATCCAGTTCACGAAAAAGACGTGAGAATAAGGCCTGATAATGGTCTTGATATCCTTGATGATAAATCAAAGGCTCAAAACGCAAGGCGATCGGCCAGCCTTGCTTCTGTAATTTCTTTGCCGCTTCAATCCGTTTGGACAAGGCAGGCACGCGGTGCTCCAGTTGCCCGCTAATATTTTCCGGAGAAAAACTCAGGGCGATCACGACATTTTGACTGGCTTTCTGTTTGAGTAAGGCCCGAATCTGTGCGCTTTTGGTTCTTATTTCCAGATAGGCCTGCGGGTGCCGTTGAAATATGGGAATAAAGTGGGCCGCAAATTGACTGTATTGCTCAAAGGCCAGGCTGTCACAATCGTACCCGGAATAAAAATAACAAGGTTCGCCCGCACAGTCGGCAATCGTCTGTTCGATGTCGCGTTCAAAGTCTTCATAGTTTACAAAAAGGACGTGATGGGCGGAGCGGTACATTCCTTGTAAAAAACAGTAACGGCAGTCGTAGGGACAGTTCAGCATGTGGGAAAAATAATAACTGTGCTGATTCCCAAAGCCATAGCCTTGGGGCGTCGGCAAGACAAAGCCTTGATGTTTTTTTGCTAAAATAAGCCCGGCCTGTTTTTTTTGAAGCCGAAAGTTTTGTGCTTTTAAATTAAAGACTTCGCCATAGCGTTCACATCTTATATTGGGGATATCCGGACATTGCCGGAGAATTTCTTGAACACGAGGCAGACCAAGGCACTGCTCTTCGATATAGATGGCCGAAAACTTACTCATGACCGTTTTTTGAGGTTTTCTGGAAGAACATAAAAATACCGCCTGTTTTTTGAAGCGCACATTTTGTTTTTCCCACTATAGGGATGGTGTTCGTTTGTTGCAAGATTTCTTTGGTGGCTCTTCCCCTGATCGAGTGGGTAGGTTAGAGTAGGCTGCATGAGAGATAAAGAATTATATGCCCAAATACTGGGGATACAAAGTCCGTGGCACGTTAAGAAAGTAGAACTTTTACCAAGTCAGGGGGAAGTGAGAATT
>JAJDBT010000056.1 GCA_029261215.1 Nitrospirota bacterium | reverse complement strand
GGCATGCCAACCTGAAAAGGATGACCCCAGACCAGGTTTATTATAAGCTGCCTTCGGGGCTTCCAGAGGCCGCATGACAATGCCCCAGGATTTCACTTATAAAAAGCGATTCACTGTGTCAGGCTTGGGGTCCACCTCTATTCATTTCAATATTTCAAGGCCTTTAGTTTTTCTGGCGGGGCAAGTGATGATCGTTCAAATGCAATGTATTGGAATTTCTACAAAAAGCAGAAAGTCTTAAATATTAAGTCCTGTCTAAACCGGAAGGCACTCCAAAACACTCACCGCAGACTCTGTCGGGACAACACGATTGAGGCGAAAACCCGCCTTGCGCGTCAATTCTGCATATTCCGTTTCGGTGCGTTCCTGCCCACCCGGCACCACCAGCATGGTCATATCCATTATTTTTCCCGGATGCGGGGTGTCGCCATCGGGCGAGACCATCTCGACAATCAAGAGACGGCCATTTGCGGACATCGCTTTTCGGCACTGGTTAAGAATCCCCAGACATTGTGCTTCATTCCAGTCGTGGATGATGTGGGATAAAAGATAAGCTTCTCCACCTTTTGGAACACCCTCAAAAAAATCGCCCGATTCAATGCGTACTCGCTCTGCCACACCGTGAGATCCCAACAACGCAGGCGCATCACAAACCACATGAGGCCGATCAAATAACACACCATTTAGCGCATCAAAGCGTTTCAGAATCGCCGCCAGGAGATTCCCTGTGGCACCCCCCACATCAACAAGAGGCCGATGTCTAAAAAATCATAGGCTTCGGCAACAGCGGGAGGCTCAGCCCCATGTAACCCGAGCATCGCATCACTAAAATGTGAAGCTTCTTCCGGGTGTTCTGCGAGGTAGTCAAACAGAGGTATGCCCAAGGCTTTTTCAAAACCCGTTTCACCGCTTTCCAGGGAGTGCATCAATTCGGGCCAGCCCTGCCATTGCCAATGACCGGCCGGGGCGATTAGTGTGGCACGGGCCGAACCGGGCGCACCGGTTTTTAGGGCTTCGCCAAGCGGGGTCAGGGCAACCTGTTTTTCTGTACGTTCTGTCAAAATGCCCAGGCTTGCCAGGGTACGCAGAGTCCATGCAGCGAAGGCGCATGTGGCCCGTTGCTTCCGCCAGCTCCGATGCAGACTTGGGTCCTCCTGCAATTAGATCGGACAAGCCCAGTTTGGCGGCCGCATAAACGATACGCGAAACCCAAAACCCCACCCCCATTTGAATCAGGGTTGCATGCGCCGATGGGTTTTTATCGAAGTGGCCTTGCTGTCCAAAAGAACCTCCTTTGAGTACATTTTCGTTTAGTAAAACGGGTTTCTCTTTGCTCTCTTGCCCTTCAAAATCAAGCGGACAGTGTACAAAATCACTCAACCAGGGCTTTTTGAATTAAAGCCGCCGCTTCCGGGGAAAGATTTAAAGTCAAAGCGGCCTCATGGGCGCGAGGGCTCATCTTTTTCCATGTTTTTTGGATAATGGGAATCATTTTTTCTTCATCCAGCGTTTTTGAAAAATCGGCAAAATAGCTTTCCAGAAAGACAAGGCAGATCACATCTTCCATCACTTGCATTTCAGGATCGTCTTTTAAATGTTTTTTTAGCAGCAGACCTTCAACACGCGAAATCGTCTCCGCATCATATGCCAGGGTGCGCAAAATGTCCGATGCGGTTTCTGCATGGAAGCGATTTAAGGTTGTGCGCCACTCAAGATAACCCTTTCGATTCATGGGATACTCGGCGCGGGGAATTTTCCACCGGGCAATGTGCTGACTTCTTGCGGCAAGCTGAAGGGCTTCCGAAGCATCCGGCGCCAGCCGATTGAGCCAGGTCGTCATCCGTTCGGCATAAAGCAGTTCTTTTGGCACTGATTTGCCTTCAAAGGTTTCGTGGTAGGGGTCTTCACGGTTCACTGCGTCAAAGTGATCGATGGCGGATTTGAATTGTTGGGAGGGCGTCATATGTTTATTCCTATGAATTTAAAAAGGGCACCTGAAAGTACCATAAACGCAGTGAATATTGAATCCCTGAAAAGCAAGCGCTGCCTTCATCAGAGATTCCTAAAATAAGGCGTGACAAGACCCTGCGCGCTTTTGTTACAATATGCCTCAAATTCCAACTTTTACAAAGGAGAAAAGGCCAAGGTTATGAAAGACCTCATCTTGACGAACGGTGAAGAAATATTGCAAACCCTTTCAAAAATTGCACTCAAAGGACAAGGCTTTACAACCGATTGCCTCGTGGGTGAAGTCATGGACGCCGGCATCACAAGCCCGGATTTTTTAAAGGCCAGCGGAAGCGACCCCGACGCCTATTACGACGGCGAAGCCAACGCCTGGTCCGACATTCAGGTCCGCGAAAGCAAAAAAGTGTTTATGGTTTATGGCGGCGCAGGAAAAACACGCCGTTCACATATTGCAGATACGCCTTAAGCCCTACCTAAATCTCAGGTCTTGAGAAAGACCGGAAATCATCCTGGAGACTGAAAACCCGCACATTTCCTTGGGCTTGGAGGTTTTTCTTAGCCTGGATCAACGACACGGACAGGAAAAGGCTCGGACATGCTGCCTGCATAGAGCGTTCGGTGGGGGAAGGGGATTTCGATTCCATTGGCATCGAAGGCTTTTTTAATTTCGTCTTGAAGGCCGTTTTTCACTTCCAGGAAGTTTTCACGAACAACCCAAACCGAAAACTGAAGATTAATGGCCGAATCCCCAAATCCCTGCAAAATATAGAGCGGCGGCGGCTCCTCAAAACAAAGCGGGTTACGATCGGCAATCTCAAAAAGAATCTCCCGCACCTTGGACAAATCTTCCTTGTAGGCAACACCCAGGCTTAAATCAATCCGGCGAATCGGAAATTGGGTGATATTGGTGATTTCAGATTTCACGAGGGTTTCGTTCGGAATACGCACAAAAAGGTTGTCAAATTTTCGCAACTTGACAGATAAGAGATCAATCGAAAGCACTTCCCCTGTGGTTGCCCCTATCGTAATGACATCCCCGACACTGAAAGGGCGCTCCGCGATGAGAAAAAGGCCGCTGATCAAATTTGAAGCAGAGGTTTGTGCTGCAAAACCGGCCGCAACAGTCAGAATACCTGCCGCACCCAGGAGCACACTCAGCTGAAAACCCAGTTCCTTAAGACCGGAAATCAAGGTGAGCACCATGATCAGATAGTACGCAAAACGCTTGATCAGCATGTCTTGCTGCGGGGTGACATACTTGAGGAAGAGTCGGGCGATGGTCGAACTGACAGGCTTGGCCAAACCCAGGCCGAGAATTAAAATAATGACGGCGCGGAGGACCAAAAACGATTGTTCGGATTTAAATAACTCAGCCCACATTTTTAATCTAACCTTTCTGTACGCATATCAGTGATGTCTTTCTCAGGCAAAAATCGTATCCAGGGTGCGTTTAAAGAAATTTGAACCCGGTGCAGTCCGCGGGCCGCAAACCGAAACCGCGTCCACGGCTTCTTCGGGCGCGGTCTTTTCAAAACGGGCCTGCACGCGTTCGCCGTCGGCTTCCCGTTCCAAAACCAGACCCTGTGTCCAAAAGTAGCCCTCCGGCGTCACATACAGAGAAAGATGCGGTGCCGCCACATTGAGACGTTCCACGAAAAGGGGATCTTTCGCCGCGTTTCGGATCAGAATGGGACAGACCGCCCGATGCGGGAGAAAGGGTATGTCCGCGACATTCAATCGTCCGTTCGTCCGGCTGGCATAACAAAGCTCCCCTTCCCGCGTGGACCGGCCAAACCAAGTGTCGGAGGGACGGTAAATTGGGACTTCCTGCAAATACTTGGCGGGGTTTCCTGCTTCGATTCGGACCCACAGCGGCAGGCTGACATACAGGGTCACTTCTTCTTCCGAAGGCACATAAAGCGGCGCTTCTGGCCGGATCACCACGGCCCGGTCTGGCAGGGATGGAGAAAGCCGGAGATCTCCCGTGGTTTCACGAAAGGTGAAGCGCGAGAAAACAAGATCCCCACTTGATGGGGATGGCTGATCATGCGTCGTCACATCCAGAGTATTATCAAGCGGATCTCCCACACTTTCATATGCGATATGCCACTCCTGCCGGATGTGCCGGATATGCAGATCCATCGGACCAAGCCGCCAACGACCAGTATGATTTTTGGCAATTGAAAATGTGCCCCACCAGGGTTTGACCGACTCGCGCTGTTTCTTCATTCCAGTCCTTTATGAACGGTCTTCAGTGTGGGCTCTCCGCCCTGTTTTTCTTCAGGCGGCACTTCAAATGGATCTCCACGCTTCACGACACCTTTGAGTCCTGTCATCAGCGTAAACAGCGCTGGCACCAGGAACAGGGTAAAAAAAGTTGAAAGCGTGAGTCCTCCGACCACGACACTGCCGATCCCCCGGTAAATCTCCGATCCCGGTCCCGTAAAAAGGACGAGTGGCAGCATGCCAAAGACACTGGTAAGGGTACTCATAAAGATCGGGCGAACACGAACACGGACGGATTGCTGCATCGCATCCACCGGAGACATGCCTTCTTCACGAATATAGTGCAGGGCCTGATGCACAATAAGGATGGCATTGTTCACCACGATGCCGATCAAAATAATAAAGCCCAGCATGGTCAAGACATCCAGTGTTTGATAAGCGATAAACGTACTGACCAGCCATAACCCTAAAAATCCGCCGCCCGCCGCCAAGGGAACACTGATCATGATAATAAAGGCATAAAAGAAGCTTTCAAAAAGCGCTGCAATCAGTAAGTAGGTAATCACTGCGGCGAGGATCAGATTCCATTTGACCGCATCGCGCGTCACGACCAGGTCGTCCGCCGTTCCGCTGAGTTGCACACGATAGGGGGATGCAAGTCTCCCGCTGGCTTTCATTGGATTGAGGACGTTTTCTTCGATCATCTCCATCGCCTGCTCAAGAGGAATTTCAATGGGCGGAACAACACGAATAGAGATGGTTCTGTCCCGTTCAAGGTGATTTACTTGCTGCGGGCCATTCGTAATCACCACGTCGGCCAGAGAACCCAGGGTCACGATATTACCCGAGGGCGTCCGAAGCGGAATGCGTTCCAGGGCGTGGCTTTCCCATGCATAAGATTCGATACCCTTGATCACCAGATCCAGCCGTTCCCCCTGGTCAAAATACTCGGTCGATTTTGTGCCGTCCAGGAGCGCATCGATTGTTTTACCCAGGTCACTTGCGGAAAGATTCATATCCGCCATACGGACACGATCCGGAATAATCTGAACCTCCGGGTTGCCAAGATCAAGACTCGGCACGGGCCTGAGCTGCGCACCGGGCATCAATTCCATAAGCTGCCCAAAAGACTGTCCGGCAAGCCCGACCAGTTGCTCCAGCTCCGGGCCTGAAAAGGCGACATCAATACTTCGGCCTTCGCCAATGCCTCTTGAAAAAAGACCTGATTGCAACACAATGGCGATCATCCCTGGGATTTTTTGAAGAGCTCCCTGCATAATGGGAATCATTTCACGTATCCGTTCCGGTTCTTTTACACGCACCCCCATAAACACTTGCTGCCCCGACGCGACATAAAAAAAGTTTGTGGCGGTGGGGCCGTCGGGGTCGCCTGCCTTGGGGTTGTCCGGATCTTTCTCCCAATAGGGACGGATGTCTTCTTCGATCTGCTCGCCAATACGCTTAATTTCATCAAGATTGTAGCCCGGAGGCGGCAATAAAATACCCAGGACGAGGTTTCGATTTCCTTCGGGAAGATACTCCGCCTTGGGCATCAAAAACCAGGCCAGTCCCACAGATAAAGCGGTCATGCCCAAAACAACCCCCAAAGACAACAGAGGACGGCTGCAGATGCGATAGACAGTACGGGCGATCCCGTTCGTCAGGCGTGCGGCCAGG
This sequence comes from Nitrospirota bacterium, assembly GCA_029261215.1. GTDB lineage: Bacteria > Nitrospirota > Nitrospiria > SBBL01 > JAADHI01 > JAADHI01. The sequence continues at coordinate 8,634 of JAJDBT010000056.1, read as the reverse complement.
GGTACAAGTCCAAAGAGGTTTGAAAGGGGCGTGGACGCTTCTTTTTTCGTATCGCCCACGTTGATTATTTTTGACGCAAATGTCGGAATTACAGTCACAGCGACGACAAGGCTCAAGCCCACGCTCGCGCTGATTGCGATGGCAATGTCTTTAAATAGTTGACCAATCTGCTCTTCAATAAAAAGGATCGGTAAAAAAACCGCAATGGTCGTCAGGGTGCTTGCGACAACGGCGCCCCAAACCTCGTTCATGCCATCGACAACAGCCTGAGCCCGCTCCTTTCCCAGTTGACAATGCCGATAGATGTTTTCCAGAACGACGATGGCCACGTCCACGACCATGCCCACGGCAAAAGCCATTCCGGCCATGGAAACCACATTCATATTCCGGCCCAAAAGCAGAAGAATGATGAATGTCCCGATCACACTGATCGGAATGGAGGTGGCCACAATCAAGGTTCCCGAAGCGCTACGGAGAAACAGAATCAGGACAACAACGGCCAAAAATCCACCGACAATCAGGTTTTCCTGTACCAAGGCAATAGAGCTGTTGATGTAGTCTGTTTCATCGTAAACCTGCGTAATATAAAGTTGATTTTCTTTTAAAATATCTGCGTTGAGTTCCGCTAAGGCTTTTTGAAGTCCGGCCATCACATCCAGGGTATTCGCCCCCGATTCCTGAAGGGCATTGACGGCGATCGCCGCCTCCCCGTTTTGCCGGACCGAACGCAGCGGTTTTTTATATCCGATGGCCACTTCGGCCACATCTTTTAAAAAGATCTGCTGGCCGCCCACACGCTTGATGACGATATTGCCGATATCTTCCGGGGAACGATACTCGCCCAAAGTCCGGACAAGGTAGCGGCGTTTCCCTTCATCAAAATCACCCGCGCTGATATCTGTATTTTCCCGAATCAATGCGGCATTGATATCCAAAACGGTAATGTTGCGGGCTGCAATGACATTGGGGTCGATCAAGACCTGCATTTCACGGACATTGCCGCCAAAAACATTGCTGATCGCCACACCCGGCACCCGTTCAAACCGGGCCTTGATAAAGTCCTCTGCAAAATCATGGTAGGTATTGATGTCTGTTTTATTTTCGGGAAGCGGTTTTAAAATGAACCATGCGATTGCGGATGAGGCGACGTTCACGGTTCTGAGGACAGGCCGGTCGGCATCCACCGGGAAATTTGTCACCTGATCAAGCCGGTTGGAAACCGTCAAGAGAGCGGAATCCAGGTCTGTCCCGGTTTTAAAGGTGAGGACAATCGAGCCCTGGCTTTCCCGGCTTTCGCTGGTCATCTCTACCAGTCCTGAAATGGCTTTTAGTTGCTCTTCCTGCCGCTCGACGATTTCCCGTTCTATTTCACGCGGGCTTGCGCCGCGCCAAAAGGTTTCGACAGTGATCTCCGGCTTGACCACTTCCGGCGTCAGCTGAATCGGAATTTTAAACAGGGCGATCCCGCCAAAAAGCAAGATAAGGATCACACCGACCGTCACAGAAACAGGTCGTTTGATCATCATTTCGGTAAAATTCATACTTGGAAACCCACTGAAAAATTCATTTTAAAATTGATTTTAGGAAGAGCACTCCGTTTGATGGTGTGTTTATTCAGAGGACAGGGGCACGACCTTGATATCCCGGCCTTCTTGCAAACGTTCATTACCGCGAATCACAACAACATCCCCTTCTTTAAGATCGCCGGACACTTCGATTCGTCCGCCCTTCCCCCGGCCCGGGGTGACTATTTTTTTCATGGCCTTGCCGGCCTCTGCAACAAAAAGAAAGGCTTCCGAACCCTTGCGAATCACCGCATCCTTCTCGACCATGAGCGCAGGGCGGGGCGTGCCAAGACCAAAAGCAACCCGTGCGAGCATGCCTTCGTTTAGCAGAAGTTCCTTGTTTTCCACATGCACTTCTACCGGAAACAGGCGTGACTCCCGATCTCCCGAAGGAATAATCGCATGGACTTTTCCTGTAAAACCCTGATCAGGCATGGCATCAATGTGAACCGATACCGTCCCGCCTGTCTTTACCTCCCGGATAAACTTTTCAGGGACTTGAATGAGAATACGGACTTTTGAAAGATCCACCAGCTGCACAATACTTCCACCCGTTTCGACCCATTGGCCTTCTTCCGTCAACTCTTGCGTGACGATGCCGTCAAAGGGCGAAAACACCTTTTTCTTATTCAGGGCATCTTCGATTTGCAATCGCTCTGCATCGTTGACTGCAAGTGTTTGTTTCAGTTCCTCAACCGTCAGTTTTGCGTCCCGATAGACACGCTCGGAAACAAGACCCTCTTTGACCAGCCCTTCAGAGCGTTTTAAATTATCCTTTGCTTTTTCCAGTCGTGCAATCGCTGCATTTTGTTTCGAGCGTGATTCCTTCAGCTGCAACAAAAGACTGCTGTCGGCCAATGTCACAAGCGTCTCTCCTTTTTTAACTTTGTCCCCCCGACGCGCCGCCAAATGTTCGACCCGACCGGACACTTCTGTCGCGACCTGACTCGTGCGCCATGACTCGACGGTGCCAATCAAAAGAATCTCATCCTGGATGCTTTCCCTTACAACGGGAGACACCACAACATTGGCCGGAGGCCGTCCCTGGGCATAAAGGGACGTGCTGAGGAACACCGGGAACAAGGTGATCAAAAAAACAATCCCTGCACGATTGGTTTTTTTATGATCAAATACCGGGGTGAATTGAAATCGCCACATTTTTTTCATCTGCATCTGCTCTCTTTAGGCTTAAAAGAAATGAAGGGGGGATTATAACATTATTCCCCTAAAGACTGTCACGGCTTCTCCGCTCAAAAAAACACGGTCTTGAACGGGCCGAACCCGAAGGTGTCCGCCTCTTGCCGAAGCCTGATAAGCCCTAAGTTCATCTTTCTGAATCCGGGCCTGCCAAAAGGGCCCCAGCGCACAATGCGATGAGCCGGTGACTGGATCTTCATTAATCCCGTAACGCGGAGCAAAAAACCGGGAGACAAAATCATACGCAGGCGTCAATGCCCGACAGGTCACAATAATGCCTCGTGTCGGCACGCGAGCCAAAAGCTGAAAATCGGGTTGGATTGTACGCAAGACGGCTTCTGTCTCCACTTCAATGAAATAGTCGAAACGGGTTTTTCCGGTAAAAATGGGGTCTACACCCAAAGCCTGAATGAGATGAGATGGCGGCGAAGCAGGTAATAAGGTGTCAGTCGGCAAATCAATTTCAATCCATTGGTCTTTCCGGGTGGCCCTTAAAAACCCACTTTTTGTCTTGAATTGAATCGCTTCTGATATCGGGACTTTCCCTTGCTCCCATAAAATGTGGGCGCTGGCCAGCGTCGCATGTCCGCAAAGATCAACCTCGGAGACCGGCGTAAACCAGCGCAGATCATAATGCGTTTTTTGATCTGTGAGGAAGGCCGTTTCAGAAAGATTCATTTCTGCGGCAACCTGCTGCATCCAGGCCGTATCCTGCGGCTCCGGCATCAGACATACAGCGGCAGGGTTTCCGCTAAAAGGCCTGTGGGTAAAGGCATCTGCCTGAAAGAGGTTAAAAGACATTGCGACTTTTTTTACCTTTCATTTAAATTAAGGAATAAGGCAGGCCAACCCCTTGTCACGCACTGCAAGCCTTTTTTGGGAATGTATCGAACAAAAAACACGACCTTTACAAACCCGCTGAATAGATGTTAAGAACCTATCATATTGATTGTGCTGAAACAAGAAATCGCACAACAGAAAAATCCGGGATTGCCGTCTGGCATTCTGCCTGGCAAGGAAGCTTTATTTTTATCACTGACTGAACAATGGAGGACACCGATGACAGAACGCAAACAGCCTTATGTGATCGCAGAAGAACCGGGCGAAAAATATTATTGTGCCTGCGGAAAATCGGAAAACCAACCCTATTGCGATGGCTCACATGAACGTTTGAAGACCGGGAAAACGCCCATCCGGGTGGTCATCGAAAAGAAGAAAACCGTTGCCTGGTGCGGCTGCAGACAATCCGGCAACCTGCCTTTCTGCGACGGGACTCACTCTAAGCTTTAATGTTTTTTCGGGCCTCTCAAACGGGAGGCCCGAAAATGACATTCACCGTGCATACTTCATGCAATGGCTTCTCTCTGTCTAACAGGCATTTTTCAGGCATATCAGCACCCCGATATCTGGAGAAATCGCAACAATGTTCACAACCCCTCGCGGCTTAATGCTAACCCTGTTCGCAATCCTCACGCTTGTCGGGTGTTCTGTCTGGGGACAGATCAAGCTGGATGATGCATATGGCCGCGCTTCTCACAATAACCGCGTGCGACATATATCAAGCCAGACGCGGTCAGAACCTCATCCCGTCGATTTTTGGCAGGATGTGAAACCTGTTTTGGATACCCGGTGTGTCGTGTGCCATAGCTGTTATGATGCCCCCTGCCAACTTGATTTAAGTGCACACGAAGGCATAGAACGCGGTGCAAATAAAGAAGTGGTGTATGCCCCTGCACGCCTGACTGCCATTAAACCCACACGATTATTTGTGGATGCCCATTCGGTAAAAGCATGGCGAGGGCTTGGATTTTTTCCCGTACTCAATGAACGGCATCAATCAGAAACAGCCAATATCAAGGCCAGTCTTATGGCCAACATACTGCTTTTAAAACAGCAAAACCCCTTACCTCCAGTTAATCCTCTGCCACCCAGTTTTGACTTTTCTTTAGATCGGGATGAGCAACAATGTCCAACAATCGAAACCTTTGATCAATTCGCAAAAAATAAACCCTTGTGGGGGATGCCCTACGGTTTGCCCAATCTGGCCGAGGGGGAATTGAATACACTTCTGGACTGGATCAAGGATGGCGCCCCCTATTCTCAACCGGCCCCATTGGCCCAAAATTTTCTTTCAGAGATCACAGCGTGGGAGACCTTTTTAAATGGGGCCTCCTTAAAAGAACAATTGATGAGCCGTTACCTATATGAACATCTCTTTTTAGCCCATCTCTACTTCGACGATCTTTCATCAGAACAGTTTTTTCGCATGCTTCGCTCCAAAACCCCGCCGGGGGAACCCATTGACTTTGTCACAAGCCTTCGCCCTTATGACGACCCTGGCGTTCCGCGTGTGTATTACCGAATCGAACCCATACACAGAACAATCCTGGCAAAAACACACATGCCCTACGCGCTGAACAAAAAACGAAAGAAACGCTACAAAAGCCTTTTTTTAAAACCCGAGATTAAAGTCACTGCCCTGTCTTCTTATCGAGCGGAGGTCGCGGCCAACCCTTTTGAATCCTTTGAAGCGATTCCGATCGACTCACGCTATCGGTTTTTACTGGATGAAGCCCAGTTCACGCTGATGAATTTTTTAAAAGGCCCGGTCTGCCGTGGACAGGTTGCACTGAACGTCATCAACGAACAGTTCTGGGTGTTTTTTACCAACCCCGACAATGAAATCATCAAACAGTCCAGTAATTTTATCGAAAAAGAACGACATCGGCTTAAAATGCCCACCATCGAAGCGAGCAATACCGGCGTGATTGGCACTTGGCTGAAGTATTCCGAATTGGAAAAAGAGTATTTTGAAAAAAAAGTCCAGGCGATGCAAAAAAACTTATCCAAACCGGGAGAAATTTCACTTGATCTCGTATGGGATGGGGATGGATCAAACGACAATGCGGCCCTCACAATCTTTCGCCACCTCAATAACGGGACGGTCGAAAAAGGACTGATCGGGGACAAACCCAAAACCGCCATTGTCCTGACTTATGCACTGCTCGAAAGAATCCACTATTTGCTGGTCGCAGGTTATGACATTTATGGCAATATTGGTCATCAAATGACCTCCCGTTTATACATGGACTTTATGCGCATGGAGGGGGAATTTAACTTCCTGACCCTGCTCCCTCAAAAAAGCCGAAAGGACGTATGGGCCGACTGGTATCGCGGTGCAGATGATGATGTCCAAAAATACATGGATGAGTACACTAAATATTTTAATCAGGAAACGAGTATTTCCTATCAAACCGAGTCGCCCAAGGATGAGCTGCTCGACAAACTCCGCCAACACGTCAAACCCGCACTGAATACGGCATTTGAACTCGACACAGAAGAAACAAACTCCGATGAGACAAACAAGGTTGCCGCGCAGCTAAAAAAACTGTCCCAAATCAAGGGTCTTCCGGTTTCCTGGCTACCCCAAACCATGATTTTAACCATTGAAGGTCTGGATCGCCCCGTGTTTAGCCTCATCCGCAATAATGGCATGAGCAATGTTTCTGAACTTTTTTTCGAAGCACAACGACGGCGCCCGCAAGAAGACACCTTGACCGTTGCACCCGGTTTTTTAGGGGCTCACCCCAATGCCTTTTACCGTGTTCAAACATCAGAACTTTCTCACTTTGTCAGCGCAGTCGAAATGCTTTCCAGCGAAGCCGACTATCGCACCTTGCTGACCCGCTTTGGTCTACAACGCACCGATCCGGCCTTCTGGCGACACAGCGACTTTCTCAATGCGTATTACAGGGAGACCGCCCCGCTTGCCGCCGGCCTGCTCGATTACAGCCGACTCGAAAATCGATAACGCCCGCTTGAACATGTTTTAGAGCATTGTATTCTTTTGAAAAATTGGATAGAATTTCAGACACAGCAATTCTATCCCTTGACCTTATGTAAGGAAACATGCTCATGAACCTGCTCAGTCACTCGATTCAAAACAATGACCGCATTTCAGAAACCTTTGCCATGGGTATTCCCGGAGAAAACGGCCCTGTGCCCGGCCCCAATAAAAGTCCACACCTCAAATGGTCGGACTTTCCCGCCAAAACAAAACAGTTTGCAGTGATTTGTGTCGATCCCGACGCGCCTTCCAGTCCTGAAAATGCCAACCAATCAGACCGCACCATTGCATATAACTTTCCGCGTGCTGATTTTTTTCACTGGGTTTTGGTGGGCATTCCGGCCGAAACTACAGAACTCTTTGAAGGGCAGGATGCCGACGGGGTCATCCCCAAAGGAAAAAAGACCGGCAAAGTGGCCTACGGCATTCGCGGTATAAATAGTTATACCGCCTGGTTTGGAAATGACCCCGACATGGGCGGAGCGTATGGCGGCTACGACGGCCCCTGGCCCCCCTTTAACGACGAGCGCATCCACCATTATCATTTTACCGTCTACGCGCTTGATCTCCCCTCACTGAACTTGCCCGCCCGTTTTGAAGGCCCCGATGTACTCAAGGCCATCAAGGGGCATATCCTTGATCAAGCCACGCTGAAAGGCTCCTATACACTCAATGCAGCGGCACATGCGTAATTCGCCCTAAAGAACAATCGCGCTTGCTTAATCCCGATATCCATTCATTGGCCGGGGGGCAGAAAAAGATGCGATGTCCTTAAAACATAATTGACAGGGCGTCAAAAGTTATTTAGTATTCAAATAGCGCGTAACATCGTGCAGCGACATACAATCAGTGGAGCGGTCGATTACAGCGGCGTAATCACCATCTCTTGGCAAAGTTGCCATATCCTTCAAAATCAGGGTATGGCATTTTTTTTTTGTGGTTTTTAAGAACTCCTGTTAATGCTCATTTCGGCCGCAGGGCAACGTTTTTAGAAACCCGGGTCAGCGTTACCTAAAATCAACCTGTACACTCCAATCTGATTGGAGCGGGGAGAATAACAATGGTCAAGCGCGTTTATGTGTTTGATGAAGATATTGCAGTACGGGCCATGCTTTGGAAAATATTCACCCCACGTGGATATAAAGTCGATGCCTACCCCAAATTTTCCGTTTGTCCGGAGACCTTTTACACACCTCTCATTGATGATTCGGATCACGCAAACGAAGATTTTATGATTACAAGCATCACAGATCCAGACCTTTCGAAACCCGACAGCATCAAGGCGAAAATCGAGGACAAAGGATGCAAAGTGCGCCATATTGCCCTTATGGCAGAAACCTGGAGCGAAGGCGATTTAAAAACCGCACAGGCCCTCAATTACAAAACCTTTCGAAAACCCTTGTCGCAAAGCGACCTCTACTCGTGGATTAAGCGCTGTGAAGAAAGGTCTGGCGCGGCCCAAAAGGTCGTTCGCCCTCAATCGGCTGGCATGAATTATTAAACAGCTCTTCTTTGGATAAGCATCTCCAGATCAAAGAGGACTGTTTTTTTGACTCGGAAAAATCCCGCCATCCCCTGGGGCGGAGATAAACGCAGATAAAAGCCAAAAGGGCCAAAACCCTTTTTGACTTTTATATCTCTATATGGCATATAAAGCGCCTGCCCACATAGCAAAACACATTGAGTTCGGATAGCGTTGTCCAAAATTCTGTCTATAGAGAGGGAATATACGGAATTAATTCTGTATAACACAAATATAGCGTTAATATACGGAAAAAATTCCGTATATTAACAAGTTGAACTAAACCGCTAACGCGGTAGTTTTTCGCCCCTTCTTTTGTATCCTACTTTTATCCCAATTTGAGATTCATCTCTGAGTAAAGTTCATCTTTTTTAAGTCTTTTCTGTCATTAATCATCGCGTAAAATATCTTCTAAGGGGCGTTCTGGGGGACGTCCGTCTTTCACAGCCATTTTCATAAACAAGGAGGAGAGATCATGACACCCTTACGCGAGAAAATGATCA
>JAJDBT010000055.1 GCA_029261215.1 Nitrospirota bacterium | reverse complement strand
GCGGCATGCCAACCTGAAAAGGATGACCCCAGACCAGGTTTATTATAAGCTGCCTTCGGGGCTTCCAGAGGCCGCATGACAATGCCCCAGGATTTCACTTATAAAAAGCGATTCACTGTGTCAGGCTTGGGGTCCACCTCTGTACAAGCAAATTTCTATCTCTTAACATCTCTTGGTAAAACTGTGCTTCACTCTTAGAAAAAGGGGTCACTTTCAGCAAGGCGTTGTATAAAGCAGCAATCTTTTGTGGTGTTCCAAAATCGTATTTTTCGGCTACTAAAAACCCGAGGCGAATAGCCCACTCGTCGCGCATGCCCAACAAGTGTAGAGGATCGATCAAAATATCGTGAGATTTCTGGCGTAAGTTGGTTAACAAGGTAGGCTCAATGTTCAAAATTGAAGCGAAGTGGCCTTTGCAAAAAGCTTCAAAATAAGAAAGCATGCCAATGAAACAAATTTCGTTTGCTCGCGATATTCCCTTCGAGGATCTTTCAATAAGTTCTGAGCAGTCGCGCAAGTCACAGAGAAAATACTCGCCAGTTGGTACGCCTCCTACAAAATAATCGAGCCACATTGGCTCAGCGCTAGTGGTTGTCATTTGAAAAATCTAACCATTGATTAACATGTTGTTTTGCCCGGCTAACATGATCTTGGTGGTATACCCGGGTCGTTGTTCTGATCTCTATATGAAAGCAGAGGTCAATGTGTTTCGACGTGTAAGAGATTTATACACTAGCTTTAAATTTTTTTTAAATGAAAAAATGAAGCCCTGAGGCAGAATGACTCATTCGCTCTCAAGATTGAGCCTTTCCACGTCTTTTCCGATATTTTTCAGGGATAGAGGCAGGATCACCGCTCTGTTTAGATGAGCCCGAAACGCTTTCTTTTACGCCGCTTGTGGGGCGAGCACTCATACGAGAGATGAGCATAGAGTCTATCATTAATTATGCTGAAATGCGTGACCTAAAAAATCCTCTTTGATCTGTTCTATCTATTTTTACTCATTTATGTTGTTATAGACAGACAATCCATAGATAGCAGATGAAGCCCGCAAAAACAGATCGAAATCCTTCGAGAGCGGAATCAATCTGGCGAATAGGATCAGAGCTACCCTAGGTAGAAAAGAGAGTGTCTGGCTTGCCTTACCGAACTGACAGGAGGAAGGAAATGAAGACAAAAGATATGAAGATCGTTATCCCTAAATGGAACCGGGCGGATCTGCTGCGGTCGAATCCTTTGAAAAGCGTGATGGCTACATTTTTTACTGCATTCCTGCTCTTGTCTCCTTTTTCGGAAGCCAGCGCCAAGGTCAACTTGCTCATTGATGACACTGGGCAACTGACAGGCGCCACCGGAGTTGTCGTCGGTGAGGCGACATATGATGTGTCCTTCGTAGATGGGAAGTGTCTTGACCTCTTCTCTGGCTGTACCGAAGCCGCAAATTTTATATTCAAATCGTTCGAAGAGGCAGCGTTGGCGGCGGCCGCTTTGGACGCAACGGTCATTTTAGATGGTGAGCGAGGCAATTTTGATTCGATTCCCTCGATGGTGCAAGGGTGCACGGGTAAAATTACCGCTTGTTCCGTGATGACCCCATTTGGTTTCTCGAAAGAAACTCCGGATGAAATCAGAGCCGTGAGTTTCGTGAACGTGCCACAGAGCTCCGGTCTTATCTCGGGCGCAAGTGATTCAGTGGCGCTTGGCCTGACAAAAAATAAAGTGACTGAGCCGCTGATTAGTGTGTGGGCGGTGTGGTCGGTCCCGAAGCCCTCATCGCCCTAATGTGCGGGGCATGTTGAGTTGTCTCTTCCTGAGGTTTTGTAAATATGGCCCCTTGGGGGAGTGAAACCGAGCATTAGACAAAAAAAGCCCCCGCTGGAACCTCTTTCCGGCGGGGGCTTTTTTTTAAGCGAAGGTTTATTTTTTCTCTGCGGCTTTTTTGGCTTGATAGTCCTTGACCAACTCTTCGGAGATTTGTTTGGGAACCGGGGCATACTTTAGAAATTCCATTGAGAATTCCCCCTTCCCCTGTGTGCCACTTCGGAGATCCGTGGAAAATCCGAACATTGCGGAAAGCGGAACTTCGGCCTCGATTTGCACGAAGGCATCGTTGCTTTGTGAGCCGAGGATGACGCCCCTTCTCTGATTGAGCAGTCCGACCACACCTCCCTGAAATTCGACGGGGGCTTCGCATCCCAATTTCATGATCGGCTCCAGGATAATGGGTTTGCCTTGAGGATAAACCTCCTTAAATGCGGCCATCGAACAAATCTTGAAGGCCATTTCAGAGGAGTCTACCGCATGGGCGGCGCCGTCGTTGAGGACGATACGAACACCCACCACAGGAAACCCGATGAGCGAACCGGCCTTGATCTGTTCACGAAATCCCTTCTCGCAAGCAGGAATAAATTCACGCGGGATCGCGCCACCCTTGATGTCATCGACAAACTCAAAGGTCTCGACGGCGTCGTCCGGAAGCGGCTCGACATATCCTCCGATCTTGGCGTATTGGCCGGAACCGCCGGTCTGCTTTTTATGGGTGTAGCTGAACTCGGCCTTCCGAGAGATTGTTTCCCGGTAAGCCACCTGCGGCTGGCCCGTCTGTACCTCGCAGCTGTATTCCCGTTTGATGCGTTCGATGTAAATGTCAAGGTGAAGCTCGCCCATGCCAGAGATAATGGTTTGGGCGCTCTCTTCGTCGCGGTGAACGCGGAAAGTGGGATCTTCTCTCGTAAAACGGTTGAGCGCTTTGGAGAAATTTCCGGCGCCTGCCTTCTCTTTCGGCCAGATCGCCAGGGAGATCACGGCGTCGGGGACATGCATAGAGGTCATTGTATAGTGGAGGGTCCCATCCGTGAAGGTATCTCCAGAGGCGCAGTCAACGCCGAAGATCGCTGCGATATCTCCCGCCTCGGCGGAGTCGATTTCGTGCATCTGATCGGAGTGCATCCGAACCAGCCGGGAGACGCGGACTTTCTTCCCCGTCGCTGAATTGTGAATGGTATCCCCTTTGGTGACTTTTCCCTGATAAATGCGCATGTAGGTCAACTGACCGTAGCGGCCATCTTCCAGTTTAAAGGCGAGCATGACGAGTGGCTTGTCGACGCTGCTTTCGAGGATGACTTTGGCTTCTTCCTGATCCTGATCATGGGCCTCATTGCTGACTTCGGTCGGGTTGGGAAGATAGTGTCCGACGCCGTCGAGCAACAGTTGAACGCCTTTGTTCTTGAACGCGGAGCCCATCATCACCGGGATAAATTGAAGGGAGATCGTCGCATCGCGGATGCCTTTACGAAGCTCGTCGGTTGAAACGGGTTTGTCTTCCAGAAATTTTTCTGCGATGGCATCGTCGAAGTCACTGATTGCCTCGATCAGATCGTGGCGGAGTGTTTCGGCCCGGTCTTTTAACTCAGCAGGGATCTCTTCTTCGCGGACATGCTCTCCGTTGTCGCCGTCGAAGTAGTAGGCCTTCATGTTGGTGAGATCGATTGTGCCCTTGTAGTCCGCCTCCGAGCCGATCGGCATGGTGATGGCGTGGGCGTTGTGGGCCAGCTTTTCGCGGAGTTGTTTAATCACCCGGAAGGGGTCAGCGCCTGCCCGATCCAATTTATTGATGAAGGCAATCCGGGGGATTCCGTATCGGCGCATCTGGCGGTCAACTGTGATCGATTGGCTCTGAACGCCGGAGACGCCGCAGAGCACGAGAATGGCCGCGTCCAGAACACGAAGGGCCCGTTCGACCTCTATGGTGAAATCGACGTGGCCGGGGGTATCGATGATGTTGATAATATAGTCTTTCCATTCGCAATACGTGGCGGCTGATTGGATCGTGATGCCCTTTTCCCGCTCCAAGTCCATCGAATCCATCGTTGCACCCACTCCCGATTTTCCACGGACCTCTTCGATCTTGTGAATTTTTCCCGTGTAATATAAAGCCCGTTCCGTCAGGGTGGTTTTACCGGAATCGATGTGGGCTGAAATGCCAATATTTCGAACTTGACTGATGATCGCCATGCGCTTACTCCTTGATTAATAATGAATACAAAATTGGGTCAAACGCTATTCTATAGCGAGTGACCGGTGAACCGCTACACAATTTATTTTACAGACGCTTGAAAAGTAGGATTATAGAGCTGTTCATCGCGGCAGGAGTCTGTCGTGCCTTGGCGCTTTCAACCCCAGGATCAGTAACAACAATGCCTGGAGCTTTTAAGTTAATGTCTCTTTTTCTCCGTAGTTCATGCATGCTACCTGCTGTCAGGGCTGCTCTTCAAGTGTTCTGCCCTTCACAGATCGCATTGTTGTGTCTGTTTCTATCTTTAATCTTTTCTCATAGGACGAAAGTGTCTTTTATTATAGCAGTCCTTCAAAAAAATCGTTGCCTTTGTCATCTACGATAATAAAGGCGGGAAAGTCTTTTACGGTGATCATAAAGATGGCTTCCATGCCGAGTTCGGGGTAGGCAATGGTTTCGACCTTTGTGATGCATTCTTTCCCTAAAATACCGGCAGGCCCGCCGATGGAGCCGAGATAGAACCCGCCGTATTGTTTGCAGGCATCCGTCACCTGTTTGGAGCGGTTACCTTTGGCGAGCATAATCATTGAGCCGCCGCGCGCCTGAAAAATCGGCACATAGGAATCCATGCGGCCTGCAGTGGTCGGCCCAAAGGAGCCGGAGGCGTAGCCTTTCGGGGTTTTGGCCGGGCCTGCGTAATAAATTATGTGGTTTTTAAAATAGTCCGGCAGGTCTTCGCCCGCATCTAAGCGTTCTTTCAGTTTGGCATGGGCGCTGTCCCGCGCGACGACAATCTGTCCCGAAAGCGAAAGCCGGGTTGCGACCGGATATTGACTCAATGTACTACGAATGGCCGACATCGGCTGATTGAGATCAAGCGCTACAACATTGGAGGCCGCCGCCGGATGGTCGGGCAGGTACTTGGCCGGGTGTTCTTCGAGGGCTTCTAAAAAAATCCCTTCTTTGGTGATTTTGGCTTTAATGTTCCGATCCGCGCTGCAACTCACGCCAAGGCCAATAGGGCATGAAGCGCCGTGTCGTGGCAGTCGAATGACACGCGCATCGAGGCAGAAATATTTTCCGCCAAACTGCGCACCGATGCCGAGTGAGCGCGAGACGTCCATCAAAGCGGCTTCGGTTTCTAAATCCCGAAAGGCGTGACCCGATGCGGAGCCCGTCGTCGGCAGGTGGTCGAGATAACCGGCCGAGGCCAGTTTCACGGTTTTTAAGGTCATTTCGGCAGAGGTGCCGCCGACGACAAAGGCGAGGTGATAGGGCGGACAGGCTGCTGTACCGAGGGTTTTCATTTTTTCGGTCATAAATGCAATCAGGGTTTTGGGATTTAAAACGGCCTTGGTTTCCTGGTAAAGATAGGTTTTGTTGGCCGATCCGCCGCCTTTTGCGATAAATAAAAATTCGTACTGATTGCCGGTGGTGGCATAGAGGTCAATTTGTGCGGGCAGGTTGTCGCCCGTATTTTTTTCGTCGTACATCGTCAAGGGGGCATTTTGTGAATAACGCAGGTTGTCGGTGTGATAGGCGCTGTAAATGCCTTGTGAAAGGGTCGCTTCGTCAGATGTTTTTGTCCAAACCTGCTGCCCTTTTTTGCCGATGACGATGGCGGTGCCGGTATCCTGGCACATGGGAAAGATGCCTTCGGCGGCGATGACGGCATTTTTGAGGAGGGTCAGGGCGACGAAACGGTCGTTTTCAGAGGCTTCGGGATCATCCAAAATTGCGGAGAGCAGTTTTAAGTGCGAGGGCCGCAAAAGGTGGGCGATATCAATAAAGGCGCGCTCTGCAAGCAGACTGAGGGCTTCGGGGGCAACCATTAACACTTCCTGTCCTTCAAAGGATTTGACCGAGACATGGTCTTTTGTCAGCAGACGATAGTCTGTTGTGTCTTTTTGAATCGGAAACATCTCTTGAAATATATGGTCGGCCATCCGTTCTCCTCGTTGAATCATTTATCGCGTGGTGCAGGATTTTTGCCGGATTGTAACAGAAAAAATTGGGGAGATCGACAGAAAAGCCGAATAAGTGGGTTTGGGAAGGAAAAGGTAGGGGTCTTTCGTGTTAGCGCTTGATTTGGTTTTTTTCTCTGTCTATAATCTTGCGCATTGTTGTGATAATCACAGACGGAGGCCGCAGGATGCTTTTTGAGATTCATCAAATCGAGGGATTTGACTGGGATAGTCGGATGTTTAGCCGTGATATTCGGGTGGAAGTGGATGAAAACGGTTATTATGGCACCTTCAGTTACGAAGGTTTAAAATTTAAGACAGAATCCTACCCGACGGTTGAAGAGGTTTTGGCCGATGCGACGAGAAGGCTCCACAAAAAAAGATTCACCGATTTGCGTACCCGCGTTAATGTCCGGGAAGACCGTTATCTGGCTGAAAGAGAAGATTGGATTGACCACAAGAACCCTGCGTAAAGCCGGAAGGGTCTTCTTTTCTATTTTATTCCGTGTTTTTCTTTTCATTTCCTCATATCAAAAAATAGCCCTGTTCCTTCTTTTTTTTGGGGGAATGGTGATTTCTATCCCCACCCCTGCCGTGAAGGCGGAAGCCTTGGCCAAAGAACAGCCCGGTCGTTTAAACGTATTAAAGATTGAAGCCTTCAAACGTGAACTCAGGGTTTTGCCCCCAGAGCAAAATGCCTCAATTGCGCATCGAGTCTTGCATAAACACTATGATGAAAATCGTTTTGAAGGGGTGGTGCAAGAGTTTCACGCCCTCTCTCCGCTAGAAAAAAATACGGATGCCCTGCTCATGTTTGGAAACAGCCTTTTATTTTTAGGGCAAAAATCTGAAGCCGTGAAGGCCTTTCAGGGTGCCTTTGAGCAGGCTGCTTCTCCGAAAGGCCAATCCGCAGCCATGGCGAATTTTGGCGTCGTTTTTTCAATGTCGGATCGCTGGAAAGAGGCGGCAAGCTGGCTTGAAAAATCACTTGAAATAGCCCGCGATACGGATGATTGGGCTGGGCAGGGGATGGCTCTGGCCCAGCTGGGCATTTTTTATTTTAAACTGGGTGATACTGAAAAAGGGGCGGCGGCCCATATCGAGGCATTGGAAATTGCGGAAACGATGGCGATTCCCTGGCTCAAGGCCCGTCAGATGAGCCAGTTGGCCAGCTTGTATTATCGGGACAAAACCTACTTTCTTGCCCGCGATTATTATGAAAAAGCAATTGAACTCTACAAAACGCTTGATGATCCTTTGAGCGAGGCAGGCGCGCTCACGGCCTTAGGCTTTGTTTATACAGAGCTTGATCAGGTCGAAAAGGCGCTGGATCTCCAGACCTCCGCACTGAATATTTACAAGACGCTCAATGACCCGCAAAACGCATCCAGGGTATGGCTGAATATGAGCCTCATTTACCGAGACCAAGGGCAGTTTGAAAAAGCCCTGGGGTCGGCGAAAAAAGCCCTTCAAATTCAAAAAGCGCTGGGGAATGCGAGGATGCTGGCTGATATCGAAGGCACGATCGGCACGATTTATGAGAAAGATAAAAAATTCCCGGAGGCCATCTCTCATTTAAAAAAGGCCCGTGACCACTTTGACGCGGCCGGGGCTTCGCAAGAAATTCATGTTGTGGACCTCCGAATTCAAACCTTGGAAGATCAAGTCGCGCCTGGCTTTTGAGTACAGCAGAGGTTTGTCAGATCATACGGCACGTTGACAATGACCTTCGTCATTCTATAAAATTTACTCTAATCATAATGTCGGGGTTCTTATGAAGCAGTTTTTAAAAACATCTTTTTTTGTTTTAGTAATGCTCTTTGCAGGCTATTATATTGTGCAGATGGTATTGGTTTTCTCTCCCTCAACCGATATTTTTGCTCCTCATTAAGGCGGTTCGCCTGCGGCATTTTATCTTGAGAACGCTCTGGTCCTGTGATTTGGGGACTGTTGAGACTTATCTCCCTGCGGTTTCCAATTCCTGAAAATCAATCTTTTATTCACAATGACGTTCCGCTTTGACGTGTTTACAAACTCGCGGGTATACTGGAATCATCCTTTTCATAAACCAGAGGAGAGCTGAATGAAAACAAGATCGACTTCGATAAAGATGATGGCAGGCTTCCTGTCCATTTTTGCACTAATGTTGCTGTCCAGTTGTGGCGGAAAAACAATGAACCAGTCCAGTGAGCCCGATTGGGTGTTACGCGGGAGCGGCGCTTTTTTGGATAAGGATCAGAAATCATTTTACGGGGTCGGTGCGATTTTCGGCGTTAAGAACAAACCTCTGGCGCGGACGGCTGCGGATAATCGCGCCCGTGCTGAAATCTCGAAAATGTTTGAAACATATTCTGCTTCGCTGATGCAGGATTATGCCGCATCAACCACTGCGGGGAGTTTCGAGGCGACGAGTGAGGAGCAGAATGTAGAACAGTCGATCAAAACTTTTTCGGCCACAACACTTTCTGGCGTGGTCATTATCGATCACTGGTCGGATGCTTCTGATGGCACTTTTTATTCTCTGGCCCGCCTGGATTTGGCACGCTTTAGTGAAAATATCAAAAAAGCGAAAGAGTTGAATGCCTCCGTCCGCGATTTTGTAAAGCAGAATGCGGAAAAGGCATTTGATAAACTCGAAGCGGAAGAAGCCAAACGGAAATGATCCGGGGGGTATTGATGGCGTACGGACTGAAAGAAGGGCAGGGCATGGTTCAATTGAAAAGAAAATGGATGTTAATGGTTGCTGTGAGCCTTTTTGTGGGTATGTTTTCAGGCTGTGCGACGAAGGTTTCCCGTGTTGAAGTGGATTCGGTTACGGATCTTTCCGGCCGCTGGAACGATACGGACTCTCGCCTGGTCTCAGAGGAAATGATCCAGGATGCCTTGAATCGGGTTTGGGTAGACCAATTTCAGGGTAAAACAGGCAAACCGCCGACGGTGATCGTGGGCCGAGTTGTGAATCGCAGCCATGAACATATTAACGTACAAACCTTTGTCAAAGATCTGGAGCGAGGTTTGATCAATTCTGGCCGGGTTTCTTTTGTTGCGGCCAAGGGCGAACGAGAGGAGATTCGTACGGAGCGAATCGATCAGGCGGAACATTCTGCCTTTGAGACCGCTAAAGGCCCTGGAAAAGAAATTGGGGCGGACTACATGATGATCGGTACCATCAATACGATTTTGGATGAAGCGGGCAGTACAAAAGCGATGTTTTATCAGGTCGATCTTGAAATGATTGACATGGCCAATAATCGAAAGGTGTGGATCGGTCAGAAAAAAATCAAAAAAATTATTGCCAAGAACAAACTCAAGCTTTTTTAGGGGCGCATGTGTGATGCGGCGATGGCTGCTTTTTTTGATCCTGTTTTTTCCTGCCTGTGCCCCCTCCCTTAAGCACTATGACCGTGTCGAAGAAAAACTGCGTTCGCACCGTTACGAAGACGCCGACCAAATTGTCGAGAAAAGCCAAAAAGTCTACGGTTCCAGAAATATCCTCCTCTATTACCTCGATCGTGGCATGCTACTCCATCTCGCGGGCCGATATCAGGAGAGCAACACCTTTTTTGAAAAGGCAAAAACCGCAATAGAGCGGCTCTATACAGAATCCCTGCTAAGCCACGCTGGCGCACTGATTTCAAATGACAATCTCTTGCCTTATGATGGTGAAGATTTTGAAAAAGTATTAGTACATCTTTTTTCTGCACTGAATTATGCGGCCCTGGAACAATGGGATGAGGCTCTGGTGGAAGCCAGGCAAGTAGACGCCCGTCTGATACGGTTTAATGACAAGTATGATCAAAAAAATGTTTATCAAAACGATGCCTTTGCACGCTATCTCTCCGGTGTTTTGTATGAAACGCGGGATGAAATCAATGATGCTCTGATCTCTTATCGAAAGTCCTTCGAGGCCTTTCAGGATTATAAAAAAGACTACCAGACGCCAGTGCCGTCCCGGCTGGGGTTTGACCTCCTGAAAATGTCGGATGCCCTGCATTTGGAGGAAGAATTTGAGGGTTATCAAAAAATCTTTCCGAAGGCGGCTTCCCAATTTCCCTTGCCGAAGAAAAAGACCCTGGAAGGTGAAGTGGTCGTTGTGGCCTATGCGGGGCGTTCTCCAGTAAAAGAAGACGCGTTTCTGAACACGCTGATTCCCAATGGCGAAGGTGGAACCTATTTGTTGACAGTTGCGTTCCCAAAATTTGTGGCACGTTCTTCAGATGTGGCCTATGTGGAGGCGTCTCTCGCAAAAGAAGGCGCCCGTCTGAGTCTGAAGCTTGATCTGGTAGAAGATATCACTGCAATTGCGAAAAAAAATCTGGAAGACCGGATTACCCGGATTACACTGAAGACTATCGCCCGGGCCACAGCCAAGTATCACGCAACGCGTAAAGTGCGCCGGGAGATTGCACCTGACAAAAATGATCCGCTGGGACAGCTCATTGGACTTCTTGGAAACGTTTATTCGGTTGCGACAGAGCAATCCGACAAACGAAGCTGGCTGACCTTGCCGGGGAAAATTTATCTTGGACGGCTCGCACTTTCTGAAGGAAAATGGGACGCTGAAGTGCGGTTTTTTAGCCCAAGTGGCGCACTGCTCGAAACACGGCGTTTGCCGGGCCTGTCTGTCGTCGCAGGAAAAAAACGCTTCTTGCTTGTCCACACGGCACGTTGATTCATGGAGAAATCATGAGTAAAAAAATATGGATCCAATTATTGTTGATGTTTTGCGCTTTTTGGGGCCTCGGAAATCAGATTGCTTTTTCGGACACAAAACCTGCGTGGGTAGATGGTGCAAGCCTTCAATATCCCCAAAACACACACCTGACTGCTGTGGGTTTTGGGGACGACCGTCAGTCCGCCGAGAGCAGCGCTTACGGGGCCATTGCGCGTATTTTTAGATCCGAGATCCATTCCGTCACGCAGGAAGCCGAACGTTTTTCCCAAACAGAAGGCAGCCGGGAAGAGACCAGGGTTGATCGGTCTGTCGATATTCAAAGCCAAACGGCGGTCAGAAGTAAAATTGCCTTGGAGCAGGTTCAGATTGTCGAACATTGGGTGGACCCTCTTTCAAAAGTGCATTATGCCCTGGCTGCGATGAATCGCAGTCAGGCGGCCATGTCCCTTCGACAGAAGATGCTCGAAGCGGCATCTGAAGCAAAAACATGGGAAGTGCGTGCAAAAGAGGCCTCGGAACCGCTGGTGTCTGCCAAGGCGCTGCAAAAAGCCTTGAAGGCTTCAAAACGTGTGGATGAGTATCAGAGCCATTTGCGTGTGATAGATTCTGGAAAAACGAATTTGGATGGCGGCTTGAGTTTGACTCCGGACTTGAAGGGGCAGCTAAATACCTTGCTGAATGAGCATTTTCAGGTAGAGCTTGTGTTAAGCGGCCCGCACGCCAAAGATGTTGAAGCCGCTATTCTTGAAGGGCTTAACCAGCAAGGGTTCACACTGGGGCCGAATTCGAGCCTGCTTGTTACCGGGGTGATTCGTTTTGAAAAGACAGGTCCCAAAAGTCCTGTTTGGCACTTTGTCCGTTGGAGTACGCGGATTACATTGACGGAAAAAGCAAGCGGTCAGGTTTTTGGCACGATTCGCCGAACAGGAAGGGAAGGACAGCTTTCTCCCGATGCCGCTGATGAAAAAGCACTCATCGCCCTGCAGGACGAATTAAGTGAAACGGTTGGCCATTCTGTTTATCAGTTTATTTTTGGAGAATGAGTTTTTTAGCGGGTACGTTGTTCGATGATGGACAGACTTAATGTTCGGATTGTAGCCGGGAAATTTCTTTTTTAACTTCAGTTTCGGCGATAGAGGTGACGACTTCTGTTGCGACTTTTTCCAAAATTGGGGTGATGACCTCTTTTGAGAAGGCAGATTGAAGGAGGTCATGTAAAATGTCAGCGGTCGCTTTTTCGATAGCGGCATGAACTTGTTTTTGGATCGTTTCATCAATGTCTGTTTTGTTAAGTGATTGAGAACGGGTTCCATTGTTCCCTGCCGCAAAAAAATCTGGCGCGACAATGGTTTGTGCGTCGTCCGTTTGTTCATCATATGCAGAGTCGTCTGAAGTTGACCAGCCTAATGCGGCTTCCATTTTTGCGGTTTCAGGGTCTTCCTGATAAAAATGCTGGGTCATCTCCGGGTCAGGAGTGACTGGCACTGAGATGGATTTATCTGGGTTTTGAAGGGCATGCCCTGTTAATTTTTGAATTTCTTCGAGCAATTCCTGGGAATCAATCGGTTTCTTAAAAAAGGCCTGCACGCCTGCAGACCGTAAGTATGTCGGATCAAAGGTTTCAGCTGCGTTAATAAGGAGGATAATGGGCACATCCACGAGGCGCGTATTTTTTCGTATTTTTTGAACAAAGCTGAAGATGTCGAGGCCTTCGAGGTTGAAATCCGCCAAAATCAGGTCGGGTGTTCGTTTCAGGGCGATATCAAGTGCTGAAAGACTGTTGTCTGTTGAAATGACATCCATGCCTTCGTTTTGAAGGGTGAGTTCAACAAGTTTTTGTACCGCAAGGTTTTCATCAGCTAGGAGAATACGAAGTGACATTAGTTCAATCTCGTTATGGGCCTTTTAAGGCATTAAAAACCTGTCTAAAACTGAAATAACCGTATCATGGGCCTAAAATACTGTCAAGAAACAGGAGGTCATTCCGGGTTGCGCTGAGTGGGGCCATACCTTCAGAACACGTTGTTATTTTCCTAGAAATATAAAACAGGATTAAATGCGCTGTGCCCTTGACAGGGGCTTTGCTTTCGATTATAAAGTACTACATTAACTCTATCGGAATAGTAGGAAATATGCGTTTTATCTCTGCAAAAGGCGAATACGCCATCATGGCCATGTTGGCCCTGTCACTTCATTCGGGTGAGCGTCCACTTCAAGTGAAGTCTATCGCACAGAAAAAAGCGATTCCCCTCCGATTTTTAGAGCAGGTCATGAGCGTGTTGAAAAAAAAAGGTTTGGTTGAAAGTGTTCGTGGACCGCATGGCGGTTACCGCTTATCCCGGGCTCCGGATCAAATCTGTTTTGGGGAGGTTTTGCAGGCGGTTGAAGGTCCGTTTATTGTCGAAGATCTTCCTGTGACGCGAAGCGGCGGTGCAAAAGTGGAAAATCAGGTCATTCAAGAGGTGTGGTCTGAAATCAGTACGTCTTTAAACACACATCTCAATGCGATCAGCTTTGAAGATTTATGCAACCGTAAAAGAGAGAAAGAAGAAAAAGAAGTCCTCATGTTTCATATCTAAATGTAAACCCCAATATTATTATAGAGAGAAGTAAAGATGATTGAACGCCAATTGGTTGAGACAGATATCCTGATTATTGGAGGAGGCACGGCAGGCTGCATGGCGGCTGTTGAGGCGAAAGAGCAGTTTCCGCAATATAAGGTCACAATTCTTGAAAAAGCGCATATTGATCGCAGCGGCTGTCTTGCAGGCGGCATGAATGCAATTAACGCTTATCTGAATAAAGGGGAAACGCCTGAAAGTTTCGTGCGATACGTCCGCTCTGACTCCTGCGGTTTGATTCGGGAGGATCTGGTTCAATCCATGTCGGAGCTTTTTGAATATTGTGTGAAGAAGGTCGAAAAATGGGGGCTTCCCATTTTATCCGATGACAATGGGGACTATATTCCCCGCGGGCGCTGGAATATTAAAATTAACGGGGAGTCACTGAAACCCATTCTTTCACGGGCGGCCCGTTCAGCGGGGGCAAAGGTATACAACTGGCTTGTCGTGACGAACTTGCTTACTGAAGGCGATCGTGTGAGCGGAGCTGTGGGTTTTTCACTGAGAAATGGAAAGTTTTATGTGGTCAAGGCCAAGGCCGTTTTGATTGCGACTGGCGGCGCTGCAGGGCTTTATCGTCCCAACAATGCGGGTGATGCATCTCATAAAACGTGGTATTCCCCCTATAACACGGGGGCGGGTTATGCGATGGGGATTCGCGCCGGGGCGGAGATGACTTCTTATGAAATGCGTTATGTGGCGCTCCGGACAAAAGATGCGATTGCACCCACCGGAACGATTGCGCTGGGTGCTGGTGCGCCACAGGTGAATGCCAAGGGTGAGCGTTTTATGGTGTCGCGATATGCCGATCTTGGCGGGGACGGTGCGCCCACGCCTTATCGTGCGCATGGGCCGGTTCAGGAAATCAAGGAAGGCCGAGGGCCTGTGTATCTCGATACACGGGGCATTGGCCCGGAGAAGGTCAAGGAACTTAAAAAGGCTTATCTGGACATGTACCCCTCTCAAGTGTTGTACTGGCTTGCAAATGATATTGATCCCGACAAAGAGCCTGTTGAAGTCCAGACGACGGAGCCCTATATTGTCGGCGGACATTGTCAGGCAGGGTATTGGGTCGATTTGAATCGCAGAACCACGCTTAAAGGGCTGTATGCGGCCGGAGATGTTGCCGGCGGTGCGCCTTTCAAGTTTGTTTCGGGCTGCTGGGCGGAAGGGGTGATTGCCGCACGAGCGATGGGGGAGGATATTTCAAAGATGGCATTACTGGCCCCATCAGATGCGCAGATTGATGCAGAGGAAAAACGTGCCTTTAATCCGCTTAAAAATCGTGAAAGAGGCAAGCGTGGGATTCCTCCGGCGGATCTTGAGGCCAGACTTCAGAAAGTGATGGAGCAATATGCAGGGGGCGCCTCAACCTATTATGAAATGAATCAGGAAATGCTCACCATCGCACGAAAGAAGCTTGCGACTTTACCCGGAGAGGTGAACGACGTGGTTGCGAATGATTTACATCAACTCATGAAAGCGCATGAAGTCATCGATCGCATTGACGTCGCTCAGGTGCTTGTAGAGCACCTTGCGTACCGGAGAGAAACCCGTTGGCCGACCTATCAATCCCGAACGGACTATCCTGAGCGCGACGATGTGAATTGGTTAAAGTTTGTCAATTCGGTGAAAGATCGAGAGAGCGGTACCATAAAAATGATGACGCGGCCCTATGAACAAATTGTTCCTGGCGACCGTTACCGGCCTTAATTTTCAATTAAACCTAATACGATGTGAGGATATAATGCCTGTTTGGATCGACCCTGATAAATGTAATGGCTGCCACAGTTCAAGGCAGCCTCCGTGTTTAAGAATGTGCCCTGGAGATTTAATTGTAAAAGATCATGCCGTCAACAAGGCGTATCTTAAATATCCAGAAGACTGCTGGGATTGTCTCCCTTGTATCAAGGTCTGCCCGGAGGAGGCGATCGAATTTCATCTTTCCTACCAGTTTGGATCGAGTGGGGCAAAGCTTGCGCCGCATATCCATAAAACACGTGATTTTATCACCTGGGAAGCGGAAGATATTGAAGGAAAAAAAGAGGAGTTCACCATACGAACCAAAGTCATGCAAATCGCTTTGGATGAATCCGTAGAAGATGGTCCTCAAGGCCCCGACTTTTCGATATAAGGGCTGTGTCCCTTTCTTGAAAAGAGAAAAAAAGAATGTATATATGCCGTTTAGGAGATGTGAATGAGTATTTCTACGCCTCATGGCGGTAAACTGGTGAATCGATTTGTTGAAAAGACTGAAATTCAGGGCCTCGACCAACACGCCGGTTCACTGAAAAAAGTTATTTTAAACGACCGGGAAATTTCCGATTTGGAGCTGATCGCAACAGGGGTTTTTTCGCCTCTGGAAGGATTTATGGGCAGTGCGGATTATACCTGTGTCCTTGAAACCATGCGTTTGAAAAGTGGTCTGCCCTGGAGCTTGCCGATCACCCTTTCGGTTACAGAGAATGAAGCCAAAGAACTGAAAGAAGGCACAGCCCTTGGCCTCTATGATGAAAGTGGTTTGGCCTTGGCCATTCTTCACCTCGAAGAGATTTTTTCTTTTGATAAAGAAAAAGAGGCCCGCTTGGCTTATGGCACCAATGACCGCTCCCATCCGGGCGTGGTCTATACCCATGCTCAAGGTGATTTTTTGCTCGGTGGAAAAATAGACATGATCCGCCGCCCGGCCGTACAGGCTTTTCAGGAGCACCGCTTTGAGCCTGCTGACACGCGGAAGATTTTTTTAGACAAGGGTTGGAGCCGTGTCGTTGCGTTTCAGACGCGAAATCCGGTGCATCGTGCGCATGAATACATCCAGAAATGTGCGATGGAAATTACGGATGCTTTGCTGCTGCATCCGATTGTCGGCGCAACAAAAAAGGGCGATATCCCGGCCGACGTCCGCATGGCCTGTTACAAGGTGTTGCTGGACAACTACTATCCGAAAGACCGCACTATTTTGTCTGTTTTTCCTGCAGCAATGCGTTACGCTGGCCCGAAGGAGGCTATTTTTCATGCGATCTGCCGAAAAAACTATGGGGTGACCCATTTTATTGTGGGCCGTGATCACGCGGGTGTGGGTGATTTTTATGGGACTTATGACGCCCAGAATATTTTTAAGGAATTTGAACCAGGGGAATTGGGTATTCAAACCCTCTTTTTTGACCATTCTTTTTATTGCAAACGCTGCCTGGGTATGGCCTCGGCCAAAACCTGTTCGCATGATCCAGGTGAACGGATTGCGCTTTCCGGAACCAAAGTGCGTGAAATGCTCAGTAAGGGGATAAAACCTCCGCCTGAATTTAGCCGGCCTGAAGTTGCACAAATATTGATTGATTCGATGACAGGACAGAAATTGGGATGACTTGCAATCAGGTTTCTCACGCGATTTGATTTGGGGTGATCTGTGAAACGGATCGATTCAGAAAATTTCAGCGATAAGATCAAAAAGCGTGTTTTTTCTATCACTCAGGAGTTGCGTGAAGTGAAGTACTTCTCGATGGCAGGGATGCTGATCCTCTCTCTCCTGCTCGATTTTTCGATATGGCTGCCAGAGGTTTCTCGTATCCTTGCAATGCTTTTGCAAGCGGTTGTGCTTGTGAAGCTGGTCTATCAGGAAAGACTGCTTCATTTTAAATTTCGTCATCTTTCGACGCAAAAAAAATTCATTCCAATTGCCTTGTTCGGGGTTTGTCTCTTATTTTATATAGAAAAAGCGGTGATTTTCTATGCGACTCTAGGGGACCCTCTTGATCTTCTCATTAATCCATATCGCTCATACAGCATCATATTCTTTATTTCGGCGTTTTTAATCTATGCGCTAAGGCTCAATATCATCGCCAGATTTCTGGCGGGAATCCACCTGCGCCCTGCACAGACCATGGCCATGGGTTTTGTTATGCTCATTTCCACAGGCACCTTACTGCTTTCTTTGCCTCAAATGGTTTCTGATCCCTCGAAGATCTCTATTATTGATGCCTTATTTACAGCGACATCGGCCAGTACAGTGACAGGACTGTCTCTTGCTCCTATTTCTGAGTTTTACAGTGCAAGCGGGGTTTGGGTCATTCTATTTCTGATTCAAATGGGCGGCCTGGGGATTATGACCTTCGGTGTGCTCTTTTCTCTGGTTTCAAATAAAAGAATAAAACTTCAGCATGCTGTGACGCTTCAGGGGGTGCTCGAAACAGAGTCTGTTGGAACGGTCAGAAAAGAAATCGGACTGATCTTTCTCCTGACTTTTGTCATCGAAGCTTTTGGGGCGGTATTTTTTTGGCTCTCTTTGCCTGAAGGGACTGAAGCACCTGTTTTTTCGTCTATTTTTCATGCGGTCTCAGCATTTTGCAACGCAGGTTTCTCTCTTTTTCCAGATAACCTGGAAGGCTTTGTCGGGAATATCTCTTTAAATTTTGTTATTGTTGTTCTGATTATATTGGGTGGAATTGGATTTCCGGTTTTAAATAATCTGGGGAGTTACCCTCTTTTTAGGAAAAATCGCACGACGTGGCGGCTTTCATTTCATTCTAAAATGGTGCTGTCGGTTTCAGCGGGATTGTTAGGCATCGGGACGGTCGGCATTTACATTCTGGAGTTTAATGGGGCGCTTTCTTCACTTTCCTGGTATGAAAAAATGGTGTCCGCATTCTTTCATTCCGTGACGGCCCGTACGGCAGGCTTTAATACCTTGAACGTAGGTGTTTTTTCTGATGCAACACTGTATTTATTGCTGATGTTGATGTGGATTGGCGGTTCTCCGGCCTCGACAGCGGGAGGAATTAAGACAACAACTTTCGCTGTGATGCTGGCAACACTGAAGGCCATGCTGAGCCAACGGGAAGAGGTCTCTTTTTTTCAGAGAAGTATTTCTCCACTTGCAGTTCAAAAGGCGCTCTCGATTGCGTTTAGTTCCTCTGCGATACTCGCCATTCTTTTGTTGCTTCTTTTGTTCACTGAAGGCGGTCATTTTAAGGAAATCATGTTTGAATCAGTCTCTGCTTTTAACACCGTGGGGCTTTCAACGGGGATCACTTCTGCATTGAGTCCGCTTGGCAAGTTAATTATTATTCTCACGATGTTTATCGGGCGTATTGGTTCGCTCACACTTGCATTCAGTCTGGCAGAACGCGTCAGTAAGGGGAAGTATGCTTATCCGGAGGAAAGAGTAATTATTGGCTAAGCTTTATGCAGCACTCTTCACTTTTTTTAAACCAGAAGATTAAACTTGGCTAATGGTTATGGAATCGAGGCAGTGGTGTCTCTTTAAAATTGCTCAAAGCCCGTATACTTAAAGGGAGAGTATTTTGATGACTGAATCTTATTGTGAGCGGGTAGTGGGTTAGGAGAAAATGATGAAAAAAAGATTTTTGGTGATTGGTCTTGGCCGTTTTGGCGTTTCTTTAGCGGAAACCCTTTATTCAGAAGGGGGTGAAGTCATTGCAGTCGATGAACATGCTGAGAATGTTGAAGAGATCAAGGATCGGGTCTCTCATGCGGTTCAACTAGACGGGACAGACCTGGATGCCTTAAAGTCCGTGGGGGCTTCCGGAGTGGATACTGCATTTATCGCGATCGGAGAAAACCTAGAGGCGAGTGTAATTACGACTGTTGTCTTGAAAGAATTGGGCGTAAAAGAAATTATCGTCCGGGCCTATACCGAACGAGAAAAAAAGATTTTAGAAATGGTTGGGGCGAGTCGGGTGCTCTTCGTCGAACAAGAAATGGGGCGGCGTCTCGCCAAAGCGTGCTCTGGTAATGCCATTCTTGATTATATCGAGCTGTCTCCTTCACATTCTCTTGTGCAGTGGGAGGTTCCGGAGCCTCTTGTGGGGGTTTCTCTGGTGGATGTGAACATTTTAGGAAAATGGGGTTTAAACCTTTTTGCAATCAAAAAACTGGGTGGCATAGAGGGTACTTTTAGATGGGGAAAAGAAAAGGATCAGCTTAATTTTGTCCCCTCTCCGGACTATGTGTTGGAAAAAGGGGATATTTTGATATTAGTTGGCAAAAATAATGATTTAACGCGCTTTACAGAACAAAAAGAGAGTGTATTTAAAGGTTTTGGACAAAAAAAATCATGATTGAGCCAATATAGGGCGCAACAATAAAGGCTTGGTTTGCCACCACGAACTTCTATCTTTGTATAGCCCAGTTTGTCCTATCCCAAATCAGTGGAAATTCCTGTTTTTAAGACCTGAAGCCCAAGCTTGGGCGAGTGCCTGTCTTGTTTTTTTTTAGACTATAAACTATACTGTACCGATATAGGCAGGGCTTAAGAGCCATGTGTGGGTCTCCTGTCGATGGAAGCTATTTTAAGAACTTGAACCAAATAAAGGAAGGGACTCGAAATGGAAAAGGTTTCTCCAGAAAAAGTAGGTGAAAGAATTCGTGCCGTACGCGGAAAACAAACTCAAACTGAGTTTGCGAACGTACTTGGCGTAAAAAAACAAAACTACATCAGCCGATATGAGCGAGGGAGAATTCCTTCACCTGATCTTTTGGTTCGCATCGCAGAAGTGGGTCGAGTGACCACAGATTGGCTGTTGACCGGGAATCGTGGTGGTGCGAGAGGCACAACGCTTTCTCAGCAGGGCGAAGCAGTCAAAAAGGTTCAGCCTCGGAAAGCGGCGGCGAAAGGCAGTGTGAAGCCGAAGGTCAAAACCAAGGCAAAGCCCAAAGCGAAAGCCAGTGTGAAGCCTAAGCCTAAAGTCAAAACCAAGGCCAAAACCAAGGCGAGCGTGAAGCCCTTGGTTAAAACCAAGGCAAAGCCCAAAGCCAAAGCGAAGCCCAAAGCCAAGGCCGTCGCTACGTCAAAATCTGTCGCAAAACCCAAGGTGAGTGCGACCCCGAAGGTGAAAACAAAATCTGTTGCAAGGCCAGCAAAGAAGGCAAAGAAGGCAAAGAAGGCAACAGTTGCAGGAAAGTAAGGAAGTTCATTGATTCAAGCGACATCGTTTATCTGGATGGATGGGAAGCTGGTTCCTTGGGATGAAGCCAAGGTGCATGTCCTCACGCATACACTGCATTATGGTTTGGGTGTTTTTGAGGGCATTCGCTGCTATAAAGGAGAATCCGGGACAGCCATTTTCCGTTTGCGGGAGCATGTTGCCCGTCTTCTTTCTTCAGCAAAAATTGTTCAAATGGTCATCCCTTTTTCTCAAAAGGAGATTGAATCGGCCATTGTCGAGACAGTTCGCGCGAACAAATTGGAAGAAGGGTATATTCGACCATTGGCATATATTGGCTATGGAGAGATGGGGCTTTACGTCAAAGGGGCTCCTATTAATCTCTCCATAGCGGTATGGCCTTGGGGCACCTATCTTGGAGATGAAGGGCTTCAAAAGGGAATTCGTGTGATGGTTTCCTCTTTTAATCGACATCACGTCAACATTACCTTGACCCGCGCAAAAATTACAGGTAACTACACCAATTCTCAATTTGCAAAAAGAGAAGCCAAGGAAGCCGGTTTTGATGAAGCAATTCTTTTGGATACGGATGGTTTTGTGACCGAAGGTCCTGGCGAAAATATCTTCATTGTTCGAAATGGCGTGTTAAAGACGACGCCGATGACCTCGTCCATTCTGGACGGCATTACCCGCGATGCGATTATTCAACTGGCCCGTGAGCAGCATATCGAAGTCGTTGAAGCCCGTTTCACGCGGGACGATCTCTATATTGCCGATGAAGCTTTTTTTACAGGAACGGCTGCAGAAGTCACTCCGATCAGAGAAGTCAATGGTCGTATGATTGGGCAAGGCAGACGTGGCCCCATCACAGAGCAATTGCAGAAAACTTTTTTTGATATTGTGAGGAATAACATAAAAGATCAGCACGACTGGCTTACTTTTGTCTAAGTCCGTTTCCCGCGCAGTCACGCCACTCATCTATCATCCCAATTAGTTTTAAATCTGGACCTGTTAAGCGGCATCGTTTTTTGATTTGAGCGCGGCCTCGTAGTGTTCAGCCGAGAGCGCTTTTTCAAAGAAGTGTCCTTGTCCCCAATCATAGTCTATTTCTTTTAGAAATAAGAATGTTGCTTTTGTTTCAATTCCTTTCGCGATCACTTCGATGTTTAATTGATGGGCAAGATTGCAGATCGCTTTAACAAGAGCTTGTGTCTTTTTGCTCGATTCAATATTTTCTATAAGAGCGCGATCTATTTTTAAGAGGTCGATGGGATATTTAAAAAGCATACTTAAGGAAGAAATGCCTGTTCCAAAATCATCAACAGCGATTTTAATGCCCGCTTTTTTTAGTCTCCGAAGTTGTTTTAAGGTTTTTTTATCTGAGTTTCTTAGTCGGTTTTCTGGAATTTCAAGCACTAAGGCTTTTTCTGAGAAACCTGTTGTTTTTGTCGTCGCTTTGAGAAAATCCAGGAATGTTTCATCGTTAAATGGTTGGTTTGATACATTGACGGAGAGGGAGAGGTCTAATTGATAACGCTTTGTCCATGATTGCATTTGCTGACAGGCCATGTGAATGACGTAACGGTCAATTTGGCTGGCGATTTCAGCTTTTTCTGCGAGCGGGAAAACTTTTCCCGGATAAAGCAGTCCTTGTGCAGGATGTTTCCAGCGGACCAAAGCTTCAAGCGAAATAGTTTCTAGTGTGTGGAGGTTGAGAATAGGTTGATAATGAATCACAAGCTGTTCATCCCGGATCGCTTTTTTAAGCTCAGACTCTAATACGGTGGTCTCTTCGGCGGAAGTTTTCATTTTTTTCGTGAAGAAGTGAAAACAATTCCTGCCGGAGGCCTTGGCTTTGTACATGGCCATGTCTGCATTCTTAAAAAGGGTGATGACCTCTACGCCATCATCTGGAGAGACCGTAATCCCGCAGCTACCGCTAATAAATACGACGTGTTTCTCCAATGTAAAAGGCTGTGAAAGTGCGGTTAGCATTTTATCTGCAACTTGCGTCGCTTCCTGTCTTTTTAAAATATTCGTTAATAGAATCAGAAATTCATCCCCGCCAGCCCGCGCGACGGTATCTGTTTCCCGAACACACGCTAATAATCGTTGTGCGGTTTCTTTTAAGACTAAATCACCGATGATATGCCCCAGAGTGTCATTGACCTTCTTAAACCCATCAAGGTCGACAAAAAGAACAGCGGTGTTTTTTTCATTTCGTTGAGACTGTTTTATCGCTTGCTCAAGTCGTTCTATGAAAATTGTCCGGTTGACGAGTCCGGTGAGGAGGTCATGGTTGGCCCGAAAGGAAATCTTTTCCTCGATTTTTTTTCGCTGGGTAATGTCACTAAAAATGCCGATATAATAGAGTGCCTGTCCTGTGTGATCTGTGACTTTTCGGATGGAAAGCCACTCCAGAAAAATGTCCCCATTTTTTTGTTTGTTCCAGATTTCTCCTTCCCAAAAATTGCATGTGTTCATATCATCCCACATTATTTGATAGAAGGCACTGTCATGCAGCCCTGATTGAAGAATGCTCGGTTTTTTCCCAAGGGCATCTTCGGGGGTATAGCCCGTAATTCGTGTAAACGCAGGGTTGATAGACAGTATTTTTAAATCCGGATCTGTCACGATAATGCCTTGAGCGGATGTTTCGCATACGAGCGCTGCAAGGTCTTGCTGGATGGCTTCCGCCGGATTTTTTTTAGAAGGGGTTGTTTTATTTTTCCGTGTGCCCTTGTGATTGGATTGAGGCATTTTCAGGGTCCTCCAGCGGGAGATATAAAGACAAATGGCCTGTTTATTCTAGATTAATTTAAGCATGTTGGGGCGTGTATGTAAATAGAGAGGGGTGGCATCGCTTCTTGAGCAGGAGGCGAGTCATTAAATCGGGGTAATTTCGGCATCGGCTTGTTTTAAGGTATAGAGATGACGATAGAGCCCTTCTTTTTTCATGAGGGATTCATGATTGCCTTGCTCGACTAATTTCCCTTTATTGAGCACCAGGATTCGGTCGGCTTTTTGAATTGTGGTCAACCGATGCGCGATCATAAAGGTTGTTTTGTCGCGCATGAGCAGTTCCAGGGCATCCTGAATAAAAAGCTCGGACTCATTGTCGAGGTAAGCCGTCGCTTCATCTAGGATGAGTATTTTAGGATTTTTTAAAAATGCGCGTGCGATGGCGATGCGATGCCGCTGTCCGCCGGACAAAGTCAGTCCTTTTTCTCCCACAACTGTTTCGTATCCATCAGGAAAATCCATAATAAAGTCGTGCGCATGGGCTGCTTTTGAAGCCGAGACCAAGGCATCTTCATCCGCGTCGAGTTTGCCATAGAGGATATTTTCACGGAGTGTCCCTCCAAAAAGAAGGACTTCTTGTGGCACATAGGCAATTTGATCATAAAAACTTTTAATTTGAATCGTTTTGAGGGGGATATCGTCAATCAAAATTTCCCCGGAAGTCGGGTCATAAAAACGATGAAGTAAGTGAATGAGGGTGCTTTTCCCTGCGCCGCTTGGCCCGACCAGTGCAACCTTTTCTCCGGGCGCGACAGAAAAGTGAATCTGACGAAGCACGGGCTGATCTGGCAGGTAATGAAAGGAAACCTGGTCAAAATGGATTGCCCCTTTCATCGCGGCCAAAACCTTTGCGCCCGCCTGGTCGGTAATTTCGGGCTTTGTGTCGAGTAATTCAAAGACGCGTCGGCTGGCTCCCAATCCCTCTTGTAATTGGGAAAAGAGACGGGCAAAACTGCCGACCGGTCCCGTTATAATCACAGCGTACATCACAAATGAAATCAATTCACCGGGACTGATCTTTCCCAAAAAAACCTCTCGTGCGCCGTACCACATCAACCCGCAAGCCGTGCTGAATCCTAAAAAAACCATCAAGGGGCCAAAGGCTGCGGAAACTTGAAGGCGTTTTAGCATGATGTCCAATGTTTTATCGGTTTGATCCGAAAAGCGGTCTTTTTCATAGTTTTCACGACTAAAGGATTTGATCGAACGGATTCCGGTAATCATTTCTTCCATCAGGGTGGTCGTTTGTGCGAGATGATCTTGTACTGCCGTTGAAAGCGTCCTCAAGCGCCGACCCATAAATCGGGCGGCGAGGATCACGACAGGGATGAGGAAAAATGCAAGAAGACTCAAACGCCAATTCATGTAAAGAATAATGGTGATGCCGCCAACGAGAATGATGCCTTGCCGGATCAGATTGACGGGCAGTTCGGTTGCCAGGGTTTGCACGACACCGAGGTCGTTCGTGAGTCTGGAAAGAAGTTCTCCTGTTCGTCTGTGCAGGAAAAAGGGGAGGGAGAGTGTCTGAAGGTGAGAAAAAAGGCGGACGCGGAGGTCTGTCAACACCCGTTGACCCGCAGCACCGGAAAGGTAGTTATGTCCAAAAGATAAAAAAGCCTGAATTAAAAACAGGCTGACAAGCCCGATTAAGGTGCTTAATGCAGGAATCTGTTTTTGTGTGACCATCAGATCGATGGGCTTGCGAACGATCCACGGAAGACTGAGGCTGATACCGGAGGAAAGAATAAGACAAAGGGTTGCATATGTCAGTATTTTCCAGTAAGGCCGCGCATAGCCGAGAATCCGTCTGGCTTGGTCTGGTCCTTTATTCTTCTTCACGATTTCCCATAAGAGACTGTGATTTCAATGCGTGGTCCTGTTGGGCTTTTTTAGTAGAGAGAAACCCAAAGCTAAGCCCATTTTCTGTAAGGATTGAATAAAACAGCGTACCTTCTGGGGTGATCCGAATCAGCTTTTTTCTGCCGTATTCATTTTATATTTTTGGACGGATTTTCTGATGAGGAGACTGATAATCACCAATGGCCCTGTTGGAAAGAGCGAGAGTCGCATGACATCCAGAAAAACAATGTAATAGGCGGGTTTGAGTTTAATCAATGCATCCATTGATGGATCGTACTCAATGGTTCCGTCGTTAAGGGCATCCGCGACCATTTTGTTTTGGCTGTTTTCCACGCGTGATTCTGTCGGATCGACACTGGTACTCAGCTGAGCTTCATAGCGTGCAGGCTGCCAGGATGCGCCCGCAAAGGAGAGCAAAAGAGAGACCAGAATACCGATTGCCCAAAGAACAGCAAGGTCCTTTTGGTCAATAATCTGTGCTTGGGGTTTTTCCTGAGGCACTTCGTGAATTGCGGGCTTGGTTTTAACTTCTAGATGTTCTTGCATAGGTCTCGATTAAGGTTTTTCAAAAGACGACTATGATAACGATCCTGGAAATAAAAAACAAGGGAAATTCCTCTAAATGATCACATGATTTTGGGAATTGACACGACCTTTCGATTAGATTATCATGCGCGCCATGTCTGAGGCTCTAGAAAAGCGGATCGACCACCTTGAAGCAGAGGTACTTCGGTTACAAAGTCAAATTTACGGGATACAAACAGAAGTTAGGCATTTCCTAAAGCGCTACCTTTCCGCATGTCCGGCCTGTAAAAAAGAGTTTGACCTCCTGGTAAATCACTACAGTATCGGTCTCTTTGACAACCTTGTCTACGTGAAATGCCCGCATTGTAATAAATCGATGCCGGTTGTGGATCAGGATGATGGGACGATTGCTGTCGTTTTAGAGTAAAAGCCCTTCCCCGACCTCATTTATATACATGTTTTAAAGAGTGCGCTGTTGTGTGCGGCATCCGGATCCCCCTGATTTAGATCCAGGAGGTAATGAATGACTTCGTGTCTCCAAACATAGAGCGAGCCGACCTTCAGGTGGTTGGGGTTTATATATTCCCCGCTGCATCCGCCCGCATAATGTTTGCAGGGAAAGGTGGGAGGCATGATCATTACGGATATATTCTCAAACTCGCCGTTTTCAAAGTTTCCGCAGTCTTTTGTGTCATCAAATTCGGTTTTTAAAAATGTTTGTGTTGAATCGTCAATAAAAAGCCCGGATTTTCCTGCAGAGGCTTGCTCTCCGCATCCCGATATCGAAAAGAAGAGCAGCGAAAAAAAGACAAAATGCAGGAAGGGTAAATATTTTATTCTCATTTCATTCCCCCAGATTCTTCAAAGATGTTTTGAAATAACGGGGAGATGAGCGTGGCGTTCCCGTTATTTCTCCTTAAGTAGTCTTATCGGAGGGGTAGGGAAAAACCTTTAGGGATGCTTAAAAAATAGAGTGTAAAATACGAAATAATGACTTGAAATGATCAGAAATGTCTGGCCTGAAATAGGCTAAAGGCACGACAGTGATGTCGGAAATGCCTCAGCCTTCTCCTCGCCGCTCGATTGAATCAACCAGGTCTTTGTGGGTTTCTGAGCCGACAACCCGGCGCAAGGCCACCAGGTCAAGTTGTGGGCGATTCAGAATAAAGTGTCCCTTGAGTGAGATGATTCGTTCAAGGGATTGGTTTAATCGGCCCTTGGAAATATCTCCTTTTTCGATTGAAGCATTGACGGCCTCAATGGCTTCAATCTGCAGTGCGGGCGTTTTACAGACGAGCAAAAGATCTGAGCCTGCCAAGACCGCTTTGACTGCGGCTTCCGCTACGGTAAGGTGCTCCGTGATTCCCTTCATTTCCAAATCGTCCGTGACGACGACGCCATCATACTTCATCGTCTCTCTTAAGAGGGTCGTGACGATATTTTTTGAGAGGGAAGCGGGAAGATCCTGGTCAAAGGCATGACAACAGATATGTGCCGTCATGATGCAGGGCAGCCTGTTTTCGATTGCGTGTAAAAATGGTCGTAGTTCCCGGTCGGTCATTTTGCTTGTGGCAAGCTTCACCACGGGTAGTGTTTTATGTGAATCCTGATCCGTATCCCCGTGACCTGGAAAATGTTTGCCACAAGGAATGATTCTTTGATCCAGCATGGCGGCAATTGTCGCCAATCCATGTTTTGAAACAATCGTTGGATTGGCCCCGAAGGCACGGTCCCCAATAATGGGGTTCTGAGCATTTGTATTGATATCGAGAACCGGCGCAAAATTCATGTTGATGCCAACGGAAAGCAGTTCGCGCGACAGGGCTTCCGCATTGCGGTAGGTCAAGGGAACCGAATCGCAGCGTCCAATGGTTCTTGCTGCAGGAAATTGCGTAAAAGGCGGCGGTAGCCTCGAAATTCGGCCGCCTTCCTGATCGATGCCAATCAGGAGCGGTGCATCGGGCGAGAGGGCTTGAAGAGATGCCGTTAATTCAGCAACCTGATCAGGGTGTTCAATGTTCCGAGAAAATAAAATGACCCCGCCGATGTGATATTTTTTGATTAGACTTTTAATCTCTTTTGAAGGGGTGGTTCCTTCAAATCCAACCATGAACAGTTGTCCGGCTTTATGTATTTGTTTCATTATTTTTTCCCATTGGATTCATTTGTTAAAAATTGGACTAAAAGGCGTACTCCGACCCCACTGGCCCCTTTGGGAACATATGGATGTCTCGCATCGTTGTACCAGGACGTTCCCGCGATATCGAGATGAACCCAAGGTATTTCACCGACAAACTGTTTTAAAAAAAGTCCGGCAGTAATGGAGCCCGCCCCGCGTCCGCCGACGTTTTTTAAATCAGCGACATCACTTTCAATTTGGTTGAAATAATCGTCCCATAGCGGGAGCTCCCATGTGCGCTCGCCTACCGCTAAACCTGCGGCCTGAACTTTTGAACTTAAGCGAGGGTTGTTGCTCATCATGCCCATGGCATGTTGACCCAGAGCGACGACACAGGCCCCTGTTAAGGTGGCCAGGTTGATCATGGCTGTGGGTTTAAAGTGGGTGGCATAGGTCAGGGCATCCGCGAGGCAAAGCCTGCCTTCGGCGTCGGTGTTGATGATTTCAATCGTTTTTCCAGAGAGTGCAGTGACCACGTCTCCGGGATGTACGGCCTTTCCACTGGGCATATTATCTGTCGCGGGCAGTACCGCGATGATATTAATCGGCAGTTTAAGCTGTGCGATAATGCTCATCACGCCCAGCACAATCGCACCCCCGGACATGTCGTACTTCATTTGTTCCATATTTTCAGAGGGTTTTAAGGAAATTCCGCCTGTATCAAAGGTGACCGATTTTCCAATGAGGGCAATCGGGCGTTTCTTTTTTCCTTGCGGAGCACCCTGATAGTTTAAAACAATAAATTTAGGCGGCTCATCGCTGCCCTGTGCGACGGCATAAAGGGCACCCATGCCCAGCGATTTAATCTCATCACGCTCCAGCACTTCGATTGATATCTGGTCTGATTCTGCAATCCGCGCCGCTTCATTCGCAAGATAGCTTGGGGTGACGATATTGGAGGGCAGGCTGCAAAGTTCTCGTGCGAGACAGACCCCTTCGGCAATGATTTTCCCGCGCTGACTGCCTGCATCGACTGAGGCCGTGTCTTTTTCATCCTCAATCACGAGGGTGCAGGTTTTTATTTTTTTCTGTTCTTTTTTGCCTGTTTTGAGTTGATCACACTCGTAGAGGCTGAGCATGAAGCCTTCAATGAGGGCTTGTGACACGGTCGTTGCTGTATCTTTACCCAGGGTTTTTGTGTCACAGTGGATTGCGATGGAGGTAAGTCCTAACTTTTGAATGGCGGTGACGCCTTGTCCGACGGACTTGCGAAGCCGGTCTTCCGTTATTTCTGCCCTTTTCCCAAGCCCGACCAGCTGGAGGCGTTCAAACCCGATTTTGCCTTCGGAACGGATCAGGAGGGTCTGTAAAAATGCCCCTTTAAATGTTTCTGCCGATACAATTATTTTTATCTTTCCGCCGAGCGCGCGATCTATGGCCGCAATCGTGCCTTTGGCTCCTTCTCCTTCATAATATCCGACGAGGCAGACGGCCCCTTCGATTTCAGTTAAACGTCCGCTTTGAACATGAATTTCCATATCGATTGTTTTACACCCCTTTCATACTTGGATCCCAGATGTGTTTATGTAGTTGTATCTGAAGACGGACAGGCAGGCGATCTTTTAAAATCCAGTCGGCCAGTTGGCGAGGATCCATTTCTCCGAAAACAGGAGAAAAATGAATCGTTTTTCCCTGTAATGTTTGATGTGTTTCAATGGTCGTTTTGGACCATTCGTAATCGCTTTGATCTGCGATCACAAACTTGACTTCATCTTGTTCTTTTAAGTGATTGAGGTTATCCCAGTGCATCGTACTTGTCATTCCGCTGCCAGGACATTTGATGTCGAGGATAATGACGGCGCGTGAATCAAGGTTTTTAATCGGGATGGCCCCGCTTGTCTCGATCAGTACATGATAGTCTTTATCCAGCAAAGCGGAAATGAGTGCAAAGGTGTCTTCTTGCAGGAGTGGTTCTCCGCCGGTGACTTCCACGAGACGACAGCCGAAGTCCGCGACGGTTTCCAGAATACGCTCAATTGAATTTGTTTCTCCGCCTTCAAATGCATATTCGGTATCGCACCAGCGGCATCGGAGGTTGCAGCCGCTTGTGCGGATAAAGACGCAAGGGAGACCCGCATAGGTGGATTCCCCCTGAATGCTTTGATAGATTTCATTGATTTTGATCAAAAATCAATACCTTGGGTGATGTGCTTAGGTTCCAGAATGATTCGCAAATTCTAACAAGACAGACGATCATGGTCAACTACTGAGACAAGATAAAGGGCGAGATGTGAAAGGATTTCAGAATTTATTAGAATGAATGCCCGACATTCAGGTAGTAGTGGATTTTGTCTTCGTCCGTTCTTGGGCCATCAATGGGTTTTGCAATATCGGCCCGGAGAATAGAGGGATATACTCCAAATAAATCTACGAAAAAACGGAGGCCGAACCCGATATCTGATTTATATTGATCAAAACGAAAGACATTGTGAGAATCGGTGACCATGCCTGCATCCGAAAACAGGACAGCCTGCCAAGTATGGGTATGAACGAGCCCTAGAAAATTAATATCTGTTTCATAAAAAAGCGGGAAACGGTATTCCACGGAAAAAAGAGACATGTTCTCTCCTTCAAAAGCAAGCGGCGTATATCCGCGCATGCCATTTGAACCCCCCAGGAAAAACCGGTTGTCCTCAAAAAGTCGGCCTATGGATTGTCCAATGAAAATACGCCCTCCGATTTCATGGTAGTTGGAAAAAGAAAAAACCCGTCTTAAATTCAGCCTAAGAAGCGCCGCGTGTTCTGTTGATCCTGAAGACAGTTCCTGGTTAAAAGTGAGACCCACATCGAACGTTGGAAATGTCGTGGTCAGGCGTTGAACCGATTCCGGTAAAAGAGGGATATCCGGGAAGACAAAGTCGTATCCAATTGTAACAAATTGGGATTCTTCGGCTTTCTGTGCCAATTGAAGGTCTGCTTTTGTTTTTGTATGGGTCAGGCCTGTTGTGATGATGTGGTTTCTTTTAATGGAATGCGTATAGCTGAGATGTTGAGAATCACCCGCATCCGCATGGGAAAACTGAAGGCGAACCCAGTTTCGCGTATCATAGACCCGTTGAAAAAGCAGACCTGTATTGTAGCTGAGAAATTTTGTTTGAAAATCGTAACTCAGATTGAATTGATCCAGCAAAAACTTCCATTTCGGAGGACTGCGGTTATTCAGTCGATTTGGATCATTTGAGAGCTTGTTTGGGTCAAGATCTACGACATGAACCGCCGTTTGTGTTGTAAGAACAAAACGATGGGCATCGCCTACGCCATCCCAGACCAGAGGAGTGACCGATCCGTTTTTCTCCCGAACGGTGACCTGCAGCGGCTCAATGCCCTCCCCATGTTTTAGAACGTCAATAGATGTGTGATATGTGCCGTTGATCTCTTCCTGCTGGATGTCGAGCAACTCAAAATCCAGTTTTGTTCGGACGGTCAGCCATCGGTCGATCAGCCAGTCGAGGTCTTCTCCTGTGGTTTTATTCAGAATTTTTCTAAATGAAAGAGCCGCCTCATCTTTTTGAGTGAGGTAGGCTGAAAGCGTTTGATCCATTGACTCATCCCCGATCAAATTTCTCAGCTTCGTGAAAATACTTGGACTTTCGGAAGGGGGATTGTTAAAAAATCGAATATCTTCACTTACAACGGGGTTGAGCGATTCCTTAAAATAGACCTGCCGCATCGGGAGGTCATTGGAATAAAGAATTTGGTCAATCAAAGGAATAAAGGCAATCGGTTTTAACCATTCACTTAAGTTGAATGTTTTTCCGTGACGGTTTTTCATAAACGCTTCGGCGTCAATCCGGGCAAGTGACTCAATGACCCACCAGGTCTCCTCAGGTCGTTTTTTCCTCCATATGATCCGGTAGAGTCCGTAGGCAAGGCTGGCTTCATGAAAACGTTTTAATGTTGGAAAAACTTTGAAGAGGTGTGTATTCAAATAGAGCAAATTGTCGCCGGGTGTTGTTAAGTCCTGGTACAGGCCTGCGCTTGTCATTTGAAGGAACATTGGCGGGGGCGCTCCGCTTTCTTCGGTAAAGAAGGTGAGGGCATTTTCTGTGAGTTGAACCACTTGCTCTGCGTAGGCCCGATCCCTTGAAAGGACATGGTAAGTGATGTCCACTTTCCCAATACTTGTTTTATATTCAACAAAGTCATCCCCGATAGAGAGAGAAAAAAAAGAGAGATTTTCCCCTTCGAAGAGGTAGCTGTGCAGATCTCCTTCTGTTGTTTTTGAGGTGAGAGGCGTGGATCCGATGACTTCAAAGTTTTTTTCAATATTAAATCGAATCCGATACCGACTTTCCTGAGGGGGATCGTGGAAGGTCCACTCTCCATCAATGAAGTTGGCCAGATAGGGGTACCAGCCTCCCTGCAGGGCAATCAGATTGTCATAGTATCCAAAAGGTCCCCATTTCTGAGGGATTTTTGTCGTAAATTTTATGAAAAG
Organism: Nitrospirota bacterium; assembly: GCA_029261215.1. GTDB lineage: Bacteria > Nitrospirota > Nitrospiria > SBBL01 > JAADHI01 > JAADHI01. Next base: position 44,369 of record JAJDBT010000055.1, on the reverse strand, counting down.
ATCAAAGTCATCAAGCGGTTCTACGGGTTTGGAGAGATTGATTTTAATGATAATACTGTTTTGATAGGGACTTGGAAAAAATGGCAGCGTTTCGCCAGAGGCATCTTTAAGTGAATGAATCTCAATCCCGGCAGAATTAAAATTAATGGGATAGGCCTTGCGATAGAACTGCGTATCCAGATCTGGGTGCTTACGGCGATAAAGGTTCGGATATAAAAAAATATAAAGCTCTGAAACAGGTTTCGTACTTTGGTTAGAGAAGGTGATTTTTTCTTGGCCGACAATCTGGTGTTCTTCCTGTTGGTAGGTCGCATCAATCTCGTAATTTTGGGATGCGCAGACCAGAGGCGGGGCAATTAAAAAAATGAAAAGCAAGCTGGTAACAAGTCTCATTAACCTATTATACCAAACAGCAGTGAGTCTGGCGGATGAGTGGGGTAATAGCGGATTCCCTTAACAATCTACCAATTGATCTTGTATGGGTAGATATTAAATAATTTAAGTGTTTTAGTTATGCTATTGTGACAAATTCCATGTTTAATGTGGTGAGTCGTTCACTCGTTATGTTATGAAGCTGGAGCCGATAGTTGTTGCGAACTATGGTTCTTGGTTCCAGGTGAGTCGTGAGGCATGGCTCTATTTGTTCCCTTGTGTCACCCTGTGGTTCGTATTCTGGATGTTATTGATGATTTTTTCTTTAAGTCGATTGTTGGTCGGTGTTTTAATCCTAGGTTTTTTGATGGTTTTGCCGCCCGCTGCGTTTGCGGGCCAAGCGGTTTTGTCTTGGTTCTCGAGTGATGCGCAGGATCTCGCCGGTTACGTGCTTTATTATAAAGACAATTCAAATAATTTCCCGCTCACTAAAACACGGTTTACCCGAAAAATCATTTTGTCCGCGAATCAGCTTTCTTTCACGATGGAAGACCTAAGTGAAGGAGCGCATGATTTTGCGTTGACGGCGTTTGATGACTCTTCAAATGAAAGTGCCTTGTCCGTTGTGGTCAGAAAAATGATTTTAGCGGAAGAAGTCGTTTTATCAGAGACCGGTAGCTCTCAACCGAATGAAAGTTCTTCTGGCGGAGGAAGTGGAGGCGGGTGCGGACGGGTTTCCCCAATGAATCGAAACGCTTTGTCCGGGCCTCAAGATGCCGCAGGGATGCTGGCTGTTGTCGGTTCTCTTGCCTTGTTATTCATCAAAAAAAACATCAAAACACTGGCAACCAAATCCCGTGACCCTATCTGACTAATTTCAGGCCTTCATTTTTTTCCATCCGAGCAAACCGAATAAACCCGAGCCCAGCAAGATCAAGGTTGAGGGTTCGGGAACAGGTGCAACACTTGGCGCAAACACCAGATTATCCATGACTGTATTGGTCTGACGCACTGAAAAATTCGGATTTGTCCCCTGATCCCATCTCAACCAAGTGATGTTTTGCCATTCAGATCCTAGAAAAGTCGTGGTTCCCAGTGTATCAATTGTTATGAGGCCTCCGTTTGAGGAGGAAAAGGTGGATCTTCCCGGGTTCCATTCAAGAGAATCGTTGCTTCTGAAGCGTGTTGTGAGGTCAAAACGGATAAGATCAAAAGCAGATCCGTTGAGGTATTCAAAAAGGTAGGGATGCGTCACACTGCCTCTGTGGTTTCTTAGGCTTTGTGTCTGGCCTTGATGGTTTTCACAGACGTGAACATGAGCGCTGGAAGTGACGGTCATTCCTGACTCACTATAGCTGGCAGGAGCGGTGCCTCCACAGCTAAGGGCTGTGGTATCAAATGTGATTGTTACAGGGACTGCTTGGGCAAATGTTGAGTGAAGTAAAAGGATGACAAAGGCTAATAAGGTCGAATTGGGTTTTCTCATTTCATTCTCCTTGGTTGTTTAAGGTCAGAATAAAGTGTCTCGGTCAGTTGATTCGTTGTCTTGCATTTTATTTTAAATCTAATAAAATCTGTTTAATTGATAATTGTCGATTAAAAGCGAAATTTTCCAATGAATATTACCTTTAAGTTTGTCTTTTTTCAAGATTAAATTTTTAGATTGTATTTTGTTCAAATGTGTCCATTTGACGGTTTGGTGAGATTAAACCAATGAATCGAGGAGGAAAAAGGGCCATTCCTTTCCATTTTGCTTGACAAGAACCCCGCATTTGAATACGATAAAATCAGTTTGGCCTCAGAAGGCGCGTAGCTCAGGGGGAGAGCGCTTGCTTGACACGCAAGAGGTCGGCGGTTCAAAACCGCCCGTGCCTACCATAAGAATTTCTGGAAATATGTGACGTTTTTAAAAAAGCCTGCATTATCAATGTTATTGAAAGAACCCACGTACGTGAAAGGTCTTTTCATCTCTTCTCTTCAGGTTTCTCTTGATTAAAGAAATAACACTGCGCTTTAAAGGCCAAGATGAAAAGAAGGTTCCTGGTGGCACTTCTTATTTCGATGTTCTCAAAACATTTGGAAAATCAAAGGAAACGATTGGTGTTCAGGTGAATGGTGTTGTGAAGGATCTTTCTGAGATCGTTGAAGAAGGGGCCGAAATCGAGTTGCTTTCCTTTGACTCGCCTGAAGGCCGAGAAATTTACAGACACAGCTCCGCTCATATTATGGCACAGGCTGTGAAAGAACTTTTTCCGACAGCGAAAGTGACCATTGGCCCTGCGATTCAAGACGGATTTTATTATGATTTTGATTTCGAACGGCCATTTACCCCGGAAGATCTTGAAAAAATTGAGCAGAAAATTAAAGAAATTATTAAACGGAACCTTCCCATTTCCCGAATGGAATTGAGCAAGGAAGAAGCCATCCAGCTTTTTGAGGAAATGGACGAACCCTATAAAGTGGAGCTGATTCGTGGGGAAATGATCCCTCCCATTACGGCGTATCGGCAAGGAGATTTTGTTGATCTTTGTCGAGGACCTCATGTCCCGTCAACGGGAAGAATCAAGGCGATGAAGCTGCTCTCCACAGGAGGCGCGTATTGGCGGGGTGATGAAAATAATAAAATGCTGCAGCGAATTTACGGAACCTCCTTTGCCAGCCGAATTGACCTGGATGCACATTTAAAACACCTCGAAGAAATTAAAAAACGAGATCACCGAAAATTAGGTAAAGCCCTGGATCTCTTTTCGACCTCTGATCAGATCGGTGCAGGTTTAATTCTCTGGCACCCGAAAGGGACCATGGTGAGGAAGGTTCTTGAAGATTTCTGGCGGGAGGAGCATCTCAATGCAGGTTATGAGTTTGTTTCGACTCCCCATATGGCTAAACAGGACTTGTGGAAACAAAGCGGACACCTCTCTTTTTACAAAGAGAATATGTATAACCCGATTGATGTGGACGGCATCCCTTACCAAATTAAGCCGATGAACTGTCCTTTTCACATCATGATTTACAAGTCATCGCTCAGAAGTTATCGGGATTTGCCTTTGAGGTGGGGAGAACTCGGTACTGTTTATCGATACGAGCGCTCAGGGGTACTGCATGGTCTGCTCCGCGTCCGGGGGTTTACTCAGGATGATGCACATATTTTTTGCCGCCCGGATCAGATTGAATCTGAAATCTTAAAAGTGCTTGATTTTACAACTCATGTCTTGAGTACCTTCGGTTTTGAGCAATATGACATTTACCTGTCCACCCGACCTGAAAAGTACGTCGGGGACCTCGATCACTGGGAGCAAGCGACATCGGCTCTGGAGGGTGCTTTGAAACAAAAAGGGCTCCCTTACGAGATTGATCCGGGCGAAGGGGTTTTTTACGGACCTAAAATTGATATGAAAATCAAGGATTCTCTGGGTCGTTCCTGGCAGTGTACAACGGTGCAGGTTGATTTTAATCTTCCTGAACGTTTCGAAATGTCCTATCGTGGCGATGATGGAAAGTCCCATCAACCCATCATGATTCATCGGGCGCTTATGGGGTCAATCGAGCGGTTTTTTGGCGTACTAGTGGAACACTATGCGGGCGCTTTTCCCACCTGGCTTGCGCCTGTACAAACCAAGGTGATTCCCATTACGGAACATCATCGTGAATATGCTGATAAACTTCAGGGTGCACTGAAAGGTGTGGGCATTCGAAGCGAAGTGGATCACCGAAGTGAAAAGATGGGGCTGAAAATTCGTGAAGCCCAATTATTAAAGATTCCCTATATGCTGATTGTGGGTGACAATGAAGTGTCAGAACTGACCGTCGCTGTTCGGGGAAGAGATGGCCAAACCCGTGTGCTTCCATTTGATGCTTGTATTGAAGAAATCAAAGATGAGATAGTACAAAGAGGATCTGTAAACGGAGGGTAATGTCACTACGAGATAATAAACCTCAGAATACAAAAAGAATGAGGGTAAACGAGGATATTCGGGAGAGAGAGGTTCGTGTCATTGGGCCTGAAAGCGAACAGATGGGAATCATGTCGCCGCAAGATGCGATTGCGAAAAGCGTCGAGTATGGTTTGGATCTTGTCGAGGTAGCGCCTGCTGCAAAACCGCCTGTTTGCCGGATCATGGATTTTGGAAAATATAAGTACGAATTAAGTAGAAAAGAGCGTACCCTTAAATCGAGCCAGAAGGGTGGGCACCTTAAGGAAGTGAAGTTTCGCCCCTATACAGGGGAACATGACTTAGTTTTTAAAATTAATCATGCAAGAGATTTCCTTGAGGAAAGAAATAAGGTGAAGATTACGTTAATGTTTCGTGGCCGTGAGATGGCCTATAAACAAAAAGGCTGGGAGATTATGGCTCAGATACAGAAGCGGTTAGAGGAATTTGGGCAACCTGAATACCCTCCCAAATTTGAAGGACGCAATATGATTATGGTCTTAGCCCCAAAATCGGCTAAAGGAGAATGAATGAAAATTAAGATTAAAACGCATCGTGGCGCAGCAAAAAGGTTTAAAAAAACAGGATCGGGCAAGCTAAAGCGAAATAAAGCTGGAAAACGACACTTGCTGACTCATAAATCGAGAAAACAAAAGCGAAATATGAGCGGAAGCGTCATGGTCTTTAAAGGGGAAGCAAAAGGTCTTCTCCGCGCGTTGCCATACATTTAAAAAAGAAACCAATTTACAATCAAGGAGTTAAGATATGCCAAGAGCAAAAGGAGGCCCTAAAACCCGGCATCGACGCAATGCGCGTCTTAAAATGGCCAAGGGGTATTTTGGCGCAAAAAGTAAACTTTTTAGAACAGCAACCGAAGCCGTTGATAAGTCCCTTCTCTATGCTTATCGTGACCGTAGAAACAAAAAACGGGCCTTCAGACGTTTGTGGATCGCGCGTATCAATGCTGCGGCCCGTTTGAATGGCTTGACCTACAGTCGCTTGATGGAAGGATTAAAGAACGCCGGAATTGAGCTGAACCGAAAAATTTTGGCCGAGATTGCGGCGCATGATCCGGCCGGATTTAGCCAGATTATTCACCAAATGCAGGAAAAAACAAAGGCAGTCGCCAGTTAATTTCTGAACGCGGTTTTTATAATAGATTTAAAAGGGCGACCCGCTTCAATTTTGAGTCAAAGAAGCGGGTCGCCCTTTTTTATTTTTATATTTATTTTATAAAAGCGCGTTATTTTGAATGCTGTTACTTCTCTGAGAAAAGTCATGTGTTTTGTGGCCCGCTGTATTCAAAAATCCTCTATCGTGGGGGTGTTTTTCTTTGCAATCTTTCTATCCGCTTGTGATTTTTTTCCGGATCCTCAAAAGAAAGAAGTTTCAATTGTTTTTGAGGCATCCGATCTTGGTGATGCGTCGTTTTCTCCAAACCCCATTGTTGTTCATTTTGGAGGGCATGTTGTTTGGAAAAATAATGATAAGCTGACACATTCTATTGTGGGAGATGCAGAAAAAGGGGGTTGTGCATTCAAATCAGAGGGCATTCTCCCAGGCGGAACATTTAAAAAAACATTTTCTAAACGCATGACGTGTCAGTATTACTGTGGTATTCACGGTCGGGCCATGCGAGGGCGTATTATTGTGAAGTGATTTTGCTTTGAGAAAGGTGGCGCTCCGAGTACATCCAAGCTTTTTCCCCTGGGTGGTGGAGACACAGGAGACGAGTCCTTTGATTGAATTGGTTTTAGGGTGAGGGAGACGGGGCATTGTCGGTATTCACATGGTCTGAAAGGTTTTTCACACTTGTTTCATCACAACTTAAAACGAAGAAGGTGCTTGATCCGCGACATGTGATGATAAAAATTTCCGGTTTTGCCGCGGCCTCTTTCGAAAAGACAATGTTGAGCGCGTTGTCCCTTTGGGTTACAAAAGCCGGGTCGCTCACATTCGCTTGACCAAGCGTGAGTTGAATAAGGTTTGTTCCGTCATTTTTGACTGCGTACAGCTCCTTCGCATTGTTTTGCTCACGGACAAAGAGGATTTGCGTCCCGTCCGGTGAAAAGGTCGGACTGCTGTCGTTTTCTGGGCTTCCTGTAATCTGTATTTCATTGCCTCCATCTGCACTGTCAATAATATAGAGGTCGGTATCCAAACGATTTCTTTCAGAGACAAAGACGATTCTTGTCCCGTCAGGGGAGTAAGCGGGTTCAAATTCTCTGGAGGTGTTGAAGGTTAATTGCTGAAGTGCCGTACCATCCCTTTTTATTCGGAAAATCTCTGGGTCACTGGTCGGGTTACTTGCTGGATCATGTCGATTGGACGAAAAAACAATAAAGTTGCCATCAGGGGAAAAAGAAGGTGTATTGTCGGCGGCCGCATTTTGGGTCAGATTTGTCGGTGTTGTTCCAGTGCGTCCGGCAATGAATATTTCCCGGTTTCCGGTTTTATTGGATTCAAATACAATCTCTTTCCCGTCGGGAGAGAAGGCAGGGACATCATTAATTTCTTTCAAATCGGGTTGGGGTAAGTCTCCGAGGGCATTATTCGTAATTTTTTTGATCTCCGTCCCGTCAATGGCCATCGTGAAGATGTCAAAGGGCCCTGTGCGATTAGAAGAAAAGGCCACAAGCGGGGTATAGAGAAAGGCTGAGGGAGCAACATCAATTTGGCTTCCGGTCGTCACGGTGACTGTTACGCGACCGGAGAGAAAAACCGGCCTTGTCGTTGCCAAGAGTTGTCTTGAGTTTTGAAAGGTAACGGAAGCGGCTTGATTTTCTCCAAAAAAAACCTCTGAGTCATGTCCAAAGTTTATTCCGGTAATGGTGACGGATGTCCCGCCGCTCACGGGGCCTTCAGGTTTTCCCGTATTGGTTGAAATGCTGAGAATTTTTGGCAGGTTTTCCCCTGTTGTGCTGTTTCCGCAACCCGCTAGAAGGGGAAAAAAGAGGAAAACAATGGTGATAAAAAATATCCTCAATGGAGACCTTTATTTTTTTTGAATGATTTCTTTGGCCAAGGCCAAATAAGCTTGAGCCCCTCGGGATACTGCGCTGTAAAAAAGGACGGGCTGTCCATGGCTTGGGGCTTCGGCCAGGGTAATGTTGCGGGGGATGATGCTTTTGAAAACCTGATCGGCAAAATGCGTGTGAACTTCGTCTGAAACCTGATTGTTGAGATTGTTTCTGTTGTCAAACATGGTGAGTAGAATGCCCTCAATGACCAGTTCGGGATTAAGCGATTTTTGGACCAATTCCATTGTCCTTAAAAGTAGCTTTAAGCCTTCTAATGCATAATATTCGCATTGAAGGGGAATAAGCAGTGAGTTTGCGATGGTCAGGCTGTTGAGTGTTAAAAAACCGAGAGAAGGCGGACAGTCGATAATGACATAATCGTAGGGGCTGAGAAATCCGTCCAATACTTTTTTCAAGAGGGTTTCAGGGTCCTCCATGCGAGTCAATTCAACCTCTGCGCCGACAAGGTCGATATTTGAAGGCAAAAGGTCGAGATGAGGCACCTTGGTTTTTATTTTCAGATCTGGAAAGGTTTTTCTGCCGATCAAAAGATCGTAAACACTCCCGCCCAATGTATCATAGTTGACCCCCACGCCACTGGTGGCATTTCCCTGGGGATCGAGGTCTATCAATAAAACCTCTTTTTCAGCGACGGCCAGTGAAGCGGCAAGATTGATAGCGGTGGTTGTTTTGGCAACCCCGCCTTTCTGGTTGGCAATTGCGATAATTTTACTCATCTGGCGTCTCTGTAAAGTAAAGAAGGCATCCTAGCACATTCTGCTGAATCAGGGGGAAAAACATAGAACTAAAAAGGCCAAAGCATGGGAATAAGCCAAGTCAGCATCAACCAAAAAATAATGTTGAGTGGCGTCCCCACGCGCATAAAGTCGGAAAAACGATACTGTCCGGGGCCATAAATCAATGTGTTGGTCTGATAACCGATCGGGGTCATAAAGCTCAGAGATGCGCCAAACATGACCGCCATGAGGAAAGGGCGGGGGCTCCATCCCTGTGATTGTGCCACGACAATCGCTACAGGGGCAAGCAGGGCTGCGGTCGCATTATTTGACATAATGTTGGTTAAAATGGTGGTGAAAAAGAACAATGCTGAAAGAAGGGCGGTCGGTCCCCATTGACCGATGTACGTGATAAAGATATCCGCGATTAAAGCGGCCGCACCACTTTTTTCAAGGGCAATTCCCAGGGTGAGGAGCCCTGCGAGTAGGAAAATGACCTTCCAATCGATGGCTTCATATGCTTCCTCCAAACTAAGGCAGCCAATTAAAATAAGGAGTACTGCGCCTACGATGGCGCTCACGACGATTGGGAAAATGCCTAGTGCGGTGGTGATGACTACGCCAGCGACAATGGCCAGAGCCGGGGCGACCTTTTCTTTTCGAGAGAGGGGCAGTGCCACTTCTGAAATAAAAACGAAGGCCGGATGTTTTTTGAGCTGAAGCAAGTGATCTCGTTTGACCTCTATTAAGAGGGCATCTCCGCCCCGTAAAATGGTTGTTTCGAGTTTTTCGTGCCGAAGGGCACCGCTGTGCCGGATTGCAAGAGGCGCGGCGCCAAAGCGGTCTCTAAATCCAATCGCTTCCAGGGATTTCCCGTCGAGCATCGAATGCGGGGCGATCACGGCCTCTACGAGAACGGCATTTTCTGATTCCAGATCTTTATCCCTCCATTTGAGACCTGACTTAATGACAATGCCTTCCCGTTCCTGAATCTCCCGTATTTTCTGGACACTGGCTCTCACACGCAGTACATCATATTCCTGAAGGATCACTTCGTGGGATGGAATGGGAAGGCGTCGGCCGCTTCTAAATACTTCGAGGATATCGATATCCAGATCTTGCACAAGCGGGGAGTCTCCGAGTTTTTTCCCGACTGATATGGCTTTTTTGAGCAGAATCACCTCGGTCAAATAGTCGCCCATTCCGAATTTTTGAGTCAAATCTTCCATGATTGGTTTTCCTGGGATCAAACGGACACCCACGAGGATCATGTATAGGATGCCGACACCAAAGACCCAAATGCCTGCTGGAAAAAATTCAAACATGCCAAAGGAGGGGATGCCATCCCGTTCAGCGATGGAGTTCACCAGAATATTGGTCGAGGTCCCGATGAGGGTACAGGTCCCGCCAAACATTGAAGCAAATGAAAGCGGCATAAGCAATTTGGAGGGACTGACTTTAGCTTCACGTGCGACATTCAGGACGATGGGCATAAAGATCGCGACCGTCGCTGTATTATTGACAAAGGCGGAGATGATGCCGACAGCGAGCATCATCGAGATTAGGGCCAGCCAAAAGCTATGACGGGCAATACGCGCTAGATAAATTCCGATGACTTTGAGTGCGCCGGTTTTAAACAGCGCGGCGCTGATGACAAACATCGCACCCACTGTGACTGTGGCCGTGTTGCTGAAGCCTGAAATCCCTTCTTCCGGGCTGATAATTCGGCTAAGGAGCAGGCTGGCCATGACCATGAGGGCCACCAGATCGACGGGAAATTTTTCTGAAACAAAAAGAAGAACGGTCGCAAGGACGAGAAGGAAAACAAATGTGATTTCTAATGTCATGGATAAGAAACTTAATCCCTTCTTAAAAATCAGAGGTTTATGTGTATATCGATCTAATCTACCTTATTTCCTTTTATGGATACAAGCGAGAGGAAGAGGCTGGATATATTACTAGGAAGCACAAGGAAGGCTTCATCAAGAAGTCTGTCCATGTTTTATGATGTTGTTTGGGTGGAGACCTGATTAATTTTTTGGAGAAATTGGCGACAAGTGTTGTGGATATCTGTTGCTGTCGAAATAGCAGAAATGAGTGCAACACCGTCTGCCCCTGATGAAAAAACAGCATTGATTCGGCTTAAATTAATTCCTCCAATCGCAAAAAGCGGCATCTGTGTTTTTTGTTTGATTTGATGGAAAGATTTCAGTGAGAGTGGGGGGCCATAATGGCGTTTTGAGGGGGTATCAAAAACTGGCCCTAAAACCGCAAAATCCGCGCCAAGGGCCTGGGCTTGTTTGACCTCTTTTTCCGAATGGCAAGAAACCGCAATGAGTTTTTGTTGTCCCAGGAGGTTTCTTGCGACATTCACAGGGAAACCAGAAGAGGGTAGATGGACTCCATTCGCATCCAGAGCGATACATAAATCGATCCGGTCATTAATTAGAAGTTTCATTCCGTACTGTTTTGTGATGTTTTGGACCTGTTTGGCCAATTCAAATTGAGCGCGAAGCGAGAGGTCTTTTTCTCGAAACTGAAACGCGGCGATGCCCGCCTCAGCAGCAGATTGGATCACTTCATTTAAGGGCCGACCGACAGTCTGATGCCGATCGCCAATCAAGTAGAGTTTAAAATCGACGGTCGCCATAGGCCCTGATCTTGTATGGTTGATTGAGGAAAGGGCAAAAAACGGTTCTATTCGATCATGCCTTCGATGGGGCTGCTGGCCTGGGCATAAAGCTTTTTAGGGATGCGTCCGGCGAGATAGGCCAAACGCCCGGCCCTTACGCCGTAGTTCATGGCTTCTGCCATCTGGATCGGGTTTTCCGCGCCAGCAATGGCCGTATTCATGAGAATGCCATCACAACCGAGCTCCATGGCAATGGCCGCATCGGAAGCTGTGCCCACCCCAGCGTCAACGATGATGGGGACAGAAATCGTTTCCATGATGATTTGAATGTTATAGGGGTTGCGGATCCCGAGTCCGGAGCCAATGGGAGCGGCGAGGGGCATTACCACGGCAGCTCCGGCATCAACGAGTTTTCGGGCCATGATGGGATCATCGTTCGTGTAGGGAAGTACAATAAAACCCTCTTTCGCCAAAATCTTGGTTGCTTCGAGCAGGGCCTCGTTATCGGGAAAGAGCGTGCGTTTGTCCCCGATGACTTCCAGTTTGACCATATCGGAAATACCGGCAGATCGAGCCAATCGTGCAGTACGAATGGCTTCTTCGGCGGTGTAACATCCCGCAGTATTGGGGAGGATTTTGTAGATTTTCGGATCGATGTAATCCAGCAGGTTTTCTTCGGAACGATCCAGGATATTGACCCGCCGAACCGCGACGGTTACACAATCGGCCCCTGAGGCTTCGATTGCTTTTTTCGTTTCCTCAAAAGACGTGTACTTGCCTGTTCCTACGATTAAACGTGAACGAAAAGGTATTCCTCCAATATTCAATGGCGTATCAACCGGCATGCGCCCCTCCTCCTATAAAGCTGATAATTTCGATGTGATCTCCTTCTTTCAAGATTGTCGCATGATAGACCTCCCGGTTGATGACAGTCAAATTAATCTCTACTGCAATGCGTTCCGGTGAAATCTTGAGTTGTTTTAACAGTTGAAGGACGTGGGTATTCGCTGGAACTTCCTGTTGTTCTCCATTTACAATGATCTGCATTTTATCTCTTTAAAAATAAAAAGGGCCAAATGACTTTGAGTGAGCAAAGCGATTTGGCCCTTTTTACCGATGAAAAAGTCATCATAAAAACCAAGGGTCAATGGGATTTTCCCGGAAATAGGTGGAGAATCGGCCTCTTTAACTAAAGGATTGTCCGCACCCGCAGGTGGTTTTTGCGTTTGGGTTTTTGATTGAAAATCCCGCATTCTGAAGGTCATCCAGGTAGTCCACTTCTGTCCCGGTCAACATCGGGGCGCTAAATGGATCGACAAAGAGCTTCAACCCGTGCATTTCAACAACATCGTCTTCGTCGTTGTTTGTTTTTTCAAAGGCCATGCCGTATTGAAAACCGGAGCAACCGCCGCCTTCGACGTAAACCCGAAGACCGTAACCCTCTTTATTTTCGGCAGCCATCACTTCTCTCACTTTACTGCTTGCGCGTTCTGTAATAATAACCATCTTTACCTCCTGCTGTTCTTTTGTTGTGCCAATTATATCATAATGGCAATAAATATAGAAAGATAAGCTATATTCAGAAAAAGCCTTTAATGACCTAGGCGACGGGTTGAGGTATTTGGGGGCATTGACCCTGCTCCACGTGACCTTCAAATTCGTGCCGAAAATGTTGTAATATACTTTCAACCGCAATGGCGGCACCGGTCAAAAGGAAACACTGTCCCCTTCCTTTTACCATCTCACAGGCCTGCTCGACCTGTTTGATATCTTCTTCAGATCCAAGTCCTGACTCAATCTTCTCAAGGATTTCAGAAATATGAACCGTCCCCAACTTGCAGGGCGGGCATTGTCCACAGCTTTCACCCGCAAAAAAACGGGCGTAACGAATTGCGGTTTGAACCATACAGGCGCCTTCGGACATCACGATCACAGCCCCTGTTCCCAAGCCCGTTCCCGCAGTTTTAAGTGCATCGTAATCGAGAAAGAGCTTTGCTCCGCTCGCTGGAATAATGGGAACGGAGGGCCCTCCAGGGAAAAGGGCTTTTAAAGGCAGCCCATCCTTAATTCCACCGCCGGAATCGGTAATGAGTTTTTCGAGTGAGGTTCCAAGCGGTCGTTCATAAAGTCCAGGGCGATTGACATCCCCGGTTAAGGTGAAAATAACTGTTCCGGGGGAAGCGTCAGTTCCAATCGCACGGAATGCATCCACACCTTCTCGAAGGATAAAAGGGAGGTTTGAGAGCGTTTCTGCATTATTCACAACGGTTGGCTTTCCATACAGTCCGTGCATTGTCGGATAATAGGGCGGTTTTTGCCGTGGTGCTGCGACTCTGCCTTCAATGACTTCGAGCAAGGCCGTTTCTTCTCCCGCGACATAACTGCCGGGGCTTTTGGTTATTTTCACAGTGACGCCGGAGAGCGATTTTTCGGAAGCTTCTCCCCAATATCCCTGTGCTTTTGCCGCTTGGAGTGCGGTCTCCATAAATTTGACTTCTTCTTTATAATGACCATTGATAAAAATATAGGCCTCATCCGCACCAATCGCATACGCAGAAATTAAGACCCCTTCAATCAGCTGATGCGGATTAAAACGGAGCAAGTAACGATCTTTAAAGGTTCCCGGTTCATCTTCTGCGGCATTACAGCAAAGGTAGCGTTTTCCTTCCTTTTGTTGGACGACCATGTCCCACTTCTTCCAGGTTGGAAAGCCCGCCCCGCCCCGTCCACGAAGACCGGAGGCCTTTATGGCACCCATGATCCCGGAAGGTCCGAGCGTTTCTATTGCCTTTTTAAGACCGACATAACCTCCTCTTGATACATAGGCTTCGTAACTTAGAGGCGTCAGAGATTGAAGGTCATCCAAAGGAATGTCGCGTTCAGTTAAGATTCTTTGTTTTTTCAAAAAACTTCCTTTATATGGTAAAGGAAAATAAAAGCTGTTTAATAGGACATTAGCTTTCGATTCCTTGCCTGATGATGCGGGCGAAGCTCCCTGTTTGACGCGATTTGTGCATCCAGAATTTCCCCGCATGCCATGCATCGAAATCCTTTAAAGGAGAGCTCTCCTGTGTCGCTTCTTAAATCCTCAAAGACCTGTGGAACCATAAAACCACTACATCTTGGACAAGTCATACCGAACCTCCTGTTTGGTTAAAGAATGTTTGAACTTTATATAAAGCAAAGTCTATGCCATCAATAAAAGTCTCTCATTCCCTATTAAACCTATCGGTTCTGCTCTTTATCTACGATACATTGTTTTAAAATGAAACGCAATTCAAATTAATGTTGCACTATGAAACGTTTGTTGGTTTTTGAAACCCGTAGATTTTGATCTTTCTCCATAGGGTGGTTCGGCTCATTTTGAGTTTCTCTGCTGTTTTTTTATAGTTCCATTCTTCTTGGTTTAGTATTTTTAAAATCAACTCCTCTTCCATGGCGTGCAGTGGATCTTCATTTTCTGCGACTTTGTTGATGACGGTTTCACGCTTGGGTTGAATGTCTTTTTGCAGATGTTCCGCTTCGAGCGTATCCCCGGTACAAAAAACCATGACGTGTTCGATGATGTTCTCCAGTTCTCGGATATTTCCCGGATAATCATAGGCTTCCAAAATCTCCATCACTTCGGGTGAGACGATGCTCACCTTTCTCCCCATTTCCTGATTAAAACGACTGATGAAATGGCTGACCAGGAGTGGAATATCATCTTTTCGTTCACGGAGCGGAGGGAGAGAGATGGGAACGACTTTCAGTCGGTAGTAAAGGTCATGACGAAATTCACCTTCTTCGACGGCTTTTTTAAGGTTTTTATTTGTCGCGGCAATCAGGCGCACGTCTACTTTAACCCTCCGTGAGTCGCCAACTTTTTCAATTTCTCCATCTTGAACGGCCCGCAAGAGTTTTGCCTGGGTAGACAAGCTGATCTCACCAATTTCATCTAAAAAAATGGTTCCACCATCTGCGAGTTCAAAGCGTCCAAGTTTGTGTGTGACGGCCCCTGTAAAAGCCCCACGCACATGACCAAATAATTCGCTTTCCAGCAGGCTTTCGGCCAGGGCTGCGCAATTGACCCGGATAAAGGGTTTGTCTTCCCGTGTGCTGTACTGGTGAATTGAGTGTGCGACCAGTTCCTTGCCGGTGCCACTTTCTCCTTCAATAAGCACAGTCGCTTTTGTTTTTGCTATTTTAGGGATGAGGTCGTAAATCTCCTGCATTTTTTCATTCTTTCCGATCATGTTTTCGAAAGAATAACGTGCCCGGATGGTTTCCCGCATTACCTTGCTTTTGATGCGCTCTTCGATCAACTGCCACATAAACTTTGCGGCAAGTCCGCCGACGACTTCAATCCCAGTGATATCTTTTTCCAAGGCATCCCGAACCGAGGTGTTTCCGGTCACGTCGATAATTAAATCAACATCGCCTTGCAATAGATCCTGATAATCGCTCACCGTGCGGATTTTGTGACGGCGGGCCAAATCAAGACCGGGGGCTTTAGGATAGGGGTCGGCAATGCCTACAATTTCCACAAGCGGATCTTTATGCAAGATTTCGATGAGGGCGGTGCCTCCTTTGCCTGCACCAATAATGGCAACCCTGGTCAAATTGATTTGTCCTTCATCAATAGAATCATTTGAATTGTTCGCCTGTTTTCAGGGTAAACTAGAGCACTTCGTCAACAATTTTGCAGAGTGATTGAACGGTCATGGCGGAAGATTTTAGGCGCGCTTCTTCTTCTGTGGTGAGTTGAATTTGAATAATCTGGTCAATGCCACGATTGCCTAATTTAACAGGAACACCTACAAAAAGGTCTTTAACATTGTACTCTCCCGTGCAAAGCGCGGAGCAGGGGAGGATTTTTTTCTTGTCTTTTAGAATGGATTCGATCATCTCAATAATGGCTGCGGAAGGCGCATAGTAAGCGGAACCTGTTTTTAGGAGTTTAACGATTTCAGCCCCACCGTCGCGGGTGCGTTTTAAGATCGCATCCAAACGATCTTTCGGGAGCAGCTCCGTAACCGGAATACCCGATATTGTCGTGTAGCGCGGGAGTGGCACCATGCTGTCGCCATGTCCTCCTAAAACAAGTGTCTGGATGTTTTCGACCGAGACATTCAGCTCCATTGAAAGGAAGGCGCTAAAGCGTGCGGCATCCAATACCCCGGCCATCCCGATGACGCGTTCCTTATTGAAACCACTGACTTTATGGGCAACATAGGTCATGGCATCCAATGGATTGGAGACCACGATCAAGATGGCCTCAGGGGACTTCTCTGCGGCTTTTGCGGTGACTTCTTTTACAATTTTTGCGTTGACACGCAGCAGGTCGTCGCGGCTCATGCCCGGTTTTCTGGGAATGCCCGACGTAATCACGATAATATCTGAATTTGCAGTGTCTTCGTAAGAGGCGCTGCCCGTTAAATGACTGTCATACCCATAAATCGGGGCGGCTTCAGAAAGGTCAAGCGCTTTGCCTTTGGGCATATCCGAGGCGATATCAATAAGCACAACATCCGAGATTTCTTTTTCAGAAAGTCGTTGTGCCGCTGTCGCACCCACATGTCCTGCGCCAATAATCGTGACTTTATTTCGCTTTAACATTGCCCCTTAATCATGTGGAAGGCTTAAAAAATGTTCACAAATTAAACAACAGTGGATTCTACCTGAAATGAATGTTTCACGCAAGGGTGAAGCAAAGGAAAGCTGAATTGTCTCTTGTTGCTCGAACGAACGCTTTAAAATTTACCCGCTTTTATGGAAGAATTACGAAAACAAATACTTTGAATCTGGCAGGCTTCGCATTTTTTGATATTCAGCTCGAGCGGACAAGTCCGGAAATGCCCAAATGACAGAACGCAAAGTCATGTTAGAGGAGATCTTCCAGATCGCAGCGTTTTAAAAAAGTGGTGATTTTTCGGCCCCTCTTTTCCAAAGAAAAGGGGCCGGGCCTGTTTTAGATCTTTCCTTTGCTATCTATACTTATGAATCATATAGTAATGGTATTACAAGGCATGAGACGATCTGTTTATTGATCTCACTTCTTGCGTTTTATCTTCGAACGATGCCATACAAGGAATCTGCAATTAAAACGAGTTTTCCTTGATCGGCGATTTTTTCGATTGCGGCCAAATGCGCGGTTTTAAAGGCAGGCAAACTTTCGGGCCCGAGTTCATCCAACAGCCCCTTGTAACCCGCGCTGTCGATCAAAGCCCACCAATCCTTCGAAGTGATTTCATACCTGATTTCCTGTGAGATCATCTCCGCGTCTTCCACCCCGGCGGCATGACACAAATCTTGGATTTCCTCGGGGGTTTGCAGACGTGTTGTTGCAGGTTTGGGCAATGTAATGTCGTAGGGTTTCAAGTGTTCAAGAAACAAATCATTACAGGGACTAAAGGCAGTTTTTGTAAAACTGGAAAATACAAAAACCCCGCCGGGTTTGAGCAATCTCACGATTTTTCTGAATGTGGCTTCAATATTGGGAAAGAAAAAAAGCCCGTAGGCGCAGGTGATGAGATCAAAATAATCTGCATCTTCTGCGAGGGTTTCCGCATCTTGCCGTACAAAGTCGATGTGGTTTAAACGCAGTTCTTCTGCCTTTTTTCGGGCCTGCGCCAGCATGCCTTCAGATAAATCGATCGCTTTAATCGCTAAGTCAGGCCATTGTTGCGCGGCGCGGAGGGCGACGTTTCCTGTGCCGGTGCAAATATCCAGCATCCGGCCTTTTCCTTCAAAATCGGCACAATTCAACAAATGTTGGGCTGAAATCGGGAAAAAGCGGTTCCCGTCGTAACGGGTCGAGACATCATTAAAAATGGCCTGAATGCGTTCTTTTTTATCAAGATCTGTCAAATAATCCTCCTCCCTGTGTATGTGCTCATTTGGATCTTATACACGCAATAGCGGCTAGTCGTCTTCATGATAAAAAATGGGTTGAAATTGATCACCCAGGGTTTTTAAAGGCTGATTGACGCAGCGCTTGTTTCTCATCTTCTGAAATCGAGGCTCAGTTTTTGTCTATTATCCTTTTTGTGCGACTTCTGAGGGATCTCTTGGTTTGCATTTTTTTTCACGAAAACAAATGTTTTGAATCAGGCAAACCTGACACTTTTCTTCGTTTAGCTCAATCGGACAAGCCCCGGAAATACCCAAATGACAGAGCGCAAAATCATATTTGAGCGGATCTTCCGGATCGCAGCGTTTTAAAAATACGGTAATTTCTTTGGCCATTTTCCAATCCGGGCTTTTGCGTGTCGTGAGTCGAAGGTATTGGGCGATTCGGATAATATGGGTATCGAGCGGCATGATGAGTTTGGCGGGCGGAATGGTCTTCCAAAGTCCAAAATCGATCCCGTCCTTTGGACGGATCATCCAGCGCAGAAAAAGATTGAAGCGTTTACAGGCGCTTCCCGTGTTTGGCGAAGGCAATAAATATCGCAGCCCCGGTGAAACCGGTGCGTCGAGGGAAGCCGTCAAGGACTGGACAAATGCGGTCAGCGCTGGGCCGATGTCTTCGTCTGTTTCCTGATAGTGACTGAGAAAACAGTCGCCAATAGAGCCGTATGTTTTGATTGTGCGGCTGATTAAGTGGATAAAGGCAAAAAGGTCTTCTTCTGTACTAAAACGATAATAGAGACCTTTAAAGCGAGAACGTTCCTGCTTTGGAGAAAAATTGCTCAGGTAATCAAACAGATGTCCTTCGGCCATTTCCAATATCTGCCGCGTAATTTTTTTAAAGAGATCGACCCGTCCATAGGCCAGGGCCGCTGAAATCAGGCCTGCGATTTCAATGTCTTTAGGGTCTGTGTAGTCATGCAAAAACTCAACGGGATCCTTCTGAATGCCTTTAGGGGAGGATTTTTTCTCGAAAAGCAGGTTGAGCGCGGCGGCGGCTTTTTCTGGGCGGTTGAGCTTAGGCATATCAGGGCAATAAAACCCGCACCAGTTTCACCACAAGCACGATCACAATCGCCATCACCAGGTTCAGTTTGATGCCGGCCCGCATCATGGACTTCATTGAGATGCGGGCCGTCGCAAAAACGATGGCATTGGGCGGGGTGGCGACGGGCAGCATAAAGGCGCAGGAGGCCGAGAGCGTTGCCGTCACCAGCATCAAAATGAGGTCTTGCTGGCTTCCAAGGGCCACGGCGGACAAGATGGGTAAAATGACCTGGGTGGTTGCCGTATTACTTGTAATCTCGGTGAGAAAGGTCATTGCGAGGGCAATGCCAAGCATCATGAAGATGGGTGATACATGCGTTAAAAAGGCCATTTGTTTTCCAATCGACTCAGAAAGCCCGGAATGCTGCATGCCCATTGCCATCGCAAAGCCCCCGCCAAACAAGATGAGGATTGGCCAGGGCAGTCGTCCAAAGGCCGTACTGTCTAAAATAGGCAGACCTTCTTTTATGGGAATCACAAATAGGAGCAAGGCCGCCGCGATGGCGACGGTGCCGTCGTCCACGCCGGAGTGAGGGAGCAGGGACGACCATCCTGATATTGAGATGTTTTCTCCCTGAATGCCCTCACGCGTCATCCAGGCCAGCGCGGTGAAACTGAGGACTGAGGCGACAAAGATTTCTGCGCGCGTCATTTTGCCCAGTTGAGCGATTTCTGCTTTGATGGGCGCGACGACGGATGCTGACCAAGGCAGCTTCCCGATCTGTCGCCCTAAAACCAGATAGAGCACCGCTAGACCGAGAATGACCATCGGAATGCCGATAATCATCCATTGTAAAAAGCTGATGCTCTGTTGCGGAGAAAAAGTCTTCATCGTTTCCATAAAGATTAAGTTGGGCGGACTGCCGACAGGCGTGCCCATCCCGCCGATATTGGCAGAATAGGCAATCATTAACAGCAGTGTTGATGCAAAGGTGTTGGTTTCTTCTTTCGTGAATTGTCCTTCAAGGCGGGAGATGACTGCCATTGCAATCGTGACCATGAGCATCGTGGTCGCCGTGTTTGAAATCCACATAGAGAGAAAAGCTGTGGCCCCGGAAAATCCCAGCACAATCTGAACAAGGCTTTTATGCCACCGAGAGAGAATAAAGAGGGCAATGCGTCGATGAAGACCCGTTTTTTCCATCGCTTGCGCGATTAAAAATCCGCCCATAAAAAGAAAGATCGTGCTCGTCATATAACGCGGGGCCGTTTCTTTCGCTGATGCAATGCCCAACAGCGGAAAGGCAATGAGCGGGATGAGTGCGGTCACGGCCAAAGGGACGGCTTCGCTCATCCACCAAAGCGCCATCCAAAGGGCGATGCCCAGCATCATGGGGGCTTTCGGGTATTCGGGCAGGCTGAAAAAAATGGGCGTAAGGACAGCGAACAAGGGGCCTGAAATGAGTGCGATTTGTTTGATATTGGTGAGGGCGAATCTCATTACCCTATTTTTCGCGATGTTGTCGCAACATCGGCGCGAGTTTTTCAACATCAGGCAGGATGGGCTCGTCCGGTTTTTCCGCCTCGATTTTTTCCATCAGGGGGATGTCCCAGTTGACGATGGCGAGATGATCCGAAGGGGTGGGGTGGCGGACGGAAACCGTGTGGTAAGTGAGTTCGATATGTGTATCTCCCACTCTCCAGAGCACTCTTGGGCCAGGCAGGCGTTCTTTGGGCGGGCCCAAGCGTTTGGTCCATTTTGGCAAAAGTTGATCCACAAAATCAGGATCGTTGGCATCTTTAAAACGGATGTGCGTAATAGAGAGCCCATATTTGGGGTGAATACCAAAACTGACCGAGCGGATATCGGCCTCGCCCAGGGCTTCCCCTGAAACGGTGAGTTCGCCATCGGCGGGCCCTTCAAAAGCCCAAATGCCGCCGGCGTGGGAATGTTGGGGCATTTTAAAGGCAATTTGATAGGCGGCAACAACCTCTTCCATGTTCATGCCCCAAGTCACTTTTCCAAAGCCCTTTAAAAGAGATGGGGCTTCTTTTGCTTCCGAAATACTGGGCAGTGTGAAAAAAACAAGGGCGATCAAAATGGTCAGTTTTAAAAGTCGGGTCATTTTTCTCCGTTTTTTGTCGTGATCATTGGAAGGGTGCTTTCAAGCCACTGAATCAGGTCGCGGACGACACGCTGCCTTTCGACTTCGTGAAACACCTCATGATAAAAGGCCTCGTAACATATTAACTTTTTTACCGGATTTTTTAAACAGGCATATAACATTTTAGCGCCTTCAGGGGAGACGATTTGGTCATCGCCTGCCTGTAAAATCAGGGTGGGCAGATCCATTTCACCTGCATGATCCAGAAGAAAGCGGTTCATTTTCCTGAATTGGATATAAAAACGGGGTGTGGCGTTCATGGCAATTAAAGGGTCATTTTCAACGGCTGCGATGATCGCCGGGTCATGGCTCCGATAGTGGTGTCGATGAGGGTAGGGCATCGCAGTTTTGGGCATCAGGCGATTGAGCAGGTTTACCAGGTTTTCAAGCGGAAAGGGGAGCGGGGCCACAAGGTATGCCGGGGAAGAGAGCACAAGCGCGTCCACGGCCTTTGGATTTTTGACGCAATAACTTGCCGAAATGAGCCCGCCCAGACTATGCCCCAATAAAAACACCAGCAGGCTTGGACACGATTTGCGCAGCAGGACGAGGACGGCCTTCAGGTCTTCGAGGTAATCTTCATAGTGTTCAACATCGCTGCGTTTTCCACCGGAACATCCAAATCCGCGTTGATCATAAGCGAAACTGGCAAAGCCGACTGCGGCGAGTTCAGCCTGAAGTTCAGCGTAACGCTGCTTGTGATCATTCATGCCGTGCACGATGAGCAGCGCTGCTTTTGAGTGCGCGGGAATAACCGAGGCATAGGAGAGTGTCATGTCTCCCTGCTGAATCGTGCCTTCCTTTCGCGCGATTACTCCGTCTGGCGTTTTATCCATTTCACAAGGTGATCAATACAGGGCTGGACACTGACTGCCCCAGCAGGGTTGCCGTGGTCGCATCCGTAATTTCGATGGAAATGATCTCACCGGGCAGATGCGATGTTTCTGGAAAAATGACGGTCATGTTGCCGGGACTTTTGCCCATATGAAATCCTGGCCGCTTTTCGGTTTCTCCTTCAATAAGGACGGGCAGTGTTGTTCCGATCTTGCTCGTGTTTTTCATGAAGGATATTTGATGCTGCACATCAAAAAGCTGGACGATACGCGTTGTTTTGACCTCTGCCGGGACATCGTCCGGGAATTTTTTGGACGCAATGGTTCCTTTTCGTTCTGAATATTTGAAGATATAGGCGTTGTCAAACTCGACGGCTTTGACCGTATGAATCGTTTCTTTATGGTCTGCTTCGGTCTCTGTTGGAAAGCCGACGATGATATCGGTTGTAATCGAAACATTCGGAATGATGCGGCGGATTTTTGTGGCCAAGCGGATGAACTCCTCTTGAGTATAGGTTCGGTTCATCATCTCAAGAATCCGGTCGCTGCCCGACTGCAAGGGCAGATGAATGTGTTTGCAGATATTGGGGTGGGCGGCAATGGCTTCCAAAAGCGGTTCTGGAAAATCCTTGGGGTGCGGCGATGTGAAACGGACCCGCTCGATCCCCGGCACATCGGCGACTGCGGTCATCAGGTCTGCAAAAGAAACGCCTTCTGCATGATAGGAATTGACATTTTGCCCGAGCAGGGTGACCTGGCGAAAGCCTTGTGCACTCAAAGACCGGACTTCACATAAGATATCGTCCAGAGTCCGGCTCCGCTCCCGGCCTCGTGTATAGGGCACAACGCAAAAAGTGCAGAAGTTATCACAGCCGCGCATCACCGTGACCCAGGCGTTTACGCCGTCAAAACGTTTGGGGTCGATGCCCTGATAGGTTTCATATTCGGAAAGGTCTGCATCAATTTCCTTCAGGTCTTTTTTTTGCCCTGTTTTTGAAACCTTGTCGATCAAATCCGGCAGCGCCCGATAGTTGTCCGGGCCGACAACGAGATTGACGACGGGGTGTCTGAACATCGCTTCTTTCATATTTTGCGCCATGCAGCCGAGCAGGCCGACGACAAAACGTCCTTTTTCCTGCCGCATCTTTTTTCGGAGCGGCCGCAGGGTGTCGAGTCGTCCATAAATTTTACGATAGGCGTTTTCTCTAATGGCGCAGGTGTTGATTAAAACGACTTCGGCTTCCTCAATGACCGATGAAAGTTCATAGCCCGCGTGGGCGAGCACGGCGCGCACCACTTCCGAGTCGGAGACATTCATTTGACAGCCGTAGGTTTCAAGAAAGACTTTCATTCTAAATACATTCTCCCATTGCCAGTCCATTGTGGACGGCCTGAATTTGTACCGGCAGCATGTGGCCGGAGAGGTCTTGATTTGTCTTCACGCCGACCCGGATGTAGTTGTCCGTAAGGCCGGTAAAAAGACCCGCTTCATTTTGTGTTTCAAACAAGACTGAAACCTTTTGTCCGATATAACGACGGTAAAATGTTTCACGCATTGTATCAGAAAGTGCGCATAAAACCTTCGTCCGCTGTTTGATGGTGGCGGGGTTCACTGGCGGCAAGTCGCTTCGCGTGACCCGTGTTCCCTTTCTGCGGGAATAGGGGAAAACATGCAAGTACGAAAAAGGGAGCGATTGCACGAGTGAGACGGTTTCTTCAAAGGCGGTTTCGTCTTCGCCAGGAAAACCCACCATGACATCGGTGCCCAGTCCGAGCTTGGGGATTTTTTCTTTTGCTTCGCGGGCAAAGTCGATATAGTCCTGGCGCGAATAACGCCGGTCCATGTGTCTCAGGGTTTTATCGCTGCCGCTCTGTAAAGGCAGGTGAAGAAAGGAACAGAGTTTTGTCGATGTTTTCATCCACTCGATCAAGTCATTTGAAATGGTCGTGGGTTCGATGGATGAAATCCGAATGCGCTCCAGACCCTCAAAGGCTTCAAGCGCCTGAATCAAGTCAAGCAAGTTTTTTTCGCTGGATTCGTATTCTCCCAGATTGACACCGGTGAGCACAATTTCCTGGTGCCCGCGCGCAACCCAAATGGAAACTTCCAGCAAGATATCATCGAAGGCCCGGCTACGGGAGCGGCCACGGGTGTAGGGGATGATGCAAAAGGTGCAGAAAAAATCACAGCCGTCCTGAATTTTGATATTGGGCCGGGTGGCGTGGTCAAAAACCGAAAGATTCGGGACGGTAAACTCATTCCGGTTGATCTGGGGTGAGTGAAAGACGAGCGGCTCCGAGCGTTTTTGAAGTCGCGCTGCATCCGCCCCTTGGCCCACGATGGCTTGCACCAATGTGGGCAGGGACATTTTGTGGTCTGTCCCTGCGATGAGGTCAATACCGGGAATTTGGCGCAGGGCATCAATCCCGATTTGTGCGTAACAGCCGGTCACGGCGATAAATGTGTCGGGCTTTTTTTTGAGAATGCGGCGAATGAGGGCACGGCACCTTGATTCCGCCTGTGCGGTGACCGAACAGGTGTTAATGATACAGAGGTCTGCGGGCTGTGCGCTTCTTATCACCTCAAAGCCCGCAGCGTCAAAACCGCCAGCGAGTGCGCCGCTTTCGGATTGATTAAGGCGACAGCCGAGCGTGTGAAAAGAAACGGTCTGAGGTGTAGAGTATCTGCTTTGAATCGCGATCAATGTTTCTGTGAGGGGTGTGCCTGTCATGTCACGACGTTCAGATCGGTTTCGGCTGCGGCCCAGGGTTTTGGAATCAACAAGCGTTCGACGATCTCTCCTTTTTCGACATGTTTTTCGATGACCTCGAGCACGTCTGCCTCGGTTTTTAAGGTGTACCAAACTTCCTCGGGGTAAAACACGACGGTCGGCCCAAAAGCGCAGGCGTCCAGACATCCGGCCTGGTTGGCGCGGACTTTCCCTTTATGACCCCGCTCGTAAAGGGTTTTTTTGAAATAATCTCTTATTTTTGCAGATCCGCGTTTGGCGCAGCTGCCGCGTTCATCCTCATCGGATCGTTCATTCGTACAAATAAAAATATGATACTGGTACTTTCCCATGCCTTAACCTCAATACGATCTTGCAGCTTCTTTCTGCGTGCAGGTTTATGTGTAAAAAACGAATTTACCTAACTGGTGGATGTGCCGGAGCGGACCATGCGCTCCATTGTGATGCCTGGGCAGATTGATTTTTGAATGTATTCAATCAGGGAGAGGCCCAAGCCGCGAATTCTGCGTTCGGCTCTTTCTTCGAGGCACTGTCCTGTTTCGTCAAATAAATGTTCAACCCCGGCCACGGAGACAACCCCCGGTAAAACAATGGCCCCGACGTGTGCGCAAATGCTTCGCAGGCTTTCCAGTGATTTTACCGCACCAATTTGTCCGCCTGCCACACCGAGTAAGGCCACGGGTTTTCCGGCGAGTGCGGAGGGAAAGCCCATATTCTCGATAACCAGCTTGATGACGCTGCTGTACCCGCCGTGATATTCGGGTGTGGAAAGAATAATGCCCGTTGCTTCGGACACTAAAGCCTGGATTTTTTTCGCATCGGAAGATCGTGTATTTTGACCGGGAAAGGGCAAATTATGTAAGGCGGGGTCAATCAGTTCGACGGTTGCATCCTCACGTTTTTCGATTTCGTTCACAATCAAATCAAGGGCCATCCCTGTGTAGTTGCCAGGTCTCACACTGCCTTTGATGGCGACGATGTGGATCTTTCCGTTTTTCAATCGCTGGTCTCCTTTTTCCTGATGCTATTTTTCGACAGGAAAGCCCGATTTTTCCCAATGGCTAAAGCCGCCTTCCATCGATGCGACATCGGTATAGCCCATTTTTTTCAGGGCCTGGGCGGCAAGTGCGCTTCGTCCGCCACCTGCGCAGTAAATGACAATCGGCTTGTCCCGGTCGGTAAAGTGCCGTTCTACGGTCATTTCAAGGACCCCTCGTGGAATCAAGACGGATTTTGAGATGGTGCCTTTCATTGTTTCTTCGGCCTCGCGGCAATCAATCAAAATAAAGTCGTCTTCCTGGAGCAATTTTTTCTTCACATCTTCGACGAAAAGCAGGGTGATTTCTTTTTTTGCCTCCGCCATCATTTCTTGCCAGGTTTTCATGATGTTTTTACTCCACCGGGACTTCTGCTCCCATTAAATGTGCTATAGCTGCTTCTCCAAAGAGATGAAACCCGCGTGCGGCCTCAGGAGGATGTCCGGCCACACAGAGAATGGGTTTGCCATTGGCGACGCCCAGGACAATGGGCTTGCCTGATCGCATCGGGATGCCATTGACCAGGGTGCCGGGTGAGCCCGCTGCGTTGACAAGGGCTGCTGTGAAATCTTCTCCTCCCACGGCGGTGCCGCCGGAGATCACGGCCATATCAGCCGTTTCGAGGGATTGTTTGAGGGCTGCGGTGAATTGCGAAAGGTTGTCTTTCATGATGCCTTGAAAAAGAGGCTGCCCGCCTGCGGCCTCGATGAGGCTTGAAAGTCCGTAACGATTACAGTCCCAAATCGCCCCGATTTTAAAGGGCTCGGTCGGAGCAATGACTTCATTTCCTGAAGAGAAAAGCGCGACCTTGGGTGCACAGACCACAGAGACTTCCAAAATGCCCTGGCTGGCCAACACAAAAATATCGGCGGATGTCATTCGGTGACCCTTTTTAAAAAGGGGTGTGCCCTTTTTTTTGAGTTCGCCCTGCATTTCGATGTTTTCATTGGGTTTGGCAGCCTGATTGACCTTGATGTGATCCCCGCTGCGTTTCACATCCCAAGCGCGGACAACGGCATATTCACCGGCTGGAATAAAACTGCCCGTGGTGACCTGGAGGACTTTTCCTGGTTCAAGTCCGAGGGCCGTATCCTGTCCGACCTTGATTTCTCCGACGACTTTAAGGGAAACAGGGGTCTCTTCAGAAGCCTTTGTGACATCGGAATGGCAGAGGACATATCCTTCCATAATGGAGCGGTTATAAGGGGGGTCATCTAGGGAAGCCGAGAGGTCTTGAGCCAAAACACGGTCTCTGGATGCTAAAAGCGGGATGGTTTCAATGGGGAGATCGGCTGCAGTGAAAGCGTCCAGAAATTTTTTTCGGGCGTCTATAACGGGGTTTTCGTTGTTTGCCACGGAGCCTCCTTTGACTTGGTTTTTAACAATTTTAGAAAAGTGGCATGAACAGGTCAAATACATATCATGAACACTGAATGTATTCAAGACAGGCGGCGATAAGATTTCAGGGGGGATGTGATGGTATTGCAGTTGGATTTTGATTGCTTCTCGTTTATAGTATTGAGTGATTTTCGAAAATGGAGGCTGTAAATGGGCTGGACGGTTGGAATCTTGTCGGTGAAAGAAAAAGGGATTATTCCGGGTGAAGACCGGGTGACGAGCGAATTAACAAAGATGATTGCCAGTGTTGGCGGCATGGTGACTGTGTCCGAAGTGGTCGAATCGGATCAGGCTAAAATCGAAAAACGCTTGATTTCCTGGTCAGACCGACTCAAAACGGATGTGATTCTGACGGCTGGCGGCTCGGGTTTAGGCAAGTCAGACATCACCCCGGATGCAACCCAGGCCGTGATCGACCGGGAAGTGCCCGCGATTTCGGATGTGATGCGTTTGGAAGTTTTTCGAAAAAGCACCAAAAAAGCAGTCATTTCACGGGCCATTGCCGGTATTCGGGGCGATACCCTGATTATCAACTTGCCGGGCAGTCCTGCCCCCGCAAGAGAAAACCTCGAAGTGATTTTGGATACCCTGAGTCATTTTGTCGCCATGATCCACCCCAGGGTGACTTAGATGAATTTAGGCAGCCCCATTGCAATCATGCTTCTTTTTTCTCTGATCGCCTTGTGTGCCGTTTTTTTTGCCTTACCGGCTTTCAAGAGCCCCATTCCGGGTTTTGAATCCAAACGGTGTTCCGAGTGCAAGAAGCTGAGCAAGTATGATGCTGAAAACTGCGAACACTGCGGCAAGGTTCTGGTGGATGGGGAAGTACCTGAAGATGAAGACCTCGAAGACGAGCAAAATGAACAAAAATAAATCTTCAGCACATTCTCAAAGGTGTGGTTTTATTTAAAATAAGGGAACTATCGTGGTCAAACATATCGTGATGTGGCAGCTTCAGGAAGAAGCCCTGGGAAATGATTCTCTGGAAAATGCCCGACAGCTCAAACAGGCTCTGGAGGCGCTTTTGGGGGAAATTCCGGGTTTGCTCAAAATAGAGGTGGGTTTTGAGTGTGCGCCTGGGTCGGATGCGAGAGAGATTGTGCTTTATTCTGAACTCGAAAGCTGGCAGGCCCTGAAGGCCTATCAGGCACATCCAAAACATCAGGCCGTGATTCCCTTTGTGAAGTCGGTCTGTTCAGACCGGCGGGTTGTGGATTACGAAGTCTAGCCGCACTGATTCTGTTATCTGCCCTCCATGATCAAGCACTTCAAAAACATCGCAAAATATCTGAAGCAGGAATTACGGTTTTACCAGGGAGTTTTAAAAGATGCCAGAACGCCGCGTATTGCAAAGGCGCTGTTAGAATTTGCCCTGGCGTATGCCCTAATGCCTTTTGATCTCATCCCTGACTGGATTCCAGTGCTGGGGCATCTGGATGACCTTATTCTTGTTCCTGCACTGATTATGATCGCGTTAAAGTTGATCCCGGATAAAGTAAAACAAGATTGTCGAGATAAAATCCGTAGTGAAAAAACCGGGGCTTAAAGGCTCCTGAAAACCGCGACGAGATCACTGACGGTGATGATGCGTTCCTCAAGCATGGGCAGTAATGCCTTTGCGGATTCAATCGCTTCTGCTCGCGTCTGGTCAGTACGAGACAGATCACGAATTTTCAAGACCCGTTGATGGATTTCCGCCATGTTTTCCTGGACGACCTTGTTTTTTGATAAAACAGGTTTTAGCTTGGTCTCAATGTTTTCAAGTTCTTCCTTGAAAACATCCTCAGACATCCCAGTCGCTGATTTGGGTTGAATCACGACGCGAAGCGCGTGGGCATGAAATGCATAGAATTTCCCAACTTCTGCCGCGACCTCCAGTAAATCAGATGTTTTTAACGTTTTCATATGGTTTTCCTCCCCTAAAAAAGGTCGTTTTAGTTTTAAGCGGTGTTTTCGTTTTCGTCTCCGTTTCAGTCTCCCATATTTGTATTGTGTTTTACTATTTTAAAACGCCTTAAGTGCGAATGCTTTTTTAAGAATGAAGGTGTATTTTAGAAAGGCGATGAACGATATAAAATGATAATATAAGGCTTCATTCGGTATCTTTTGGAGGAGAAATGAGCGGGAAGAAAGCAGCAATTATTATTATTGGCAATGAGGTGCTTTCGGGGAAGGTGACGGATCTGAATTCCTCGTTTTTAGCACGCGAACTTCGGGCGCTTGGCGTGAGCGTGGCGCGTATCACCGTGATTCCGGACGATGTCAAGATCATTGCCGAAACGATATCCGAGAGCCGGAACACCTATGATCTTATTTTTACCTGCGGCGGGATCGGCCCGACACATGACGATGTCACGATGGCAGGCATTGCCCTGGGGCTGGGGAGGCCTTTGACTCGACACGCTGGTTTGCTAGAATTGATGACCCAGGACGCGGAAAAGGCGCCCAATGCGGCACAATTAAGAATGACGGATGTGCCGGAGGGCACGGAATTGATTTTTTCAGAGACACTTCGCGTGCCCGTGCTTCATTTTGAGCACATCTACATTTTTCCCGGTATTCCTCAATTGGTGGTGAGCAAGTTTAATGCGATTAAAGAGGCGTTTCGTGAAGCCCCTTTTTTTCTCGCGAAACTCTATCTCTCTGCGGGCGAAAGCCAGGTTGCGGGGTTTTTGGAAGACACCTTAACGCGTTTTCCTCTGCTTCAGCTGGGTTCGTATCCATCAACGAAACGGATGGACTACAAAATATTACTGACTCTGGAATCCAAAGAAAAAAGGTATCTGGAGGATGCACTTGAAGACTTGATGGCTTTGTTGCCGGGAGAAGCGATTCTCAGGGTGGATCAAGTATGAATTAAAGGCTGCAACACCACTCATCTGTGTTGCAGCCTTATTCAGTCTATCGAACGGTCTTTCCCGCGACGCGCGAGATCACGTCCTGGATAGAGACCGTTTGTTCATTCACGACCAAAAGGTTCAGTGCGCGGAGATCCTGCTCTGTCCCCAGATCGTTTACGCTTGAGATTTTTCGTCGTGCTGAAGTTTTGAAATCCCCCAAATTGACGTTTTCCCCGACCACATGTAATGTCCATTCTGAAGATCGAACCGTTTGTTTCGCCGATTGAGCGACCAGCAGGTTGGTTCTCAGTCGTGCCCCTTTAAGAATGAGCATGGGCGTATCCTGGATGATAATGATCATCTTCGACTGGTTCATGCGGGCCACGGCCTTGTTCAAGCCTGTGTAATCCGAAAATGCAAGGTAATCTACATTGTAGGCCCTTGTCGAAATGTTTTTGGGCAAGGCATTCATGAGTTGATCTTTTTCAGCGGTATTCCTCCCGGTATACACGACAAAAATATCTGTGGCGGCCTGCGCGCTGGCATCAATCACTCCAAAGAGGATAAAGAGGCCAAAAAGCAGGGTTGCAATGCGTTTCGTTGTTCGGCGGTTAAATGCCATCATTATAATCTCTCCTGTGAATTAGGGGTTATCGTGACAGACCCGTGTTAGAACGAAAAGATGAGCGAGACCATGTGCATTTTAATCGTCTCTTCTCCGCCTGAGTTTTTATAGGGGCCGGGGGCCTTTTCAAAATCATCAATTTGGTGCCGCTGCCATTCATAACGAACCCGCGTATTTGAGGCAAACTGCCATTCCGTGCCAGCGGTAATCCGTGATCGATCCCAGGGGTTAAATCCGGCTTTGTCGTTGGTATCGAGATCGTCATATCGTAGAATTAAGCGGAGATATTTTTCACCTTCGTAGCGCACGGTCACCACCGAGCCTTCTACATACCAGGCCTGCATGTCGTAGCTGCCGGTGGTTGTATTCAGCCCCGCTGTGCCAGCGAACCCGACCGGGTCAAATCCAGCTGATTGTTCTACATGGGCTTTGACATATTCCCCTTTGAGTGTCCAGGTTTCACCCAGCCAGTTGAGGTGGGCGCCCGCCATTTTGAGATCTTGTGTCGAGGCCCTGTCCCACTTGCCCTGGTACCAGGAAATGCCCATGTCCAGGGGGATTGTCGCGGCTTTGAAGGTCAGTTTGCCGACAATGGCTTTGTTGTTATTGTTATCTTTGAGTTCTGTCGTCTCTTCATTTTGAATCAGCCCGTCTCTTGGGCGAACCGGTTTAGGTGTGCCTGTGCCATCGTCGAGGTAAACGACGTTGTCATCCAGCACCTGAGAATCGGAGCCCAGGCCATTGATCACGGCCAGTTTTAAATCCAGAAAACCGATATCCGCACCGAGGCAGCAGAGGTTGACCACAGCACCTGCATCGGACCAGCCAAAGCCGTGATTGACAAACGGGGTGCCGATGACCGGAGCGACGCCAAAAGCCGTGAAAGGCTGGCTCATCAGGTTTTGTTTGAAATTGGGTTTGTTTTCATTGTAGGAAAGAAAAGGCACCAGAATTTTTCCCGCGCGGACATTCACATGCTCGCTGGCCTGGATATCGACATAGGCATAGTTTGCCGTGTATTCGTTGCCATTGTCGGCCGCTTCAATTTCTGTCGAAGCGATGATTTCATCTGTAATGAAAAAATCAAAAAAAAGCGAGAATTCCCTCATTTGAAAAAATCCGTCATCTAGTACATTAGGAACCATTGAGGTCGGATCGTCAACGAGGTCAGGCGCGCCGCTGTGATCCATAAAGTGGGTGTTGCCATAACCTCGAACTTGAAGTCTTTCCTGGGCATTGGCAGACGATGCCGCTGCAAGGAAGGTTGCGGCAACGAAGAACAATACCAGACTGATCAGTCTTGAATTTCGGGGCATTTCATTCCTCCTGGTTTTTTGTAGTTGTGACTCATTGAGTGGGCTGTATACTTAAAAAGGTTTTCATTTATATGCGAAAAGGCTTTGTTCTTCTCCCTTTTTTATGAAAAATAAACCGACTTTTTAAAAAAGCGCTTCCTTTAGTGGAATACTCTACCGCTATATTTATGAAAGGTCAAGGACAGCTGAAAGGCCAATGTCTGTGCTGTTTTTTTATTGTTGTGGGTTTATGGTCAGGCTTGGAGAGTGGCTCAGACGAATATAGGATTGTTTCTCGTCTGTTGATTGTCGAGTGATTCAGCTTGATTCGGTGTCTTTTTGCGTGGAAGACTGCATGAGGGCATCCGCCTGATCCGGGTAAAACCCCGTGTAATTGTTGCGCTCTGTTAACTCAAGAACGGTATAGGGTGCACCTGACCTGTTTTCTGCGACACTGAAGATTTGTCTTAATCGTGAACCCGGACTGCCGACGATCTGTCCTGAAAATGCAGTGCCGTTTTTTTTCATGACAGCGACCGCCGATTCAATGTCTTCGACAAGGACGGCCACATGATGGAGGTGTTGATCCCCGAAACGTTTAACCCAATCAGGGATAATGCTTTTCGCTCCGCGTTGATCGTCGTAAGCCTGATCAACGAAGAGGACGGGGCGGCCCGCTTTTCGATATATTTTTGCCCACCAGCCCTGCTCCGGATATTCGACCGATTCATTCTGAAAAACATAGCCGTGTTCTAGAAAGGTCGAGACACGTTGTTCGACATTCAAACAACGCAAGGCGATGTGATCAATAATGATTGGCCAGGCATGTTCCTGGCTGACCTTGAGGTAGTTGATCGCAGCACGATTTTCCTGGGTATAGTCGGCAATTAAGTCATCAACAATGGCTTCCCCATAGGCAGGAAATGATCTGTTTTTCATAAAATGACCCTCAGATTATCGGCGCTGTTCTAAGTATACGACCGCTTTTTGAGCGTGTAAAGCACGTAAATTTCTGTTTTGTTGACATGTCTTGATACCGATCTTACAATTGGCCCATGTTTTTTAATGCCGTTTGTTGTCACCTCCGAATCCAACTCACCTTTATAGGCGCTCTGTTCTGTTTGAGCCTGGGAGTTGTTGTGTCTTTGGCCGAAACCCCGCCTCCACAAGGGATGATCCGCATTCCGGCGGGGCCGTTCTGGATGGGTCTGGACGAACTTCCGCCCGACAGTCCCTGGGGGCAAAAAGATGCCCGTCCAAAACATGAGGTGCGTTTGCCCGCCTATTATATCGATCGTTACGAAGTGACGTATGGCGATTATCTCAAATTTGATGAAAAACACATTCTGCCGGATCGTTTGTCTGATGTGCCCGTGACGCATGTCAGCTGGACGGATGCCGACAGTTATTGCCGTTTTTCTGGAAAACGTCTCCCAACGGAAGCGGAGTGGGAAAAAGCGGCAAGAGGCATCGATGGCCGCGCCTACCCCTGGGGCAATGTCTTTGATCCAAAAAAATCAAATGTGGGCGCAAAACCCTTGCCCGGCGGCAGTTTTCCGGAGGATAGAAGTCCTTATGGGGTTTTTGACATGGCGGGCAATGTTTCGGAGTGGACGGATAGCTGGTATCGCGCTTATCCGGGAAGCACGTATCAATCGCCTGATTATGGCATTTTTCAAAAAGTGGTTCGGGGCGGCGCGTTTAATCCCAGTCGGCATTTTGCGGACGAAATGTTTGGACAGGTGACCTTCCGGAACTCCAATCGTCCGGATCGTCTGGGGCCCGATAACGGATTTCGCTGCGCGAAATCCGCTTCTCCAGAATAAAGGTGAAGAACCTTATTCTTTGTTTTTCTTGCAGATTTCACAAGGGCAGAGGCTTCTGAGGTAGTCAAAGGGGTAGATGCCGGTGTCGTGGCCGTCGGTCCAATGGATCGAAATGGCATACCGCCCCTTTGCTTCAATGAACCTTGTATGAATGGTATCTGAAATTTGGGCTCGGGTAATTTTTTTTACACCACTCCATTCATCAACACAGGAAGCGCATTGGCAGTGTTCGCGAAGGT
Source organism: Nitrospirota bacterium (assembly GCA_029261215.1). Taxonomy (GTDB): domain Bacteria; phylum Nitrospirota; class Nitrospiria; order SBBL01; family JAADHI01; genus JAADHI01. The sequence goes on along the minus strand of JAJDBT010000055.1, from coordinate 10,790 downwards.
AGGGGTAAGGGTAGATTGCTTCATGCCGGTCTGCCCAGCGAATGCGGAGGCCTGTTTCTTTTAGTGCTTCAATTTCTGTGGGTGTGGTCGTTTCTGCGCTCATGTTTCCCTCTGTATTAATGAAGCCGATCATGCATTTATTTAGACTGGGCCCCTGTTTCAGGCTGTATGGATCATAAGTCAGTGATGCTTGACAGTGCAAGGTCAAAGTGCTAGTAATCCTCCTTCAGGCTATTTGTGTCAGGGTTTCGATTTAAAAATGATCAGAACAACCTTTATCAACGAGAATATAGGAGGAATGATGCGTTTAAATCAGTGTATGATTGCCACGGTAGTCTCTTTTTTTACGCTATCTGGTGTCAGCTTTGCGGGATCTTCAATGCACACTAAAATTGCGAAAAAACATTGTAATGAAATGATCGCTGCGGGCGAGGCCGGACTTGACCACGGGGGACAGGGGCATGGTGACGTTGCGGTCAAGCACTTTAAGAAGATGATCCACGAAGCGGAAGAATGCGTGAGTCATGGTCAGGGCGGCATTGATGCCTCTGATGCGAGCAAGGAGACCAAGATGCATGGTCCCGAAGCCATGGAACATGTGAAAGAAGCCATTTCCCATGCGAAATCTGCTGTAAACCATGGTGAACAGGGCCACACCGATGTTTTGATGGATCATGGAAAAGACGCCATGGCCCATGCCCGTGAAGGGTTAAAACACGCAAACGAAATGAATTAAGACGATTGTTTCTTAAGTTTGTTGAGGCCGACCCAATCAGGGTCGGCCTTTTTTTATCGCTGGGTCCTAAGCTGATTTGTTGTGCTGACTGATTTTTTGCTATGGCAATATGCTTATTTTAAGATTGTTTTTTGAATGTGTGAGGTCTTAAGAAGACGTTATTCGACAAAAGCGACGACGGAATGCAAGCCGGTCGTGCCATCTGGAAAGGCACTGGCGAGGAAGGAGGTCTGTGTTCTGCCGATTCTATCGGTAGCGCGGACGTAAATCCGGTAGTCGCCGGGTTTGGGATCTTTCCATTCGTAATGCCAGTGAACCCACGAATAGGGCGAGGGTGTGGGTTCGAGTTTGACCCGTTCCCAGGTTTTTGCGTCATCAAAAGAGATTTCAACCATGCCCATGCCGTTAAATCCCGAAAAGGCAATGCCGCGCAAGACATGCCCTTTTTTGAGGGTATTATAAGGGCCGGGGTCATCGATTCGGGAGCTGACGTTGATTGTCCCGATATCGGTCCAGCTTTTTTTCTGCCAATACCCTTTGTAGTCATAATTTGTGAGTTCGAGTTTTGTGAGCCACTTGACATTTTTAATCCCGAACAGGCCCGGAACAACGGCCCGAAGCGGAAAGCCATGATCTTTGTTCAGCGGTTTGCCATTCATTTCATAGGCTAAAAAAACATCGTATTGTATTGCCCGCTCAATGGTAATGCTGTCCGAATAGTCATCTGCCCCAAACATGGCGACATCGACGACTGATTTATCTGGTCCGGCCTCTTCGAGCAAGTCTTTAAGTTCGATGCCTTTCCAGACGGCATTGCTGATCAGGTCTCCTGCCACTTCGTTATCAATACAGGTTAATGTGACCATTTTTTCAATCGCGGGTCGTTTTAAAATATCGTTATAGGTCAGTCTAAGGGGGTTTTTGACTTTTCCCGTAATGTGAAGCGACCAGCGATTGACATCCACAGTTTGTGGTCCGGAATATTGAACAATGTAAAAGTCTTCTGTGGGTGTGATAAAAGGGGTTTTTTTTGCCGGAAGGGCCAAAAACCGTTTCATAAAAAACGAGGCGGCTTCCCCGCGTTTTGCAAAAAGTGTGGTTGCAATGCCAGCGCTTGAAATCTGTATAAATTTTCTTCTATTGAGTTGTTCAGCGTAAAAACCGGGTGTGATTTTTGGCATGTCTGGGATTATATAGAGTGGTTGTTTTGTTTTCAATAGATCTGTGATCTAGGGCTGAAAAAGTGGCTGCTGGGATGCTGTATTCACAGACTCAAAAAAATGGTAGAGTTGTCTGCATGACCGATTATGACAATAATCCCGAAACCCGCCCTGCGGTTTTAAAGCAAAAAACTGTGGGTGTGATGGTGCCGCTTTTTTCTATTCGAACAGCGCAAAACGCCGGGGTTGGCGAAATTCTGGATTTGATCCCCTTTATCGATTGGATGACAAGGCATGGCATCCGCTTGGTTCAGATTTTGCCGATTTATGAAACCGCGCCGGCCGAAACCAGCCCTTATCAGGCCTTGAGCAGTTTTGCGATTGATCCACTGTATCTTTCCATCTCAGACACGGAAGGGTTTTGTGTGGATCGTGAGGTTTCGGACTATCTCGAAACGGAAAGCGTTTCAAGTAATTTGAGTCATTGGCGTAGCAAAAAAACAGTAGATGTTAAGCCCATTCGGGCTTTGAAATACGCAGTACTTCAGCTTGCTTTTGAGCGATATAAAACGGATGTTTGGAATCAAAAAGGAGAAGGTGCAACACAATTCCAGGATTTTATAAAGGCGCAATCCGCGTGGCTTTACGATTATGCCCTGTTTTGGCAAATGAAGAAAAAACAGGGTTGGCGGCATTGGCACGATTGGCCCGACGCCTACAAACACCGAGACCCGGAAGCCTTGGCGCTTTTTGAGAAAGAGGAAGCCGATGCGATTCTTTTTATTCAATACGTTCAGTGGATTTTGTGGTCGCAGTGGCAGTCTGTCCGCGCGCATGCAAAGACACAAAAAAGTATGATTATGGGGGATATGCCCTTCCTGGTCAGTCGAGACAGCGCGGATGTCTGGCGTAATCAGCACTTGTTTGATCAAGTCGTTTCTGTTGGGGCGCCGCCGGACAATTTTAATGCGGACGGCCAGGATTGGGGGTTGCCGGTTTTTTCATGGAAGGCGATGGAAACGGACCATTTTAATTGGTGGCGTCTTCGTATGCGGCATGCGAGCCAATGTTATGACCTGATTCGTCTGGATCATGTGGTGGGTTTTTTTCGGATTTGGGTGATGCCAAAAGGGGCTTCCCCTTATTTTGAGCCAGCGCATGAGACGGAGCAGTTTGGCCGGGGAAGGTTTCTGCTTAGGGTGATTTTATCGGAGCTGGGTGAATGTATCCCGATTGCGGAAGATTTGGGCTGCGTACCTGATTTTGTGCGGCAGGTGCTCAGCGATCTTCATATTGCAGGGCATAAGGTGTTGCGGTGGGAAAAAGAGGGGACACATTATCATGCTCCGAAAGATTATCCGTTTCTTTCTATGGCGACGACGGGCACGCATGATACTTCATCACTGTCAAAATGGTGGAATGCCCTTTCCGAAGAAGAGCAAGCGTCTTTTCTGGATTTGCTGAACCACACTGAAGGGCTGACGACTCCATCCCGATATTCACCCCGGCTTCATGAGGCGATTTTTGATCTGATGATGGCTTCGGGTGCGGGCCTTGTCATTTTTCCAATTCATGACATTTTGTCGGAGAGCGCCCAGATCAATGCGCCCGGCACGGTCGGTCCCGAAAATTGGTGTTACCGGATGCCGCTGCCGCTTTCCGAACTGAATGAGTCCCCTCCCTATGGAAAACAACTGAGTTATTTCAAATCCGCAGTCGAGCGCTTTTCGAGAGATCTCTTGAGCCATGCCTGATTACAAATCAATAAAAGGACGGGGTGCTTCTCAGAATCCGCCGAACCGCTTTGAAGCGCAACATCGTATGAGGCATTCTCCCGATTGGGAAGGTTCTTATCCGGGGACTGAATTTATTCAGGAAAGGGCTCGAACCATTGTGGCGTACAATGACAGCCCGGATATTGGATTTGAAGCCAGTATCAATGTCTACCGGGGCTGCGAGCAGGGCTGTATCTATTGTTATGCACGTCCGACTCATGAATACCTGGGGTATTCGGCAGGACTCGATTTTGAGACAAAAATCATCGTCAAAGAAAATGCGCCTGCGCTGTTGCGGCAAACCTTGTCTGATGCCAAATGGCAGCCAAAGGTTTTGGCCATGAGCGGAGTGACCGATCCATATCAGCCCGTTGAAAAGCGATTGGGGCTGACTCGGCGCTGTCTTGAGGTGCTGCTCGATTTTCGTAACCCTGTGGCTATTGTGACTAAAAATAGCGGCGTGATGCGGGATATCGATCTCTTGTCGCAGTTGGCCCGCTTTCATTCAGCGGCGGTTTTTATCTCGATGACAACTCTTGACCCTCAGTTACACCAGAAACTAGAGCCCAGGGCCTCAAGACCGGAGAAAAGGCTCGAAGCGCTTCAATTTCTGAATGCGTCAGGCATTCCGACAGGGGTTATGGTGGCTCCGGTGATTCCGGGTTTGAATGACCAGGAGATTCCCCATATTTTAAATGCTGCATCTGCGGCAGGTGCGGTTTTTGCTGGAATGGTTCCCCTGCGCCTTCCCTATGCGGTGTCATCTTTATTCGAAGACTGGCTGGAGCGACACTTTCCCGACCGAAAATCAAAAGTCCTGAATCATGTTCGGGCAATGCGGGGCGGCAAATTAAATGATGCCGGGTTTTTCTCGCGCATGAAAGGTTTTGGAGCGTATGCAAAGCAAGTTCGGGCGCTCTTTTCCCTCTCGTGCAGAAAAGCCGGAATTTCGGAGGAGATGCCGTTTCTTTCGACGAAATATTTTAAATCTCAGCATCCGCTGCAACTGCCATTATTTTATTGAACCACGACCACTTTTTGCTTGAAAGCGGTATGAAAAACTTGTACATTGCGGTTTGGAATTTTAAGAGGAGACTGTTTTGAAAAAGATCTATTTAGAGTTAGATGTTTCCGGCACACTGGGCGATGACGCCTGGAACGAAATAGAGCAGCCAAAAGGGTTCATTTCAGCCGATTTTCAGGGTACGGGAGATGTCGCCTGTGATCATACCGCCAAGAAAAAGCATTCAGAAGGAGAATGGCGGGAAGTCCTGGTGCGTGTTGAAGCGCCTTGTTTTGAAGAGGCTGTTGATTATTATAAGAAAAACGACAGAATCCTAGCGGTAGAAACTGAAGACTGAATGCCTGTGTATTTCCCCCCGACTTGAAGCTACGGCTTTATAAAATAATGATCCCTGTAAAATTGGAGCTCTTCGATTGATTCCCGAATATCGTTGAGGGCGAGGTGGCTCCCCGCTTTTGTTGGGGCGTTTGTCCCGTTAGGATACCATCGGTTGACCAGCTCTTTGATGGTGCTGACATCGACGTTTCTGTAGTGAAGAAAGTCAAAAAAGGTGGGCATGTACCGTTCCAGAAATCGACGATCATGGCCAATTGAGTTGCCGCAGAGCGGTGATTTTTTTTCGGGACAGTAACGCTGAACAAAACTCAGTGTTTGGTTCTCTGCCTCCTCCATCGTAATGGTGGATTCTTCTATCCGCTGATAAAGCCCTGATTTTTTATGGGTATTCCTGCTCCACTTTTCCATTTTTTCCAGCGTATCCTGATCCTGGTGAATCGCCAGAACCGGACCTTCCTCAAGAATGTTTAAGTGGCTGTCTGTAATAATGGTCGCAATTTCAACGATGGTGTGCTGATTGGGGTCAAGCCCGGTCATTTCAAGATCGAGCCAAATGAGGTGTGCTTTGTTTTGTGAACGCGTCATGAACTCCCTAAATGTTGAGGGTTAAAGGTCTGAAAAAATGGAAAACAAGATTATCGACGACTGATCTTGGCGGTGAGAATAACAGCTTCTGCAACTTCACGCATTGTTTTTCGGTTATTCATGCTTTGGCGCTGAATGAGCCGGAATGCTTCTTCCTCTGTAATGTTGCCCTGTTTCATGAGAAAGCCTTTTGCACGTTCCACGGCTTTTCGTGTTTCGAGGGCTTCCTGCAACGCCGAAGACTGTTTTGAAAGGGTTGTGTTTTCCATGGCCACGGCGGCCTGATTGGCAACGACCTGTAACAAATTAATTTCTTCCTGCGTGAACACATGGTTTTCAGAGGTGTAGCTGTTTAAGACGCCGACAACGCTGTTTTTGATCATCATGGGGACGGAAAGCAATGAGCAAATCCCTTCCTTTTTGGCCAGTTTAGAAAAATGATATAGCGGGTCTGTGGTGACATCGGCGACGGCAATGGGTTTTTTTTCCAGAACGGTCTTGCCAGAGATGCTTTCTCCAATTTTTACATTTGCTTTTCGGCGATATTCTTCGCTAAGGCTTTGTGTCGCGACGATTTTCAGCTCTCCGTGTTTTTTATCAAGCAGCATAATGGAGCAAATGGTTGTATTCATCATTCCGGCGGTCATGGTGACGATTAAGTTGAGGATTTCCTCGATATAACGATCGGAGGTAATCGTGCTGCTGAGCCGGGAAAGGGTGTCGATTTGCATGGCTTTTTTCTTCATATCATCGTAAAGCCGGGCATTGCCAATGGCATTGCCCACTTGCTGGCTGATGGTAGAGAGCAGGGCGATTTCCCCTTCGGTGTGAAGGTGCGGTTTTTTATACTGAATATTCAGTACCCCGATGATCTCTCCCTTGTTAAAAATGGGGACAGACAAAAAAGCTTCATAAGCATCTTCAGGGAGATGTTGAAAGGATTTAAACCTTGGATCTCCCCAGGCATTCTCTGCAATCGCGACCAGGCGTTTTTCCTGCGCCACCCACCCGGTAATGCCTTCACCCATTTCGACGCGAATTTGTCCGATCAATTTTGGATGAGGAATTTTAGAGGCCTGCAGCACGAGTGCATCTTTATGTTCATTAATGAGGTAGATCAGGCAGGCGTCTGCATTGGTTTTTTCGACGACGAGTGCCACAATTTCCTTTAAAACGATCTCTAACTCAAGATTGGAGCTGATGGATTCGGTAATGCGCTGAAGGAGTTCAAGGTCTCGGGTTTTTTCCAAAAGTGCGGTTTTAGAGGAAATTGTTTTTTTTGTGGGTGTGGTTTTTTTGAGTGGGACTGAAGCCATGCTTATTTCATCCTGAGACTGACTTGAGAAATAATTGTAATGATGCCATGCATTTGTGCAAAAGATACTACCATGTTTTTATAACGTCAGCAAGACGAAGAAGGGCTCTTTTTGGGCTTGTATTCATTTTTATCAGGTAAAAATGAAAGCAGGATTGTTTTTGTAATCTATTTAGAATGATGGGTATATTCGCAAGATGTGTTTTTAGTCCCCTTCGTCTTATTTTGACGTTTTCTCTAAAAAAAACTATTCTTCCGAAATATGAATCAAAAGATGAAATGGTGCCTTGTCGGTTTGTTTTGTTTAAGCCTGTTTTTTTTTGTTGTTCAGCAAAAAAATAAGGAAAAAGCACAGGCATTTTCCGCCACATTTCGTATGAATCTCATTGCCGAGCCGCCTACGCTCGACTGGTCATTGGCCACCGACAATGTCTCCATCCGCGTCATTGAAAATTTGATGGAGGGGCTGGCTGAATACGACGCGGCTTTGCAGCCGATCCCGGCCGTTGCCGATCGATGGGAGGTATCAGATAAGGGGAGGACATATCTCTTTCACTTGAGAAAAGATGTGTTTTGGAGTGATGGGAAACCCGTGACCGCGCATGATTTTGAATATGCCTGGAAGCGGCTGTTGAACCCCAAAACGGCTTCGGAATACGCCTACTTTTTGTTTGATATTGAAAACGCCGCCGAATATAACGCCGGAGTGATCCAAGATTCGAAGCGGGTCGGCGTGGAAGCGCTGGATGATTTCACCTTGCGGGTATCCCTGAAAAAACCGGCGGTTTATTTTCCTTCGATTACGACTTTTACCGCGACCTACCCCCAACGAAAAGACTTGATTGAGCGTTACGGCGACCACTGGACCGATCCTGCTCATCTGGTGACCAACGGCCCTTTTTTGCTGGACGAGTGGCGTCATGAATACCGACTCACTCTGATTGCGAATGAGACGTATTACGCTGGACGACCGTCTTTGGATCGAGTGGTATTTTATGTGGTTTCGGAAGAAACCACCGCATTGACGCTGTATGAAACAGGAGATCTCGACCGGGTGTCGCTTCCGCCCATTGCCATTTTGCAGTATCAGCATCATCCCGATTACCTGCGTGCCCCCTTTTTAAGGGGCTATTATTATGGTTTTAATGTGGAAAAAGCGCCATTTAATGATGCGCGGATGCGGCAGGCTTTTTCAATGGCGATTGACCGGACTGAAATTCCCCGCATTCTAAAAGGCGGCGAGCTGCCTGCGACATCATGGATACCCGCCGGGATGTTTGCCCATAACCCAAAGATTGGTCTTTCGTTTGATCCCGAAAAAGCGCGGCGGCTCATGTCAGAGGCGGGTTATACGCAGGGTTCGGAAGTGCCGCCGATTACGCTTTCCTTTAACACAGACCCGACCAATACCCTGATTGCCGAGAACATTCAGGCGCAATGGAAGAAAAATCTGGGGGTTTCCGTCTTAATCGATAATATGGAGTGGAAGGTTTACCTCAGGCAATTAAAGGAAAATACGCCACAGGTGTTCCGGCTCGGATGGGGCGCGGACTATCCAGACCCTGATAATTTTATGAACCTGTTTACGAGTACGAGCGGGAATAACTACACTCAATGGGGAAATGTGGAATATGACCGTTTGATTTCCGAAGGTGCGAGTGAGCCGGATGTCTCGAAACGCGTGGCAATTTACGATGCGGCGCAACGGATTTTGACAGAATCAGACACCCCGATCATTCCCTTGTTTTTTGCATCGCAAAATCTGCTGATTCGTCCTGTATTTGAAGGCTTGCAGGTGAACGCGATGGATTTGTTACACCTGAAAAAAGTGCGTTTAAAATCGACCCAGAAAGAGAAGTTCTGATGCTGCGTTTTAGTCTGAGGCGCATTTTGTGGGCCATTCCGGTGTTATGGCTGGTTGCAACCCTGACCTTTTTAATGATGCATCTTGTGCCGGGCGGGCCCTTTGATCGGGAGAAAAAACTGCCGCCCGAAATCAAAGCCAATATCGAGGCGAAGTATCATTTAGATCAGCCCCTTCAAATACAGTACATCCTTTATTTAAAGAGGCTGATTCAGGGGGATTTGGGGCCGTCGTATAAATATGTGGGCCGAACCGTGAACGATGTGATTTCGGACAGCCTGCCGGTCTCAATGCAGCTGGGTTTCGCCGCGCTGATGCTCAGTCTTTTGGGGGGATCGTTTATGGGCATTATCTCTGGCGCTTTTGCACGCACTTTCTGGGATCGCTTGAGCCTGTTTTTTGCGACGGCGGGCATCTCCATCCCTAACTTTGTTTTGGGCGCCCTTTTAATTCTTGTTTTTTCTCATTACCTCAAGGTTCTGCCGCCCGCCCTGTGGGAAGATGCCCGAAGCGTCATCCTTCCGGCCTGCGCTTTAGGTCTCGGACCAGCCGCCTATATTGCGCGGCTGGTCCGAGCCAGCATTCTGGACGAAATGCATCATGATTATGTCCGGACTGCGCGGGCGAAGGGTTTTTCTGAAATGCGGATCTTGTTTCATCATGTTTTAAAAAATGCCATCACACCGGTGATCACCATCCTGGGCCCGCTTACGGCGACTCTGGTGACGGGCTCTTTTGTGATTGAATTTATCTTTTCTGTGCCGGGCATGGGGAAGTTTTTTATCACGGCAGTGAGCAATCGGGATTACCCCTTGATCATGGGGGTAACGCTTGTCTATGCCTTCCTGATTGTGCTGGCCAACCTCATCGTGGATCTTTTATATCCTTTTGCCGACCCCCGGATAAAATTGCAATGAAGCCCCGCTCGTTCTGGAAAAAATTCAAGCGGGACCGCATTGCGCTTTGCAGCCTGATCCTGATTTTTTTCTTGGTGGCCGTCGCTTTACTGGGGGACTGGTTGTTGCCTTATCCGCATGATCTACAAAACGTGGAGAACACGCTTGGGACACCCAGCCGCACTCATTGGATGGGGACGGATGAATTGGGAAGAGATCTTTTTTCGAGGCTGGTTTACGGCACCCGTATTTCAATGGCGGTGAGTTTCTTGACGGGTTTTTCAGCCCTGATTCTGGGAACCTGTTACGGGGCGATTTCAGGTTATGCCGGCGGGGGCGTGGACAATGTCATGATGCGGGGCGTGGACGTGCTTTACGCGATACCGGACTTGTTGCTGATTATTCTCATCACTGTATTGATCGGCCGGGGCGTAACAGGGATCTTTATTGCACTGAGTCTGGTGGGCTGGATCTCTGTTGCGCGACTTATCCGGGGAGAAGTGCTTCGTCTGAAAGCATTGTCCTATGTTGAAGCCGCCCGGGCTTTTGGCGCAACGCCTTTCATGATTTTGTTCAAACATATTTTGCCGAATACAGTGGGAGTACTGATTGTGACCCTGACCTTTCGTATTCCCAGTGCGATACTGGCTGAATCCACCCTCAGTTTCATTGGTCTGGGTCTGACCCCGCCCGCGGCCAGTTGGGGCACTCTGGCGAATGAAGGCTGGAAAGCCCTGAAGTTTTATCCGCATCTCATTCTGTTTCCAGGTCTTGCGATATTTATCACCATGCTTGCATTCAATTTTTTAGGAGATGGCCTGCGGGATGCGCTCGATATCCGTCGCGAGTCGTAATGACGGATATCGGGAGCGCGCGGTATTTCTTAAAAAAATCATCCCATCGGCGCGAAAGGACTGGTTTTAGTCGAGATCTGTTGTGAAGCTTATGGCACGTTACTCAGATTCTTCCTAAAAGCGTGATTCTTGTTTCATGCCAAAAAGTGCTATCATTCAAATGAAATTCTTTTTTTGAGTCAATCTGACTTCCCATTATTGGCGGTTTGCCCCGCACATCTCCGTGGCTCCCCAGTAAGCCAATG
>JAJDBT010000054.1 GCA_029261215.1 Nitrospirota bacterium | reverse complement strand
TTGTCGATTTGGGTGATTTTTCCAATATCCCCGTTAAAAACATTCAGGTCATAATTGTTCCTGCGATGAATGACCCGGTCTCCTTCTCTGAATATCTTCTCACCCATCTTTAATTGATGTTTGCCCTCGCCAGCTGGGTTCTGAGCCTCTCCCCAAAACTGGAGCAGTTAAAAGTCGAGATTTCTGGCTTCGTGATGCCGATCACGATGTTCAATCGGGGTTAAATTTTCAAGTGATGAATGTGGCCTGAGATTATTATATTCTTCCCGCCACTACCCTATTTTCTCCCGTGCGTCTTCTAGGGATAAGAACCAATGACGATTCAAATATTCATCTCGAAAACTCCCATTGAATGATTCAATAAAAAAGAGTAATTCAGAAGGTGCTTCCTGAAACTTGATATTGATTACGATACGATAGTTAAAGGCCCCGCCATCCACACGCACATGATAGTGTGTGCTCTTCCCAAGTCCCGCTTTTTTTCAACAGGGGGTCCTTTTAGGACGCCGTAATTCTGAAGAGACATTTGTGCTCCTTTTGCGCTCGATTGTCAGGAAAAGAGTGTATATGCGAGAATAGTATCGAATGAGCCCGGTGGCATCAAGCACGATGTAAAGTGGGCGTAAAAAAATAGATCTCTATGAAGATCAGACCTTGTTTTTGTGGATAAGGGTCTTATTTAGGGCAGGGAACAGCGAGGGCAATGCATGACTGGTTTTGAGGAAGGTTACGAACCGATTAAGCGGCATCATAAGACCGAGAATATGTACTTGGATGAATGGCTTCATTTTCCGGCCCATATTCATCACATGTCTTACCGGATGGACAATCCACCCGAAGACCGCCCGCAGAGCCAGCGCACATTTTTAGCGTTGGCCAAAACCCTTCGTATTCGTGAATCGAATATGATCGTGTCTAAAAAATTTGCTTACGGGATCTCTGAAGAAAACGGTGGGGATCGTCTGGTCGTCATTTGGGAAGCCCATACGGAGTATTACAACCTTCAGATCTGGCATATTCCAGGGAATAAAAAAACGCCGCTTGTGCATGGCCCGATTGTGTTTCCTGAATTTAAGCTGCCTGAAGAACTTTTGGGGACTTGTTTTAATACCCTGGATATCATCGTATCTAAAGAGGGCGATTTTTCGCCCGAAGAGGTTGGCCGGATGCTTCCGGGGCACCACACCTATGGCAGCCAGATTTTTGGAGAGGAAATCTCTGTGGTCACCAGTTTTACCTCTGACAAGGAATTACGGGAACGCTACCTCATTTACTGCCCCTCGCCTGACGTGCTCTTGCGCTATTTGTCTCAGGTCATTGACGGCGTTGTGACGATTGAAACGTACTACCATTTGCTGATGCTCCCTTTTTCTGCCTTTACGCAGGCGGTTGATCGTGTACACGTGCTTGAGCAGAATCTGCTCAAGCACGCAATAACCCTCTCTGAACAGATTGCTGGGGCGGATGCGAAAACCATTCAGGATTGGCTGACGCAATTAACGCGCGATTTTATGGAAGCGAGTCGTTTTGCTGAGGAGATGCGCTTTCGATTGTCATCGTCGGTACCCTATCGGGAGATTTTACTCACAACGATCAAGGCGCAGCAGGAGCGCGCGGTGCCGCCTTTTCTGCCTTTATACGATTATGTACTGGGAACGATTTCGGGTGTGGGGGACGGCTATCAGCAGTTGATGAAACGAATCGATGCCTTTGTTTCGGATTTTCAGAGTATTATTTCCGTGATCCGCGCACGGGTAAACCTGATGTTGCAGGAACAAAGTCTCATTTTGGAAGACCAAAACCTTCGTTTGCTTGCAAACGTAGACAAGACCACAAAAAGCCAGGCCATTTTGCAGCATACGGTGGAAAGCCTGTCGGTCATTGTGATCGCTTATTATATGTCGGGTTTGGGCGCTTACCTTTTTAAGGCGCTTGAAAAAGCCGGTTGGCTTAAAAGCGCGACCTATGCCTCAGGTCTTTTTGTGCCGATTTCCCTGGCCCTCTCCCTGATATTTATTCTGGTGGGCAGAAAAATTATTGATAAACAGATGAATGATCCACATCATTAAGCCGACTGTCTTATAAGGGACAGTTCGTCTTCCGCAATTTTATTGAAGCACAGTGGATGCGATGCCTTGTAATTCTGATGTTTTTGTCCTTGGGCTGCGTCTCTTTCCCTTGTTTGACTTGCAGATGAGCGGACACTATAATGCGTCCCGCGATACCCCATCTTGAATTTATAAGGAAAATGCGTATGATTCAAAGCATGACCGGTTTTGGCCAGGCCGAGCAGTGTGTCAAAGGCTGTACACTTTCGGTTGAAATCCGTTCTGTGAATCATCGAAATTTTAGCATTGTTACCCGTTTTCCTCGATTGCTTTCAGCCCTTGAAGAGCCTGTAAAAAAGAAATTGCAGGCCCGTTTTGACCGTGGGCGGATCGACCTTTCTGTGAATCTGCTGCTGGCACCCGAATCCCAAAAGAAAATGACCCTCAATGTCGAATCGGCGGCCTCGTACTACCACATTCTTGGAGAATTGAAAAAAACCTTTGATTTGCCCGGAGAAATAGATCTTGCGCTGATGTGTCAGTTTCGGGATTTGATTTCTGTGACGGAAACAGACGCGCCGGAAGTTTCATTGGAGCCCTTGTTGAATAAGGCGCTGGATCAGGCCATTCTGGCGCTTGAAAAGATGCGAAAGGCTGAAGGGAAAGCCCTTTTGTCTGACTTACTTGCGCGGCTCGACGATATTGCCAAACAGCTTGCTGTTGTGAAAGGACAGGAAAAAGAGGTGATCCTTTCGCGTCAATCACGTCTGCAGACCCGCATTTCTGAACTGACTGCTGGCATGACGCTTGATCCGCTACGCCTGGCGCAGGAGATCGCGATTTTTGCTGAACGCTCGGATATCAGCGAGGAGCGGACGCGTTTAAAAATTCATCTTGATCAATTCAAAAAAATGTTGCGAAAGGGAGGGCCAATCGGTCGTTCTTTAGATTTCCTGCTTCAGGAAATGTTTCGCGAAGTGAATACCTTGAGTGCCAAGTCTGGAGATTCGTCGATTGCAATGGCTGTGGTGGCGATGAAAAGTGATCTTGAGAAGATGAGGGAGCAGGTCCAGAATATTGCTTAGGAGTACAGGGCCCATGAAGAGAAAGGGCATTCTCTTTATCGTTTCTGCCCCGTCGGGGGCAGGTAAAACCTCTTTATGCACGACGGTGCTGAAGAAAATGACGCACCTGAAATTTTCGATCTCATATACCACACGCAAGCCTCGTGACGGTGAAATCGATGGGAAAGATTATTTTTTTGTAGATGAGACCTATTTTAGAAAGGGCATTTCAGAGGGGGAGTTTATTGAATGGGCCGAGGTTCACGGGAACCTTTACGGCACCTCAAAAAAACAGTTAGCGCGCTGGACATCGGAAGGGGTGGATCTGCTGCTTGATATCGACACTCAGGGCGCCATGCATTTAAAGGAGACTGTAGAAGAGGCCGTTTATATTTACATTCTCCCGCCTTCATTTGATATATTAAAAGAGCGGCTGGTTGGACGCGGGTCGGATGCTCCTGAAGAAATTGAGAGACGCCTTCGCAAAGCGGGGGAAGAAATCCGGTTTTACTACCACTATCATTATCTGATTGTGAACGAGGTTTTTGAGGATGCACAAAGAAATCTTGAGGCGATTATCGCGGCGGAACGACTGAAATTGCGTCCTGAAAATCAGGCATGGGTGGAAGATCGGTTCATTCGTCTGTTAACATAAATTTAAAGTAATAATTAACAATGACAATGCGGTGATTTTTCAATCACACGTTTAGAAAGGAAATGTTATGGATGTTGTTTCATTACCGATTGAGATTGATCCTAAGATCATCGATTCAAGATATCGTCTTGTAATTGTTGCAGCCCAGCGGGCCCGCCAGCTCATGGAGGGCACGAAACCGGTCATCACGCCCATCCCCGATCAAAAAGAAACCACCATCGCGATCGAGGAAGTGCTTTCAGGCAAACTGGATATTCTGTATGGCGAAGAAGCGGTCACAGCCTTGCGCGAAGAAAGAAGGGTACGTGAGGAAGCGAAAAGACGCGCCATGCTTGCAGAGCGGGAAGGCGACGGCTCGAGCCAAGCCAGAAAAGACCTGGATATTCTTTTGGGTGCACCGACGAAGAAGGATGAAATGTTGAACCTGACCGCAGCGCTTGAAGGATTTACGACCAGCGAAGAAGAAGAGTAGTCGTTTTTCTGTAAATTGAGGGATGCATGCTTTCTGGGAAAAGAATTCTTTTGGGGATTACGGGAAGCATTGCCGCTTATAAGTCGTTGCAGATTTTAAGGGACTTACGGGCGGCTGGGGCGGAAGTTGATGTGGTTTTGACAAAGACCGCTGAGCGCTTCGTTCCCTCTCTCACCCTGCAGGTCTTTTCATGCCGGCCTGTCCATTCCGATCTCTTTGAACATCAACATGAAATGGCCCATCTTAGCCTTGCGCAAACGGCGGATTTAATCTTGATTGCGCCGGTGACCGCGCATTTTATTTCTAAAATGGCGATGGGACTCAATGACGACCTCTTGTCCAGTTTACTGCTTTCAAGCCCGGCCCCGGTGATGATTGCGCCCGCGATGGATCTCGGCATGTGGGGACATCCCGCGGTGAAAAGCAACGTGGCACAGCTCAAAGCCCGAGGCGTGCAGGTGATTGGTCCGGAGATTGGGCCTTTGGCATCGGGCAAAGTGGGAATGGGGCGTTTTTCTGATGAAAAAATCATTGTCTCCCAAGTGATTTCACATTTTTCAGAAGCCCAACCTTCCCTGGAGGGGGAGGTGGTAATGGTGACGGCAGGGCCGACAGAAGAGCCGATTGACCCGGTTCGTTTTATCTCAAACCGTTCTTCCGGAAAAATGGGCTATGCCGTGGCGGAAGTGGCTAAAAGCTGGGGCGCGCGTGTGGTTTTGGTGAGTGGCCCGACGGCCTTGCCTGTGCCAGACGGCGTGGACTGTTATTCAGTGAGAACGGCGGATGAAATGAAAGCCGAAGTCGCTCGCCATATTGTGAGCGCGGGTATTGTGGTGATGACTGCGGCTGTCAGCGACTACCGGCCAAGTGTTTTTTCGTCTGAAAAAATAAAAAAAACCGGAAAAAACTACAACATCGCACTCGAAGAAACGGACGATATTTTAGGTGGACGACCCAAAGGCCCGCAGGGACAGGTGGTCGTGGGTTTTGCCGCAGAGACTGAAAACCTGCTCGAAAATGCCCAAAAAAAACTGAAGCAAAAATATCTGGATTTGATTGTGGCCAATGATATTACCCAAGAGGGCGCAGGTTTTGATGTGGACACCAACATTGTTCACCTGATTGATGTCCACGGCGAAATCACGCCTTACCCGAAGATGTCGAAACACCGCATTGCAGGCCTTGTGTTGAAGAAAGCTCTTGCCCTTAAAACATCGGTTTCTTGACTTTTCCCCTTAATTTGCTATGATCGCCTGCGGCATTTTTATCGAAAATCTGTTTCTGATAAGCATATAATAGTAGTACGATCGACAGAGGTGAAATGGTTGATCATGGCTGACAAATCGCACACCCCGGAAATTTTGAGACTTACCGAACTCCTTGATAAAACCCCCGAATCCAGATTGTTTGTTCCTTTGGCGGAAACCTATCTTGCTTCAGAGCAGGTCGATGAGGCCATACAGGTTTTATCCGAAGGCATTAAATTTCATCCCATGTTTGTTGCCGCGCGGGTGATGCTCGGGAAAGTATATCTGGAAAAAGGTGCGATAGCAGAGGCAAAAGAACAATTTGAACAGGTGATAGAGGTGGCCCCTTATAATATTCCATCTTTGAAAGGCCTGGCCGCCGTTTTCAGAAATGAAGGCCGTCAGGACGAAGTAAAGACCTTGTATACGAAGATTCTCGAAATCGATCCCACCGACAGAGCCGCTATTGCTTTTTTTGAAGGTGCGGAAGATCAGGCCGTGGATGATAATACTGCTGCTTCGGGTGTAGAAAGTCATGATCAGCAGGAGCCGGTTTTTAACTCGGCCGAGGAAAACAAAAGCGCTGTCGAAGTTCATCCGGATGCGGTAGCAGATGCGGGGCAGGAAGAACCGCATCTGACTCAAACAATGGCGGCACTGTACATATCTCAAGGGCTTGTGCAGGAAGCGGTTGAGATTTATGAGAAATTGCTGAAACAAAACCCTGATGATCAGGCAAGTCAGCTGGGCCTTGAAGCGGCGCTTCAGTCATTGCATGGAAACGAGGCCGAAAAAGAAGACCAGAAGACTTTATCCGTTGAAAAGAAAATAGAACGATTACAGGCATGGCTTGAGACGATCCAAAAAAATAAAAGACAATAACGTGCGGGGATTCGGATATTTGAGGGAGGTGGCATGATGAAGCAAATTTTGGTGCTGCATGGCCCAAACCTGAATCTCCTTGGAACCCGGGAGCCGGAACGCTATGGGACGCTTACCCTCGAAGAAATTAACCAAAAGATGGGGAATTTGGCCAAAAAGGCGGGTTATGAGATTGTTACTTTTCAATCCAATGCGGAAGGCGCCCTGGTTGACCGGATTCAAAGTGCGCATGGCAGATATGCCGCGATTGTGATTAATGCTGCAGCCTATACCCATACCAGCGTGGCGATTCGCGACGCCCTCTTGGCGGTTGAATTACCTGCGGTGGAAGTCCATCTTTCCAATATTTATCAGAGAGAAAGCTTTCGGCATCACTCCTATCTTGCGGATATCGTGATTGGACAAGTCACGGGTTTTGGCGTACAAAGCTACTTATTGGGCCTGCAAGGCGCCATTGACTATTTAGCAGGGGCAACAGATCGCCGGGACTGGATGGATTCAAGTGAGGATGTCACACAGGCTTGAAGCCAGGGACGGACTCCGGATGACCGTTTTGTAAAATTATAGATATTTTTTGAGGAGAACAATAGAACCATGATTGCCACAGCAGATTTTCGAAACGGTGCAAAGATTGAAATTGACGGTGCCCCTTATGTGATTGTCGATTTTCAGCATGTCAAGCCGGGGAAGGGCGGAGCCTTTGTTCGGACAAAATTAAGAAACCTGAAGACAAACAATACTCTGGAGAAAACCTTCCGATCTGGTGAGCGTTTTGATGTCCCGGATCTTTCTGATGTCGAAATGCAGTTTTTATATGAACAAGCGGGTGAATACCACTTCATGAATACGGACACCTATGAACAGCTGTTTGTGACTTCCGATCAGCTCGGGAGTGCGAAGGATTTTCTCAAGGAAAACATGCTCGTCAATATTTTGTTTTACCAAGGGGTTCCGATCGAAACCACCCTGCCATTTTTTGTGGAGCTGGAGATTGTGGAAACGCCTCCGGGCTTCAAAGGCGATACGGCTACCGGCGGAACAAAAATGGCAAAACTGGAAACGGGTGGTTCGGTGAAAGTGCCTCTGCATATTGACGAAGGAACCGTCATCAAGATTGATACCCGTACTGGAAGCTATGTTGAGCGTGTAAGGTGATATGAGCGCCATTGTAAACCTGTTCGGTGGTGTGATTTTAGGCCGCTCTATTGTCCCCTATTTACGAGTGAGAGACCAACGATGGATCTGAATGAGATTAAAGAATTAATTACTTTGATGGATGATGCGAGGCTGTCGGAAATAGAAATTGAAGACTCTGAACGACGGATTTTGCTGAAGAGGGCCTTGGCTGCTCCAGTGGCGTTGTCCCCTGTTGTGGCTCCTGTGACTACTGAAGGGGCTTCCCCATCGAGGGAAGAAGCTGAGAAGAAAGCGGCCGATTCAAAGTTGCATCACATCACTTCCCCAATCGTGGGAACTTTCTACATGGCCCCTTCTCCAACGACGAACGCTTATGTCGAATTGAATGATCTTGTCAAAAAAGGCCAGGTGATTTGCATTGTGGAGGCGATGAAGCTGATGAATGAAATCGAGTCAGATGTGAGCGGCCGTATTGTGGAGATCTGTGTGGAAGATGGCGCTGCAGTTGAATATGGCGAGCCTCTTTTTACAGTAGAACCCGCATAAATGAGGAATAAACATGTTTCGTAAGGTCTTAATTGCAAACCGTGGCGAGATTGCACTTCGGGTGATCCGTGCCTGTCGAGAACTCGGTATCGGGACTGTGGCGGTTCATTCTGAAGCGGATGTGGACTCCCTTCATGTGCGTTTTGCTGATGAAAGTGTTTGTATCGGCCCTGCGGATCCGGCCCAATCCTATCGTAATATTCCAAATATTTTGAGCGCCGCTGAAATTACCGGGGCTGACGCTGTTCATCCCGGTTACGGGTTTTTGGCCGAAAACAGCTATTTTGCCGATGTCTGTGAATCGGCCGGGATCAAGTTTATTGGCCCTTTGCCAGAGTGCATCAGTTTAATGGGTGACAAAGCAAAGGCTCGTGATTTAATGTCTAAAAATGGCGTTCCGATTATTCCCGGTAGTGAAGGAATTATTGTCGAAGTGGCAGATGGTCTGGAGGTTGCGAGGAAAATCGGGTATCCCGTGATTATTAAGGCGGTCGCGGGGGGTGGCGGCCGAGGCATGCGCGTGGTTCACGAAGAGTCTGGATTTTCGGATGCCTTTCATGCCGCGCAATCGGAGGCGGGATCTGCTTTTGGAAATGATGGTGTTTATTTGGAAAAGTTTTTTATTGAACCGCGCCACATCGAAATTCAGGTTTTAGCGGACGATAAAGGCAAAATGATTTATTTCCCGGAACGGGATTGCTCCATTCAGCGTAGACACCAAAAACTCGTGGAGGAATCACCCTCCCCGGTGGTTGATGAACGGCTCCGGCGAGAACTGGGTCGGGCGGCGACGGCGGCCGTGACTGCGTCGCGTTATGTGAATGCGGGGACGGTCGAGTTTCTTTTGGATCGGGACCATAACTTTTATTTTATTGAAATGAATACCCGTATTCAGGTCGAGCACTCAATCACGGAGTGTGTCACGGGGATTGATTTGGTAAAAGAACAGATTAAGATTGCCGCCGGAAAACCCCTGGCTTTTAAACAAAGCCAGGTCAAATTGAATGGGCATAGTTTTGAATGCCGGGTGAATGCGGAATCACCGGACACGTTTACCCCTTGCCCTGGCAAAATTTCGGCGTTTCATGTCCCCGGCGGGCCGGGGATTCGTGTCGATTCGGCGAGTTACATGGGGAGCGTGATTACGCCATACTATGATTCCCTGGTCGCAAAATTGATTGTCCATGCGGGAACACGGGATGAGGCCATCGCCAAAATGAACGGCGCCTTGTCTGAATTTGTGATCGAAGGAATTCAAACAAGCTTGCCGCTGCATAAAAAAATATTTAAAGACCCGAATTTTATTAAGGGCCGCTTCTCCACCACATTCCTTGATCACTTTATCGCCGATTTTAAAAAATAGTCTGTCTGTCGCATGATCTTCCCCCCCCTTTATCTGATCGCGGACCCGGCGCTTTATTTGCCTCAGACAGCAGATCCTTTCAAAGCAGAAGATCGTTTTTTTGATGCCATCCGAGAGGCGATTGAAGGGGGCGTGCAATGGATTCAGTATCGTGATAAA
This sequence comes from Nitrospirota bacterium, assembly GCA_029261215.1. Lineage (GTDB taxonomy): Bacteria > Nitrospirota > Nitrospiria > SBBL01 > JAADHI01 > JAADHI01. The sequence goes on along the minus strand of JAJDBT010000054.1, from coordinate 9,237 downwards.
CAGGCCACGAGGGGGAAAAAGTATGAAGTCGCCAAAAAACTTTCTGAAATGACCCAGGGCAGGCATGTCTCTCTGATGATCAATGATGACATTGATTTGGCTCTGGCGGTTCGTGCGGCGGGCGTGCACTTGGGGCAGGATGATTTTCCCGTGTCCATGGCCCGCACCCTTCTGGGGCCATCGGCTATTATTGGGCTTTCAACGCATGACATGAAAGAGGCCCAAGAGGCTGCATCCGAAGCCGTGAATTATATTGGTTTTGGTCCTGTCTTTAAAACACAGACAAAGAAAAATGCGGATGAGCCGGTGGGTGTGGCGTGTATTGCGGCGGTCAGGGAAATGGTTTCGCTTCCGATTTATGCCATTGGAGGCATCCAATACGCGCATCTTGAAGAGACCATTGCTGCGGGCGCGACCGGGGTTGCCGTGGCTTCGGCTTTGGCAGATGTTAAAAAAGAAACATATACGGCATGGCAAAGATGTCTTGCGACTGCTGTTTCGGCCTTAGAACTCAAAAAGCAATAGCACTATGCCAAACGCGTTTTAGAGCCATTTGTATCAGAGCAGTTGCTGAATAAGCGTTTTGAGTGAATCGTGCTCATCTAAAAGTGCGGCGGATTTTTCGATACGCCGCGCTCTTCCGCCCTTTGTTTTGAAAAACGGAAAGGGGCCCCAAATGGGATGTTGTGTCTGTTCATCCAAAATCGTAACATTTGTTTTTTCAGAGAGATCTGGTTTTGCTGCGCTTTGGTTTAATATCACGCCAGCAAAAGACAGGCCCTCTGCCGCGCCATAACGCAAGGAGAGCAGCGTGTGATTGAGGGTGCCGAGCCCGCTGCGCCCGACCAGGAGCACGGGAAAATTAAACAACCTAATCAGATCCATCACGCTTGAATTTTGAGTAAGCGGGGCGAGCAAGCCTCCAACCCCTTCCACAATTAAAAAATCATGCTGATCCAAAAGCGCATTCGCGCTTTCCAGGATATGGGAGAACGAAATGCTCTGGCTTTCTCCTGAGAGCATTGCCGCATAAGGGGCCAAGGGTTTCTGGAAGCGGTAGGGTGTGATTTGCTCCATCGAAGCTTTTGAGTGTGCCGCTTGTTGTAGGTAACGCCCATCCTGGGGAATGAGTCCCTTTTTGCCAACACGACAGCCTGATTCGATGGGTTTCATCACGCCGCAATGAATCCCTTTTTTGACGAGCGATCTTGCAATTGCGCCTGAAATGAGCGTTTTCCCGACCCCGGTGTCTGTTCCGGTAATAAAAAGGCCTTTATGTCTCATGTGGTTCACAGAATCCGGCTATCAAGGTTAAAGACCTGCCCGGAAACATGGTTCATTTTTGAGAGCATTCGGATAAATTCCGAAACTTCATCCAGTGTGGAGGCGCGGCCCAGCGTGTTTTCGGCGATTAAGCGATCTTGTTGTTCTGTGCTGAGTGTTGCTGTCATTGGGGTGGGCAAAAATCCGGGACAAACCGTATTAATCTGTATGTTCTCTTTTCCCAATTCTTTTGCGGCGGTTTGAGCGAGCGCAATCAGTCCACGTTTTGAGGCCGTATAGGCCGACTGCCCGATTCGGCCCGTAAATGCGGCAAACGAGGCAATGTTAATAATATGTCCTTTTTCCTCGTTTTGCATCATTTCTCCCGCTGCCCGTACGCAGTAAAAAGCGCCAGACAGGTTGAGTCGAAGCTGATTTTCCCATTCCTCCACAGTGAGTTTATGGAAGAGCTGGTTTTGGTTGATTGCGGCATTATTGATGAGTACATCAATCCCGCCCCATTCGGTTTGTATGGTATGAAACATCTCATTGACGGCTTCGGGTTTTCGAAGGTCGGCTGTAAAAATCCGGGCGTCACCATTTTGAGATTCGAGTGTTTTTAGCATTGTTTTTCCTGAGCCCAAATTTTGAAAACAATGCAAGCCAAGACGGACGGGATCTTTTAAAAAAGCCTGAACCAGCGCCTGTCCCAAACCGCCCGATGCCCCTGTAATCAGAATGCGTCTCAATTTTTAAATGATTCCCATGTTTTTACCGATGATTTCAAATTGATTTAAGAGAAGATCGATTTCCGCTGTCGTGTGTGTCGCCATGAGCGTTACGCGTAGTCGTGCCGTGCCTTTAGGGACTGTCGGGGGGCGAATGGCGGAAACATGTATCCCATTTTCAAGTAAACATCGTGAAAAAGCCAGCGCTCTTTCGCTATCACCAATAAAAATGGGGATGATAGGGCTTTCGCTGTCGAGAGTATTAAAGCCCATACGGGTGACTTTTTTGTGAAAATCGTTTCGGTTTTCCCAAAGCTGTGAAATCAAGGAAGGTTCTTTTTGAATTAAGTCCAAAGCCGCAATGCTTGCAGCCAGCGTGGCGGGCGGGAGGGCCGTGGTGTAGATAAAGGGCCGGGCTTTATTGACGAGGTATTGAATCAGGACGTCACTCCCGGCGATGAAGCCTCCCAATCCACCGAGCGCCTTACTCAAGGTGCCCATTTGAATAAGCCTGGGGTTTGAAATCTTAAAATGGGATGCCGTTCCACTCCCGTGTGGTCCAAGTACGCCTGTGGCATGGGCATCATCAAGATAAACGGTCGCATCATATTGCTCTGCGAGCGTCATGATGTCGGGCAAGGGTGCGATGTCGCCATCCATACTGAAGATACCGTCTGTGACAATCAGGGTCTTTTGCTCTTTTTTACGATTTGAAAGGAGTTTTTTCAGGTGTACCATATCACGATGTCGATACACACGAAACGTTGCCCCTGAAAGACGGCATCCATCAATCAGGCTCGCGTGGTTGAGGCGGTCGCCCAAGATCAGGTCGCCCTGATGAGCGATTGCCCCCAGGGTGCCGATGTTGGCCATATAGCCGGTACTGAAGACCAGGGCAGCCTCTGTTTCTTTTAACGAAGCCAATTTTTCTTCGAGCACTTGATAAAGGGGCGTGTTCCCCGAAACGAGACGTGAAGCACCTGATCCGACGCCCCATCTCTGAATTGCAGCAATGGCCTCTGATTTGAGGACAGGATGGTTTGCCAGCCCCAGATAGTCATTGGATGAAAAAAACAGTTGGGCGTGCTCATGAGTGGAGCGTGCGCTAGAGGGCCTGTCATCTGTTTGTCTGAGTGATCGGAGCAGGTGTTTTTCCTCTAGCTGCTGGAGGATTTCTTTGTAATGATCCACGGGGTTTCCTTATTGAGTCTCAAAAAATAGTCTATTCTTCCTTGAAGTGTCAACGCGGTAATCACTATAATTGCCTTGACATCCTTTTGTGTGATCGATACAATTGAGCTAATCATTGCTAGGTCTTTTTAGGTCTTAAAGCCTTTTAAAAACAAAGAGATCTAGTGAATTTAGAGGGGGGCGAAATGTTTGAAAAATTTACAGATCGTGGCAGAAAAATCATCATTCTCGCTCGTGAAGAAGCCGAACGTCACCAGAATGACTATCTAGGAACCGAGCACCTTGCCTTGGCTATCCTCAGGGAAAGAGATGGCGTGGCGATCGCAGTGATTAAAAAAATGGGCTTGTCTGTTGAGCAGATTCGGCTTGAAGTGGAGCGGAACTTGCCGAGCGGCAGCAATACCATGACCTTTGGGGAAATTCCCTTTACTCCTCGTGTTAAAAAGGTCATTGAGTATGCCGTAGAAGAGGCGAAGTTGCTGGGGCATAACTACATTGGCAGTGAGCACCTTTTACTGGGGCTTTTGAGGGAAGAGGAAGGCATCGGCGGCAAAATCGTCCGAAGTCTTGGTGGAAACCTCCTGACAGCGCGTCAGTTGACCATTAATCTTTTAAGAAAAGCCACTCCTCGTGAAAAAGAGAAAAAAAGCAGCACGCCAGCTTTGGATGAATTTGGCCGGGATTTGACCAAACTGGCCTCAGATGGTGCGCTTGATCCCGTTATTGGTCGGCAGGAAGAAATTGAACGTGTTCTCCAAATTCTAAGCCGTCGAACAAAAAACAACCCTGTTTTGATCGGGGAATCCGGCGTTGGCAAGACCGCGATTGTCGAGGGTTTGGCACAACGCGTTGTTGCGATGGATGTCCCTGAAAATCTGTGCAATCATCGCGTGATCGCTTTGGATTTGGGTTCTCTTGTGGCTGGCACAAAATATCGTGGGCAGTTTGAGGAACGCCTGAAGGTCGTCATGAAAGAAATTGCGACTTCTGGGAACGTCATTATTTTTATTGATGAGCTTCATACCCTCGTGGGTGCGGGCGCGGCTGAAGGCAGTATCGATGCGGCCAATATGCTAAAACCTGCTTTGGCCCGAGGTGAAATGCAGTGCATTGGGGCCACAACGCTGGACGAATACCGAAAACACATCGAAAAAGACTCTGCGTTGAAACGGCGCTTTCAGGCCATTCACGTGCAGCCGCCGACCGCTGAGCAAACCATCCAAATTATCAAGGGTTTAAAAGATCGTTACGAAACGCATCATCGTGTAAATATTTCGGATGAGGCGGTGGAAGAGGCGGTGCGTCTTTCTGACCGCTACATTTCAGACCGTTTTCTTCCGGATAAAGCCATTGACGTGATTGATGAAGCCGGGTCGCGCGCCCGTCTAATCGCTTATTCTCGTCCGGACGAGCTTCGGGGGCTTGAGCAGGAACTGAAGGAAGTCGTGCACGAAAAAGAGTTGGCCATTCGTTTGCAAGATTTTGAAGAGGCGGTTCGTTTTCGTGAAGAAGAAGAGCGTATTAGAAAACTGCTTGAAGAAACCAAACATGAGTGGAAAAAGAATCAGGAAAAAAACCGTCCCAGCATTACTCCAGAGGAAATTGCTTGTGTTGTTTCCAAGATGACGGGTATCCCGCTTTTTCGAATTGAAGAAGAAGAGACCGAAAAACTCATTCATATGGAAGATGAACTGCATAAACAAATCATTGGGCAAGATGAAGGGATCACAGCCATTTCTCGGGCGATTCGACGTTCACGTGCAGGCTTAAAAGGAGATCGACGACCGATCGGCTCCTTTATCTTTCTCGGTCCGACCGGCGTTGGAAAAACCGAATTGGCGCGTGCTTTGGCAAGATTTCTTTTTGATACGGATGAAGCCTTGATTCGTATCGATATGTCCGAATATATGGAGAAATTTGCCAGTTCGAGGCTGGTGGGTGCGCCTCCAGGGTACGTTGGCTATGAAGAAGGGGGCCAGTTGACCGAAAAGGTTCGAAGACGCCCTTATTCCGTTGTGTTGTTTGATGAAATCGAAAAAGCTCATCCGGATATGTTTAACCTCTTGTTGCAGGTTTTGGATGATGGATATCTCACAGACAGTTTGGGGCGAAAGGTCGATTTTAGAAATACCGTCTTGATCATGACCTCTAATTTAGGGACACGTGAGCTTGGGAAAGGCGGCGGTCTTGGTTTTCAGCGACCTTCCGAGTATAACGAATTGATGCGCATGAAAGACGCGGTTCAGGTCGAGTTAAAAAAATCGTTTAATCCTGAGTTCTTAAACCGGATTGATGACATCGTTGTGTTCCATCCGCTCGAGAAAGAACATCTCGAAAAGATTATCCTGATTTTGATTCAGGAGCTGAACGATCGCTTGTCTGAAAAAGGTCTTCACCTCGAAGTGAGTGATGAATTGATCGACTGGTTGGTTCAAGAGGGCTATGATCCTGTTTATGGTGCGCGCCCGATGCGACGTTGTGTCCAAAAGAAAATCGAAGATCTCCTTTCCGAAGACATCTTAAAAGGGCGGTTTAAAGACTGCAAACGGATTAAGGCCATTTTAAAAGACGGCGCTCCGGCCTTTGTTGAGATTGAAGAGATGGCTGAAGTTCAGTAAGTATCAATCAAGTTTTTATTTAAAAGCCTGACCATTTAAATGGTCAGGCTTTTTTTATGTCATACGTGTAAAAACCCAAAAACTTAGATGGCGTATTCCCTCTGAATCGCCTTGGGTGGAAAACCTTTTTATGAATAATTTTTTTTATACTGAATTCTCCATTGATTTCTGAGAACGCTCTGTTATGCTTAACTGCGATACAAGGTTTTATGGTTTAATTCTTTATTGATATATCCCTTAAACTATATATCGTCATCATTGAATTTCTTGGTTTCGACCTTTTTGTTTCTAGAATTGTTAACTTGAAGTCTATTCCATTACAGTTCGTCGTGGGAATATACTCGTCACAGGGAAGTGAATACGCATTCCGATTACGTGTAAATTTGTCGTATATCTGTGTTTCATTTATCATGAACAGGTTCTATGTATATTCAATGCGATATTTACAATATGAGTAGAGGTAAGTAAGATGAAAAAATGTGCATTAATTACAGGTATTACGGGCCAGGACGGAGCCTACCTTGCTGAATTTTTACTAAAAAAAGGGTATGAAGTTCACGGGATTAAGCGTCGTTCGTCGATGTTTAATACTGCCCGTATTGATCATTTGTACCGCGATCAGCATGAAAAAGACGTTCGGTTTTTTTTGCATCATGGAGACCTGACCGATTCTTCAAGTTTGGTTCGTATCATTCAACAGACACAACCTGTCGAAATATATAACCTTGCCGCCCAAAGTCATGTGGCCGTATCATTCGAGGAACCTGAATATACCGCGGACACCGATGCTTTGGGCGCACTCAGAATACTGGAAGCCATTCGCATCCTGGGTCTTGAGAAAAAGACACGATTTTATCAAGCTTCGACTTCAGAGCTCTATGGATTGGTACAAGAAACCCCGCAAAAAGAAAGCACCCCTTTTTATCCGCGTTCACCCTATGCCGTTGCAAAACTGTATGCATACTGGATTGCAGTCAACTATCGGGAAGCCTACGGAATCTATGCCTGTAACGGCATCTTGTTTAATCACGAATCCCCCATTCGCGGAGAAACATTTGTCACGCGCAAGATTACGCGCGCCTTGGCACGCATCAAACTGGGCTTGCAGGATTGCCTGTATCTTGGCAACCTTAATTCAAGGCGTGATTGGGGACATGCAAAAGATTATGTTGAAGTACAATGGTTGATGTTGCAGCAGGAAGCGCCAGAAGATTTTGTGATTGCCACCGGCGTGCAGCATAGCGTGCGCGATTTTGTGAATACAGCGGCCCTTGAGCTAGGCATCACTGTCCGATGGGAAGGCTGTGACGCAGAGGAAAAAGGCTTTGACGCCGCGACCGGAAATTGTATCGTCGCTGTTGATCCACGTTATTTTCGTCCGACTGAAGTGGACGCTTTGTTGGGAGACCCGAGCAAGGCAAAAAGCAAGCTCGGCTGGGCACCCAGAATCACATTCAAGGCATTGGTCGCAGAGATGGTGAGGGAAGATCTTAAAGCCGCTGAGCGGGATGAGATTGTGAAACGACATGGTTATGTCGCATATGACTACAATGAATAAAGAGATGACACTAACAAGCAAGGTTTATATTGCGGGCCACCGGGGTCTCGTTGGCTCTGCTCTGATACGGTGTATGCAAGCGGACGGCTACATGAATGTGATCACCCGCACCCATACCGAACTGGATCTTACAAATCAAAAAGCGGTTTTTGAGTTTTTTGAAAAGGAAGGCCCCGAATATGTCTTCATCGCCGCAGCCAAAGTCGGCGGTATCCATGCAAACAGCACCTATCCGGCGGAATTTATTTATGAAAACCTGGCGATTCAAACAAACGTCATTCATGCCTCCTGGCGTACTGGGGTAAAAAGACTCTTGTTTCTTGGCTCATCCTGTATTTACCCGAGAGATTGTCCCCAACCGATGAAAGAAGCGTATCTCTTATCCGGCCCTCTGGAGCCAAGCAATCGCCCCTACGCCATCGCCAAAATCGCGGGAATTGAAATGTGCTGGTCATACAATCGGCAATACGGCACACAATCCCTGGCCGTCATGCCGACCAATCTTTACGGACCCAATGATAATTATGATCTGCAAAATGCCCATGTCTTGCCCGCCCTGATTCGCAAGATGCACGAAGCCAAAGTGCGGGGTGACAAAGAGATCGTTGTGTGGGGGACGGGGACGCCCAGACGAGAATTTCTTTATAGTGATGACATGGCCGATGCCTGTGTCTTTTTAATGTGTTTGTCAGATAAAAAATTTGCCCCACTTATTGCCGACGATTCTGTGCCGCCTTTAATTAATATTGGATGCGGAAAAGACATGACCATTCGTGAATTGGCAGAGGTGATCAGGGCAGTTGTAGGCTTTCACGGTGAGATCAAAATGGATCTCAGCAAACCTGACGGCACCCCACAAAAATTATTGAATGTGGATCGATTGAATACCTTAGGATGGCAAGCCGCAACAGAAATTAAACAAGGCATCATGATGGTTTATGAGGGTTTTTTGGCGCAATCCGTATAGACACAACGATTGTTCAATATTGAAGTGTCGGGCGTTGTTTGTTTAGGAAGTCAAGAAGATACCAAAATGTATAATTTTTATCTCTATACTAAGTCCGAAGGTTCATGGAGGCTTGCATTAAAACCAAGATCCATGACAACGATCTACGGTAAGCTGATCGTTGTCGGCGTAAGGCATCATCATCGTTGCTTGACTGTGTGACAGGGAAACAAAGCTGCTTACCCAAATACTGACATCAGAGCGTTTTCGCCGCCTTTCAAAAGAGGGTTTTTGGATTGTCCTTGGCCAGGCGGCCGCTGTCCTTGGATCGTTAGTGGGTGTGCGATTGCTGACCGAGCTGCTTGATCCAGCCGCGTATGGTGAGCTGGCCTTGGGGATGACCGTGGCCACACTGGTCAATCAAATCGTTCTCGGCCCCTTGGGAAACGGAGTCACCCGTTTTTATGCTCCAGCCGTTGAAGGAGACGACCTTGGTGGCTATTTGAGCGCGGTCAGCAAACTGGTATTTTGGGCGACTGGGATTATTGTTCTTATGATCCTGTTTGCAGTGGGTGGATTATGGATTGCCGGACGAGGAGAATGGATTGTCATTCTGAGTGCGGCAATCATTTTTGCGATCCTTAGCGGATATAACTCAATCCTCAGTGGCATTCAGAATGCTGCCCGCCAACGCGCTGTTGTGGCACTCCACCAAGGCATGGAATCCTGGGCACGATTCCTGGTCGCTGCCGGATTGATGGTATGGCTGGGTGCGACCAGTACAGTGGCCATGCTTGGTTACGCCATCGGGGCTGCCTTGGTTCTTGCATCGCAATCTGTGTATTTTCGTAAGATCATTCAGAGGGCTGTAAACAAGTCACATAAAGAAAAAAACTGGCGGGAGCAAATGTGGCAGTTTTCATGGCCATTCTC
>JAJDBT010000053.1 GCA_029261215.1 Nitrospirota bacterium | reverse complement strand
AAAAGCAGTCGTTTTTCGTTACCCCTAATACCGCCACAATTTAAGACAGTACTCTTAGGGTATTGTCTCAAAAACAGAGGGTAAATCGGCTGAATCACGCCAAAATCGAGAGTAAAAGGCTCAAATAAGAGACGGTATTACCAATTCTGTCTCATGGCTATTGAAACAGTAGTTGTCCATAGTAATTCAGGGGGATGAATCAAGTATTTCGCCGGGGTGAATCAACCCGGAGTTTTCACACAGTCTGGTGACGGGTTATACATCTGCTTATTTTGAGAGGGGGGCCTCTGCATACTCAAGTACCGCATCAACTAGAATTTTTTTGTGAACTCGACATGAAACGGTTTCTGTAGTATCAAGCTGTCCATGCTCGAAAAATTTGTTTGCCGGAGGTCCACCGCCACAAAATCCCCAATATTGGCAACTGCTTTTACAAGCATTCAATCCTCTTTGAATTTCTTCAGTAACAGCTTGGAACACATTATTTGATGATATGTCATCTAGCTTATCCTTGAGAATGTTGCCCATAAAAAAATTATTGAATCGCTCTGATCTTGCTCCCAAAAGTTCCGGGCTGTAGGTAGAAAAATTGCCACTATAGTCAAAGTTAATGACACCCAAGGGATAATTGGTAGAGTCTACGAAGGTTCCAAAATTAGGACCGCATAGCGTGCTAAAAATGCCCTGAAATTCACGCACTTTCATCTTCCATTCATTATGTTCAACAAGCTCCAGAAAACGGAGGATAAAGGATCTATATCTTCCATCACAGTCATTTTGAAAGGTACTCGTTTTATACGGCCCTTCGATTTCATCAATATTAAATCCTATATCATGAATTTCATTTTCATAGAAAAAATCAAAGATTTCATCTGGATAGTTCAGGCTTTCTGCTGTAAGAACTGCAATGGAATTAAACTTAATCCCGGAGGATTGTAACAACTTCACTCCCTTCATAACTTCATCATGGGTCCCTGTTCCTCTCCTAGTACGACGTACTCTATCGTGAATGAATGAAGGCCCATCAATGCTCACTCCTATTTCAACGTTATAACTTTTTATTAGCTCAATCCATTTATCGTTCAATAACATTCCATTGGTTTGAATATAGTGATCGTAGGGCCTTTTCGGAAAATCATTGCATTCTCCCGCTAGCTCAAACGCCGACCTGTAATAATCGACAGGCAAAGTTAATGGCTCACCAGCATGCCATAAAAATGTAATCGGAGACCCTAGATGAGAATTGTTGAAACACGCAGTATAGATACTTTTGAGTATGGAAAAAGGTAAATGTACCGGTTTATCTCTTTCTGAAAGATAGCAATATGAACAATCTATGTTGCAAAATGGCGTTGGTTGAATAACCACCAACTGCCTGTGTGTTGTTTGAGTATTCACGTTTCGCCCACCATCAATAGAGGATCAAACTCGGTTTGGCACAAAAGAAACATCATTTTTCCTTTCCTCCCTTTCTGAAATCCCCACCAAAGTTATTAAAAGCAAGCATGGAATCTGGGTCATTTATTGATTTCGACTCAAAATATTTTTTCGGGATCGTACCCAAAGCACCTTCCCTAGAGGTCAATATTGCTTTGCGAATCCGTTGCACCCGTTCAGTAACTGATACCTTCGAGTCCGGCCTAGCGTCTTGGTTTTTCATGGCTTACCTCCAAAGTGAACTTACAATGATGTTGATCTAAACATTAGCACTCCCAGTATATAACAACTGATGTGAGGAATGCATCCATGAGTCTACGTCACCCATAGAGATAGTAGGTTTTAAAGAAAATAGGTGGTCTGTTCTGACACCTGAAGCGAGAACTTTTTCCCGTTTGTCCCGCAAAGGTCAAGGCTATCCCTGAAACATTATAGGCTGTGAGACAAAATTACCTATTCTGTCTCGAGGGGATGATAGATCTATCTCGCCTGGGCGAATCGGCCCCGAGTTTTCACACAGTCTCTGGAAGGGTTCGGTTTCAATGTCGGAACAAACGCGTCGTTTCTGCATTGGTGGCATTCGCTCCGCATGAGCCGCCGCCCTTGACGTCGACCGACCGGAGCGGTCAAGCGTCGGACTCCATGCGGTTGTTGGGCGCGTATGCTAGAGCTTCCATCTGGCGGTGGCCAACGCTGCCAATTTTGATTGACGAGAGTCTATAGCCTGCCTATTCCACTCTGCGTACTTTGATGGCAATTCGCGCGTCAAGAGAAATCCAGATTTCTGGTAGCTGACCTTTTTCGTTTCATATCCTGAGGCGGCCTGGTCCTTGTTTGTCGCTTTATCGATTAGGCATAAGTTCCCAAGTCGGTTCAAGCATTCGGAGACTACATTTTTGTCAGAATTAACTATGGCGCTCCAATCCTGATTCGGATTCTTGGGAAGTATATGCTCCAGGGTGATCTTGTACGGATCCTCGATCGGTGCGTTTTCCGGTAAGCGGCCGGAGTTGTCCTGAATCCATTTTTGGATTTCTAGTTCCCGCAATATCCAACGCACGCGATTCGCTTTGGCATCCTCGTAGCGGCAGAAATCTTCTACAAATTCCTTCTCCGACGGAACTAATGTCTTCATTCCATCAGAGGCTGCCTTGGCGCTCCTGTACTGACCGGAATAGATGCTCTGCGCTATTGAGGCCGATTGAATCTCAAGCTTCCCTGTTCGGCCCCGGCCTATCAACTGATATCTCAGTATTATTTTCACAAGGGAGCCCAACAACTTCTCGATCTCAGTTTGGGGCCATTTTGCAATTGCTGCCAACAATATTGGATGTGTTTGCTTAGCTCCCAAGAGATTCAGGGCCCGCACGTGCTCTTGAGCACGAACACTGTGCTGTCCCCAAAAATCTCCATCGGAGGCTTCGAGCGCACCATATATTTCGCCAACCTCAGCAAGGGTTTGTGAAAGACCTATGACGTCTGACTTTTCGCGATACCTCTTCTTTAGTTCCTTAAATAGCCGGCCACGTTGAATTCGGCCATACCGTGAGGTCCAAAAGGCCTTAAGAAAATCATCTCCTTTGCGATCTCCAATCGCGGCGATCATCTTTGTCCAGTTATTAAGAATCGTAGATGCGTTGCTCCCGGCCTCCCGGAGAAGGTGATTTTTGAGCAGATCTAGCACCGAAAGATCTATGCCTCGATCATTTAAGGATTCGAAGATCGTATATGCGTTCTCAGGGGCTGCCACATCTAAGCAATTCACTTGTACACGATCACGGAGAAACTTGGCTAAGCGAAATAGAATCTTCGATTTTTCTTTCGTATCGGTGCCATTCTTATCGGCGAGGCTTGAAACATATTTACGGCACAATATCGCTGCGTCTATTAGTTTCCGGGAAGACGTGTGTTTACCTTCTTTTAAGAGCTTACCTTCCAAGGTTTTGTCTGTTACTGGGTTAACTACGATCTCTTGAAACAAACTCTTGTTATTGATATTTAGGATGATTCGCGGCTCATCTTGGTCCTCTCCGATCTCGGAAATGCCGATAAAGTCATTCTGAATCTTCGCCGCTTCATTATCGAGGGCGTTATCTCTAAGCCATTGGCGTATAGCGGAGAAAACCATGGTTGTGGTTGCGAGCCGTTGCTGACCATCTAGAATCTCGTAGCGTTTGGAGGCTGGATTATTGGTATCTACCAATACGATGAGACCTAGGAAATAATCGCTTTCTGAATCTGACATGGCTTCTGTAACGTCATCAAGATATTGCTCCACAGCCCCTATTGGCCAAGCGTAATCCCGTTGGTGGGGCGGCACCTCAAAGTAACGACGCTCATTTAGTAGCTTGCCGATTCCCCTCGTTTCCGATACCATTTGTTCTTTGGCCATAGACATTCCTTACTTACTAGTGCCTAACCGTTAGGGATAACCTGCCGTAGCAAGAGTATAAAATATTCCAAGCGCCAACCATTGATTAACATACTGTTTTGCCCTGATAACATGATATCTGTGGTGTATTCGAGCCGTTCTTCCGGTCTCTAGTATTAACGATCTAAAGCCACCACGAAACCAGTGTTCAAGGTGTTTCGCAGTGTGGGAGATTTATACACCAAATAAAAAGATTTTTCTAAATGAACCCTGTGAGACAGTATTACTCATTCTGTCTCAGCCCTCCCTCCCCTTCTTTCCAAACCTCCACAATCTTTTTCAAAATCTCATCCCTCGTCAACACGCCTTTCTCCACCAGAAGCCGAACAAGCGCCTCTTGCGTAAAAGTTGGCGGTTATCGCAGCTCCCCGGTCACTACCCCTTTTTGACAGAAAAAAACACGTCGCCGGGCCTGTGGCACTGTGGGAAACCGCGCATGATGACGGAGGCTGTGAAAAACGTCTTGAAAAATGGGTTGTATTTTTCAATGCGTTTTCCATAGACGCAGCGCGTGGTTTTCCACATTTCCATAGGCTTCTTTGAGGTCATGATTTTACAGATCTTACAGGGTGTCTGGCTTTCCGAAAGTTGCTTAGAAACGAAATATGGGGGCCGACAGCCGACACAGGAAAACTACTGTTTTAGTGCCTTTTTCTTCACCCGGCCTTCCTCAAACCGTTTTTGCACGGCGTTTTCCCGTGCTTCTTCAAAAATGCTCATACCTTGATCAAAGGTCAGACTCCCCGCATCAATCTTCTCGCAGATCCCCAAACGCAAAGCATGAAGCCGCTGAAGCGCAAGGTCATTCGGGGTTTCCTTGACCATCTTTTCCCAGGTCAAAGCCGCTTCCCGATCATGACAATCGTTTTGTTCTTCCGCATGGAGTGGCGCCGCCGTCACAATAAATACAAGCGCCAAGAACATCCGAATAAAAAGCCTCACGCCCCTACCCTCGAATCCGCTGAATCTCTTCTAAAAGTTCGTCTTCAGTCAAAAGGCCTTTTTGAACCAGGAGATTGATCAGCGCCTGATTGGTCAACACCTCCCCCATTAACACCTCTTCAAAAGAGGCGACTTCTTTCGGATCGAGTTTTTCAGCCATGGATCTCCCCTTTTCTTTTTTTCATCAATTGCCGATAATGCTTCCCAATGACCCGCCTCTTACTCACACTCCTCATGATCCTCAGTGTGCCATTCACGGGCATCACTCAGGCGGCGTCTGCCCCACTGAAACGGGCCTACCACGGCTTCACCCTTTGGCTTGATTGTGACACGCATCACGGCGCATTGGCCTTTTATTACGAAATCGGCAAAGACACCGGAAACATCGACCGCAAAGGACACGATTTTAAAGTCGATCACAGTATCCCAGACTCTTGCCAGGCCACCAGTTCCCAAAGTTACCGAACAAAGACCGTTCCCCCCCATACCGGAACCTGGGATCGGGGGCATCTGGTACCCACAAACCACATGGACCATAATGCCGCCGCCTTCGCCGACACCTTCTATCTCACCAACATCTTGCCTCAAGCCTCAGCCTTCAATCAAGCCAAAGGCGCATGGTTTCAAACCGAAATCATCACGGAATGTTATCGAGAGATTACCCCTTTAAAAATATGGGGCGGTGTGATC
>JAJDBT010000052.1 GCA_029261215.1 Nitrospirota bacterium | reverse complement strand
TTAAATGTGGGTTTTTTAAGGGCCTTGGTTTTGGGGGGTCTGGGGACATGCGCTTTAAGTCTTTTTTTAAGTTTTCCGATTTTCCTTATTTTGACCTTAAAAGTCCTTAAATTGCTTTCTCCGGGGGGTGCGCGCTTTTCGGCTGAAAAGAGGCGTTTGCTTCCCTCGCCCTTGATTCTATTGGCAAAATCACGGGCGCTTTATCCGAGAAAGTCGGTAAAAATGCGCGGCTTGCTGTCTTAAAAGGGCACAAATTCCCTTAAATCGATTTAAGGACTTTTCCCGTTTTTTACTTAAATGGCTCAGGCGCTAAGGTGCGTTTTAAGTTTTGTTTTTTCTTAAAACGCCTATGGGGTTTGTGATCGAGTGGGCCGGAAAAAGCCCATGACAAAAAAATACCCAAAGGGTCAAAGGGTACTGATACAAACTCCTTGAGTTTGTGGCGCGAAGGGCCGGATTCAGGGTTTTTTTTTGATGAAAATAGACCCCATTTTCGGTGGGCTTGATGTCCCTGCTTTTGTCCGGGATTCAGCATTGTTTAAAGTCCGTTTCTTTAAATAAAGACAGGTTGTCATTCGTCGTGTTGCATGTTACTATTTTCTGTGATCAGAAACTTTAAACACAGAGGCTTGAAAAAACTCTACCTGAAAGGGGATCGAAGCGGTTTACGTTCTGATATTGCCGACAAGGCTGAGCTTTATTTATCTGTCCTCGATACCGCCGAGAGGGAGGATGAATTGAGTGTCACAGGCTTTACCTTCATCCGCTGACAGGAAATATGCGGGGCTATTTCAGCGTTTATGTATCGAGAAACCATCGCATTATTTTCCGTTTTGAAGATGGAAGGGCCCTTGATATTGATTTGGTGGATTACCATTAGGAGTCAATAAAATGTCTATGAAGAATCCGGTGCATCCGGGAAGAATAATCAAACATGCTGTTGATGTGTCCGGCCTGAGTGTCACGGATGCCGCTGAAAGACTGGGCGTGACACGGCAAACCCTGTCACGTGTGATCAATTGCAAAACCGCTGTATCGCCGGAAATGTCTATCCGTGTATCCAAGGCGTTCGGAAGTACGCCGGAACATTGGCTTAGGATGCAGATGGCCTACGATATGGCAAAGATGCGGGATAAGGCTGATAGTATCCATGTCGAACGATTCCCGGAACCACAGCCTGTATGATGCCCTCTGAGACAGAATGAGTCATCTTGTCTCTAGTCAAACACCTGTTTTTTTAACGCCCTCATACACTATTTTCGACTATATTCCTGCATAAAGATCAAAAATCTTGACAATTATAATATTATATATTGTAATAATATTATTTAAGCCCTTCATAAAGGGTAGTAAAAGGAGGCTTTAGATATGACTAGACCCGTAAGTTTTACGCTTGGAGAGCATGACCGTTCTTTCATTGCGGATATGGTGAACAAAGGGCGATTTGGTAATCGTACCGAAGTCGTGCGGGCAGGTCTACGCCTATTGCAAGACTATGAAAATACCCAAAAGATGCGCCGTTTACGTTCTGCTATTGCAGAAGGTGACGCGGATATTGAAGCAGGGCATCTTACTGAATATAAGAATGCGGATGATTTACTTGAAGGCATTATGGAATAAGGAATAAAGCAATTCAAAGTCTACGCCTCATTATCACCGCCACAGCGAAAGCGGATTTAAAAGGGATTTATCAGCACATAAAACGTGATAATCCAGAGGTTGCCAAAACCTTCACGGCAAAACTGACAAAAAAGCTGTATCGCCTTGCTGAATCTGGTGTAACAGGTTCACCACGTGATTGGGTGAGTTCAGGTCTTCGTGCTTTTCCATATAAAGAGAGGTGTTTTTACTTTCGAATTGTTGGTGACAAAATGATTGTTGTGCGTGTACTGCATGGAAGCCAAGACGTAACGGGGCAAAGTTTTTCTTGAAAAAAATAGTGCCTAAAATGACGAACAAAGATAAAATTAAAAAAGCGATTGAGGAATCAATAGAAGAAATAACGACAGTTGATGATGATATCATGGGGGCAACAGTCGGAGTTGCTCAGGCTCTTGACCACTTAAAAAAAGCACTCAACAAAGTTAGTCTCTGTTTAGATAAAAGACAATATGAAAAAGCCTCTAGCCTTGGGTACTCTGACGTTGCTTCCGAGTTTATTTTTCTGCAACGCACATTAGGGGGGTTACAAAGTGCATATAACCAAAAGCAGAGTCTTGTTTCTGAGATAGCATTGAAATCTGGTGTCGGGATATATGAAGAAGTTGAACCATTTGTAGATGAAGTTCTAACTTCCTCTAAAGTGTTGTCGAAAGAAGAAAAGATAAACAATAAAAAAATAGCGCGTAAACTTTTAAAAGATTTAAAATTCAGAAAGCAATAATTTTTCCTGTGAGACAGAATGGGTCGTTCTGTCTCACGGTGGGGCAAGCGATCACTCCCCCTAAAAGGCTTACAATGGGACACAGGCAAACGGGGAGGGGGGTAAAATACCCCCCTACAAAAAATCAAAAAGGCACGTCAATGTCCTTTAAAATCGTTTATTTTACGGATCTATGATCCGGTGGGGATTTTTGTTGTACCTCATAAAAATGCCGTAAAACAGCATTCATGCGGGTTGTATAGCCTTTTCCTTGTTCCTTAAACCATTTTAGAACGTCCGTATCAACACGCAAACTGATTGCTTCTTTCTTGTGTTCCGGTGTAATGATATTTGAATTATCCCAAAACGCTGCGTTCAGTTCCGGAATATCAGAGTAGTTGATATCCTTATCTTTGATAGCATCTAATCTGCTCAAAGCTTTTTTGGACATTTCAGGCAATTGATCCAAATCAATTGTTTTTCTTATGGTCTTCATAATGTTTTTGTTCCCTTTTATTTGCTTTTCTTGCAGAAATAAGGCGTATCCGTTCTTTTTTCTCGGTATACACAACGACACATAATCTATTGTGAATAGATCCAACAGTTATCCATCTGTTTTCGCCATAATCAAGCCGATCATCAACAGCGATTATCCGCGCCTTATCTACAAATATTCGTATTGCATCATCAAAGGACAATCCGTGTTTTTTAATATTTGCTGTGGCTTTTTCTGCGTCCCATTCAAACTTCATTATCAATGAATGTATATACAATTGTAATACAAATCAACAGAAAAATCAAAAACCAGCGTGCTTTTGCACGCATCTTTTTTTTCGTAAAGGCATGCGGCCATGCCTTCAATAAAAAAAGTCCTGCATTTTTGTCTATAAAAGGTTCCTTTTTCCGACACGTAAGCGCTTGAAAAACAAATCCATATAAATCAATGTGTTGCGTGTCGTGAAAACGTGGAGGGAAATGGTGTGTCTGATAGAAGACCTTACAACTCGATATATGAAAGGTGTGCTAAAAATACCCGGTCATTTATTTTCAGTTTCTTGTCACGCTAATTCTCTTGAAACAGAATGACCCATTCTGTTTCAAAAACCCCGAGTTTTGAGGTTTTTATGGGGCGTGTCAGTGTGACGTTAAGGATTCCTCAACGGCTCTGCGGATGTATTTCTGATAAGACATTCCTTCATTCTTTGCTTTTTCCCGCACCGCATCAAGTAATTGTTCAGGGAATCGGATATTCACCTTCTTTGTTTTGGGCA
>JAJDBT010000051.1 GCA_029261215.1 Nitrospirota bacterium | reverse complement strand
AGCTGCCGCGTAAACCCGCTGCGCTGAGCTCCTGATGTTTTAGTACGGGAAAAACCCGCCCAGACTAAAACATCAGGCCCATTAAAAAGCGGACAACTCATGTGCTCTAAATCCGGACAACTCTATTTGCTTTTAACAGCCGACCTACAAGCCGACTGCGCCTGCCTGACACATCCTTAAACACCTATCCGAATTGAAAGCTGAACACCACTTTTGTTATTCTTTCGATCCGGGAAACATCAGTCACTACATTTCAAGAAATAAAACCACCTTTTCTCCATACAGAGGCCTTATGACTTCAATCGTAAAGATCATCATTCCCCTGCTCATCATTGTTTCCGCAAAAGGCCCGCTTGAGGCCGCAAACAGTGAATCTCCCGCAGTACGATTGTCTCTGGTTCAGGCCGTGACAACTGCCCTCCAGAACAACATCGACCTCCAGGTTGAACGAGGCAATATTCAAATTCAGGAATCAGACTTTCTCCGGGAGATAGGGCAATTTGATCCGAGCCTGTCCTTTGACTTGCGTGCAGATAGAACCGTTCGAAGCTCGACGTCCCTGATTGAAACCGGCCCCAGCGGCACCAACCGCATCATTCAGGAAAACCAACGATTTAATGCAGGCATTAACCAGCGCTTATTTACAGGCGGTGACTTGGGGCTTTCTTTTCGACAATTTCGGTCACGGGCTTCCTTTCAAACTGTCAATCCCACTTTAAACGGAGATCTGGTCCTCTCTTTTACCCAACCCTTGCTTCGAGGCCGAGGACAGGAAGTGACCGAAGGCCCCATCCGCATCGCCAACACAGATATTGCCATCTCTCAATCCGTTTTTGAGGCGCAAGTTTCCGCCTTAATTTTAAATGTCAGCAATACCTACTGGGATCTGGTTTTCCAGCTTAAAAACCTGGAAGTCCAGCAACAAACCCGCGACTCGGCAAAACAGCTCCTGGCATCGATTCAAAGCAAAGTAAACCTTGGCCTGCTCTCTCCCATCGAAATTTTGGTTGCGGAATCCGGCGTGGCCTCTCGTGAAGAAGCCGTTTTTATCGCTAAAAAAAGCGTCTTGGATACGGAAGATCAGTTACGACTCCTGTTAAATTTACCGGGACAATCCCTCTTCAATCCACCGACGATTCAACCCATTGACCCACCAACAGACCAATCTCAAATGATTCAGGCCGAAGAAACACTTCAATCCGCAATTCAAAAAAGGCCGGAACTGACACAAAACCAGCTTTTATTTCAAAACCAGAGCCTTTCAGCAAAAATCGCAAAAAACAATCTCTCCCCCTCCCTCAACTTCGTCGGCCGCTTCGGACTAAACGGGCTGGGGAAAGATTTTCAAGATGAAACAAATCAGATCGGCGATGGGCGTTTTAATCAATGGGAGGCGGGTTTCGTCCTGACCCTTCCTTTGGGTAATCAGGCTGCGCGGGCCGACTTGCAAAAAGAAAAAATATCGATACGACAAACCCTGCTCAACCGCGAAAAAATGGTCCAGCAAATCACAATGGAGATTAAAGAAGGACTGCGCCGCGTTGAGACTGATTTTCAGAGAATCAAGGCCACACGAAGAGCAAAGGTGCTTGCGGAAGAAAAACTTTCCGCTGGCAATGAACGCTTTAAACTGGGCCTCATCAACAGCCAGGACCTTTTGGAATTTCAGGATGACCTTTCAAATGCAAAAGGAAATGAATTAAAAGCCATCATTGACTATAATAAATCATTGGTGAATTTGGAGAACGTCAGCGGAAAACTGCTCATGCGCTATCAAATAGAAACGTTTTCGGCGAGGAACGGATCGTAAACCTTAGGCGAAGGGGGGCAAAGCATGGAAAATGATTTAAAACACCAAGGGTATAGCAAGGAAGAAGAGTATTTTCACAAACTCAATCAGACGCTGATTGAAAAAATGAAGAAGGACGAAGAAGATACACTTCCCCGTGATGAGGAAAATCAGGCACAATCCAAAGAAGTGATACCACCCGTTTAGTCAAAAATTTCTCCGCCAGTAATACGTCTTCGTTTTTTACCCCGATCCAAAGGGTGGTCGTAGCCCGGCAAAATCGTGCCGTCAACAGAATAGGGGCCAATGCGGTTCCAGGTTCCTCTCCCCGCCTCGGACACAAACTCAATCTCCAAAATCGCTTTTGGGCTTTTGTAACCATATTTATAGGGAATAATCACACGAAGCGGGAAACCGTGCTCATCCGTGAGCGGCTGCCCATTCATTGTATGCGCAAGAAGGGTTCGGGCATGATGAAGATCCTCAAGTGCAAGGTATTCAACATAAGTATCCGCGCAACGAAACAAAACACCGACCGCTTCAGGAGAAGGCTTCACACGCTTCTCCAATTCGGACAGGGAAAATCCGGACCAAGCGGCCTTGGCCGACCAGCATTCCACGCATTTAATCCGTGAAACCTGTGATTTTATCGGCAGCGTGTTGATCTCGGCCAGACTGAGATCCTGTGGGTGCTCACAAAGACCCGTTATTTTTAATGTCCAGGAATCCCCCTTGATTCGCTTGAAGGGTTTGTAATATTGAATATAAAATTTTTCATAAATGCCGTCCCGGGTTTTACCCACATATTCAGAAGATCTCCAGAAATTAAAACCCGCAAAAGCCGTGTTGCTCGACTTGAAAAAAGTCGCGACCCCGCCCAGAACCCCTAAAAAGATGCGCGTCATAAATTGTCTTCGTCCCACTTTTTTCAACGTGCGCATCGAAACCCCACGAAAATAAATCGTTGATCGGGTGACAGTTCGATTCGATCATAGACCTTGCTGTATTCGTAGTCCAGATGTTCATTCCACAAGCCGCCCCGGATGACTTGATTCGAAAGATGTCCCCCCGTTGTCCATTCCCAAACCGAAGAGGCCATCTCCCTCACGCCGTAAAAGGACACATCTTTTTTATTGAAGCCCACAATCCGTTTCACCATCCCGGAATACGAGGGATGCGCTCTTTTCCGCAATTTTTTATTTCCCCAGGGATAGATTCTGCCGTCCGTCCCACGAGCGGCTTTCTCCCATTCAGCTTCGGAAGGAAGACGTTTATCTAATTTTTCACAATATGCTTGCGCCTCATGCCAGGTCACATGACTGACGGGATGCCGATCTGTTCCTGGCGGATATTCAAACGCGGGAAAAACTTTTTTATAGGCCGCCTGCGAGACTTCAAATTTATCCATTTCAAAATCCTTCAAAAGAACAGGATCGTCTAAAAGCTCAGAGGCAAGCGGCTCTTTTCCCATCAAAAACGACCCTGAGGGGATGTTGATCATCTCCTCAGCAAAAGCAATGACACAAGAGAGAGGAAAAAACAAAAAAAATCCTATATATATAGCTTTTTTATACATCACATTCACCATTATATATTGTATCCTGTTCCTCAGGAAAATGCATGGATTTCAATATTCATGTCGAGTCGGGAATAAGAAAGTGCTATACTGGTGAGGATGATCTCAATCGCTCGATTTCTGTAGAATATACAATTGCTTGCCTATGGTGGAAACACACAAAAATAGAAAGGGTTTTTGTTGATGAAAATCATTACATCAGGCCTCACTGATGTGGGTTGCGTTCGCGCATCAAATGAAGACAGCATGGGTCTTTTTCACGACCTGAACCTGTTTGTTGTCGCAGATGGAATGGGAGGACACGCCGCTGGCGAAGTCGCGAGTAAAATGGCCATAGAGCAAATTAAAGCCTATTTTACCACTTCTTCCACGGGCAACGGGACAAGCCAGGACAGCCACCTCTCCAACGAAGACAAATTACTCAACGCCATTGCCCATGCAAATCACCAAATATTTTTAAGCGGCTCGGAAAATGCCTCATTAAATGGGATGGGAACCACTGTTGTGGCCCTGTTTTCAACCGATGAAGAATCCGTGATCGGCTTTGTCGGAGACAGCCGTTTATACCTAATGCAGAACGGGTCGCTTGAACAACTGACACGAGACCACTCAATGGTCAACGACTATGTCCAAAAAGGACTCATTACAGCCGAAGCCGCAGAGCATCATCCTCAAAAACACGTCTTGAGCCGTGCGATGGGAACCAGCCCCGAAGTAGAAGTCGAGACCTTTACCCGAAAGCCAATCGTGGGCGATACCTACCTGCTTTGTTCGGACGGGCTCAGCAACAAACTGAGCGCATCCGAAATGTATACCATCCTCAAACAGAGTGACAATATCCATGATGCCAGCAAACAGCTGGTTCAAAGCGCCATTCAAAAGGGCGGAGAAGATAATATCACTGTGTTGCTCGTTTCTTTTGTAGAATAAAAGTGGGTGCCCTATACCGTATAGGGCGAAGGCGCACCGCCTTGAAGCAGCCGTTCGACATAACGGCCAATCAAATCACTTTCAAGGTTCACATCATCCCCCACATTTTTAAACCCTAAAGTCGTCATTTCAGCCGTGTGCGGAATAATACAGATGCTCACCTTTTTTTCAGAAAGTTGATTAATCGTCATACTTACGCCGTCCAGGGTAATAGATCCCTTGGGAACACAGTATTTCAAAACCCCCGGAGGGACTTCAAGTGACATGATGACCGCATTCTCCCGAGTGAATTTCTCAGTAATGCGACCCAGTCCTTCAACATGACCCGATACCATGTGCCCCCCCAAACGATCATTCATTCTCATCGCCCGCTCCAGGTTGATCTGGTCTCCGATTTTTAATGTCCCCAGATTGGTTAAAGAGAGCGATTCCGGCGAGACATCGCATGAAAACCCTGTCGCACTCAAGTCAATTGCGGTCATGCAGGCCCCATTTACCGAAACACTTTCGCCGGTTTTCAGGTCTGACATCACAGTCCTGGCTTTTATGGTCAATCGCGCCGAATCCCCATGTTGCATCAAGGATTCAACCTGACCCATTTCTTCGATTATCCCTGTAAACATTGTTTGCCTTATTGCTTTTTGTTTAAATCAATCACCACCGAAGCGGAATAAAAGGTAATTTCGTCACTCCGCCGCTTTGCCTCTTGCAACAAGAATTCAGGGCTTTGGGTGAATCGCCCCTCAAAGACCTTTTTGCCATTCGCCATCACACGCACCGGCTTTGAAAAATCGATCAAGCGGTTATTAAAAAACAGCGTGAATCGATTAATGCGATCTGTCGTTACCTTCACCACATTTTCTGAAATTTCAGCCTTGAGACTCGCGAATGCGCCAGCCTTTACCAGCTCAACTTCTTCGTTGGTGAGAATGGACTTTTGCACATCGGCGATCCGTCCTTCGGTTTCATTTATTTCAACCCAATAATAAGGGGCACGGTGCACCTGATCGGCCACAAAGGTGAGTTGTGCGGGATCCGTAATGCGGCGCTGCGCATTAAACCATTCGACTAAGGCCGGTAATTCTTCTCGCGGAAAAAAATGTCCCCCGGCCTGAGGATGCTCCTTGCCATGCTCCCTGTAAATAAAGGGAATTTTTTCTTTTTTCAGATAAGCGGTCACCTCCTGGGAAAGCCGAACCGGCATCACTTGATCGTTTGCGCCGTGAATAATGTAAATCCCGGTGGAGGAAAAGTTTTTGAGAAAAGGGAATACCTCTTCGGGAATACCGCTCGCCATCGGAGAAATGGCTGCAAAGCGCTGGGCATGAAACATTCCAATCAAATAAACCCCGATGCCGCCGTTCGACATCCCCGTCAAAAAGATCTTTTCCGTATTAATGTGATACTGAGTCAAAATGGTATCAAGGGTCTTCATCACAAGCGCTTCTCCCTCGGGAGACCACCATGCGCCATTTCCAATCGTGGGACAGACCAAAATAACATCGTCGCCCAAACGCGGCTGCCATCGGTCGATATAAGAATCCCCGACAAAACCTGCGCCGTGCAGACAAACAATCAGTGGATAGGCTTTTTTAGAATCGTAATCTTTGGGAACATACAGAGCATAGCTCATGTTATAACCCGCGACCTGAATATCCTTGTGCAAGGAACCCGTACTCGAAGTCGGTGGATACAACTTCCCTTCCCTAAGAAGCGCCTCGACTTTTGGGACGGTTAATCCTTTATTTCCCAAAACTTCCTTGAGCAGGGATTCCGACTGAGCCTCATCCTGAGACAAGATAAATTGTTGGACCAACAAATTTAATTCAAGATCCGCAGCTTCGCTTGCCTGGGTCGGAACCGGGATCAGTTCCGACGCCGCCAAAAAATCGACAGAGCCAGACCATAGGGCGAATAACATGCTCAACATCACTAATTTTTTACACCTGCTCATAGATCCCCCTTGTCATGGCAACAGACCTTCCCCGTATTGCCGATCATTTTTTAACCCTGCCTTCCACACGAAGGTCATCCCCCATACGTCTTATTTTAACACCTTCAAGAGAAACTGCTTCGCTTAATTTGGAAATCGATTTTCCACCCACGACACCCAGGGCATCCCCTCCGCACAAAAACATCGGCGCGATATAAAAAATAACACGATCCACGAGACCCGAACGAAGCGCCATACCATTCACCCCGCTTCCGCCTTCTATTAAAAGATGTGTCACTCCGATCTTGCCCAGACAATCCAGAATGACTCCAAACCTGATCTGGCCGCCCTCGTCAGGAAGCGCCGTCACGCTCACGCCTGCGGATTGCATCAACTCAATTTGATACGGCGGTGCGCTGGATGTGGTCAACAAGTGTACGGGAGTACTTTCTGCCGTGGTCACCAGCTTTGATTGAAGCGGGGTTTTCAAATGAGGATCAATCACAATTCTCATCGGATTCTTCCCCTTCGCTTTTCGCAGGATCAACATCGGGTCGTCTGCTAAAACAGTCCCAATGCCCACCAGCACCCCGTCGGCTTCCGCACGGAGTTTATCGACATCTTTGCGCGACTTTTCGCCACTGATCCATTTTGATTCCCCAGAGGCTGTTGCAATTCTCCCGTCCAGCGTCATCGCCGCTTTCAATGTGACAAAGGGTCTCCCGATTTTCATATACTTGATAAAAACCTCATTGAGTTGTTCCGCTTCGATCCGGAGCAAACCATAAACAACCTTAATTCCCGCCCGCTTCAGACTTTCAAAGCCTTTACCATACACCATCGGGTTTGGATCTTTCATCGCCGAAACGACCTGTTTAATTCCGCTTTGAATAATGGCTTCTGTGCAGGGCGGCGTTCTTTTTTTTGTATGGCAGCAAGGCTCCAAAGTCGTATATAGCGTTCCTCCTTTCGCGCGGTCTCCCGCAGCCTTCAACGCTAAAATCTCTGCATGCGCCTCACCCGGAGCATGATGGTAGCCCTCCCCCGCTATTTTGCCATCCCGAACCACAACGGCCCCCACCATAGGGTTCGGCGAGGTTTTGCCGCGCCCCAAGCGTGCAAGGCGAATCGCCCGTTTCATATAGAAAACATCCGGTCTTTCGTTCATCCCTTCACTATATAAATCCCTTTCATCATCTGTCAAACAAGAGCGCACCTCCTTCATCTTATCAGCGCCCTGAAACATTAAAGGTAGAGTCCTGCGTAAAAACATCCTATACTTGAATATGAAAAAAGTTTCTCCATCCTTAGGATGCGAGATCGGAAAGGCGGTTCATGGAACGAAAAGAACAACAATTTTCCCTCTGGTACTTTATCATTGTCTTACTGGGCTTAATGATCGTTCAAAGCCTCTTTCTTTCACCCCACGTCGAGAATTTGACTTACAGTGAATTTAAATCCCTGGTGAAAGAGCGGCATATTCTGGAAGTCACCATCGCGGAACAGCAAATCACGGGCTTGGTCGATCTCAAAGGTTTATCCGAACTGCTCCCGAAAGAAAAAATCGAAAAACTGAAACAGTTTGGAAAGGGCGAACACCGTTTCAGCACGATCCGGGTTGAAGACCCCACACTAGTCCCGGAACTCGAAGCAGCGGGGGTGCGCTTCACCGGGACGGCCACCAATAACTGGTTCACCATGCTGCTCTCCTGGATCATCCCCGCCGTCATTTTTTTCGGCATTTGGAGTCTCTTTATGCGGCGCATCGGGTCTGCCAGCGGCGTCATGGAAATCGGAAAAAACAAGTCCAAAGTCTATGTCGAAAAAGAAACGGGTGTCACCTTTGAGGATGTCGAGGGCATCGATGAGGCCCGCGAAGAATTAATGGAAGTCGTCTCCTTCCTTAAAAAACCGGAACAGTATCGCCGACTGGGTGGAAATATTCCCAAAGGCGTACTCCTCGTGGGCGCTCCCGGAACAGGAAAAACACTTTTAGCCAAAGCCGTCGCCGGGGAAGCAGGTGTTCCTTTTTTCAGCATAAGTGGATCGGACTTCGTTGAAATGTTTGTCGGCGTGGGGGCCGCGCGTGTACGAGATCTCTTTGCCCAGGCCGCACTCAAAGCGCCTTGTATCGTCTTTATCGACGAATTGGACGCAATGGGAAAAGCACGCGGGATCAGCCCCGGAGGGGGAAACGATGAACGCGAACAAACCTTAAACCAGTTACTGGTTCAAATGGATGGCTTTGATACCAACAAAGGCGTCATCATTATGGCCGCCACAAATCGACCGGAGATTTTAGACCCCGCGCTGCTTCGGCCAGGCCGCTTCGACCGGCATGTAGCCATCGACCGACCCGATGTGAGAGGGCGCGAAAAGATTTTAAAAGTGCACGCGAAACGCATTACGCTCTCAAAAAAAATCAACCTTGCGGAAATCGCCGCAAAAACGCCCGGTTTTGTAGGCGCAGACCTGGCCAACCTGGTCAACGAAGCCGCCTTGCTTGCCGCAAGAAGAAATAAAGAATCCGTCGAAATGATCGATTTTGATGATGCAATTGATCGCATCATTGCCGGACTGGAAAAGAAAAACCGGGTGATCAATCCGCAAGAAAAAGAAACCGTCGCCTACCATGAAGCCGGACATACCATTATCGCCATGTCTCGTAAATATGCCGACCCCGTGTCAAAGGTCTCTATCATCCCGCGCGGCATTTCTGCGCTGGGATACACCCAGCAGCTACCAACCGAAGACCGCTATCTTCTGAAAAAAACCGAGCTGCTGGATCGTCTGGATGTCTTGCTGGGCGGTCGTGTCGCCGAAGAAATTGTCTTTGGCGATGTTTCAACCGGCGCACAAAACGATCTTCAACGCGCAACCGATCTCTCCCGCCATATGATTATGCAATATGGCATGAGCGAACATCTGGGTCTGGTCACCTTTGAGGCGCCTCTTTCTCCATCTGGTTTTGCCATGATGGGGCCGCAGGGCCAAAAGGAATACAGCGAAAAAACCGCACAGATCATCGACGAAGAAATTCAAAAAATACTTGAGCAGTCCCACAAAAGGGTCACTCTTACCCTGTCCGCAAAAAGAGATTTACTTGAAACAATCAAGACGCGCTTACTCGAAAAAGAAGTGATCGAACGTAAGGAACTGGAAGAACTGATGGAGGACTATAAAAAAACCGAAAAAACAGTTTCGGACAAAAACAAAAAATAAGGATCATCAAATAGCGAAAAAGATACGTGCTCAGGCATCATTCAAAAACAACAACGGAGGACATCTATTGTATGTCTTCTAATCATATATTATTCAGCTTGAACCCGCTGATATCTGATTTGAGCTGAGTAGACAATTCACTTAAATTAACCGCGCTCACGGCGGTTTGTTTTGTAGAGGCCGCGAACGAAAGGGTCACCTTGTCCATATCAGACATCGCGACCACCACCTGTTCCGCTGCAGATTTCTGCTGTTGCGTCGCGATTGAAATCTGCTTAATGACTTGAGCCGTGTCCCCCACCATTTCCAGGCCTTTATCGGTCCACTTGGTGGTTTCTTCGACCCCCATAATGGTGGCATTCATTTCAGACTGAATTTCACTAATCAGTTGTCGAATTTCGCTGGTCGATTCGGCAGAACGCTCTGCAAGCTTCCCCACCTCCGATGCCACAACAGCAAAACCACGACCGGCTTCTCCCGCTCTCGCCGCCTCAATCGAGGCATTCAAGGCCAATAGATTAATGCGCTCAGACATATCATCAATCAACTGGGTAATATTGCCAACTGATTTAGATTTTTCGCCCAGAGCCATATTTTTTTTGGCGACTTGATCCACATTCATTTTAACTTCTTTCATGCCCGTCAATGTCTCCTGGGCCGTCTCGGTAAGGTCTTTCGCATTTTCTGCAATGCGGCTGGCCGTCTGAGAAAGTTCTGCAATCGTTGTGGACACTTCTGTCACCGTTGAAGATTGCTCTGCCGCGCCCGTCGCCTGGGATCTCGCTCCTTCATCAATTTCCAAAGTTGACGAACTGATCTGAAACCCGGCATCCCGAATCCCTTTGATCAGTCGGCTTAAATTTTCCATCATGACATTGAAAGAGGAGGCGAGCTGCCCTAATTCGTCATTGGACTGAATATCAACCGTCTCGGTCAGATCTCCTTGTGAAATCTGTAATGCTGCCCGCGACAGGCGCTCAAGTGGATTGTTCAAGGATTTAATCATCCAGAGTGCAGCCATCCCCATTCCCAAAAGCGCAAATACAGTGGTCCACATAAAAAACGTCATTCTTGATGTATCTTCCTCACGGGCCATCCCTAAAAAGTGGGCCATTTCCTCTTGACGAATCCGGGTGCCTTCCTCAAGTTTTTCACGGATACGATTATAGTCAGAAACCATCTGTTTGAGTTTTTCCATCGAAGTATCGTCGCTACGACCCTCAATCAAGGCAATCGACATCTCCCGGGCAAGGTGGTAATACGCATTAAATTCCACTTCTAAGGTATTGAGGTCGTCGGGCCTGAGCGTGATATTCGATTTTTCGGCTTTTATCCGGGCCATAAAAGCGTCACGAAACTGATCCGTTTCCTTCAAATTTTCCATGTCCGAGGCCGTCGTAACATCCTGTAAACCCCGTTGGATCTTTTCGAGATATGTTTCCAGATCCCGGCTCATGTCCAGGGCCGGGAAATATCCGTTTTCGACTCTGGATGAAAGCTCGGCGTTATTCTTGTGTCCCTTTTTCGTAAGGCCCAAAATCATTAAAACAAGTACTCCCGCAATCAGCGGAAGAATCAGTATTTTATATTTGAACTTGAGATTCCTCATAATACGGCTTTCCTTCTAGAGTCATTCGGTGCGGACAGGGCATGTCCAAAACAGACAAAAGACATCATTTTTCCCCGATTAAGCCTATTCGACCGCGATAGACTTGACGCCCGTACCCAACACGGCATCCTCCGAGACATAACCAATGGCCCCCTCAAATTGAGCGACATAGTTCATCACCTCCTTATCGGAGTTTTTCTCTCTCGACGGCGTACCCCTCCCCGAAAATATATGGTGATTCCAGTAGCCTTTGATTGAACTCACACTTCGTCCATGAATAAAGCGGCTGAACGATTTTCGAGGAATGGCAGAAGCAGACAGGTCTACAGGCAAGACTTTTGCCCCATCTCCCCAGTTCCGGGTCTTTTTTAAGAACATCTGCGTCACCTCCTCTTTTTTTAAGGAAGTCGTTGGATTGGTTGCATTCACAATCACCTTAAACCCTGAGGCGGCATGGCTCTTAAGAGAAGGGAGCATAAAACTCATCCCGATAAATAAAATAATGACCGTTTTTTTATTCATTCTACCGATCTCCTTTTTTAGAAACTAAAATTAACGCCAACCAACAACAGCT
This sequence comes from Nitrospirota bacterium, assembly GCA_029261215.1. Taxonomy (GTDB): domain Bacteria; phylum Nitrospirota; class Nitrospiria; order SBBL01; family JAADHI01; genus JAADHI01. The sequence continues at coordinate 1,422 of JAJDBT010000051.1, read as the reverse complement.
CTGTCGTCGTATCACTCACATCCACCAATTCAGGATCGCCGCCATCCCCTTTTGAGGCAAAACGGTTTCCATCCACCCTGTGATATGAAACCTTCATGACCATACTGGGATTGAGCCAATAGTTGATGCCAAATCCAATCTCTTCATGCTTGTGCTCGGTCAGCGAGGGGTTTGCATCAATTTCATTCCAGTCCCACCGCGCAGCGGCCTGCCAATGTTCCGTGAACATGTAGGCCGCTTCCACATAAGCCCCATTTGTATCGATGCCTTTATCTTCTGAACGGCCTAAAAACTCGGAACGCACCAGGAGAGCAGCGCCCATATATTCTACCTACACACCATGAATCACCGCTCTTTCTTCATTGTGCATTTTCCCCGTAAAAGCGGAGGCCCCAAATCTCAAACCATCGACAGGTGTTGCCACAATGACTCGAGCCCCAAGGGCATCATCCAGCCCAGCTTCTGCCCCGTGTCCTGCATCACCCCCCAGCGCTTCACCCGGTTCTGTGTGCTCAATGCCAGTGGCAATATGACCGCCATAAAGGTCATATTTAAGTTCCCAGGCACTCCCCATTTGAAAAAACCCGGAGAACCCAAGCCCGGAGTAGCCCTCTGCCACAAAACCCGCACCCTCCCCATAAACCCCTTGAGGAAGAGAAAGAAAAGGACGAAGGACACCCACGTCGATCACTTCCGTGTAGATCCCAAAAGGATGAGGAATTTTCCCCATACGAACATCAAGCGCATCATCCAGTCTCCATTTGGCAAAAGCATATTCCAGATCCGAATGTATTTCTCCGGCCTCAGAGCTGATATGAGGTTGTGCAATAACCTTCAGATTTTCATAGGGGTTGGCCGAAATATTCAGAACCCAGTCATGATTATCGTAGGTGCCTTGATCACTTGCCCGATAATAATTGTTCCCGTCCGTCTGGCCGGATATCCAGGTACCAAACCCATGAAATGCCACTTCTCCCACTTCTTGGGCAGACACAGGCGAGACGAGCATCAGGCCGACCAGCACAAATAACGATCGCTTCAAAAAAAACATAGCCTTTTCTCCTTATTAAAGAGGGGGCAGACTTGATCATTTTTTCCCGTAAGAGCCTTTGCAGGTAAACCGCATAAAAATAGGGAGTCAATTGAATCTTCTTTTTTCTCAGGCAACATGCTTGGCGATTAAAAAATTTTATCAGCCTTTGGTGCACTGTCAAGGATTGCCATCCCAGAGCAGTAGATACCGTTCTTAAAATAACCGCCCTGAGTTTCAATGCAGCCTTCTTCTGTTAAAAGCAAATAGAGTTGTCCGGATTTAGAGCACATGAGTTGTCCGCTTTTTAATGGGCCTGATGTTTTAGTCTGGGCGGGTTTTTCCCGTACTAAAACATCAGGAGCTCAGCGCAGCGGGTTTACGCGGCAGCT
>JAJDBT010000006.1 GCA_029261215.1 Nitrospirota bacterium | reverse complement strand
TCAGATCCCTGTCATCTGGGATTCATTTCGTCACCTTAAGATGACGTTTCTGAGGTGAACTTTAAAAGGAGAGCATCATGAAATCAATCAATCGCGTTCAACTATTGGGACATTTAGGCAGTGATCCGGAAATGAAGACAATCGACAAAACCACCATCGCCAATTTTTCACTGGCGACCTCTTGCTTGACAGGATACACCGTACGACGGCTGCGCATCCCAGGGAAACCGAAGCCGCCATAAAACAATCTCGCCCAGACCTGATTCTCCTGGATCTGACGTTCGGGGGATCTCATCTGCACGGGCCTTCGTTTTCTGGAAGAAGCGCTCGCAACCAATCCGAGACTGTACATCCTAAACGAGGTGCCCATCGTGCTGCCTCCACTTCGGGAGAGAAAAGAATACATTCCGCGCTTGGTACTGCACTTCATCGATCGTGACAGCAGTCAGGAAAGACGGGCTCGTACTGTACTACCTGAAACATTGAAAATGCTGATGGCCTAGACTGGCCGGGCAACGTGCGAGAGCTGGGGAGGGTCATCCAACGGGCATTCCTGCGATCCGACGCGCAGTATCTTGACACCAAAGGACGTCGACTTGCCAAAAGAAGCTGGCATACCACCTCAGAGGCATACGATCCAGGATAGAATGGGAAGTTACAAACCGGAAATGCAGGCCTTCGAAAAATTACTGATCAAGTCGGCACTAGAAGCGACAAATGGGAATCAAACAGCAGCCGCACAAAAGCTGGACATCAGCCGACAACACCTTATTCGTTTGATGAAGAAATACGGTTTTGAGAAAAAGAAGCAATAAAGCTCTTTCAAAAGGACTTAGAAGAACACCTGATGGTGATTTATGGGTGACTCAAATATGGACTGGGATGCTAGAATTATCATAAGTCATTGATTTAATTGGTGCGCCCAGAGGGATTCGAACCCCCGACCCCTTGGTTCGAAGCCAAGTACTCTATCCAGCTGAGCTATGGGCGCACAAATAAGATAATTTTTGAGGTGGTGTAAGAACAGGTCGTTGCCGAAACAGGGGGCATTTTACCCCGGTGGTTTATTTAGAGGATCGATGGCGTGGTTTCCCCTCCCACCTGCGGTCTGAATCTCGACGGTTTTCTTCCGGGCTTGTCTCTGTGGGTGTTCTTCGGTCGCGGTTCTTTCGCCGCTCTCCGCCGGTGTGTTCGTAAATCAGTGTTTGAAAGGTCTTTAATTCGATTTCATCCAAAAGTCGCTCTGGTTGTTCTGTCGCGAGCACTTCTTCGATTTCGGTAAACATGTCCGGGATGTAATTTTCCAGGCTGTAGATTTCCTGATCTTTTTCGATCATTTTTGCCTCCAAGGCCAGAAGTGCGGAGGTTTTTTTATCAATTTTTTTTTCTGACATAGGCTCTCTCACTGTTATGGTTAGAGGACACAATAACGAAAGATTTCGTCTGCCCGATAATGAACTGGGGTGAATGAAGGGAATCGAACCCTCAACCACTGGAGCCACAGACCAGTGCTCTGCCATTGAGCTACACTCACCATATATTTATTCGGGGAAGTATAACACAGGTTTTATTTAAATTTAAAGACCTGAAATGCGTGATCTTGATTTATTTGATTTGCTGAACGACCCGTTTAATTGTTTTATCCCCTAATAACCGCTATAATCTTCCGGTTATTTTTAGTGTGATTGCATTAGAGGAGTTTGAATGGATCAGCAGTCGAGCATGTCATCTTTTTATATTGAGAAAGAACCCTTTTATCAACCTGTTGCACAGGAAGTGGCCCTTTTTAAAGCGGCTTATGCCGCAAAACGGCCCTTACTTTTAAAGGGGCCAACGGGCTGCGGCAAAAGCCGCTTTGTGGCGCACATGGCCTATCAACTCAAAAGGCCGCTCATTACCGTGGCCTGCCACGAAGATCTGACGGCTTCGGACCTGGTCGGGCGGTACTTGCTTCAAGGGGATGAAACCGTTTGGTCGGATGGCCCGCTTGCGCTTGCCGTGAAACATGGCGCCATCTGTTATCTCGATGAAGTGGTGGAGGCCCGGAAAGACACAACCGTAGTGATTCATCCGCTCACTGATGACCGGCGCATTCTCCCGATTGAAAAAAAAGGGGAGGTGATTCAGGCTTCGGACGATTTCATGATCGTGATTTCTTACAACCCTGGCTACCAATCCCTCTTAAAAGACCTCAAACAAAGTACCCGCCAGAGATTTATTGCGGTGGATTTTACCTATCCTTCCCGAGACATTGAAATCGAAATTGTCTCTCGCGAAGCAGGCATTGATCGGGATACGGCCGAACGGCTTGTCTCGATTGGACAAAAAGTGCGCAACCTCAAAAACCACGGTCTTGAAGAAGGCATCAGTACACGGCTCCTCATTTATGCGGGGCAGTTGATCGGGCAAGGCATTCCCATCCACCTGGCATGCCAGGCGACGATTGCCGATGCTTTAACGGACGATTTAGAAATGCGTCGCAGCCTCATCGAAATCATCCAGAGTTTTTTTGAATGAGTACTCCTTCTCCATCCGATTCACTCAAAGCCCTCTTTGAGCCCACACTCGATTCTGATGAAATTGATGAAATGGTCACGGCCTTTGAAGCTGTGGAAACCTCGAAGCAGCTTTCTGTGCTTAACATCGGTTTAATTCTTTCAGACTACTCAAAGAAGGCGGCGGCCGAATATTTCCGTGTTGTTTCAGAGGTCTTGCAGTCCATCGATGTTGATGAACTCATGGCCTGGGTGGGCATGGGCATCAAAATTAGCCAGGAGTCTGCGGCGGCGGGTATTCGTTTTTTTAAAGAAGCCCCGCGCGTTTTTTCACTCATTAGCTCAAGCGCAGAGCGTCAGCGTTTTATAGAACTGGGTTTATCGATCGCAGAAGAAAATTTCAACCTCGCGGTGGAATATTATCGCCAGGCGCCGACGCTGCTTTCCAAAACTTCACTTTCGGCAGACGCTTTTGCCGAATGGGTCAGCATTGGCCGTGCGCTGGGGCGGGAGGATTACACGCTCGCTGTTGAATATTTTCGGATTACCCCGGACCTTTTACCACATTTATCGATGCCGTTGCTGCCAAAATGGATAGAGGTCGGACAAAATCTGGCGACGGAAAAACTGCTGCCGACGCTGCTTTTTATGCGTCACAGCCCTGAAATTTTCTCAAAACTTGAGAACGATGGAGAAAAGGAGCAGCTACTTGACCTTGTTGAAGAAATTTCCTGGCAAAATCCATTACTTGCAGGGCAATTGTTTATTGATTCCTTGAATGTTTTCCCCCCCTTTCAATCCCGTAATTTGCAAGGGTTTTTGATGGAAAAATCCACAGAAATCGCGAAGTTTGATGCGGCCCTGGCGACGAGTCTTTTTTTGAATGGCCCTAAAATTCTAAAAGAAATGGGCGAGATTGATGCCCAATTTCCGGCCTGGGTGGAAGAAGGCATGAGGCTCTTAAAGCAGGGGTCATCTGCTGTGCAAGGTTTTTTTGAACTCAAGGGACGATCCGGTTACGATGCGATGATGCGTCTGCGGGGTGGCGTTTCCCTTTCATCCGTTTCAAAAACCCTGAAGATCTTTGCCGAAGCCCTTTCCGGGAAAACCGTTTCGATCAAATCCACGTCTAAACGGGCAGGCGGGGAGGATGCGCCGGAAGTCGAGAAGAGTTCCTCAAAGTATCCGGATGCCCCGACCACCGACGGCGAGACCATTTTTTTGCCACCACATATTCGTTATTTTGCGAATGATGCGCTGAATTTTGAATGGTACAAGGTTGCAACGGCGTATCAGGCCGGATATTTAGAGTACAATACCTTTTTCCCAAAAATGAATGAAACGGCCGATCTGGTTGAATCACTGCAAATCAAGTACAAAACGCGTGGTGGCTTTTCAAGTCTCAGCTCGTTCTTTTCGCTTGTTCCCGAACCCAAATTGATCGAAGGGCTCTTTGAAATTGCCGAGGGTGCACGCGTCGAAGCCGCGCTTCGACGGGAATATCCGGGGCTTCGACAGGCCATGAATCGTATGCGTGTGTATGATCTGGATCGGCGTCCATCCTTGGTGGGTTTAAGTCCGCGTGGTGTGGTTTTAGAACTGTTGCTTCAGATTTCGGTCGCGGGAAAAACCAAGGAGGAAATCCCCAACCCACTTCAAAAAATTATTTTTGACCTCTGTGAGATTTTAGGCACGGTGGATGACCCGCTTGCAACGGTCGCCACGTCGATGAAGGTGGCTGCAAAGGGCTTTGACTATCTCTATGAAGGTGAAGAAAACCCCAAAGATATGACCGGCCCTATGGAAGCTTTTGAAGAAGAGGGAATTAAGACGGAGGGCAAAGGGGAAGAATCCGGTGAACTTCGCCCCGCAACGCGCGGCATGCTCGACCCGAAACGTGTGGAAGATACACAAAAAATTAAGCAACAATATACCGATGCACTGATTGAGAGACTCAAGGCCGCGGGTCTGGATCTTTCGAGTGAGGCTGCTGCTGCGGCCCTTTCAAAATCTGTCGAAGAGGGGGAGGTCACGATAGAAACCTTCAGGGAAAGTGACGCGGCCGATCAGGTTCAACAGTTGGCAGAGCGCATGAAAGCGGATAAAGACAAGCAGGGACGGGGAGAGGGTCAACGGTCCTTTTATTATGATGAGTGGCATTGCGAAGAAGATCAGTACTTGCCGAGATGGTGCCGCGTGGTGGAATCGATTGCTGCGGAAGGTGCGGATGAAAGCGTTCAATCGATTTTAGGTGAATATCATGGCATGATTCATTCCATCACTTCTGCCTTTCAATTGCTTCGCCCTGAAGGCTTTAAGCGGATCAGGGGCGCAAGGGATGGAGATGAGCTTGATCTGGACGCGCTTTTGGCGGCGCGTGTGGAGATGAAGGCGGGCATGAATCCTTCGGATCGTATTTATATCGCCCATCAAAAAAAGGAACGCAGTGTTGCTGTGGCTTTTTTGGTGGATATGAGCGGATCGACCCAGCAGCTTTTACCGGACCAGAATAAAAGTATTCTTCAAATTGAAAAAGAAGCCCTGGTTTTAATGTCCCGGGCAGTGGATGCGATTGGAGACCGTTTTGCGATTTACGGTTTTTCGGGCAAAGGGAAAGAGACGGTTGATTTTCATATTTTAAAAAACTTTGAGGAAATTTATAATCACACGATTGACCGGCGTATCGGGCAAATTGCGTCCGCGATTCAGAATCGGGACGGTGCGGCGATACGGCATGCGGTATCCAAACTGGCCGCACAAGCCTGCAAAACAAAAATATTGGTGCTGATGAGTGATGGAAAACCCTTGGATGACGGCTATCGCGGTTCGTATGCGACGGCGGATACCAAGGCGGCCTTGCGTGAAGCAAAAATGGCGGGGATTCATCCCTATTGCATTACGGTAGATCGGGAAGGTGCGGAGTATTTAAAAGGCATGTATGGCGATGTCGCCTACATGGTCATTGATCAGGTCGAGACCTTGCCGGTGCGATTGCCGCAGATTTATAAAAAATTGACGACATAAAACGACGGTGATTTCCTTATCTTTATTAAAGGGGAAGATTTCAACGTTGTAAGGGAGAAACAAAATGACAGAAATACCCATGAAAGGGTGGTTGTGGGAAATGTTTAAGGAATATGTCCGAAAGATTCGGCGGACGGCTTCAACCGGCGCGCCGGAACTTTCAGTCATGCGGGAAAAATATCAGGAAATTTATCCCGATGCCTCCATCAAGATTTTGGTGGAAGAGAAAGTCGGGATGATCGTTGTCTTTAATGATCTTGAAACGCGGCTCACAGGAGAATTGGATGCCCTTCTCGATCTTCCAGAGTTGATGGCCTATCTTGAAAAACATTATGGCCGGGGAAAATACAAGATTAATCTATATCACGGCCTGACCTTTGTGGCCACCCGAAACTTTAAGGTGAAACATGAAGACGAATCCGTTCCGGAAATTTGGCGAGGGATTGTCGCCGCAAATAAAGCAAGAGAGGAAAAGGAGGCGGGAAGCCGTTGGGGATAAAAAAAAGGCCGCTTATTGCGATCATTGGTCGGCCCAATGTCGGAAAGTCCACGCTCTTTAACAAACTGTACGGACACCGAAAGGCGATCGTGCAAGACGAGCCGGGGATTACACGGGATCGAAATGAAGCCCTGTGTCAATATCAGGATCGCGAGTATGTGCTTATGGATACGGGCGGCATGCTGGGGGACGGCGATGAATTTTTTAGCGCAGCCGTTCAGCGGCAATCAGAAAAAGCCATCGCCTCTGCGGACGTCGTGCTCTTTGTTTTAGATGCTCTGGATGGGGTTACTCCAGTGGATGAGGCGGTGATGAAATTGCTTCGGCAGTCTGAAAAACCGGTTTACCACATCGTCAATAAAACAGAAGGCAAAGGACTTGAGCGCCTTGAGGAGTTTTATACGCTGGGTGCCGAGATTTACCCGATTTCCTCAGAACACAACATCGGCCTTTCTGATTTATTGGATGTACTGTATCCGCACTTTATTCCGATTGAAGAAGAAGGCCCTATGGAAGGTCCGACCGTCGTCTTGCTGGGTCGGCCCAATGTCGGAAAATCGACCCTGATCAATACTATTCTAAAAGAAGAACGCCTTTTAACCAGTGAAATGGCCGGGACGACCCGTGATACGATTGATGCCCTCGTGACACATGATAATAAACAATATCTTTTTATCGATACGGCGGGTATTCGAAGACGGGGAAAAGTGGTTTGGGGGGTCGAGCAGTACAGTGTGTCCCGCGCCGAAAGCGCGATCAAACGTTCAAACGTGGTTTTGTTGCTGGTGGATGGCAACGAAGGCATTACCGAGCAGGATGCGAAACTGGCCGGCATGATCCTTGACTCAGGCCGGGGCATGATTTTATTGGTGAATAAATCAGACCTTGTGAAGAAAAAAGAAGGTGGACAAAAGGCGATTGAGATGCAATTGCTTCGACGTTTTCCTTTTATCAATGATCTTCAAACGATGTACATTGCAGCGATTGAAGGCAAGGGTGTGCCGCGTCTTTTCCAGAAAATTGATAAGGTATATGAAAGCTACAACACCCGCATCACTACGGGAGACCTCAATCGTTTTTTTGAAAAAATGCTCAGAATGAACCCTCCGTCGATGTACAACGGCAAGCCCGTCCATCTTTATTACATCACGCAAACCGGGACTGCCCCGCCAATATTTGTGATCTTTACCAATGCCCCCAAAGGCATTCAGGAAAACTACATTCGTTACATTCAAAACCAGTTGCGAGCTGCATTTGGATTTATGGGCGTCCCCATCCGGATCAAGATCAAGGAACGCGCGCGGCGGTGAGGTGAGCTCGTTGGGTCAGCTTTACCACAAAAAATTGATAACATGTTTGCCGGATTCCAAGGGGCTATTGACTTGACGATTATCGGTGCCATCCGGCTCAGACGCGAACAACTCATCAACATCAAAAGCCCTGGGATCTCCCAAGTAGGCGATTCGGGTACTGTCCGGAGACCAGGTAAAGCCGGAGATGTATGATCTGGGATCAGGCATGTCATCGTTTATCCTATTTTGGCCAGAGCCGTTTGGCAGGACTGAAAAAAGCTCGAAAATGCCATCGCTGGCGTGATCGGCCAAGTAGGCGATGCGGGTGTTGTCCGGCGACCACGCAAAATCTGAGACATTTCCCCCTGTAACGACAATCTCGGTGTTTATTCTGCTTGAGCTGCCGCCAGAAACTAAAGAAGTAAATAACTCGATTTTCTCCACACTATTTTGCCTTGCAAGATATGCGATTTGGCTGCTGTCCGGCGACCACGTAAAGCTTGCAGGAAGGCTTGAATTATTATGAACGCTACCTCCGGGAACAATCGGCCCGTTTATTTTTTGATACTCAGTCCCATCTACTTGTATGGAATAAAGCTCTAGGACTTCATCAGATTCAGCGTCTGCAAGATAGGCGATTCTCGAATTGTCGGGGGAAATTACAAAACGGGCAACATTTCCCGTAGCAGGAAGGGCCTGATTTAACCTCATGTTTCCGCTTCCATCCGGAAATGAAACAAAAACCTCGGCTTTATTATCACTCAGCTGGTCTGCGATATAGGCGATTCTCGTTGCATTTCCCAGCCATGAAAAATCCGAAACATCGCCTCCAAGGGCTAATTCCGCATTAACCTTGCCCTGTCCCGTTCCATCCGAAAACGCGGTGAATAGTTCGAACGTTTGATCGGCTTCCTGATCGGCAAGGTAGGCCAGACGGGTACCGTCTGGAGACCATTCGTAGCTGCTGACATCCCCACCACTTGGTAGAGGGTCATTGATTTTGACATTCTCTGTTCCATCGGGAGGCGTCGTATAGAGTTCCATTGACTCAAAATTTTCCTGTCTTGCCAGGTAGGCCAAACGGCTGCTGTCTGGCGACCAGGAAAATTGTGAAACACCTCCCCCAAAGACTAAAGGCCCGTTCACTTTGTTTCGATTACTTCCGTCCGGGTTTACAGTATATAGTTCTGCACTGACATTGGTGTCCTGGTTTGCCAGATAGGCAAGCTGTGTCCCATCCGGTGACCACTGAAATTCCAAAACATTGCCTCCTGAAACCAGGGGGCCACTTATTTTGACCTTTTCTGACCCTGTCTCACGAAGATCAACGATATAAAGTTCAGTAACTCCCCGGGTTGTGAGATCACCCAGAAAGGCAATGTGGGATCTGTCAGGGGAGATGAGCGAAACTCCTACCGCGCCACCTGTATCCGGTCCCGCAAGGAAGACTTCTTCAAAAGGACTCACATCGATCCGTACGCGAAACAGTTCATGATTATCTATTACGTTTTTATCGGCGCGGTAAATCAAATGGGTGGCAGGCTGTATTTGAAAACGACAGATATATCGAGTGAGCGCAGAATCAATTTCGTCAGGATTGAGGAGGCCGTCTTTATTGATGTCACTTCCCTCTTCCACCTTGATGCCCCCAAAAAGGCAATTTCCTCCGGCCACATCACTGCTTAGGGTGACCTTTTTGAAACAATCGACTACAGTGTTTTCGACTTCGTCAGGCTCAAGGATGCCATTGCCATTATGGTCGACCCCGGTTTCTGTCTGAGTGCCGCCGTTTAAACAACGTGGGTCACCTTTGGGAATACTAAGTTCTCTGCTGATGTCTGGAGAGACTCTAGCGGAGCCTCCCCCTCCGGAGCATGCTTGCATGAATACAAATATCACAAAAACAAAAGACATGACTAAAACAGTGCTTTTCATAATTTAGATAACCCAAATCGTGATGATGTTATAGGCTGTAAACAAGAGAATCTTAGCCTTCATATTGACTTTCTTTGAAACAATATTGAACTATATATTATCATATTAATTAATATACAGAAAAGTTACCAATTTATTGCTTTTTAAGCCGACCTACGCTAGACTATGAGAGTACGCTTGGGTTAGGCTTTTTAATAAGGTCAATTCACCACAGTGAGGACAGGAGGTGGGGCATGGATATACTTAGGGGAATCATTTCAAGAGTCTGGATAGTCAGTTCTTTTTTCCTTTCCTTACATCTTCTTGTATTACCCGCCCATGCCCAGTTTGGTGGCGGTGGCGGTGGCGGTATTTCCAGATCACTCCCTGCCGCGTCTGTTACACCGCTTGCATCTGATGCTCCTGTGGCTTGGGGGGTTGACCCTGCTACAGTCTCTGGAGTCATTGTGGAAGACGTAATGCAAAGCCCCGGATTTTTGCAAGAGAAGGTCACTCTCCCCAGCGGTGAATCTTTCTTTTTCCAAAGTATGGGTTCATCCGATTTTTCAATGCAAAGCTTCTCTAAATTTGGCAATGGAAGTATAAATGATCCATCTGGAAATGTAGTGTTCAACCAGGTGATTGTAGACCCTGCCTTTGGCCTAAAAGAACGCACTGTAATGGATAGTTTTCGTCAGCCGATCAGCATCCACTCTGATATCACGGAGAGGAAAGTCGCTACACTTAGAAACGGGTTAAATCAGATGGATATGCATTTTAGTCAAACTCCTTTTCTAGACACGGCGACTGGAAAAGTACACATCCGTCAGGATATCGGGGTTTGGATCACCGGCTTCGACGGGGTTCATTTAGACGACCTCGGCCGTGCTGAAGATCAGGAGGAGCGATTCCAGTTGCTTTCTGGCGACTTGCGTCACGATGTCGTTAAATCCGGGGGCGGAGAAATCACCTACTGGGGTGACCTCGAAGTGGTCACCATTCGAGATGCCGTGACAAATGAACTGCTCAACTTCAGCCGATGCAGTGATTTTGGTGATGCGAGCGGAGATTTGGAGGATCGCTTTTTTGACGATAACGGCACACGAGGTGGGTGTTCTTCCGGGACGGGCTCCACGGCAAGATCACGCCCAGGTATTCCAACACATGACTTCGACGAGTTTCAACTCACCCCGATTAATTGGGATCGATGGGGCGGTGCCGGATTTGATTCATTATCAAGCGGCATATCCACTGTTTTCCCACGTTGACCATCACTAGGTAAGTTCGGCTCTAGCCTTTTTCATCCACGACAAATTGACACTTCTTCTCAATTTATGCTAATAATTTCAGTCTTTTGAGCGGTTTTCACCTTATTATTATTTGATGGAGCCAGTATGTCAGGTCATTCAAAGTGGGCGACCACAAAGCATAAAAAAGCGGCCGTCGATGCGAAGCGGGGCAAAGCCTTTACCAAGATTATTCGCGAACTCACGATTGCGGCGAAGATAGGCGGAGGAGACCCCGATGGCAACCCGCGGCTACGGATGATCATCGCCAAGGCCAAAGAGGCCAACATGCCTTCGGACAATATGAAACGCGCCATTCAAAAAGGCACGGGGGAGTTGCCGGGGGTGAATTACGAAGAAACGTCTTACGAAGGGTATGGCCCTGGCGGGGTGGCCTTGCTGCTTGATATTTTGACTGATAATAAAAACCGCACGGTCGCCGAAGTCCGTCATCTGCTTGGAAAGCATGGCGGCAATATGGCGGAAACGGGCGCGGTAGCCTGGATGTTTGATCGTAAAGGCATGATCTCGATTCCCAGGGAAGTTGCGGACGAGGACACGCTCCTGACGTTGGCGCTTGAAGCGGGGGCGGAAGATCTTCGCACAGATGATCTGGAGAGCTTTGATGTGATTACGCCTCCCGGTGATTTTGACACGGTGCATGAAGCCCTATTGTCGGCCAATCTGAAGCCGGGTTATGCGGAGATTACTTTCTTGCCGCAAACCACGGTGCATCTCGAAGGAAAACAAGCGGAGCAGATGATTCGTTTGATGGATGCCTTGGAAGATAATGACGATATTCAGAATATTTATGCCAATTTTGATATCTCGGACGAAGAGATGGAAAAACACTCCGCTGAGTGACTTCTTTCGGGGCGATGGGCACAATTCTCCAGAGGGATCGGGTTCCCGTGAAGGGTGATTTCTCATGCCCATTTTAGGGATTGATCCGGGTATTGGTGTCACCGGATTTTCAGTTTTAGATGAAGATGCTTCAGGAAAACTCACTTATCGCCGCTCCGGTGATGTGCGAACGAACTCCAAGGCCCCATTCTCTCAACGGCTTAAAAAAATATTTGATGAAATCCTGAGAGTCATTGATCTTGACCAACCCACAGAAGTTGCCCTCGAAGATACGTTTATGGCCAAAAATGTGAAGTCTGCGCTGAAACTGGGGCAAGCGAGGGGGGCTGCGATTTTAGCGGCCGCCAGCCGGGATCTTCCGGTATTTGAGTACTCTCCGAGCGAAGTCAAAATGGCCGTGGTGGGTTATGGCGGCGCAAGTAAGGCGCAAGTTCAGCAGATGGTCAGTCACTTTCTGCTGCTCAAAAATCCTCTGACTTCGGAACATTGTGCCGATGCGGCGGCCGTGGCGATTTGTCATGCGCATTCTGCACGCTTTAGACGTCAGGTCGATTTGGCGAGGAAAAGGAGCAGAGTATGATTGCATCTTTAAATGGCGTGATTACTCTGAAATCGACCACTGCAGTGATTGTCGAGGTGCATGGAATCGGCTATCAGGTCTTCACCCCGCTTTCGACCTATTATCGATTGCCGGAAGAAAAAGAACAGGTTGCGCTTCATATTTACACCCATATCCGTGAAGACGCTTTACAGCTTTTTGGTTTTTTAAGTCTTCGGGAAAAGGAAGTCTTTTTGTTGCTTTTGGGAGTCTCAAGTGTTGGGCCGAAACTCGCGTTGAATATTTTATCGGGCATTGAGCTGAGTGAATTGATTCAAGCGCTGCGGGATGGGGAACAACAACGCCTGAAAGCCATCCCCGGTGTCGGACCCAAGATGGCGGGGCGGTTGATTCTTGAATTAAAAGAAAAAGTGGTGCAGATCGGGCAGGCGAATGACATGCTTGATGATGTCGATGCCGGGCCTGAAGAGACGGTTCAGAATGATGCGCTCTCTGCCTTGATTAATCTGGGTTACAATCGATTGGATGCCAAACGAGAGATTGAACGCATCTTGAAGGAAGATGAAGCAGACTGCTCGGTAGAAGACCTGATTAGAAAAGGTCTCAAACGCTTATCAAAAGTGAACTAGCCTGCCCAGGTTTAAACAAGACCCTTTTCCTTTTTTAAGAGGGCCTCGTAGTTTTTGGCCGAGAGGGGTTTGCTGAAGTAGTAACCTTGCCCGGAATGACATCCATAGTTTAGCAGCAAGTCAAGATCTTCCTGTTGTTCGATCCCTTCCGCAATCACCTTCGTTTTCAAGCTTTCTCCCATGCGAATGATGGCCTCGACAAGATGTTGCTTTTGGGGGCTTGAATGGACATTTTGGATGAATGATTTATCAATTTTTAATTGGTCGATTGGGAATCGGGAGAGGTAGCTGAGTGAAGAATAGCCTGTCCCAAAATCGTCAATCGCGATATGAACCCCGAGCGCTTTGAGTTTGTTCAGTTTTTCGGCGGCCTTTTCGACCGGGTCGAGGGTCAGACTTTCGGTGCATTCGATAGTTAATGATTCTGGAGAAAGCCCGCTGTTTTCCAGTGCATTTTTGATGGGGTGGAGGAAGTCGATCAAAATAAACTGCCGACTCGACATATTGACAGAAAGCGAGGCTTTAAGCCCGTAGGTTTTCTGCCATTCATACATCTGTTGGCAGGCCCTTTCAAGAACCATCTGACCAATTTCACCGATGGTTCCGGATTCTTCGGCCACCGGAATGAATTTTTCTGGAAGTAACAAGCCTTGATCCGGGTGATGCCAGCGAACGAGCGCTTCAAGGGCGACTGTTTTGAGGGTTTCGAGATGAATAATCGGCTGGTAAAAAATACTCAGTTCATTCTGAGTCACGGCTTTTTTGAGGTCCCATCCTAAAACCGCACGGCCTTTTGCCAGTTTTTCCATGTTTTGATCAAAGAAATGATAGCTGTTACGACCCAAGAATTTTGCTTTATACATGGCCATATCCGCATTTTTTAGCAAAAAAGTGGCCTGGTCTCCATCATCCGGGAAAATGGTGATGCCGATACTGGCTCCGAGAAAAACCTGACGGTTCTCAGCCATAAAAGGCAGGCTCATTTCTTTGATTATTTTTTTGGCGACGAGGCTGACTTCTTCTTTCCCACCGGTATTAGGCAGTATGATTTGAAACTCGTCTCCGCCGGATCGGGCAACGGTATCCGCATCTCGTACAGAAGCCAATAATCGCTTTCCTGCTTCTTTGAGAATGTGATCTCCTGCCAGATGACCGAGCGTGTCATTTACAGATTTAAAGTGATCCAGATCAATAAAGAGGATGCCTACCTTTTTTTCTGTTCGTTTGGCCTGATTGAGTGCCTGGGAAAGACGATCTTTCATCAGTCTTTGGTTCGGAAGGTTTGTCAATGAATCGTAATAAGCTTGTGCATGAAGCTTTTCTTCCGAGGCAATGCGCTCGGTAATATCACTGAAGAGAGAGGTGTAATATAAGGGCTCACCCTTTTGATCTTTAATGGCCGTAATCGAGAGCCATATGGGAAATATGTCGCCATTTTTTCTGCGATCCCAAAGTTCCCCTTGCCAGTGGCCCGTTTCTTCAACGATGTCCCACATCTTTTTATAGGTACTGTCATCATGTTTGCCAGATTTCAGAAATTGAGGGTTTTTGCCCTGTACTTCATGAAGGGCATAGCCTGTTATTTCTGTGAAAGCCGGGTTAACGGCAATAATGTTGACCTCCGAATCCGTCACCATGATGGCTTCTGTTGCACTTTCAAAGACAGTGGAGGCCAGCCGCTGTTGTTTTTCGGCTAATTTTTGATCAGTAATATCGTGGATGGCCGCAAAGAAATATTCTTTGTTCTTAACGTGGATGATTCGAATGGTTACTTCTACATCTCGGATCGCGCCACTTTTCGTTCGATGCTGTGTTTGAAAAATGTCCCATTTTTTTTCTTGAATCTGCACAATATGTTTTCTGACCTCTTCTTTGCTTTCCATTGCCTCAAAATCTGGAATGCTCAGTTTTTCAAATTCTGTTCGGGTGTATCCGAGGTTTTGATGCATTTGTTGATTAAAGGCCAGGATTTTCCCGTTGTCCGGGTCGATCAGGAGAATAGAATCACTGGATTGTTCAAAAATGGCCCGGAATTGTTCTTCCGAATCCCGAAGGGTCGCTTCCGCTTCTTTTCGAATGGAAATATCGGTTTGGATCGTCAGCCAGACTTTGCCGTGTTGAGGGTGTTTGTAGCTTGTCAAGGTTGCAAGACCCCAGAACGTTGTGCCATCCTTTCTGATTTTTTTGATTTCACCCTTCCAGATATTGTGTTTCGTGAGGGCCTCCACAATCTCTTGCGTGATCTCTTCAAAGCTTCTCCCTCCCGGGGCTTTCAAGATTGAAATATGTTTGCCTAGAAGTGTTCCGGCATCGTACTCAAACATTTTTTCAAAGCTTCGATTGGTGTACACCATCGTTCCGTCGTTGACTCGAATGAGAACGATGCCCTCTGTCATATGGGAGATGATTTCACTTTGCAGGCGAGTGGCTTCTTCTCGTAGTTTATATTCGGTAATGTCAGTGCCAATGCCAATCATTTGAAGCGCTTTGCCCATCGCATCTTTTTTAATGACTTTTCCTCGTTCTAAAATCCATAAGATTTCTCCGGATTTTTTTAGAAAACGTGTTTCATGTTCATACAGGTCCGTATTTCCTTTTAAATGCTGAACGATCGTATTACGGACTTTGAGTTGATCGTCAGTGTGTATAATGCGATGGAGCTCATAAATATCAGTTGGCAGTTCGCCCTGTTGATAGCCAAGGAGCGCATGAAAGCGAGGACCAAATGATATTTTGTTTGTCTGGATGTCCCATTCCCATATTGTGCCGTTTCCGATATGAAGTGCGAGGTTGAAGCGGGTTTCAAATTCTTTGCGGGTCATGATTTCATGTGCTCGTTTTTTTAGTGATTTTGCGAGGCTTTTTCTTTGTTTCTTGATATGCACAAAAGAAAGAAAAAGGAGCACAATCGAGAGAAGGCAGGCTAGAAAGAGTCCCCAATGCCGCATATCCAGACTTAGGAACGTGGGCATATTTTGAAAAAACAAGAAGGTCAGACTCACGATGATGCTTCCCGGTAGAGAGATCAAGACTGAGTGTCTATTAAAATTTAATTTTTGCCATTGTGTGTCGTATTCCTTGATCACCTTTTGTGTTGAAGTCAGAGCATCAGCTCTCCCAACACGGAATACACTCAACGAAATTTCGAATGAAAGTCAGCATCGGGATGCCTAGAATTGCTCCGCGTTGATTTGCGGGGTGAAGGACAGGGCATAGCCAATGTCAGGATAAGAGGATTATATGTTTCTGTTCTTATTGAGACAATACCTCTTTAGGGGTATTACTCTGCCTTGCTTCAAGGGTTTAAGGAAAACAGATTCATATTGCTAAAAAATCTTGATTAAGTTATAAATCCCTGAGGAAACCCTCCGACTCTTCGCGCTGTTACGAGATCACAGACTCGATATTCACTCATCATTTTTTATGTCTTGACCTTTTTCTTTGAGATAGATGCATGTTTGGAAATGATCGGGTGAAATGAGGCTTTCATGCTTCTGTTTATTCAAAACATCATACATAAAAAAATACACAGAACGCGCGTATTGAAATGCCATGACTTCAAAAAAATAGTTGTTTTTTTCATCATCACTTTTCTCCTTCACGTTCCGCAGTCTGGGGCGGAGCCGCAAGAATGGATATACACGACACGGCCAGGGGACACGCTTTGGAATTTAAGCCAAACCTACCTGAAATCAATGGCGTTTTTGGATGACTTTCAAAAGCACAATCAGATTGACATTGCAAAAAAAATGCGGCCGGGGACTCGTCTGCGATTTCCTATTGATTGGCTTAAAATAGAACCGGTGCCAGTCCGGGTCATCGCCCTGTCGGGAGTTGTTTCTGTTAAGTCAGCCACGAACAATGAAACAACGGCCCTTAAACTACATGCCTTGCTGCACATAAAGGATGAGGTGCTTACGGGATCTGACGGCAGCGTCGGCCTGAGGTTTGCGGATGGTTCCCAGTTAATTGTGTTATCCGACAGCCACCTGATCTTTGATGTGGTGAAAGCCTATGGGGAGACCGGAATGGTTGATACACGTCTGCGGCTTCAGAAAGGGCGCTTGGACACACAAGTCAAACCGCAGAAGGGAGCGGGCTCCCGGTTTGAAATTCACACACCCGGCGCCATTTCTGCGGTGAGGGGGACTGAGCTTCGTGTTGTGAGTGAAAATAATGGGCAGGTTACGCGGACGGAAGTGTTGTCAGGCCTTGTTAAGGTCGGCGCGGCAGGGGAAACGCTGGACGTGCCTGAGGGTTTTGGAACCGTTGTTCCGCTTGGTAAAGCGCCGTCCCCGCCTAAGAAATTGCTGCCTTCACCTGATCTTTCAGGCTTAACGAAAGAAATAGTGAAACGCCCGGATCTCTTAAAGTGGCCTGTGCTTGAAGGGGCGCTTGCATATCGGATTCAGATCGCGCCGGATGCGGATTTTATGAGTTTGCTGATAGACCAGGTTGCGAGTGAGCCGCAATTTAAGGTTGAGCACCTTGAAAATGGTCAGTTCACAATGCGCGTGAGAGGCATTGATTCATTGGGTCTTGAAGGTGCAAATGCCCTTCATGATTTTGTGGTCGCAGTTCTTCCTGTTCCTTCGCCCCCTGACCCCTTGTCTCCGCTTCCGAATGTCCAGATGAGTGATAATCCACCCACTTTCCAATGGAATAGTCCGGGATCAGACCATCGGTTTCATTTTCAACTTTCTCAGATGGATGATTTTAGTGAATTGATTGCCGATGAAAGATTGCTTTCCAAATCCACTTTTACCCTGGCGAAGCCCATGAAAACAGGCCAGTACTATTGGCGGGTTGCCGTTGGAAATCAAAAAGGGGTGTACAGCCCATTTAGTGAAGTCATTTCTTTTCGCATTGGATCTCATCCTTCACTGCTCACCCTCAATCCTGCGAAAGTGCAGGGAGACCATTTGTTAGTTCAATGGGGCAGAGGGAAAAAAGATGAAGACTATCAGTTTGAGCTGGCGAAAGATGAGGGTTTTAAAGAGGTTATTTTTAATCTGAGAACATCAGATTATGAGCACCGGATTGTCCGTCCGGATCGCGGAGTATACTACATGCGTGTTCGAGCTATTTCGGCAGATGGGACTGTAGGTGAATTTAGCGAGGTGCGGTCTGTGGATGTTCCTTGCGGCCGTTGCTGGGCGCTCATTCTATTTGCATTGACCGGTCTACTGGCCCTGTTATGAGTTCATTTTGAAACAATTACGATTTTTCTCAGAACGTGTGTTTTTCCCTCTATTCATGGTCTCTCTGGCCCTTTTGTTGTTTCGTGCGGGCTTGATACAGCGATGGGACTATTGGATTTATGATGGTCTGATTCGCCTGGTGGCACAGGATGATGCGCCGCCAGATGATATCCTGATTATCGGGGTGGATGAAAAAAGTCTCAATGAACTGGGGCGATGGCCCTGGCCTCGACGTCGGCATGCACAACTCATTAATACCTTATCAAAAACAACAGTCAGTGCGATTGGCCTGGATATTTTATTTACAGAGCCGGATCTCAGTGATCCTGAGGGGGATGACTTGCTTGCGAAGGCGATCAAAAAAAATGGACGTGTTGTCTTGCCGGTCACTTTTGAGCAGCTTTCTGCGATTGGATTAACCGAAATTTTACCCCTGCCTTCCTTTACGGAAGGCGCAGCCAATCTTGGGCATGTTGATTTACGTCTTGACGAAGATGGCGCGAACCGGGGGATTTTTTTGGCTCTTCCCCTGATCGAGTGGGTAGGTTAGAGTAGGCTGCATGAGAGATAAAGAATTATATGCCCAAATACTGGGGATACAAAGTCCGTGGCACGTTAAGAAAGTAGAACTTTTACCAAGTCAGGGGGAAGTGAGA
>JAJDBT010000050.1 GCA_029261215.1 Nitrospirota bacterium | reverse complement strand
ATCCTTCGTTATATCGAAAAGCATAATGATGATCCGGCACCCTTCGTATGGACCAAATCTGCTGAAGAAATATTGACAAAAGTTGATCGTGCCCGTGCAACCCTAGATAAACTCCAACTAGTTTAGGACACTACACTAGGTAAGTGTCTTTGTCTTCATCTTAGGGATGAGAGCGATCGTAAAAAGAAGAAATGAATATGCAAGTAAAAAAACAAGATTATCAACAGCTTCTCTGGGATTTTATCGGAATTGCCTGGAGAAGGAAGTTTTGGGTTTTGATTCCCTTGGCAATTGGCACCGTTGTTTCGGTGTATCTTGTTTTTTCCCTTCCCAAAATTTATCAGTCGAGCACTCTGATTTTGGTGGAAGAGCAGAAGGTTCCTCAATCGATTGTCCAGTCTGCTGTAACCGGGACAGCTCAGGATCGTCTTACGAGCATTAAACAACAAGTGTTGAGCCGATCCTTCCTTTTGAGGATCATTGAAAAGTTTGGGTTGTATCAGGCAGGCGAACCCTCTTTCACTCAAAAGATGCTCGCTAAAGTGGGTATTGAAGTCAATCCGATGACGACGGATGCGAAAATAGAGGCTATGCGCAAAAATGTGGAGGTCAGAACAAGGGGCGGGAGTCGTCTTGAAAGTTTCTCTATTTCATTCATGGGGAGAGAACCTGTCACGGTAATGAATGTGACAAATGAACTGTCTTCCCTTGTCATTGAGGAAAACTTAAGAATTAGGGAAGGTTTTATTGAAGGTGCGACAGATTTTCTTGTTGTAGAATTGGAAAACCTGAAAAAAGAATTAGAACGACAAGAGCAGCGTTTTGGGGATTATAAGCGCGCGAATATGGGAGAACTGCCAGAGCAGCTTGATTCTAATTTGAGAGCCCTTGATCGATTTCAGGTCAATTTAGAAACAATTCGTTTATCAAAAAAAGCAGCACATGACCGAATTGCCGAGTTAGAAAGAAGTTATAAAATCCTTTCTCAACAAAAAAAACAAATGAGCACAGATGGCGTTGTCTCAACTGATTCTATTCAGGGTTTGGATCTCTTAACTTCATCCCCCCTTGAACAAAGGTTAACCCAGTCCCGCGTAATGCTTGCGGATTTACTGATAGAGTACAACGATAATTACCCGGATGTGATTGTTTTAAAAGGAAAGATCCGAGAGTTAGAGAAAAAGTTAGAGAACAGTCGTGAGGAAGAGGGGAATAATCCTAAGCCAGTAGATCGCGGACCAGCCCCCATTAGCCGTATTGGTGTAGATTCAACTCTGTCCTTGGTTGCTCAAATTAGAGATGCTAACAATGATCTGAAAGATTTTGAAAAACGAGAAGCAGAGCTTGAAACGCAGATTAAGCTTTTTGAGCAGCGTGTTGAGAATACACCACGGAGAGAGCAGGAGATGGTGACGATTCAACGAGATTACGAAAATATTTCGAGAAGCTATCAAACTCTTTTAGAAAAAAAATTAAACGCAGAGATTTCGGAAAACCTAGAAAAAAGACAGAAGGGCGAGCAGTTTAGGATTATCGACCCTGCGAGTCTTCCTGAAAGGCCAATCAAGCCAAATAAATTATTGGTCCTCATCTTGGGTGGAGGCTTGAGTCTAGGATTTGGGGTTGCTTTGGCTTTCTTACGAGAGCAGCTTGACAATTCTGTCCGTAAACCGGAGGAAGTTGAACGAATTACATCCGTCCTTGTTTTAGCTGTGATCCCTGACTTTGAAGACGAGATACAACAGGGTGAAGTGCAAAAAGGTCAAAAGGTCGTTGACATCGAGCAGTTTTCGGGACGCAGGAGAACCATCGGTGGTGGGGGGAATCAATGATAGACCGGATCTCCAAAGAAGACTTTTCTAGGGAAGGAATTGTTGTCTTGAATGAGTCCGCATCTTTTGTCATTGATCGGTATCGCTTGTTGTTTGCAAAGGTAGATTTGGTGAGCCGAAAAGAACATAAAAAGGTTATTGCAATTACGAGTTCTATAAAAGGTGAGGGCAAAACAACGACCACAGCAAATCTCGCTGTGGTCTCGGCTAGAGATTTTGAAAAGCGTGTGCTTGTTATTGATGGTGATTATAAAAACCCTTCATTAGGGAAACGCTTTGGTGTGCAGGACAAGGTCGGCTTACTGAATGTTATTGCAGGAGATTGCGATTTTTACAACGCAGTTACACCGGGACCTGTAAAAAACTTAAGTTTACTCACGATGGGTCGCCTTGATGGGAAGAGAGTAGGATTTAAAGATAATGCGTATATTTGGTCCGAAGGCGGGATCGTATCACTCCTGAAAAAGATAGGCGATGAATTTGATTATATCTGGATCGACGCTCCTCCAATCTTGCCCCTTTTTGACATGAGTGTTATCTCAGAGGCTGTGGATGGGATCGTTATCGTTGTAAAAACAGGTGAAACACCAGAGGCTGTTTTGACTCAGGCTATGAAGACCCTGGGGTCAAAAAAGGTCATTGGAAGTGTGCTTAATCGGGCAAAAACAAACTGGAAATACGGATATGATCGATATAGTTACGAGTATGATCAAGATCATTAGGTTCTAGTTTTCTAAGG
The DNA here is from genome assembly GCA_029261215.1 of Nitrospirota bacterium. GTDB lineage: Bacteria > Nitrospirota > Nitrospiria > SBBL01 > JAADHI01 > JAADHI01. Next base: position 83,352 of record JAJDBT010000050.1, on the reverse strand, counting down.
ATATTTTGGGTATCTCTTCATAAACATTTAATGGATGTGTGTTAATTATGTTTCGATTATTTAACCGATATTATTCTATACGAAATACATTTTACTTCGCTTTTGAGAATGTCTTCATCCTTATATTTTTAATGTGGGGGAGTCTTGTCGGCGGTGTGTGGGCTCATTTATTATTAGCCCCTCTTGTTGTGCAGGTATGTCTTTATTATGGTGAGTTATTTCCGCCATTTCCTCGTTTTTCGATTAAAGAATTTTTAGTCAGACATTTTCAGGCGATGCTGTGTGCCGCGGGTATTCTTTTGGTCTGTTATCTTGTGATCCCACCCCCAGAGGCCCCGGTGTTTGGGCCGTTATGGTGGCGCTTGGCGCTTTCCCCTCTACTGCTGATTGGTCTTCGTTTAGCATATCAGGCGATTAATAGAACCTATCGCCTGGATACTCCGATTTTGATTGTCGGGTCTGGTAAAATTGCGACAGTCCTTAAAGAATTTCTCGCGAATGAAAGAAACTTGGGATATCGGATACTCCATTTTCAATGGGATTTAAGTACTGTGAATCACTCGGGAGATCAATTCGGGCGCTTATCAGAATTTGTGAGTCGACAAAAAATCAAACAGGTTATTGTTGCAATGGATGATCGCCGTGGGCAGCTCCCTGTAAAATCACTGTTGCATCTTCGTGTCCAGGGAATTCAAGTTTTTGAAGCGGTATCGTTCTATGAGCGTGTTGCAGGAAAAATTTGTGTCGATTGGCTAAAGCCCAGTACCTTGATTTTTAATGAAGGATTTAATCGGATTAACCTTATTCGGGTTTCCAAGCGGGTCTCTGATGTTGTTTTCTCAGTAATCGGACTGCTTGTCTCAATCCCTGTTTTTCTGACTGTTCCAATTTTGATTAAACTGACATCTAAAGGGCCAGTTTTTTACCGCCAGGAGCGGGTGGGTGAGAATGGTAAGCCATTTATGGTGATGAAATTTAGGTCGATGCGGGAGGATGCCGAAACAGTAAGCGGGCCGGTTTGGGCCACTGAAGATGACCCTCGTGCGACATCTCTGGGGAGAATCATGCGATTATTGCGGATTGATGAGATCCCCCAAGTGATTAACGTTTTAAAGGGGGAAATGAGTTTTGTCGGCCCCCGACCGGAACGGCCGCTTTTTGTGGCGCAGCTTCGAGAAAAAATCCCTTATTATGATCTTCGGTTTACCGTAAAGCCGGGCTTGACGGGTTGGGCTCAAGTAAAATATCGTTATGGGGCTACCGAGCAGGATGCCCTAGAAAAACTTCAGTACGACCTTTACTACGTTAAACACCTGTCTCCTTTATTCGATCTGACTATTGTCCTCGACACGATCCGGGTGGTGTTGCTTGGAAAAGGGGCTAGATAAGACTTCAACATCTCCTCTGGTTTATTGTTTAATGGGTTTGATTTTTATGCTCATTCATCTTGTCATTATCTTCTCATTTTCCATTTAGGCTAGAGGTCTGAAGGCTTGATTGACAAGAGCGAACGCATTGGATAAGCTTTGTCCAGATTTGGTTCAAGGATTTTCTAAATCAATTAAAAACAGGTTAAGAGATGAAGGATCTGTGGCAAATACAAAGGCTAGGAAGAGAGCACACCTCTGAGGCTAGAGTTAATCGGCTCGGAGCTTGAGTTCTTTGCCAGGCGGCTTTTTGCCCAGTTTAATCTCAGTAATTACTATGGAATGGTGTCGTTTCTCATCGTGGAAGAGGGATACTTTTAAATGAAACTGTTCCGGGAAGAAAGAATCAAACATTATGAGGCTTAGAATACGGCTTGGAGAAGGCACTATTTTTAGGATTTCTTGGTCTCACTTGGGCAGGGGTTCGGATATCAGTGTGACTTCGATTACTTGCCTTATCATTTGAAAATAGGCGGTATTGGTCTTTTTATCCGGGAATGTTCGTGAGATACGAGTGGCATAAAATTTCTAATAATATCTCATGCTGATTAGTTGCAATCCTTGTAAAAGCTTTTGTTTTTATTAGAACTGTCCTTTGGATAAAGAGGGGCTTTTTGATACGCTTAATGACCCGAAATGGTGGTCCTTGCCACCGTCTACTAGGAAAGAGAATCTTATTAAGGTTTTTATAGAGAGAACTCCTTGGGTTTCTATATGGGCAATTCTTTTGTTGCTTGTCATTGGGTTTCCCTTCGAAATCAACGCTGCAGTTATCCTTGACTCCTCGTTTTCTCTCTCTGAGAATTACAATGACAATATCTTTTTTTCAGAAACAAATCAGGACGCTGGTTTTGTCTCCACTATTTCGCCTTCACTTAAACTCGCCTATTCGAGCAAGAATGTTTCTCTATCCATGCGATACACTGCATCGGCACAGTTTTATTCGTATAGCTCTGCAGAGGACAGTCTCTTTCATTCGTTATCTTTTGACCTAGATATTCCTTTTTTAAATCGAAGAATAAAAGGTGTTGAAGTTCGGGTAATTGAGGAAATGTCGTTTTCTCCGGGTCTTCCCGCTGTCGCTTTAGGCGGAGGGGAAGATCAAGCTTCGCTGGAGAGGAGGCGAGAACTTCCTCAAGGGACTGGACAAGGGATCCAACTAGGGAAAACAGACACCTTTCAAAACCAAGCGGGTATTTTGTTGTTGTATGACTGGTCAACACGTTTCACATTGACCAGTTCTTACATTAATGTTATTACGCGTTTTTCAGGGGAGCAATTTGAAGACCGAAATGCGCACCAGACAAAATTAGGAGGCGTTTATCGTTACGATCTATCCACTCGAACAGCTTGGACGGGTTCCTATGGTGCGGCTTGGACAACTGGAGATGGGAACGATCAGTTGATTCATTCTCTCCAAACGGGCTTAGATCATAGGCTTTCAAAGCTCGTTACTGTGAGAGGGGAGGTTGGTGTTTCTTTTTTCGAGGGGGAGTCACTGGAGCCAACTTTTTCTGGAGAAATTTTTAAGAGATATCAATCTGGTAATATGTCACTCCGTTACTCTAGGGGTGTATCGACTGGCCTTGGTGTGGTTCGAAGTGTGACTCGAAGCCAATCGATTGTTGGTAGTGCCAGTAGAAGGCTTAGTGAGCGGATTGATTCATATCTCGAAGCGAATTATTCCACAAACAAGTCTGTATCTGGTAATGAAGTAGATTTAACCATATTAAGTGGCGAAGTGGGAATGTCTGTATTGTTGTTGGAATGGTTGAGTGCTGGATTCAATTATTCTCACTTGAGGCAGGATTCTAATTCAGTGTCGGTTTTAGGGGGGGATGGGGAACGGAATGTTGTTTCGGTGACCCTTACTGCAGTGGCCCCACCCTGGCGGATCATCAAGTAATGTTAAAGATGTTTAGGTGAATAAAATGGTCAATGCCATTACAATTGATGTGGAAGACTATTATCAGGTTTCAGCCTTTGAGTCCGTTGTCCCCTCTGACTCATGGGGGAGCTATGAAAGTCGTGTCGAGAAAAATACGTATCTCCTGCTTGATCTTCTTGAGGAGACTCAGGCCTATGCCACTTTTTTTGTTTTGGGCTGGGTTGCGCAACGCCACCCGAAACTGGTAAAAGCAATTCATCAACGGGGTCATGAAGTGTCATCTCACGGATACAGTCACCAACGAGTTTATACTCAAACACCTGATAAATTTAGGGAAGAGACCCGCTTATCTAAAAAGATCCTCGAAGATATTATTGGTAAAGCGGTCAATGGTTATCGGGCGGCGAGTTACTCCATCACTGGCGAAAGTCTCTGGGCAATAGACATATTGATTGAGGAGGGGTTTTTATATGACTCAAGTATTTTTCCTGTCGTTCATGATAGATATGGAATCCCAAATGCCGAGCGCTTCTCTCATGTAATTGAACGTCAGTCTGGCAGCATACGTGAGTTTCCACTCAGTACATTGAGGTTTTGTGGAGTGAATCTGCCGGTTGGGGGTGGAGGGTATCTAAGGCTTTTTCCTTATTCTCTTACAAAATGGGCGATTAAGCACTTAAATCTAAAAGAACAGCAGCCCGCTATTGTTTATTTACACCCTTGGGAAGTTGACCCGAAGCAGCCGCGAATTAATGGAAGTCGACTCTCCAAATTTCGTCATTATGTTAACTTAGGCAAAACAGAGCAGACTCTTCGCAGTCTGCTTTCAGATTTTAAATTTGCCCCCATGAGCGACTTGGCTGCAGTGCCTCTTGAATAGTCGATGATTTTGTGTTTTCCACCATTTCTTGAAGATCACACTCAGCATTAAGATAAAACCCTATGAAAAGAGCAATATCTGCATTATCTGATCGAGCGTATGACCTTGTGATTGTCGGTGGCGGCATTTATGGGGTATGCGCGGCATGGGATGCAGCACTCCGTGGACTTTCAGTCGCTATAATCGAAAAATCTGATTTTTGTCAGGCGACTTCAGCCAATCATTATAAACTCGTCCATGGCGGGATTCGATACCTGCAGCATGCCGACTTGGTTCGGGTTCGTCAGTCCAGTCGGGAGAGGGCTGCTCTTTTGAAAATTGCGTCCCATCTTGTTCATCCGTTACCTATCGTCATTCCGACCTATGGACATGGATTAAAAGGTAAAATATTCTTGATGAGTGGGTTTGCGGTCTATGATCTTTTGACATTAGATCGCAATCGTAATCTCCAGGATACGGAACGGCAAATTCCTGATGGTGGGTTTTTACCCACGAAGAAAGTCCTGGAGGTATTTCCAAACTTACCGAGCAAAGGCCTTACAGGCGGGGCTGTGCTTAATGAAGGGCAATATTATAACCCGCCCCGACTTGCCATTTCATTTTTAAGATCTGCAGTGGAAGAGGGCGCAGATGCGGCGAATTACGTTGAGGCCACCGATTTTATTATGGAAGGTAATCGTGTCAGTGGGGTGATGGCAAAAGATTGTTTGACCCAAAACCGATTCAATATTCGGGGTAAAATGGTGCTTGTGACGGCCGGGCCGTGGAGCCATCGCATATTGAATAAAAGGCCGAGCCTTTCATTAAAGACAACACCGACTTTTTCACGAGATCTTGCTTTTGTTGTGAAGAAGTCTTTCTCTACACAATACGGTTTGGCCTGTTCTATGGGGACTGGAGATCAGGATGCCGTTTTGGACAGAGGAGGACGACATGTCTTTTTGTCGCCCTGGAGGGGACATACCCTTGTGGGGGTATGGCACAAGGTTTTTGAAGAAAAACCGGATGAGGTCTCTGTAAAAGTTGAGGAAATTCAAGGCTATTTGGATGAAGTGAATTTAGCCTATCCCGCATTGGCCCTGACTTTGAATGATGTTTCCATGATCAATACCGGCCTCACTTTGTTTGGAGATAAAGAAAAACAAACCGATGGAAAAATGAGTTTTGGAAAACGATCACTCATTATTGATCACAATAGAGAAGATCAGGTGGAAGGCTTGGTGACGCTCATCGGAGTTCGAGCGACCATGGCCAGGGGCGGGGCCGAAAAGGCCATTGATCTTGTATGTAAAAAGCTCAATCTAAACGATAGGGTGTCCAAGACGGAAATAACCCCGATTTTTGGAGGAAAGATTAATTATTTCAAGTCGTTTATCAATCAAGCCCAAGAGCGGCGCCCTGCCAAGATCAATGCATCCGTAATGGAAGCCCTTGCCCGAAACTATGGGTCAGAGTATCCTCGTGTTTTGAATTATGCTGAAAAAAAACCGGCTTTGTATGAAAAAGTATCAGAATCTACGACTATTCAGGCGGAAGTTAAACATGCCGTTCAAGAAGAAATGGCGATAACGTTGGCAGATGTCGTCTTCAGAAGAACAGACTTGGGGACATGTGGATTTCCTGGAAATGGGGCGATTCAGGTGTGTGCAGGTCTAATGGCAGAGGAACATCATTGGTCCGATGCAAAAAAAGCAGAGGAGATCCAAAAAGTCCAAGAATATTTTCATCGTCGTGGGTTCTTAAGTTAGGATATGCTGTGGTATTTTTGATAGGATTTTGTTTATGATTACAAAGGGAGTTTTTGAATGATGAATATTTTGATCACCGGTGGTACCGGATTCATCGGTTCTCAATTGGCCTTGAATTGCCTTGAGAAAGGGTATTTGGTCAAGGTTCTGGGTCAGGAAAATACAGAGGCAGAATCCGAAAATACGAAACTCATTCAGGATAAAGGTGTAGCAGTATCGTTTGGGTCGGTGACGGACAAAAATCTGCTAAAAGAGCTCCTGCGGGATGTCGACATCGTTTTTCATCTCGCTGCTGCTCAGCATGAAATGAATGTACCTGATAAACGATATTGGGATGTGAATGTGGAAGGCACGAGAAATATGCTGGAAGCCAGCCTGAGTGCAGGTGTGAGGCGTTTTGTGCATGGCAGTACCATTGGGGTCTATGGGGAGGCGCTCACAGGAGATATTGATGAGCAATCGCCACTGAAGCCGAGCAATATCTATGGGGAAACAAAACTGGAGGCTGAAAAACTGGTTCTTTCGTTCCAGGACAAATTACCTGTGTCGATCATCCGTATCTCAGAGACCTACGGTCCCGGAGACCGCCGATTACTTAAACTTTTCAAGGCTATAAAAAAACGTGTTTTTTTTATTATTGGAGATGGGAAAAATATTCATCACCTGATTTACATTGATGATCTGATTGATGGGTTGTTTTTAGCGGCGACTTTGGAAGAGGCGAAAGGGAAGGTCTTTGTCTTGGCGGGAAAGGATACGGCGACGACAAAAGAGATGGCTGCGGTTATCGCTAAACAACTTGATGTGAGCCTCCCTCGGTTTCACGCACCGCTTTTTATCTTTATGATAGCGGCGACGATTTTAGAGGTGACCCTCCGCCCTTTGGGGATACAGCCTCCACTACATCGCAGAAGGATGGACTTTTTTAGAAAGAGTTTTGCCTTTTCAAGTAATGCATCCTATCGAACCTTAAACTTTGAACCGAAGGTGAGTTTTGACGAAGGAGTGTCTAAGACGATCGTTTGGTATAAAGAACAAGGGATGCTGTAATTGTAATAAAAATATGAATCGCCACCTGCTTATTTTTTTAGATAAAACGCTGTTTCAATGTTGTTTTTATCTCATCGCCCTTTTCGCAAAACCGAGGAAGATAGCGCCTGTAAAGCTTCCCTTGAAGCGTTCTGAGTGTGAACGGGTGTTGGTGATTCGTCCTGGCGGAATCGGAGATGGTTTAATGAGTCTTCCATTCCTAAGGGTATTGCGTGCAGCCTTTCCAAAAGGGAAAATTAGCTTGATTTGTTTAAAGAAAAATAAATTGGCCTATGCCCATGTGAATTATTTCGATGAACTGATCGTTCTCGACGACTTCGCCGGTTTTCTGAAAAGTATGCGCCTTTTTGTAAAAGGAGCATTTGATGTTGTGTTTGACTTGGAGCCGTTTAGAAAAATAAGCTCCATTATTTCCTTTATCTCACGAGCGAAGATTCGGGTTGGGTTTGATACCAATGATCGTCGGCTTTTGTATACAAATCTCATTTCTTATGCAAATGAGAAAGTCTATGAGTCTGTCAACATGATGAGACAGCTAGAGATCTTCGGTATTGAATCAACAATGGCGCAAGCACAGGATCTTTCCTTTTCTCTGCCTGAAGGTGTGGTTAAAGAGGAGAAAAGGAAATTAGAGGTGAACGGCATTTTCCCTGAAAAGGAGTTCCTTTTTGTCGTTGTTCCAGGGGTTCTGAAAAGTCATCATCGCTGGAATATGTCTGATTTTGCAAGGTGTATTGATTTGGTGTGTGAGGAAGATAATCAGGTCAAGATTTTGCTCGTGGGTGTTTCGGCGGATGAGCTTGAGGCGACTCAAGTCATGGCCCAGGTGAAAGAAGCTTGGCGTATCGAGAACCTTGTCGGGAAGACGAGTTATACTGAGTCTCTTGCGATTTTATCCATGAGTGATATCTTATTAGCCTGTGACGGTGGGATTGTTTACATGGCCGCAGCAATGGGGATGGGAACCTTGTCTCTTTGGGGGCCGGGGGTGATGGAACGCTTTAAACCTCCTGGAGAAAATCATATTGGCATTCGGAAGCCGTACCCATGTGTTCCTTGTGTGAACTATAGCCGTTTGGGGGAGTTTCCTCCCTGTCCATACGATAGAATGTGTATGAATGACATTACGCCTGACGATGTTTTTAGCCAATACCTTATCCTTAAGTCTCGAATAAAAAGTGAGGAGCTTACACGCAGTCTGTGTTGATCTTCATGTTGAAATTGTTTTGTATGTACTTATTCATTAACCCGTTTGAAAAGGTGAGCCAGTGCAACTGACAGGAAAAATAGAACCGTTTGATTCATTCTGGGAAGGTCCGGATGATATTGAAAAAGGATATGGAACATTTTACAAGTTTTATAAAAACAATTATCTGCATCATGTGACCCCAAATAAACACGCAAAAATACTGGTCATTAGTTGTGGTCCAGGATACTTTGTGAACCTTCTGAAGGTTGAAGGGTACACAGATGTATTGGGAATAGACTCTGGCCCTGAGAAAATAAAACATGCCCAAGAAAAAGGTTTAAATTGTCGTTTGGAAGCGGCGTTTCCTTTTTTAGAAGCGAACCAGGAGCCATTCGATTTAATCATTGCAGAGCAGGAGCTGAACCATCTCACAAAGGATGAAATTTTCCTTTTTCTCGAATTGGCGAAAAAAAATCTCAGCCAGAATGGGTCATTAATTGTTCATTCCCTCAATGGTGCGAACCCGATTACGGGCGCTGAAGCCCTGGCTCAAAATATTGACCACTACAATACATTGACGGAAATCAGTTTAAATCAAATACTGAAGTATGCAGGGTATCGCAATATTCAGATTATTCCTCTCAATTTATATGTTTTTTATGCGAATCCTTTAAATTATGTGGCGATATTGGTTGATCGTCTCAATACGCTTTTTTTTAGGTTCAACTTTAAATTGTATGGGAAGTCCAACAAGATTTTTACAAAAAAAATTGCTGGCATTTGTGTCAAAGGAGTTTAAGCTGTCGATGCGCTCTCATGATATTGTGGTGTTGACCTACCATTCCATTGACTCTAGCGAGTCGGTGATTTCTGTTTCACCTGAAATGTTTGAGCGGCAGATGTCTTCTCTTCAAGCGGAGGGATACCAGGGTTTGTCTTTAAAGGACGCACTCGCAATGCTCAAAAATGGGGATAGTATCCCAGAAAAAAGGCTTTTGATTACCTTTGATGATGGTTACCAAAATAACTTGACTCATGCCTTGCCCATTTTAAAAAAATACGGATTTACTGCGACGATTTTTATCACGACTGATCGTTGTGGACACTTGAATGATTGGCCAAATCAACATACTTCAATTCCTCATTTACCGATGCTTTCATGGGATGAGGTCAGGGTTCTGGATCACGAAGGAATTGATATTGGTGCGCATACGAAAAGTCACCCGAATCTGACCGAAGTTGATTTGGGTGTCGCAGAAGCGGAGATCATTGGTTCAAAAAAAGTATTAGAAGACCATCTTGGCCACGCTGTATCACATTTTGCATACCCCTTTGGAAAATACAATAATGATGTCAAAGAGATCGTCAAAAAAAACTTTGAAGGTGCGATTTCTACGATACCGGGTCGCGTGAATCATGGGGTTGACCTTTATGCATTAAAACGGATTAATGCTGCTGGAAAGATTTTTAAGGTATTACCATTCAAATTTTTGTCCTTGGGTGCTTTTGGCACTTATTTATCGATCAAGTCCACGCTTATGCGGGTGAGAGGTTTTTCGAAAAATTAATCACCACACGTCCATTCTCATTTCATTATGAAAATTTGTCTTGATGTCAGAAGTCCGGGATATGCAGGAGTTTTGAACTATACAAAATGTCTCTTGGCGGCCTTACTTAAAATTGATCAAAAAAATGAATATATCCTCCTTTCTACGAAACAGGACAAGAGGTGGGACTTTGATCATGTCAAAGAGATTGTCATTCCCGCGAGTAATCCAATCGGGTGGACGGTATGGAGTAATACTATTCTTCAAGGGATCTTAAAGAAGGAGAAAGTGGATGTCTACCATTCTTTGAAGCATATTTCTTTGTTTCGGGGAGAATCTAAAAAGGTCGTGACCTTTCACTCTGCGAGATTGTTTATCTTGCCAGAGCAGTACAAATGGTACGATAGTTTATATTGGAAATTGACCCTCCCTATTTCCGCTCGAAAATACGATTTATTCATTGTTGTTTCTGAAATAGAAAAAGAATTGTATTCAAAACACCTCGACATTCCTGAGGACAGATTTAGGGTGATCCCCCTCGCTTCAGATGGTCGTTTCCACTTAATTAACGATCCTGGCATTCTGGGTGTCGTTAAAAAGCGCTTCCATCTGCCAGATCGGTTTATTCTATTTGTTGGAAGAATTTTACCCGTTAAAAATATTGAAACGATTATTAGGGCCTTTCATTTTTTTAAAAAACAAAAACCCGAATATAAATTGGTCATTGTTGGTAAAAAAACTTGGTATTTCCAAACGATCGAAGCACTCCTTCAGGAATTAAACCTTGTGGGTGAGGTGGTTTTCACTGGGCCAATCTTTGAAGAATTACCAAGCGTATACAATCTTGCGGATCTTTTTATTTTTCCTTCCTATTATGAAGCATTCGGGGCTGTTCCGTTGGAGGCGATGGCCTGTGGCACCCCGGTGATTTCATCCAATGCTGGAGGAATTCCGGATGTTGTTGGAGAAGCTGCGAAGATGTTTTCGCCAACAGACGTTGAAGGTTTTGGAAATGCCATGAAGGAGATTCTGTCTTCAGAAAAACTCAGGCAAGAGATGGTTCAGAACGGATTGGATCGAGTCGAGTCTTTTTCATGGGACCGTACTGCGAGAGAGACTTTGAATGTGTATGAAGAATTGGCGGGTTGATCCAGGTTGAATATGATAGGTTTTTATTAGAATGGAAACTGGTTTAAATAAAAATGATAAAGATATGCTCCATGTGCTTCAAGGGGCGAGTATTAATTTTTTAGGAACCCTTCTCGGTAACATTCTCAGATTTCTGTATGTTTTTTTTATTGCAAAAATTCTGTCTCAAGCAGATCTAGGCTTGTTTTCTCTTGGTTTAACGATATTGAAATTTTTTGTTGTTGTTTCCGTTGCGGGTTTAGATTCAGGTATTTTGAGGTTTATTGCGTTGTATCGTGGAGAGAATGACCATAAGAGAATGAAAGGTGTGTTGGATGCATCACTCTGTATCAGTATTCCATTGAGTGTTCTGGTTGGAGCGGGGTTGTTCTATTTTTCTGAACTATTATCAACGACGTTCTTTAATAAGCCTGAACTGACAGAGGTGGTGCAGCTTTTTTCCATTTCAATCCCATTTTTTACGGTGACGATTATTTTCCTTTCTGCGCTCCAATCTCTTAAATTTATGCGATACAAAGTATATACGAGAGAGATTGGAGAAAATGTATTTAAATTTATCTTTACGGCCATTTTTTTACTTTTTGGATGGCGTATCAATGGAGTTGTTCTCGCGAATACGGTGTCATTCTTTTTTGTAGCGGGTTTATCGTATTATTTTGCAAGAAAAGTGTTTTCGCATGATTCATTTGGTTTGCAAAGTCAATTTGAGTTTAAGAAGTTATTGGCTTTTTCATTCCCAAATTCTATTTCCGAGATTACGGTCAGGTTTATCATGTGGACAGATATTTTTATGTTGGGTTATTTTTCAGAATCAAAGGAGCTTGGAATTTATTATATTGTGACAGGCATTATTTTTATCGGAGTCATTTTTATTGAATCTTTTGCCAGTGTGTTTAATCCCACGATTGCAGATCTTTATAACCGAAAGCAGATATCTCAATTATCCGATTTATATAAGATTGTATCAAAATGGATTTTTATTGCGAGTTTCCCTTTCTATTTGGTGGTCATTTTTTATGCGAAATCGATACTCAACATTTATGGAGAAGGATTTATTTCTGGTGCCTTATCCCTGAGTGTTTTGGGGGGTGCGTATATTTTGTACACCCTCATCGGTTTGTCGGGATATGTTTTACTTATGATCGGAAAATCCTGGATTAACATGTTTACGAATTTGCTTGGCTGTTTTTTAAATATCGGCCTAAACTACATTTTCATTCCGAAATATGGTATCTTGGGCGCTGCGCTTGCGAGCGGATTTTCTCTGGTTTGTGTTAATATCTTTAGGTTGTTTCAGGTCTACTTTTTTGTCAGAGTTCATCCATTCAACAAGGCTTTTTTAAAGCCGTTATTGGCGGGATTAGGTGCTCTGAGTCTTATCTCGGGGTTTTCTCGTTTCGTGGTTTTAAGTAATATATATGGTGACTTGGCTTTTGGTGTAAGCCTTTTTCTTGCAACTTACGCCATTGTCTTGTTTCTGTTGGGTTTTGAAAAAGAAGATATGATGATCCTTGATAAATTCCGAAATAAGTTTGTGAAAGGTTCTGTTACTTGAATAATAATGAATGGATTTACGCTATAAAAAAAAAGATTTCAAACTCTCCACTAAATCGAAATTACATCACCGATAGAGCATTAAAAAAAAGAATCAAAGAGGCTGCGCACTATGTAAATGGTTCTCTTCTAGATGTGGGATGTGGCGAAAAGCCTTACAAAAAGTTCTTTAATATTGCAGAAGAGCAGTATATTGGCCTGGATTTAGCTAGCGCACATTCTTATTTTAGCCAAAACGTCCAGGCCAATGTTTATGGGGGATGCACGAAACTCCCTTTTAAGGCAGCATCATTTGATGCAGTCCTGTGTACAGAAGTGCTGCCCCATGTTGAGGAGCCAATAGAAGCATTTAATGAATTTTACCGTGTTTTGAAACCCAATGGCATTTTGATTTTGACTGCAAATAAGACTTGGGAAAAAAGAATCAAATCGCCGATCCCTGATTATTGGCGTTTTACGGATGAAGGCCTTACCTACCTGGCCGACAAGAGTCAACTCAAAGTTGTGTATACGAAAGCGGGTTGTGGCTTTTTTTCGACCATAGGCCAACTGATCTGCCGGTTTATCAACAAGGACATTATTTACCATAAGGCCCTCTATAAAGGTATTGATAAAAAACCGAATATGATTGCAGCAGTAGTTCTCCTTCCAGTGATTGCATTCATACAGGTTTTTTTTATTTTATTGGAAAAAATATACTATTCAAAATTGGATACCTTGTTTTATATCTTGGTTGCGCAAAAACCGGAGCAACTAAAAGAGTAGGTTCTAAAATTACCCTGCCCGTTTTTATGATAGAATTTGTGAAGTTTTAGAGTGCGTCGACCAAAGTCCATCCAGAGGATCTGATTTAAAAAAATCGGAGATAGGAAGTTTAGAATGAAAAATACGAGTGTTGAGATGGTCAAGGAGGTCATTTTAGAGGTCATGGCGGAAAATGGGCTTAATCCTGTCCCTCTGGAAGGAGAAACTCATATCTTACGTGATACAGGATTAGATTCCTTAGGGCTCGCCATTGTTGTGGTCAAGCTTGAAGAAAAGACGAACAAAGACCCTTTTGAAGCGGGTTTTGTCACGTTTAACACCATTGATGAATTGGCTGCATTGTATGATGCCTGAATTTATTATTGGTGACGAAAAAGTCAGTCGCCAAGCTTTGAATCAATTGTTAGATCGATATCTGCCAATTTTCGAAAGGCATCGAAATATCTTGGTTCACTCAGGACAGCCCATCTCTCAAAATGTGAGTTTACATCTTTGTGAAAAGACAGGAAATGCCTTGTTCTTATGTCCTGCTTATTTTAAACCCGCGCAAATCGATGAAATTATAGCTCAACATCACATTGATTTATGTATCTATGATGGTGACATTGAGCATATTCAATATCATGAACTTGAGGTGTCGCATGCTGTTCAAAGAGATCCGGCGATTTATGTCTTTACTACAGGTACGACAGGGATGCCTAAACTGATCAAACATTCTTGGGAGACAATTTCAGTGTCTTCTCGTGCAGTTGGAAAACGATTGCAGGAAAAAATGTGGTTGATGTCTTATGCCACAACAGGTTATGCGGGACTGCAAATTTTTTTTTCTGCAACAAGAAGCAATGGGACGATTGTCTATGTTCCCCAAGGCAGTTTTCCTGCGTATTGTGAAAGTATTAGTAAACATGACGTGAATATCATTAGTGGAACGCCGACGTTTTGGAGGTTGTTAATCAATGCCTGGCCTCAGGGTTTGCCCAAGCCAAGACTTGAGCAGGCCACTATTGGGGGCGAAGTTGTCACCCAGGATATTCTTGATGTTGTAGACCAGTTTTTTCAGCCAATAAACCTTACGCACATTTATGCGTCAACAGAAGTTGGAACTGTGATTATTGTTTCTGATAAAAAAGCGGGATTTCCTGCGAGCTATATTGATCCAGAAAGGGTAATTAAGTTTAGGGTTGTAGAGGATGTTCTTGAGGTCTCGTCTCCTTCAAGGATGAAGTCTCAGGTCCGTATGGGAAACTTTGAGGTATCCGATGTCTGGATTTCAACAGGAGACCTAGTGCAATTACGAGATGGGCGGTACTTTTTTTGTGGACGTCGGGATGGGCGAGTTAACATCGGCGGCAGCAAGGTTTTGCCTGAAGAAGTCGAAGGAGTTTTACTCCGGTTCGAACAGGTGAAGGAATGTGTCGTTTATGAAAAGAAAAGCCCAATTGTTGGGTCTCTTTTGGCGGTTGATATTGTATTAACAAGAGAGAAGAGTCTGTCTATTGAAAAGTTAAAAAAGGAATTGTCTGTGCTGTTGCCATCCTATAAAATTCCTCAATATATTCGTTTTGTAAAAGAAATTGTGATCTCAGAAAATGGAAAAAAAATTAGAAAATAGACACGTTGTCGTTTCCGGTGGAGCCAAAGGCCTGGGCCTGGGGATTGTTTCCTCTCTGCTTGAACATGGATACAGCGTATCAAGCTTCAGTAGAAGACAAACCGAGCAAGTTGACCTTTTGTTAGCGCAACACGAGAACAGGTTTTATTTTGAGCCCTTGGATATTACTGATATGGCAGTTCTTAAAAACTTTGTAAAAAAAGCCATAGCGTGTAATGGTACGCCTTACAGTGTGATCAATAATGCGGCTGTCGTTCAAGAGGGCGTATTGGCAACATTACCCGAAATTGAAGTAGGTAAAATGATCGCGGTCAATCTGGAAGGGGCGATTCGCTTGACTCGGCTCTGTCTTGGACGGATGTTGATGGCTGGACAGGGGCGAGTGATTAATATTAGCTCGATCATTGGGACACGTGGTTATAACGGCTTAACCGTTTATTCTGCCACAAAAGCAGGTCTGGATGGGTTCACCAGGAGCTTGGCCAGGGAAGTGGGCCGAAAAAATATTACAGTAAATGCGATTGCACCAGGATATATGAAAACGGAAATGTCATCGAGCTTGGCCGGATCGCAGCTTCAACAGATTATCCGTCGAACCCCGATGCACAGGTTGGCCGGGCTGGAAGATGTGCTTCCCTTGCTTCGATTCTTGCTGTCGGACGATGCCTGTTTTATTACTGGCCAAACCATTTTGGTGGATGGAGGTATCTCATGTTGAGTCAATACCCTCCATCAAAGAAGGAGGTCAAGTGAGCAACAGGGATTTGGATGAAAATAGTTTTGTTCGAGAAAGAATTTATAGCGAAAAGACCTCTTTACTTCAAAAATATGCGTCTTTTGTCATTGGAGAGTTTTCATTATTAAAGCTCATTAAATATGAACTGATTACGAGTTTATTCGGGGTAATCCCCGGTGCACTGGGTCTATTGCTTCGTAAAAAATTTTATCCGTTGTTATTTAAAAAGATTGGGCGAGGTGTTGTTTTTGGAAAAAGCCTGACAATCCGTCATCCTGAAAAAATTGTGATCGGAGATGGGGTTGTGATCGATGATTACGCCCTAATTGACGGACGTGGCTCGGGTGATGAGGGTATTCATATTGGCAGTGAAACGATTGTTGGTCGATATACCGTTATTCTTTCAAAGGTCGGGGGTATTTCAATTGGAAAAAATTGTAATGTCGGTGCTTTTACAAATATCGTCGCACAAGGCGGTGTCGAAATTGAAGACTGGGTTCAAATTGCGGGAGGATGTAAAATTTCAGGCGGACTGTTCAAGTTTCACAAGACTGATAAAGACGAAGTCTCGTTTTCAAGATATACTAAAGGAAAAATTGTTATTCAGAAGAAAAGTTACCTTGGAGGAAATACCTTGGTCATGGATGGCGTGACCGTTGGACAAGGGTGTATGATAGGGGCAGGAAGTGTCGTTATGCAGAATATTCCTGAATATTCGATCTATATGCCAAAACCCGGAATGATCTTGGGAAAAACAATTTCTGTACCAGAAGAAGTAGATCCATTATAGAGAAAGTCCGATCAATATTTTTTCTTAATCTCTAATATTCTCTTTGTTTTTTGTGGTGTCTTAATCTCATGCTATATTTAAAATATTAAATGGGATGAATACGGTAGCTTATTATATTATAAATACGAGGAATCTTACTATTATGAAGACATATTATAAAATCATATTAATGGCTCTCATTGTGCCCTCATTGGTTGCAGTTTTTTTATCCGGAAGCACAGAAGCAAGTCCTCCATATCCCCCCAGTCCAGTCATTAGTGGTATTACCTTTGATGGGTCTACCTTGTTGAGACTTGCCCCAGGAAGTGATAATTGGGCATCAACTTGGGCTCAAGACGGCAATATGTATGCCACGTGGGGTGATGGTGGCGGTATGGGAGGAACGAATCAAGACGGGCGTGTGAGCCTTGGCGTTGCGCGTATTGTCGGATCACCGGAAAATTTTACTTCTCAAAATATATGGGGCGGGAAAAATGGGCTCAATGAAGCTACTTTTGGGGGCAAGTCTGTCGGAATGCTCTCCTTGGGTAGCGTCCTCTATATGTGGCACGGATTAGGTTCCAACTGGACACCCTGGGAAGAAACGTGGCTTGCAAAGTCTACTGATATGGGAGCGACCTGGCAGTTGAGTGGTACCTCTTTTTTTAAATACACCGACGGATTTAGCAAACCCACCTTTTTAAATTTTGGCCCTGGGTACTCTGGTGCTCGAGACAATTATGTGTATATATATGCACCTGATGGGTCGGGTGGCAGCTCAGCTTTACCCACACGCGTGAGTATGGCGAGGGTTTTGAAGGACAAAATCGAAAATCGCTCGGCCTATGAATTTTTTCAAGGTTTAGATGGTAATGGCAATGCAATGTGGACGAGCGATATCAGTCAGGATGGAGCTGTTTTTACGGATACGAATGGAAAACTTATGGACAGTCCTTCTGTTGTTTACAACCCCGTATTGAAGCGATATCTCATGTGTAAAACACATGATTCGAGACCTTCAGAGATAGCCGCTGGGGGGCTGGGTGTTTTTGATGCGCCAGAGCCGTGGGGCCCCTGGACGACAGTCAACTATACGGATGACTGGATGGGCAGTGACAACATGTATTTTTGCCAGTTTCCTGCAAATTGGATTAGCCCTGATGGCTTGTCAGTATGGATGGTATTTTCAGGCTATGGAGAAGATGCTATCGCAAAAGATGCATATCAGCATATAAAAGGTGTGATGACTTTGCGAACTCCGTCTGGAGATGCAATCCCGCCGAATTCTCCTGTAGGTTTGATTGTTAAGTAGTGTGATGTTTAGTTTTGATTTTTCCAATTTATTGTTTAGTGATGATTCAAATTCCTACGAGATGTCAAAATGATCTCTCGTAGGAATTTTTTCAGAAATTATCCTTTGTAAAAAGAATTTCACTCTGTAGTCTGTTATTTACTCTTCTACTGTATTAGATCTCGATTCACGGAAATGAAGGAGGCAGGTTAATTGTACTGTGTAATCTTGGCAGGGGGCAGCGGGACGCGATTCTGGCCTTTGAGCCGTGAAGAATATCCGAAACAGCTTCTAAAAATATTCGGAAATCAAACGCTGATACAAGCAACGCTTTCAAGAGTTTCGGATTTGATTCCCATAGATCAAGTCTATATTGTAACCAATCCTCAGCAACTCGAACAAATTCGTTTTCAAATGACGAATGATACAAGCAAGCGTCTTAATTATATCTCGGAACCTGAAAGGAAGAATACGGCTGCCGCGATTGCTTTAGCGGCGATTTCATTACGCCGAATCGATCCGGAAGGTGTTATGATTATCCTTTCAGCTGACCACTTTATCAGGGATGAAAAGGGTTTTAAGCAGATCCTGCAACACGCTGCGGATGCGGCACAGAAGGGACATCTGGTAACCCTGGGAGCTATCCCAAACCGTCCGGAGACGGCCTATGGGTATATTCAGGCAGGAGAACTCCTTCCGGGTTCCCAAGGCATCCGATCAGTCGAACGTTTTATCGAAAAGCCGGAAAAGCAAGTAGCAGAAAAATATCTCTTGGATAAAAGTACTTTTTGGAATACGGGTATTTTTATTTGGAAAGTCTCGACGATTTTGAAAGAGATTGAGCGGTTTATGCCAGAATTGTCAGAAGGACTTCAGCAAATAGAAGAAAGCTTTGATACTCCATCCGAGCAGGAAACCCTAAAACGGATTTACGCGACCTTACCCGCGATTTCAATTGACTATGGTGTTCTTGAAAAGTCCGAGAATTTGGTGGTCATTCCCACAGATATTGGTTGGGAAGACGTGGGTTCATGGAACGCACTAGACGAAGTGATCCCGAAAGATGAAGAGGGTAACATCGTGACTGGAAATGTCATCAATGTCGGGAGCCGAAACAGCACGATTTATGCCAAAAACCGTGTCGTGGCGGTGGTTGGACTGGATAATGTTGTGGTTGCAGATACAGATGACGCAACACTTGTTTGCAGCAAAGACCATGCACAAGATGTGAAAAAAGTCGTCGAGCTTCTAAAGCTTGGGGAAGGCGATACCCATCGAGTCCACAAAACGGTTATTCGTGCTTGGGGGAGCTATACTGTTTTAGAAGAAGGGCCTGGATATAAAATCAAAAAAATTATGGTTCATCCAGGGGCAAAGCTTTCCTTGCAGATGCACCATAAACGCAGCGAACATTGGGTGGTGGTTGAGGGTGTTGCGACCGTGACTTGCGGGGAGAGCGTTTATACCATCCAAACAAATCAAAGTACTTTTGTCCCTATGGGCGTTAAACATCGATTGGAAAACGCAACAGACCAACCCCTGCGCTTGGTTGAGGTTCAGAGCGGTAGCTACTTGGGAGAAGATGATATCGTTCGGTTTCAGGATGATTACGGCCGGGTGTCACCGGAATAATGTATGTAACTCCCCGTTTTTAGCAAGAAGGAATTCTTGCTTACTGATGGTATCGACCCTAGTTTGTTTTGAAAAAACGATGTGAATTGTCCAAATCAAAATTTGAGGTTTTCTAAAATCAGAAAATGCGAGGCTTGATTGGAGAAATGGTCATGGAAAACCGGTCAATTATTTTTTGCCTTCGGATAGGTTTTTGATCAAAGAGACCTCTTAAATATAGAGTAACAATCTTTTGTTTTGTAGATATCCCAAAACCTTAGGTCATCCCCCCCTAATTAAGTAAACCTAATGAAAAAGAAAGTGTTTTAATAAACGTGATAAATAGTGATGTGGGTATTAACGATCGTTACGCCAAGATAAAAGAGTTTGCAGCGATTGCTGGATTATTACTATTGGCGCTTATTTCAAGGAGCTATCATTTAGGTGAGTGGAGTCTTTCTGCAGATGAAATATTTTCTGTGACCAAGGCGAGTGAGCGTTACACATCACTTATAAACCCTGCATATTATATATTGATATTGTCGAGCTTTAAGGTCTTTGGTGTAAATGAATGGTCGGCTCGTCTGCCTGCCATGATACTAGGCAGTGTAAGTATTCCTGTTTTTTATGTCACTTGGAAAAATATTGTTGGCAGGAATTGCGCTCTTTTTGGTTCAATGCTTATTGTTTTGAGTAGCTGGCATCTTTGGTATTCTCAGTTTAGCCGTTTCTACTCTGGTGTTTTCTTTTTTGGGTCACTCTCATACTATTTCTACTATAAAGCCATGCGCTCTGAGAAATTTGTATTCTTATTTTGGGCAATGTTTTTCAACTTAATCGGTATTTTTTTTCACGTATCTTCAATAATAGTGGCGGTGTCGTGTTTTCTTTTCTCTATATTTATCTTGTTTACAAAAAAATCTAGTTTAAATCAGTTTTTAAAGAAAAATGCAAAAATATATTTTGCGCTAGGTTGTATCGGAGCACTGATCTCCTTGCCATTTTTTTTGAAGATAGCGGTTGGTTGGCATGGCTCTGGTCAGTTGTGGGGGTATGGTCCTGCAAAGTTAACCCTCCAGATCATAAAATACATGCAGGCCCCTCTTGTTATTTGTGCCTTCGGAGGATTAATTTGTATCCTTAAGCGAGGTGTCATGGATGCGCTTTTTTTTGTGATATGTCTAATGATTCCTGTCATAGCGTTACTTGTTGGATCAATATTTGTGTCCATTCGCCCTGATTATATGTTTTATGCATATCCTCTGGTTTTTGTCCTTGCAGGTTATTTTTTAGAGCAAGTCAGAGTAGGTTTATTAGGTTATGGAATAACATCTCTCATCGTTATTATGTTGGTTGTTGTATGTATGCTTCCAGAGTCGATTTCTCATTACACGGGAAGAAATAGTTTGGATGTAAGAGAGGTGTCAAAATTTATTGAAAGTGAGCATAGATCTAATGACAAGGTGATGTCCTATGTCACCGAATTGGATTATTATATGAATATAAATTATACAAAAATTTCTCAATTGGGATATCCTTATGACGATAGCGTTGAGTGGGAAAAAGGGTTTCAGCGATACGATGGAAAGAACGAGAGGCTATGGATTATTTTGCCTATCAGGCGTGGGCCTTTGGCAAAAAACCTTGAGGCGTGGCTTTTTAAGAATGCTTCACTTGTGTGGCGTAAATATGCGGTGCGATATGATTACACTATTGAGGGATATCAGGTTTTTCTTGCGGATGCACGTTGAATCCTCCGTTTTATTTTTGGGTGAACCGGGAGGTTCTTGCTTCGGTTTGAGTCGTGTTTTCAGTCATAACCCTAGGTTGTAATGATATCTTGAACAGGTTTTTAGAAATTATCGATCTATAATCAATTAAGGATAGAATCTTGGCTAGTGATATTTATCTTTCAGTTATCGTCCCGCTTTATAATGAGGAAGAGTCTGTTGGACCATTACATGCTTCTCTCAAAAATGTCTGTGATGACCTGAGAGTGAAGTACGAAATCATTTTTTTGGATGATGGAAGTTCAGATGACACGTATCATAAGTTATCTGAACTCCATGATCGATACCCTGAAGTTCGGGCAATCAAATTTCGTAAAAATTATGGACAAACGGCGGCTATGGCGGCCGGATTTGAACATGCACAGGGTGAAATCATTATTAGTATGGACGGAGATCTGCAGAATGATCCTATTGATATTCCGAGACTCGTCGACAAATTGGAAGAGGGATACGATCTGGTTTGTGGATGGCGAAAAGATCGTAAGGACAAACTTATTTCACGACGCATTCCCTCCCTTGTCGCTAACTGGCTCATTGGGAAAATTACGGGTGTCCCGATTCATGATAACGGGTGTTCACTGAAGGCGTATCGCGCTGAAGTGATTAAAAAAGTCAGTCTTTATTCAGAGCTACATCGCTTTATTCCTGCAATGTCTACTTTAGCAGGAGCTCGAATTACGGAAATGGTGGTGACCCATCATGCCCGAAAGTTTGGAAAAAGCAAGTATGGTATTTCACGTGTTTGGCGGGTATTTCTTGACCTGTTTTTGATCAAGATGTTTGCACGGTTTTCCGTGCATCCGATGATTTTGTTTGGTTTATTGAGTTTACCCGTGTTTGTTCTGGGATTGATTTGTTTCCTTGTTTTGATTTCATCCGGGCTTTCAGGCATTGTGCTGCCAAGTGTTGTTTTTTTGTCTTTTTTCTTGGTGGGGCATTTTGTGACGATGGGTGTACTTGGAGAGATGGTATTGAAGACCGGAGATTACCGGCCGGAAATCATGTTGGCAAAAACGACGATTAGAGAAAATGACACACACAAATAAAACAGATGGAATTGAAATTTCAGTGATTATTCCCGTTTTGGAAAGGCACGACGACTTGGCTGAGGTCTATCAAGGACATAAAGCCGTCCTGGATCGGGTGAGTCGGCCCTACGAATTTATCTTTGTTGTCGACGGAGGGAATGAACAAACCGTTAAAAGCTTGGAAGCCATTGAGGCAGATAAGGAGGTCTTAAGGGTCATTGTCTTGCCTCGGGATTTTGGGGAGGCGACGGCGCTCACTATTGGATTTGAGCGGGCACGAGGGGAACTATTGATTACCCTCCCAGCCTATTTCCAAGTGGTTCCTGAGGGAATAGAGGAAATACTCAAGACGCTCAATGAAGGGTATGACTTGGTCGTGACACGCCGTTTTCCACGAGTTGATTCCTGGATTAACCGAATACAAACTTTTGGATTTCACTTTTTTGTGGATCGATTGACAAACATTAGACTGCATGACATTAGCTGCGGCGTTCGTGGAATTCGAAAGCAAGTGGTCAGAGAGGTGCAGCTTTATGGCGACCTTCATCGATTTTTCCCGATTTTAGCTTTTCAGAAGGGATTTCGTATTACCGAAATTCCTGTTGAACAGCATACGCTAGACAGGCAGACAAGGGTTTATCACCCGGGCGTCTATCTTAGGCGGTTACTGGATATTTTGACCTTGGTCTTTCTCGTCAAATTTACTAAAAAGCCACTCCGTTTTTTTGGACTGATTGGCGCAAGTCTTTTTACTGGCGGGTTCCTTATTTCTCTTCTTTTGACTGTGCAACGTATCACAGGATTGACAGACCTTGCGGATCGTCCTCTCCTTGTCTTGGGTTTACTCATGATGGTATTAGGGGTACAAGTGGGATCAGTTGGTTTAATCGGAGAACTACTCATCTTTACCCATGCGAGAAAGATGAGAGATTACACGATAGATGAGGTCCTTGACTAGATTCCTATTTTGTCCAGGCATCGTTGTCGTGTCGTCTTCACTTCAAGCTTGACCCGTGGGAGAGAGGTGTGTCTAGTTTTTTCTAATTTTAAAGATGGGTTTCGCCTTACCATAAATCCCCTTATATGCTAATCTTTTTACTACTCTGGCATGACAGTTTTTCACATTGCAGTAAGTGATTCATGCTCTAATGCTATTTGAGCTGTAAAGTCGCGTTGACCGGTTTTTGAAGGTTATTGATGCCTTGGCATTTAGCGTATAGCATCGGGCTTTATTTTGGGCTGCTTTTTAGGGATTGTTTTGTTTTTATACTGATGAGCCGTAAATCTCAATGTGGTTTATTATTCAAACAATTTAAAAAAGCATCGAGAGAAGCTCTTTTTCTGGGAAGAATATCATGACCTTTGAAAAAGTCAGGGATTATCTTGATCTAGTGATTGAAACCTGCAAGATGAACGGATGAGTAAATCCATCTTTGTTAGGCCTTTTTCTGCAGGAGATGAGGACACTTGGGATGCCTTTGTCGTTACGCACTCACAAGGCGCACTCTATCATCTTTCGGGCTGGCGGGAGGTCATCGAAAAAACTTATGGTCATAAGAGCTATTATTTGATCGCGGAAAGACGCCTACTTGAGGGGGCATCTCAGGGAAAGCCCGTCATTGAAGGTATCTTGCCGTTGGTTCATCTTAAAAGTCCTCTTTTTGGCAATGCCTTGATTTCCATGCCCTTTGTTGACGATGGCGGCATTTTGGCCAGTGCAGAATCGGTTGAAGAAGCCCTATTGTCTGCGGCAGTGGCTCAGGGAGATCGTTTGGGTGTGGAGACTATTGAGTTACGACATGCGGGTTTGCAGGCTATTTTTCAAGGCAAACGCAGTCAGTTTGAAAGTCATCCAATGGTAACCTCATCTCACAAGGTTCGCATGGTGCTCGATTTACCTGAAACCGCCGAGATCCTCCTGAAATCCTTCAAGGCTAAATTGAGAAGCCAGATTAAGAAACCCCAGAAAGAAGGACTGATATCAAAAATAGGAGGGGTGGAGCTACTGGCTGATTTTTACAAGGTTTTCGCCGTTAACATGCGGGATCTGGGTTCTCCCGTGCATTCCAAAGCAATGATCGGCAATACGCTCCGAACCTTTGAAGCATCCTCACGCATCTGTATGATCTATCAGGGGAGGACGCCTGTCGCTGGTGGTGTTATCATTGGGTTTAAAGGTGTCTTGAGAAATTTATGGGCTTCTTCTCTCAGGGAATATGGCCGCTTGAGTCCTAATATGTTGCTGTACTGGGCGATGTTAGCATATGCCTGTGAGCAGGGATTCACGGCATTTGATTTTGGCCGCTCTACCCCGGAGGAAGGCACCTACAAGTTTAAAGCGCAGTGGGGCGCTTTGCCCGTCCCCTTATATTGGCACTATTTTGCATTGAACGGGAAGGCAGTGGGAGATCCCGACTCAAAAAAAGGGACGTTTGATATTGCGATGCGATTGTGGAAAAAACTGCCGGTTCCGGTTAGCAAAATTCTTGGGCCGATGATAAGAAAACATATCGGACTTTAAACTATGTGTGGTATTGCGGGAAAATACAATCTTAACTTAAAACATCCGGTTTCCCCAAAAATCATCAAGGCAATGTGTGATGTGATGGCATATCGAGGGCCAGACGACAGTGGTGTGTATGTGGATGGGCCTGTCGGGCTTGGGCATCGCCGTTTAAGCATCCTGGATCTTTCAAAGTCGGGACACCAGCCGATGTCCACTGCCGATAAATCTCTTTGGGTTACCTTCAACGGCGAGATCTATAATTTTTTAAAGCTTCGGGAGAACTTGACCGCAAAGGGCTATGTTTTTTCAAGTGATTGTGACACAGAGGTGATTCTAGCGCTTTATCAAGAATATGGCCCAGCCTGTCTGCAGTATCTTAGGGGGATGTTTGCCTTTTGCATCTGGGATAAAAAAAACAACACGCTTTTTCTGGCCCGAGACCGCATCGGGAAAAAACCGCTGTATTATTATTTTGATGGAAAGACCTTTATTTTTGCATCGGAGATCAAGGCCATCCTGCAAGACCCCTCCGTTGAAAAAAAAATAAATTACGAGGCCTTGAGTGATTATTTTCGCTACCTTTATGTGCCGGATCCAAAAACCATTTATCAAAATATTTATAAGCTTGAGCCGGGTTACGCCCTGTACTGCGACCGAAACAGCCTCAAAAAAGAGGCGTATTGGGATGTCTCATTCGCGGAGACCTCTAAAAAAAGTGAACACGATCTTTGTGAAAACCTCGTCCACTTGCTGGATGAAAGTGTTCAGATGCGGATGATCAGTGACGTACCCTTGGGCGCCTTTTTGAGCGGCGGGATTGATTCAAGCGCCGTCGTGGCTTTCATGGCCGGACACACGCCAAAGCCTGTGACCACTTGCGCCATTGGTTTTGACTCACGGGAGTACGATGAAGTGGCGTATGCCCGTATCGTGGCTGAAAAATTCAAGACCGATCATCATGAATTTACGGTGAAGCAGGATATTGAAGCGATTTTGCCGGAATTGGTGCGTTATTTTGATGAACCTTTTGCGGACGCATCCTCTGTCCCGACCTATTATGTTTCTAAAATTGCCAGGCAGCAAGTGACAGTTGCGCTTTCTGGAGACGGTGGGGATGAGAACTTTGCGGGTTATGAAAAATATGCCATTGATGATATCGAAAACAATATCCGAAAAAAGATTCCGGGTTTTATCCGAGGGAGTATTTTTCCTTTTTTATCAAGGGTTTTGTCGACTGGGAATCACCCCGTTCTGCGAAAAGGCTCAACATTATTGGGAACGCTCAGTCACACATCTGATTATGGTTTTTATTTGAGTAACACTGAGGGGAATGATGCTTTTTGGCAGTCGCTCATGAATGAAGAAACAAAACGCGCGATTGGAGGTTATGATCCATTTTCGGTGACAAAGTATCATTATGATAAAGCGGATACCGAAGACCATCTTTCCAAAATCCTGTACACAGACTTAAAATCCTACCTGCCGGGAGACGTGCTCGTGAAAGTGGATCGCATGAGTATGGCGAATTCTTTGGAAGTGCGTGCGCCGCTTTTGGACCATCGGGTGATAGAATTTGCCGCCACGATTCCGGGACACTTGAAGTATTATCGAGGCCAGAAGAAGTACATTTTGAAACAATCGCTGGCCGAGAGGCTTCCAGATGAAATCTTGCACAGAAAGAAAATGGGGTTTTCTGCGCCGCTGGCGCAATGGCTCCGGAAGGAAATCCGGACTTTTGCTGAGAGCCACATACTTTCGCATACGGCGGGGCTGAATCATTTTTTTGAGCCGACTGCCGTGAGGCGCATTTGGGACCTCCATCAAACTCGAAAACGCAACTATGCGACTGTGCTTTGGAGTCTGCTGATGTTTGAGCTGTGGTATCAGGAATGTTTTTTGGCTGAAAATGCCGGGATGGGGCTGTGATGATGAAAAAAGTGTCGATTGTCATACCGGCCTACAACGAAGAAGCTTGTCTGCCGGGGTGTTTACGATCTATACAGGAATTAGTGTTTCCAAAGGACAATCTGGAAGTTATTTTGGTCGACAATGGTTCTGATGACCGGACCCGGGAGATTGCCGAAGAGTATGGCGCAAAAGTCTTAAGAGACGATGAGAAACATGTCTCAGGTCTTCGGAATTTAGGGGTCCGAAACGCGACGGGAGAGATCATTGCTTTTGTGGATGCCGACTGTTTGGTTTCCAAAACATGGCTACAGAATGCGGCAGTCTATTTTGACGCTGAGGATGTCTCTGCTTGGGGCAGTCCGCCAACGATTCCAGAAGAGGCCACCTGGGTGCAAAAAACATGGTACTTGGTACGGCAAAAAAAAACACAAATTCAGGAGGTCGATTGGTTGGAATCAATGAATTTATTTGTTCGGAAAGATCAGTTTCTGGCAGTTTCCGGTTTCAATGAAGCCTTGGTCACATGCGAAGATGTCGATTTTTCCTACCGCATCCGGCAGTATGGGAAAATCATTTCCGACGCAAGAATCGAAGTGATCCATCTGGGTGAGGCCGCGACGGTGAGGCACTTTATGTCGAAGGAAATATGGAGAGGCCGAAGTAATTTAATCGGTTTGTTCAGTCACAGATTTCAATGGAAGGAGCTCCCCAGTCTCGCTATACCGCTCTATTTCGGTGTTTTTTTTCCAGGGATCTGTCTGGCCGCCTTGGTGTTGTTTGATCTAAAATGGCTTGCCCTTTTGTTTGTTTTATATCTTTTGCCGACCTTAGCTGTTTTATACAAAGTTAAAGAAAAAATACAGAAGATCGGTGATGCATTGAGACTCTTGTTGCTGCTTCAGGTGTATTTTTTTTCAAGAACAGTGGCTGTTCTTAAAAAGAACCCTTCTTAAAGCGCGCTTGTTTTTCAGGAATATTTATTACGATCTGAGTGAGGGGAATAGTTTTTGTGGAAGGGCGGTGTCCTCGTAAAAGGCTTATTTTGATGAGAGGTTTACTTTGAGCTGTGCTTGCAAATGCTAATTTATATCCTGCTGGTTGGAGTCGTATCCTCTGCCATCATGCAAGCCTGGACCGGGGTTTTGGTTTATTATTTTCTTGCGATATTGTCCCCTCAATCAATTTGGTTCTGGGTGCTTGAGGGTATTCGAATTTCCTTGTATGTCTCCCTTGCCACGATGATCGGTTTTTTAAAAGCGCTCTTCCAGAAAAAAGTTGATTTTTCCATGTTAAACAACAAACAAAATGTGTTTTTAGCGATCATATGGATATCAATATATCTTTCGGATGTCTTTAGTCGTTACGCTTACGATCCGGATTTTCGAGATAGTAAGGGTCTTGGGATGATGAATCCTGCGGGCATACTCGATGTCCTGAATAAGGCTTACTTTTTTTACTTTATAGCGATCTGCCTAATAGACACTAAAAGAAAATTCCATTATCTGGTGATGAGCTTTATTGCAATTATTTATTACTATATTTACTGGGCGAATATGCAATATTTTTCAGGGCAAATGCAGGGTCAACCCCGTCTTGGCGGGCCGAGCGGTCAATACGGGGGATCAGGCCTGTATATAGATGAGAACATCTTTGGCATGCTTTTTGTCGTAGGGATACCTTTTTTATATTTCATGGGGTCTTACTATAAAAGCATATTTGTTAAATATGCTTTGTGGGGGGCTATTCCATGGGCATGGCATGCCATATTTTTGACAGGGTCCCGAGGCGCCTTACTTGGGACCGGTTTTG
This sequence comes from Nitrospirota bacterium, assembly GCA_029261215.1. Lineage (GTDB taxonomy): Bacteria > Nitrospirota > Nitrospiria > SBBL01 > JAADHI01 > JAADHI01. The sequence continues at coordinate 55,095 of JAJDBT010000050.1, read as the reverse complement.
TGTGCCTTTTCATTACGGTGAGGTCTCGTTCAAGGCTATTGGGTATCGGCACTTTCATTGCCTTAGTTGTCGCGTTTTCATTGCAGGGCGGAGATATGAAGAACCGCGCAGAAACCCTGAAGTCTGAAGAGGGTCTGGCCAATCCGAGACTTGAGTCATGGGAAACGGGCTTGAAAATGATGGTAGATCGTCCTTTTGTTGGCGTCGGGCTGGGTAAGTTCGTCGTTGCTTACCCAGATTATGCTGATACACAACCTTATGTTGCACATAACACAGCGATACAGCTCGGCTCTGAGTGTGGCATTTTGGCTGGCCTGATGTATTTACTTATTCTTGCGAGGGTTTTGACTCAGTTTTGGCGCAACAGAAAAATTCACCAAGATGAGCATGTAGACCCTCTGCTTTCCTATGGCAATGATGCCATTGTCTGTGGAATCTCTGCATTTTTTCTATGTTCAGTTTTTCTTAATCTGATTACCTATGAAGTATTTTATTTCTTACTGATTCTCAGTCTTGTGTCTAACCGCTTTATTTTTTCTGAGCGTGAGGCGGCCTTACAATCCCTTTTAAAAGAAAGGGCGATTTCTTGAACATTCTATTCATCGCACACCGTATTCCATATCCTCCAAATAAGGGGGATAAAATACGGTCGTTTAACGAAATTAAGTTTTTATCTCAGGGTCACGATATTTACCTTGGGACCATATTGGACCAGCCGTCCGACGAGCAGTATGTGCTGGGCTTGAAAGAATATTGTAAAGAAGTACATGCAGTCTATTTCAATAAAAGAGTGGCCCTTTTAAAAAATATTTTGAAAGGGAAGCCTTTTTCTGTGTGTAGTTTCTATCATACGCCGCTTCAGAAATATATCGACAAGGTTCTGGCGGAGAACAACATCGACGTTGTGATTTGTTTCTGCTCGAGTGTCGCAGAGTACGTCTTTAAAACCCCTGCTTTTCTAAAAAAAGAACAGAACGGGATCAAGTTTATACTCGATTATGTAGATCTGGATTCGGACAAATGGGGGCAATATGCAACCTACAGCCGCTTTCCTTTGAGCTGGGTATATGCTTTTGAACGCCGCCGCTTGCTTCAGTATGAAATTAAAATCAACCAATTGTTTCACCATTCCTTTTTTGTTTCAAAACGGGAAGTCGATATGTTTAAAGGGCGTTACCCTGATGCAAAAAATCTGGCTTATATCTCAAATGGCGTTGACTTTGAATATTTTTCCCCAAAGAAAAGAAGTGTTAAAAATGACAAGCCAATCCTTATATTTACTGGGGTCATGGACTATTTTGCGAACGAGGATGGTGTGGCTTGGTTTTGCAATCATGTTTTTGAAAAAATAAAAGAAAAAATCCCCAATACGCAGTTTTATATTGTTGGAAACAATCCGACAGAAGCGGTTAAAAATCTCTCAAAAATAGAAGGCGTCCATGTGACGGGTTATGTGGATGACATCAGGGAATTCTATTGGATGGCGGATATTTGCGTGATCCCTTTACGAATAGCAAGAGGACTTCAAAATAAAGTGCTCGAAGCGATGGCAACAGGAAATGCAATTGTTGCAACTTCTAACGCAAGCGATGGGGTAATCGTACATGAAGATATGGATATCATCATTGCGGATGACGAGGATCATTTTGCCAGAGCAGTGGTCGCGCTTCTGGAAGATGAAGCCAAAAGGATCGCGCTCGGCGAAAAAGCAAAAGAAAATGTCTATAGACATTATTCATGGGACGCGAACTTGGCCAAATTGGGTGCGCTTATTTCCTAGAAAGTGTTGAAACTGTGAAGAAACATATTGTACATCTCACCTTTAATATGGGGATGGGAGGGGCCGAACAGGTCATCTATAACCTGGTGGAGCACACCGATAAAACAAGATATATTGTTTCGATCCTCTGTCTAGAAGAACCCGTGGGCGCGTTTGGAAAACAGCTGATAGAAAAAGGTATTCAGATTGTTTCTTTTCGCCGAAAGCCAGGTTTTGATTGGTCCGTTGTTAGAGATATCCGGCATTTTTTGAAACACCACGATGTGGCGGTTCTGCATTGTCACCAGTATACGCCCTATGTGTATGGGCTCAGCGCTGCTGTTTTTATGTCAACAAAGGTGATCTTTACCGAACATGGCCGATTTTTCCCGGATGTACGAAGACCGAAACGTGTTTTATTGAATCCACTCCTGAATTGTTTCACAGCCTACATCACTGCGATCTCGTCGGCGACAAAAGACGCGCTGATCCAATATGAAAATTTTCCGGCTAAAAAAATAAAGGTGATTTACAATGGATTGGATGATACGCGGTACCTCTTGCCGCCGGAGACTGATTTTAAAAAAGAACTCGGTCTTCCGGAAAGTGCCCGCATGCTTGGGACGGTTGGGAGGCTTGACCCCATTAAGAATCAGAAAATGATGATTAAGGCGCTGAGGCATATTAGAGCGTCCTATCCCGAGACCGTTCTGGTCATCATCGGGGATGGGCCGGAGCGACATCATTTGGAATCGTTTGTCTCTGAGCTTGAGCTGAGCTCCCACGTTATTTTCACGGGTTTCAGGGAGGATGTGCATCGCTATTTTTCAGTGATGGATCTCTTTTTGCTCACTTCGTTTAGCGAGGGAACGGCAATGACAATTTTGGAGGCGATGGCTTCAAGTCTGCCGATGGTCGTGACGGATGTTGGTGGAAATCCGGAGATTGTTCAGGAAGGCGAGACCGGATTTGTTGTCCCCAGTGATGATGAAAAATCCCTTGTCGATCGTATTTTATATTTGTTTGAAAACCCGGACATGATGAATAAAATGGGTCAGGCGGGAAGAGCTCGTTTTGATGAGTATTTTACCGTCGATAAAATGGTCCATGCCTATGAAGAGATGTATGAAGGGAGTGCCTAACCGTGTCGTACATTCCTATTCTTGTTGAAGAAAATGCAGGTATTTACCGTCACTGTGAGCCGGTGTCTGTTGGCATCCCTCTGCCAAAGGGGTTGTTGTCGGGCGGTTCAATGTTGAGGCTGCAAGATTGGGATGGGAATGATTGTCCTTTGCAAACGGCGTCTCTTGCGTTTTGGCCGGATGGGAGTTCAAAGTGGGTTTTACTTGATTTCCAGGCTTCGGTCGAGGCCTACCAAACCCTGGAATTACGGCTTGTTGTGGAGACCGAAACCCCGAGACTGAACAATCCAAAATCAATTCTGATTGAGCAAAGCCTGGACGTATTGAAAATTGATACACAAGCCGCCTGCTTTTTTTTGAATCACAAGGTATTTAGTCCTTTTGAGCGTGTTGTGATTCGTGGGCAGGATGTATTATCAGCATCGGGCAATGAGATTGTTTTAACGGATGATGCGGGAAAAACCTATGACCCCGTAATTGAAAACATTGTTCTTGAGACAGAAGGCGACTTGAGAACGACCATCAAAATCGAAGGCAGTTTTCAGTCTTCAGGCCAACAGGCTTTTTGTGATTTTTTTTCGAGGCTGAGCTTTTATGTAAACAGTGCCTTGGTCAAACTTGAGTTTACACTTCTCAATCCAAAAGCGGCGATACACCCTGGTGGGCTTTGGGATCTGGGTGATCCTGGGTCCGTTTTTTTTGAGGATTTATCGCTATCGCTTAGGGTTCGCGCTGATTGGGATGCCCCAGGACGCTCTCAATGGCAATCTATGCCAGGGAGGACCGTCTATCCCATCAATTTTAATCAGAAAGCAAAGCAAGGTGATTTATTCACGATTTACCAAGATTCGAGTGGCGGAGAACATTGGAAGAGCCTAAATCATGTCAATCGGGACGGTGAAGTCCCCCAGCGATTTCGAGGCTATCAGGTTGTTTGCAATGGGAATGTCTTGGAGGAGGGTTTGAGGGCAACTCCGATCATTCGTATTGGCAATGGGACAAACAGCATTGAGACGACGGTTCAGCATTTCTGGCAAAACTGCCCAAAGGCCTTGGAAGCAGAGCAGGATACCTTGCATATTCGTCTTTTTCCTTATCAATTTGATGATGCCTTTGAGTTGCAGGGCGGGGAGCAGAAAACCCATACGATTTTTTTTGAGATGTGTCCCGAAGACGGGGAGAAAATGGGGCTTGAGGGAGTTCATCGCCCACTGAGCCTGAGAACCACTCCGGAGTGTTATGCAGATTCGAAGGCGCTCAGCCATTTTGTCCCGGAGAATAAGGAAAACAAGGATAAATATCAGGAATTTATTCACGCTGCGATTGAAGGAGAGCAGAGTTTTTTCAAAAGAAGAGAAATTATCGATGAATATGGGTGGCGGAATTTTGGCGAGCTTTACGGGGATCATGAGGCCGTAGGGCACGAGGGCCCTAACCCGCTGATTTCTCACTATAACAATCAGTACGATGGCATTTTTGGTTTTTTAAATCAGTATCTCCGAAGCGGGGATATCGAGTGGTTTATTCTGGGGGACGAGCTGTGCCGGCATGTGAAAGACATCGATATCTATCACACGGATGAGGATCGCATAGAATACAACCGTGGGTTGTTTTGGCATACGGAACACTATATTGACGCCGAGACGGCCACCCATCGATGTTTCTCGAAGAAACACCTCCCTTATCGAAATAAAGCATTTTATGGGGGTGGGCCTTCTTTATCGCATGTGTATTCGAGTGGCTTGTTGTTGCATCACTATATGACCGGAAGTGTGTCTTCTTATGAAGCGGTCTTGGAATTGGCGTTATTTGTCGAGAACAATATCCGCTCAGAAAAACGCCTGCTCAGAAAAATGCTACGTACGGCGCGAAAATTTATCGCATTCATAAAAGAAAAAACAAGCGAAAAGAGCTTGGTTCAACTCAATAAAGTGTATGGATTGGATGGCCCAGGTCGAGCAAGCGGGAATGCACTGGCTGTTCTGCTTGATGCGTATCAATTGACAAAACAGAATCGGTATCTCAAAAAAGCTGAGACCTTGATTCGGGCTTGTGTTCATCCGAATGACGATATTGCGAAGAAAGACCTCTTGGATATCGAGAACCGGTGGATGTATGTTGTCTTTTTTCAGTCACTTGGGAAGTATTTAGATATTAAAACAGAGCATCAACAGATTGACGAAATGTGGGATTATTCACGAAAATGCCTCCTCCATTACGTGGACTGGATGGTAAAAAACGAATATGTCTACCTTAGTAAACCTGAAAAATTAGAATATCCGAATGGGACCTGGGGTGCTCAGGAACTTCGTAAATGTAATGTGTTTCTTTATGCGGAAAAATATGCAAAGGAATCTGAAAAAAGACGTTTTATAGAAAAAGCGCGATATTTCTATGATGAAGGTTTTTTATCTTTGGAAGAATATGATCGGGAGAAACTGACTCGACCGATCGTCCTCGTTTTATTGAATGGAATGATGTTTAACTATTTTGGTGCATTTCGAAAAGATAACTTCATTCAAAGCAAATCCTGAGTCCCGCCATCCCGCCTCATCATTTTGATATCATTCATGGTGCTCTGAGGCCTCTTGAGGGGTCGCCAATGCTCTGTCTAGTAAAAGATCAATCCCGATTGAAGTGTAAGAGTCATATAGAAGGGCTTCTATCTGAAGGGGGTGCTTGATTTTTTTTAAGGAGCCATGCCATTCCTGCAGATAAATGGAAGTCTGATATAATCGTAAGGGTGACCTGATCTATAAGCAAAGACATCCACGATGTGAAACAAGTAAGATGTAGAGGTGTATTTTAAATGGCGCATTTTCCCAGTTGTGACTGGAAAATGCGATAAACAATTTCAACCTCAGTAATGATAGAAGAGTTCTTTGATTACGTCGTTGCTTTTAACCCAGACGTCTTTATGATTGGGGAAAGATTATGAATCGAGCCTCAGGAGGAACTAAAAGGAGTAAATCGTGTCGTGCCCTGATGTTTTTCGGAGTTCTTCTTTTTATCCTTTCTATGCCTCTGCTGTCATTTGCGCTGGCTGTTCCTATTGCGAACTGCCTTCCTCTTTCTGCACCGACCGGGAATGTGCGGACAGTATCTACAGAAGCAGCGTTACAGGCAGCTTTTGATGGTATTCAATCGGGTGACACCATCTTCATTTCACAGGGGACCTATAGACTTACCCGATCTCTCAATCTTGATGGCGTGACCGGAGTCGTGATTCGTGGCGTGACCGGAAATCGTGATGATGTTGTATTGGCGGGGCCGGGGATGAATGATCCGAGCATGTCTTTTGGGTTTTGGCTTAGAGCTGCGGAGAATATTACTTTTTCCGATTTTACCCTTACGGATATTAGTGAACATGCTTTTATTTTGAATGCCGGAACTGAGGCCCCGACTATTCGTAATGTGCGCATGGTTGATGTTGGGGATCAGTTTATTAAAGCCAATCCAGATGGCTCTGGTGGAGGTGTTGATAATGGTATTGTCGAATGTTCTGCAATGGAATATACGACGATTGCCCCTGACTGGTATACGAACGGGGTTGACGTTCACACCGGAAAAGGCTGGATTATTCGTAACAATTTATTCAAGAACATTCGTGGCCCGATAGGGCAAGCTGCCGGGCCTGCGATCTTAATGTGGAACCGTAGTCAGGATAGTGTCAGTGAGGGAAATCTATTTCTTAACTGTGAGCGTGGTATCGCTTATGGCCTCGATAGCAAGATACATGATCACCAGAACGGGATTATTCGGAACAATTTCTTTTATAGGAGCGCGTCAGAAAGCGGAGATGTGGCTATTTTTGTGACAAGTTCACCAGGGACAAAGGTATTAAATAACACTTTGATCATGAGTGGCACTTTTCAGAATGCCATTGAATATCGCTTTAACAATACCATCAATGTAGAGATTGTGAATAATTTGACTGATGCTGCTATTCAAGGCAGGGATGGTGCCAGTGCTGAGGTGTTCAATAACTTGATTAACGCTCAAAATTCATGGTTTTTAAACCCTGCGTTGGGGGATCTACATCTTCTCCCGGCTGTTGCTGCGGCGATTGATCAGGCGCTTCCCCGCACTGAAATTACTAGGGATTATGACGGGGAAAGCCGTCCCACAGGGGCTTCACCTGATATTGGCGCGGATGAGGTTTCAGTATCGGATATATCGGAACCTAGTGCCCCCAGAGGACTTTCGGTAGAATGAAAATAAAAAGATGGACAGCGTATAGACATCTTATTATTATGTGCCAGATGGATCATCTGATGCAATCTTCCCTGGAAACTGATATGGGAGCAATGATTAAAAACATGATATATGATCATCTACTGTTTCGAATGGGTTGTCATGATTCTAAATAAGGACAGTTATTTTTTACTGACGAAGCACTTTAATGTCTATACAAAGAGAAGTAGAGATCTGTAGTAGTCCTTGTCTGAACATCTATAGTATGTCCTGATTAACTCGTTTCGCTCTAAATGTTAACTGGATTCGACCGTTTTTATATTTTATATATTCTATGGAGGCTGAATTGATAACCAATACAAGGTACTATTCATTTAAATCAAGTCCACTCATTATGGTCTGGCTTATTGGGCTGGCGATTTTATTCTCAGGGGGAATCACATCTGCTGCTGAACTCTTGCAGTCCTCTAATTTAGTTTATATGGGCGCATTCCGTGTACCAGACACGATATCTGGAGGCGCTGGTTTTGCATACGCACGTACCGGCTTGGCCTACAACCCCGCAAATAACTCCTTGTTCATCAATAATCACATTTATGAACAGAAGACCGCAGAAATTAGCATCCCCCAACCTGTCAAGGGTATTAACCTGAGTGATTTGAATATGGCGAGTGTCCTACAGAATTTATCTGACATTACGGAAGGTCATTTATCCGATATTGCTGCCGGAGGCGCAGTATATCCCAGTGATACGGGGGTATACATGGGTGGTCTGATGGTTTATGGGAATAAGCTGATCGGAACTTCCTATGGATATTATGACGCTGGTAATGTGGCCGTGCTTTCACATTTTACTTCAGGGCTGAACTTGTCACAAACGGGAGATTTTCGAGGCATGTATAAAGTCGGTACAATCGGGCAGGGTTTTGTATCGGGTCCTATGACTCAGATTCCGCCCGAATGGCAAGCCGCCTTGGGTGGGACTGCGCTTACAGGAAATTGCTGTCTTTCCATTATCGGTAGAACTTCTCTTGGGCCAGCAGGAGTTGTTTTTAACCCAGATGATCTCGGCGTGAAAAGTCCTGTTCCCGCCACACCGGTTCTATATTATGATATTACTCATCCTACATTGGGTACATGGGAAGGTGATGAAACCGTAAATTTGTATTTTAATATGACGACTGAAATTAGAGGGGTTATCTTTCCTCCTGGAAGCCGCAGTGTTTTGTATATCGGGAGACAGGGAACCGGGGTGTCTTGTTATGGAACGGCAACGAGTGATCCCAGTCTTGCTGGAAAAGAAAAGGGAGACGGATCCATTTATTGCTATAACCCGGAAGGAGAATCAGTTAAGGGGGGCCATGCTTATCCCTATAAGACATGGGTATGGGCGTATGATGTCAATGATATGATCTCGGTGAAGACCGGCCAGAAAAATCCTTGGGACATACGACCTTACGCAGTCTGGCCACTTGAGATAGGTCCTCATGGTATTGCAGGTGTTTTAGGTGCTGCATATGATTCAACAACGAAAAGATTGTTCATTTCACAAAGAGATGGTGAACGGGGATTTCCTGATTCATCGCCAGATAATGCGCGCCCCCTGATTCATGTGTTTAGCGTTATGGGAGGGCTTCCTCTCGACCCGGCCCCGCCTACTCCGCCCGGAGGTCTAGTGGTAAAATAAAAAAAGATAAATACGATAAATTACTTCGTCGCACTGGCAAATCCTTATCGCTATAACCAGAACCTTTGTGCCCAATGCTTTTAGGGAGACTGATAAGCCCAAAATCTGAACAGATTTTGAAAGAATGGAATTTGTTGAATCCAGAGTTTACTTGGAAAGGCGTTCTGTCTTCTCGGAGAAATAATTAAAAAATTGGATAAATGTTGTTCTGGACAATTTGGGTGGATGGTGTAGAGTTAATTGTGATACTGCTAGTACCATATTCTCAGGAGAGTGGGTGTTTCTTTTTGGGATGATGTCTCCGAATGAATTCGAGGGCTTTTGAACCAATACACTCTAAGGGTTGCTTCTTTTGTTAAAAAAAACAATCAAAGATTTATCCCTCCATTCAATTATTTATTCGATTACCTGGATAGCAAGCAGTGCGGCAGGTATTTTACTCATGCCTATTTACACCCGGTTTCTCTCAAAAGAAGACTACGGTATTTTAGAAATCCTTGATTATACCCGCCAAATGATGATGCTTGTCGCATTATCAGGACTCCAAATTGCCATACCCAAGTTTTTTAGTGAGAATTCACTTCCCTCCCACAAAAAAATCGTAGTTTCGACAGGCACAGGGTATATCTTGATAGTTGGAAGCATTGGATGCTTGACTGGGTTATTTTTGAATGAAGGGATTGCTAGATTCATCCTGGGTAAAACCGAATACGCCAATTTTGTTAACCTGATGCTTTTCGTTTTATTTTTTGAATTGATCATCATGGTTGTAACAAGCGGTTTTATGGCTGCGAAACGCTCCACGGTATACGTAGGTTATAGCCTTGTAAAGCTAATGCTGAATATCAGCGCTAATCTGTATTTTATCGTTCAGCTTGAGCTGGGGGTACTGGGCATGTTGTATGGGGCGCTCTTGTCCAATGGCGTGATTGCAATCATAATTGTGACTCATAGCTCAATTCTCAATGGGATTAGGATTGAGCTTCCGATGATGAAACGTATGCTGCTGTTTGGCGCGCCGTTGATTGGCGCAGAACTGATTGGTGCCGTTTTGCACAATGCCGACCGATTTTTGATTCGATACTACGGTTTGTTGTCGGATGTTGGTATCTACAGTCTGGGATATAAATTTCCCTGGATGTTGAATGCAGTGATACTTCAGTCGTTCAGTTTTATTTGGTTGGGGGCCACCTTGTACGAAATTGCGAATCGTCCGGATGGGGCTTACGAATATACCCGTGTGACAACGTATTTTATGGGGATTTATATTTTTGCCATGTTCTCATTGAGCGTGTTCTCACAGAGCATCGTGAGTATTTTGGCGGATGAAAAGTTTTTCATAGCACACGAAGTCATTCCTTTTGTCGCAGTGGGTCTTTGTTTTCATGGGATCAGTACTTTTTTTACCGGCGGCGCATACATAAAAAACAAAACGTGGCTTATTTGCATGATTCATATTCCCGCCGCCTTGGTTAACATTGCTGGAAATATCTTTCTACTTCCGAGATATGGTTACATGGCGGCCGCCTGGATGACGATTCTCACGTATGTCGTTTTTGCAGGAACAAGTTATTTTAGTTTTAGAAGGGTTCTGAATATTCAGTATGAATTCAAACGTCTTGCTGTGTTGCTTTTTGGTGCCATCGGTTTTTTTGTGCTTTCTTCATTGTTTTCTTTTCAAAGTATCTATTTAGAAATTCTTAAAGGGTTTTTGATGATCTCGTTGTTTGCACTATTTCTTCTTTTTTGCGGATGGCTGACGAAAGGCGAAAAAGAAGCTCTTAAAAATAAGTATCTCGAAATAAAAGAAAATTTTTTCAGCGCAGAAGGATCATCTTCTTGACCCATAAATAAAAATTGATCACTCCTCTTTTTTTGTTTCAGCTGTAGGTAACCGACACTCTCTTATTTTTAACGAAGATAAGCGATTGCGGAGATATCTATTGGAAGTTTATTTTGAATCGTTTGAATAGATCCTTCCTGTTATTTCTTGTTCCTTATCTCTTATTTATGGTATGGGGTAGAGGAACCCTCTTGGCAAAATCGGATCAAGACACCGCTCTGTTGCCCCCAACTAGAACTTCTTGGCCGCCTCTGGGAACAAAAAAAAGTTATCCAGTCACACGGGACACATGGATTTCTGCTGTTCCTGATGAAGCCTATGGGAGTAATGGCAGTGCCAAGGAATTGAAGGTAAAGAGCCTGCAGGAATTTGCGCTGATCGATGCAGATTTGTCGTCTCTTAAGGGGAAAATTGTGACAGGAGCGTTATTGTACCTACGTTCTGCATCTCCGAGCAAGGCTCCGATTGCACGTTTGAGTGTGTCCAGCATCGCGAGTCCTTGGATAGAGGGGACTTCAAGGCAATATCGGCTGCAGAGAGGAAGTAGCTCTTTTATGCAGGCCAGGGTTCAAGAACAGGATTGGTCTTACCCAGGGAGTACCTTCGTGGATGTCGCATTCGGTTTAGGGCAGACCATCTGGCAATTTTCTGAATGTGGTGCACCAGATGCTCAGGGATGGCAAAGCTGTGCTGTTTCTCCGGATGTGGTCGCGGCAAAGGTAGCGGGCTTGAGTCATGGGTTTGCATTGTATGATGACGTTGGAAGTACCTGGTCAATCGTCCAAAAGCACTTTGAATACACGCTCTTCCCAAACCGATTTTTTTATAGTCGAGAAGCAAGACGCGGAAGACCATGGTTAGAAATATGGACGGAAGGAGTAGATACAGTTCCCCCTCAGGCGATAGAGTTAATGGAAATCGAAACTGAAGGATTCCCGGCTGGAGAAGCGCTCGTGAGCTGGAAGACGCCTCTTGATACCGGCGGCGGGAAAACGCTTGGATTTGAGGTGAGTTATGTGAGAGACCATAATGAAAAATCAATGCCGCGGTATCTGATCCCAATGGCGGCTAGGGCCGCTGAGCCTGTCCGGATGCACATTCAGGATCTCAATTTAAAAGCAGGAGAGGTGATTGTCTTGAGTATTCGTCCTGTGGATAGTGCCGGGAATACAGGAACGGCATTGATTCTGCCAGTACGAGTTTCGTCCGGAGTAGAACCCCTGCGTCTTCCTCGACCTGAGGTCCGACCTTTTCCTTCAAAAAAAGTGGGACTTACCGTAGGTGGCGTAAGGGTTTCTGTTGTTGATCTTCTGGATAAAATTGACCCTGTTCAAGGCGGAATGATTCCTGAGCGGGTGGAAGGGTATAAAAACGGAAACCATCTTTTTTCCGCAGAAGAAAAAAGGGTTCGTCTGCAGTCTGCGAGGAATGAAACCGTTTTTTTTCAGCTTAGCCTTGAGGGGCTTGCGAGTGAAATGACGGTTACATACGATTTTGAACAGTCCCCCCGGCTTAGACCGAAGATCTTTGAATTTGCCTACGTCGATGTGATTGACCAAAATGGGGAAAAAATAACGACTTTGCCAGACCCTCTTCTTCCTCTGGACACGAGGGTTTCAATCCCTTCAAAGGCAGGCCTTATTCGTATTCCGGATCAAAAAAATCATTCGCTGGTCCTGGAACTTTATATTCCGCATGATGAACCTCCAGGCAAGAAACAAGGTCGCTTGTTGCTTTCGAACGGGTTGGAACGGCTTGTGATTGATATTGATCTCACCGTATGGGATTTTACGCTCCCGAACAAACTTTCCTTTATTCCTGAAATGAATGCCTACAACACGGTCTCGCCTTACGACAGTTATGATTATTACCGTCTGGCGCATGCGCATCGAACGGTGATTAACCGCTTACCCTATGGATGGAATGGTGTGCCTGAGTTTGCGCCAGAACACCGTGGAAGTTATTTTGAATGGGCTGAGTGGGATCAAAAAATAGGGCCTTTGCTGGACGGATCAGCCTTTAAAGACTTACCTAGAAGTGGTGAGCCGGTTGACGTTTTTTATTTGCCATTTAATGAGAATTGGCCAGTCAATATTTTTGAGCACTACCAGCCTTCCTATTGGGCTGATGAAGCCTTCACGGCTGAATATCAATCGCAAATGAAGGAGGCCTTTGCTGCTTTTGCCAAACATGTTGATGGCATGGGATGGCATGATACGCTCTTTCAGTTTTACCTGAATAACAAGGTTTATTATCGAGAAAAGAACGCTCAAAGTTCTGCTCCGTGGATACTGGACGAGCCTGTGCATACACAGGATTTTTGGGCCTTGCGATGGTATGGCCTTTTGTGGCACTCGGCTGTTGATCCGGTTATGGGCGATGCGCACATGTGGTATCGCGGTGATATTTCTCAAAGACAATTTTCGCGCAACATGCTGTGGGGCTTGATGGATATGACCTATATTGGACAAAATACGATTCAAAAAGTGCGGCAAAAACGGGATGAAGAAATCTTGTCTGGAAAATCCTATTTTGCGGAATACGGAACGGCCAACAAGATCGAAATGCCCAATACCCAGCCTGTACTTTGGTCGCTTTCTGCCTGGTCAAAGGGCGCCGTTGCCATCCTGCCCTGGCAAAGTATTGGCAGTGAAGCGGCTTGGCGGACGGCAGAGCAGACATCTCTCTTTTATCCTCATTCCGATGGCCCCATGGCATCGGTCCGGTTAAAGTCATTTACTATCGGGCAGCAAATGCTGGAATACTTGACGCTGCTCACGACAGAGACAAAAAAACCAAGATACATTGTTTCCGAATGGCTAAGGCAACAGATTGATTTGCAAGAGCGCTCACTTCAGTCTTATGAAGGGGATGCAGGGACGACAAGTTTTAGGGAAAGTGATACGATAAAATTGTGGGCGTTCCGATATCAGGTTGGGGAATTTATTTCTCATATGAAGCCTGCATACAGGCGTTCCCTTGTCGAATGGAAAACACCAGAGTGGGATGGCTTGGAACGACCAGACCAGGGTTATGTCAGGATCGCACCTCAGGTAGAACGGGTTAAACCCAGTGTAGATGATTTTACGCCTTGAATGATGGCGCGGGTAAAATATAATTAGGATGAGGCGTTAAAATTAAGACCACAATTAAAATTGTCGCAGATGTCGTTTGTTTCATGCTTGACCTGCCGCTATTGTTATTTTTTTATCTGGCTTGTTTATTGGATCGGAAGGATCAGGTTTTCTGGTCGATTTCTCAGTTATTGAGCCTGATTCCGGGTGTGGTGGGAAACTTTTTGAGAAAAAGTTTTTACCAGTGGACGATGACGCGGTGTGATCGGGAATGTGCTATTTTGTTTGGAACTATTTTTTCCCAGTCGGATACAGAAATTGGGCGGAATGTTTACATCGGGCCAAACTGCAATATCGGAAGTTGCAAGATCGAAAATCACTGCACGATTGGAAGCAACGTCCATATTCTGAGCGGTAAAAACCAGCATGATTTCAGCGACCTGGAAAGACCTATTCAAGAACAAGTTGGTGTGTTTGAGAAAGTCGTGATTGGAGAGGATGTCTGGATTGGAAATTGCGCCGTGATTATGGCCAGTGTCGGAAAAAAGTGTATCGTGGGCGCGGGTGCTGTCGTGACAAAACCTGTTGAAGATTTTTCAATTGTTGCAGGAAACCCGGCAAGAGTGCTTAAAAAAAGAAAATGATGATGAGCGGATCTAAGGAATCGGACAGACCAGGGTTTATTTGATTCTGGTGAGCAATTCTTCAGCATGAAGCATTGGCCTGCCGTCTCGGGTATCGCCTCCGTAATGTCTCGATGATCCGTTATTGGAATCGCGGAAACATATGAATGTACTGCAGTTTATCTGTCCCACCGGATTTTACGGCGCAGAAATGTGGATTTTGGCCTTGGCGAAAAACCTGAATCCTGAAGAAGTCCACTGTCGTCTTGCCATTACTTTGGAATCTCAGGACCAAAACCTGGAATTGTTTCATCGTTTTCAGGCTTTGAACCTGCCTGCAGACCGTTTTGAAATGAAGGGTCGTTTTGATGTCAAGGTTATCGGACAACTGTGCCGCTTTATTCAGGATGAAAAGATCGACATCATTCATACGCACGGATATAAATCAGATATTTTAGGCCTTATTGCCGCAAAAAAAACAGGAATTAAATCCATTAGTACCCCGCACGGCTTTGAAAACTCATCTGATAAAAAACTGCAACTATTTATTCGTATGGGTTGTTATAGTCTTAAATATTTTGACCGGGTCTCCCCTTTGTCAAAAGCATTGGCGGCCGATATGCTCAAAATAAAAGTGCCTCCTAAAAAAATAAGAATGATTCTGAATGGGGTAGATTTAAAAGAAGCCGAAATTGAGTTAGATACGCAAAATCCACTTTTGTACCCGGATCTCAAAGCAAAAAAAATAGCGTATGTGGGGCAGATGGCTTCACGAAAAAACATAAGGGATTTGATTAAAACGTTTGATCTGCTCTATCAAAATCATCCCGACACGTGTCTGTTTTTAATTGGAGAAGGCGATCAAAAGGCGGAATTAGAGGCCTATGCACAATCGCTTCCTTCCTCAAGGAACATCACTTTCCTGGGATATCGTGCTGATCGGCTGAAGATTTTGAAAGAAATTGATTTATTCTGCATGACTTCTTCATTAGAAGGCATTCCACGCTGCATGATGGAGGCGATGGCAATGGGTGTACCGGTTGCGGCCTACAACATTCCTGGCGTTGATCAACTTATTGTGCATGAAAAAACAGGGCTTTTGGCGGATTTCGGGGATCACAAAACCTTGACACAATGCTGGGAGCGTCTGCTCTATGATGAAACTTTTTCTAAAAAAATTGCTCAAAACGGGCGTCAGCATATTCTTGAACACTTTTCTGCTCAGAAGATGGCGCAGACATACGCGACACTTTATCAAGAGATGTTAAATTGAAGTCAATACGAGATAGTTTTAGTTCGCTTCTTCACCTAAGGATTGTGTCGTTTATTTCATATCGAAGCAGACTTCAAGGGATGATGAAGTTTCCCTTCCCTACACATCAATAATATCAATCTTTTTTTCGCAATACGGGCAGCGTGTTGCGTCGACTTCGATCATTTTGTTGCAGTGCGGGCAGTTGATTTGTTTCTTTTGTCCCGAACTGCGCTGTTTTTTTCGAGGCATGAAAATGCTGTAAAGCAGGGCAAATGGTCCGAGGATGGCGCCGTTGATCAACCATTTGCTAAAAGAGTGCCCTTTACTTTGCGCGATGGTCGCTACAAGCAGGCCAATGAGGAGATTGATAATGAAAATCCGCATGGGCAGCAGTTTATCATAAAAAGGGCCAGATCAAAGCGGGTTGGTGTTTATCGCAGGGTGAAGTGAATGGGGAAAATGGCGGCTTGCCGGATGGGACGGCCATTTCGGGTTGCCGGCCTAAAATGCCATTCAGTGACGGCTTTGAGGGCTGCTTCATCAAGGTCTTCCCAGCCCGATGTTTTATAGAGTTCGACCTTTCCGACCCCGCCATTTTCGAGCACCTGGATTTTTAATTGGACTGTGCCTTCGCGTTGTTGTCTTCGGGCTGAGATAGGGTAGCTTGGGTTTTTGATGTGTTCAATTTGGATGTTTTCTGCCGGAATAGGGGCTTTAATCAGGGTATTGGATTGTTTTTCAATTTGAATCACATCCTCTTCGAGAAGTGCTCCTTCGTTAGGTGTTTCTTCAGGATCAACGGTGGGACTTGTTTTGAGTGTCTCCTGATCTTGATCCTGTTTCGGCAATGTTTTCTCAGTCACAACTAAATCTTTAGCGGTCGGTTCAGGGAGAATCGACGGTGTTTCAATGGGCTTCATTAGCACTGTTTTCGGTGTCTGTGTTTCTATTTTTTGTGGGGATTTTTTTATTTCGAGGGGTTTTTTGACAGAGATCTTTTTTTGAGGAGGTTTTTCTGGTTCTCTTTTTATGGGGATTTGAGCCGCCGTTTTTTCCAGAACAACGTGCCGTTTCTTTTCCTGAACACGGTTGAGTTGGACTGAAATCGCCTTCGTCGGACTGCCCGCTTTGATTGGGCTTTTACGTGCTGCTGTTCCCGGAAGGGTCAATAGAAAAACATGAAAGGCCAGCGCGATGCATAATGCGATGCCCTGGGATTTCATTGTGCCTCTTTTGGCATTGCCGTCAGGATTTCTAAATTGTCGATGTTGAGCCTTTTGACAACATCGAGGACTTTGATGAATTGGCCAAAGGGTGCGGCTTTATCCGCAGAGATCAGTAATTTCTCTTCTGTATTGCCTCCCATTTTTTGCTGAAGCATTCCTTCGAGTTCATTTAAACTCACTGGCCGTTCATCAATTTCAATCGTTCCGTCTTTTTGAATCACGACCTGCACCTGGTTTTTAATGGGGAGCGCCTGGCTGCTTTCGGACTGAGGTAAATCGAGTTTAATTACGGGTTTTGCTGCGATGATTGAGGTGAGCAGGAAAAAAATCAAAATAAGAAACACCGCATCCAGCATGGGTGTGAGGTTAATACTGGGTGAAGCGTCCGATGCGGGCCGCGCCGATTTAAGGCGAAGCATCAGGGGTTTCCTTGTTGGGTCGTCATGCGAAAAGCCGGGTTTTCATAGTGTGGATTTAAGGGGCTTTTTTCATCGCCAGATTCAGTGTGCGATTGATGCTTTTTGAGCAACAGCAATAAACGACTGCCGAAGTGTTCGATTTCAAATGTGAGGCGGGAGACTTTGTTTTGAATATAGTGATGGGCGATCAGTGAGGGGATCGCGACGAGCAAGCCCGCAACAGTTGTAATCAGCGCAACCCAGATGCCGGAGGCCAGGAGCGCGGGTGAAACAAGGTTTTCAAGCAAGGCGACTTTTTGAAAAGCGAGCGAAAGCCCAATAACTGTGCCAAGAAGACCCAGCAGGGTCGAAATGGAAGGAATAAGCGCCAGGAGCGAGAGGCCCTTTGCGGCCTGTCGCGCGATTTCATCCCCGGCGATGGCCATGTTTTCTTCAATGATTTCTGCTTTTTCCTCGGGATGAACTAAGCCAATTTGAAGAATATGAGCGATTGGTCCGGAAAGTGCTCCTGCAATTTTTTTGGCTTCTGATGTATTTCCTTCCAATAAGCACCTTTCAATCAAAGGGAATTTTTCTAAAATGGTGCCTGATCCTATGCGCCAGAAGTAGGCGGTGCGTTCGATTAAAATTGTCAGCATTAAAACAGAACAGGCCAAAATAGGGTGCATGAGCAAGCCGCCCTTGAGATAAAGTTCAAGCATTGGGAGCCGCCTTTTTTTTGTCTGTCTTCATGCGGTGTTGAATCGAAAGCGGCAGGACCGAAAGCCGGTCGATTGTGGCGTTGTGTGAGATCTCCGCCTCAACGCCATAGACCTTGAGCAAGTGTTCAGCGGTGAGAACCATCTGCGGCGTACCGTCCGCAACGATTTTGCCCTGATGAAGCAAAATCAGACGTTCGCAGAACCGCGCGGCAAGATTCAGATCATGAATGGCCATGAACACGGTTTGCCCTGATTGAACGAGGGATTGAAGCAGTTTGAAAAAATGGAGTTGGTGATGAAGGTCGAGACTGGCTGTGGGTTCATCTAAAAGCAGCAGGGTGGCTTCCTGGGCCAAAGCCCGCGCGAGCAGCACACGTTGTTGTTCTCCGCCGGACAGTGTCGTAAAGAGCCGGTGGGCAAAGTCGAGGCTTTCCGTCTTTTTCATCGCGGCTTCGGCGATGCGGTCATCCTGTTTTGAACGCCATTCAAAGCGGCCCAGCCGGGTGTACCGACCCATCAGCACCACTTCGAAAGCGGAAAATCCTTCCGCGAGGACCGGATTTTGGGGAAGATAGGCCAGTTGCTGCGCCAAGACTTTTTGTGTCCATTCAGCAAAAGGTCTGCCTTGAAAATCAATATTGCCCTGATTCGGTTTTAGTAATTTGATCAGGATTTTAAGTAGCGTGGATTTTCCTGCGCCGTTTGGGCCGATGAGCCCGATCATCTCACCGCCATGAATCGTAAAATCAAGCGATTTTAAGGTATCGTGCCCATTTCTGGAAAAAGAAAGGGATTGAATCGAGAGTTCGTTTTTTATATGTGATTCAGTCTGCATGGGGCGTTTCTTTATAAAAAGTAGTGTTATTTTCGTCCGAAATCAAGTGGTTTTGTCTTAGTGGCATTCCTGCTTGTTTCATGACCACCAGGGCAGTGGAAGTTCTTTGGCCTTGAGGTAAGCCACCAAAATATCCTTGCGTGACACAATGCCGACCAGCTTACCTTCTTTATTGGTGACGGGCACCCGGATGAGTCGTTTCGTTTGCAGCAAATGGATGACTTCTTCCACAGGGGTGTAGTCGAAGGTGACAATCGGTGTGGGCGTCATCACCATTTTTGCGGTGATTTCCTTAAGGGCTTTTCCCAGCATAATTGCATTTAGCAGGTCAAACTCGCTGACGATGCCCACCAGTTTTTTGGAGTGATTCACAATTGGAAGGCTGCCCATTCCGCCCATCGTAATGGCTGTGGCCAGTTTATCCCCCGGTGTATTTTGCAGAAAATAATAGACGTTTGTCTGCATGAAATGTGCGGCCAGCATGTGTTGGAAGTCTTCTCCGCCCGTCATAAAGTCAATCTCTCGCATGGTTTTCTTGTGGGTTTCTCCCGTTTCTTTAAAAAAGGTGTGCGCCAAAGGGCATTTTCCGATGTCGAACGTTAGCATATTGCCGGAAAGAATGCACTCCCGTATAATCGGGGGACACACCATCGGGAAAAAAATGACAAAACAAGAAAAGATACTTCAGCTAATTTCCAAAGCGGATCGGCCTCTCTTGGTTAAAGAGCTGATGCTCTCCTTAAAACTGGGCCGGGATGATCGGGACGAGGTTAAAAAACTGCTCCGTAGAATGGTGCGGGAAGGCGAGATTATCCGACTTCGCGGGAGGCGCTATGGACTCCCTCAAAAAATGGATCTTGTTACTGGGCAATATCGAGGTCATCGCGACGGCTATGGTTTTGTGATTCCGGATGAAGGCACAGAGGGAGCCAGCCGTGTCAGTGATGTTTACATCGGCGATCGAAAATATCACGAAGCTATGCACGGCGACCGGGTCGTCGCACGTGTCGAGAAGCACAAGGGCGAAGGCCGACGCGAGGGCAGCATTATCCGTATTCTGGAGCGTGCGCACAAACAGATTGTGGGACGTTTTGAATCGGGTCGGGAATTGGCCTACGTGATTCCTTCAGACCGCCGAATGATTCACGATATTTGTATCCCGCTCGATCAGGTCGGCAAGGCGGAAGACGGGGATGTGGTTATGGCCGAAATTTTAGCCTATCCTACAAAAGGCCGTGTGCCTGAAGGCCGCATCATCAAGATATTGGGCCGTCTCGAAGATTCTGAAATCGATACGGATACGGTGATCGCGGCCTATGGCATCTCTCCCCATTTTCCGGAAGCGGTTGTCGCGGAAGCCGATGAAATTGTCGAATCCGTGACGGAAAAAATGTGTAAGGGGCGTGTGGATTTCAGGGCGCTTCCGACGGTGACGATAGACGGAGAGCGGGCGCGTGACTTTGACGATGCTATCTCTATCGAAGTGCAGAAAGACGGGGTTTATCGCCTTTGGGTGCACATTGCCGACGTGGCCCATTATGTGGCGGAAGGCAGCGCGTTGGATCTGGAGGCCTTTCGCCGTGGCACATCCATTTATTTCCCGGATCAGGTTGTGCCGATGTTTCCCGAAAAGTTATCGAATGGCATTTGCAGCCTCAAACCGAAAGAAGACCGACTGACCCTCACCGCCGAGATGGATTTTTCTGCGGATGGCCATCCGCTTTCACACCGCATGTTTGAAAGTGTGATTTGCAGTGATGCGCGCATGACCTATACCGCCGTACATCAAATCGTGGAGGTGAAAAACCCGGCGGTTCGTGAGGAATATGCCGCGCTCCTGCCCCAATTTGAGGTCATGCACGAGTTGGCCGTCAAGCTCCGGACACACCGCCTGGAAAAAGGCAGTATTGACTTTGACCTGCCCGAAGCTGAAATTATTTTGGACGCAGGCGGGGAAACCGTCAACATTCTTCGGGAGCAGCGCAATATCGCGCATAAAATCATTGAAGAATTCATGCTGGCCGCCAATGAAACCATCGCGACAGAAATGGCGCGGCGCGAAATCCCCTTTATTTATCGGATTCACGATCAGCCGCCAAAAGAACGCATCGAATCTTTGAATGACTTGCTCCGGCAGTTTGGCCTGAAAGCCCGACTGGGGGAAAAGGTTAACCCCAAGGTCTTCTCTGAAATTTTAAAGACCGTTCAGGGTCGTCCGGAAGAACACTTGATGCACAAAATGGTCCTCCGGTCTATGCAGCAGGCGCGGTATGCCTTTGAAACCCATGGCCATTTTGGATTGGCTTCAGAAGCGTATACACATTTTACCTCGCCCATCCGGCGTTACCCTGATTTAATCGTTCACCGGCTTTTAAAAAAGGTGATGAACAAAAAAATGGGGGAAAAGGAAAAAGCCCGATGGGCACACAAACTGCCTGAAATCGCCCTGCATTGTTCAAAACAGGAACGACTGGCGGTGGATGCCGAGCGGGAAGTGATCAAACGAAGACAGGTCAAATTCATGACGGACAAAGTCGGTGAAAAGTACACCGGCATCGTGACCGGCGTGACGGCCTATGGGTTTTTTGTTCAGCTGGATGAGTACTTTGTCGAGGGCTTGGTCCGCATGAGCAGCCTGCACGATGATTATTATATTTTTGACGAAAAACGCCACGCCCTCATCGGCCGAACACACCGCCGCGCCTACCGCCTCGGACAGGCGATTGAAGTGCTTGTCGCCGCAGTGGATACCGAAAACTGGCAGATCGATTTCAAACTCACAGAAGGACGGGTTCGTCCTCCTGTGAAGAGAAGACAATATAAAAAGTCTGCGGGATGACAAGGTCGTTCTCTATGAAGTTCCTGTGAAATGCCGAGGAACGCTCTCTCTTAATTTGAAGGTATTTTTAGGCCGCAGACGGACATACATCCGCCAGCACGCATTGATCACACAGGGGTTTTCGGGCTTTGCAAACGGTGCGGCCGTGCAGGAGCAGGCGGTGGGCGCCGGTCGTCCATTTTTCTTTGGGAAACAAGCGGCTTAAATCTGTTTCGATGTGCACGGGATCGGAGGATTTCGACAAACCGAGGCGATTTGAAACCCGCCGTACGTGAGTATCGACGACGATGGTTTGGTGTCCGAAGGCTGTGCCAAGGACCACATTGGCCGTTTTTCGTCCGACACCGGGCAGCGCGACCAAAGCCTCTAAATGCTCCGGCACTTCTCCACTATGTGTTTCAATCAGTTGTTTGGAGGCGGCGATGATATTCTTGGCTTTGTTGTTGAAAAATCCCGTCGAGCGAATGAGTGAAATGAGGTGTTCTGGATCGCCATTGACGATGTCTTTTGGTCCCGGAAAGGCTTTAAAGAGCTTTGGGGTGACTTGATTGACACGGACATCGGTACACTGCGCCGAAAGAATGGTGGCGATTAATAGTTGAAAAGGCGTTTGATAATCCAGGGCGGTGTCTGCCACTGGAATGGCTTTTTCAAGACGTTTGAGAATCTCTTCGGCGTATTGCTGTTTTTTTTGATGGCCCCGGGGGAGCTTTGATTTCACTGAATGCTATTTTGCCGGTGGTGTGTCTTCAATCTGGACAGCGGTCTCGCCGCTCGGCGCTTCCAGTTTGAAAAAGATTTTCATCTGGGTGGCCAAAAAATCACGCCCTTTTTGATCTCGAAGGGTGACCCGGTATTCGTTGATAATCTTGATCGATTGCTCATACCATTCTTTCCAGCACACGTTACAGACTTTTTCTTTTAATGTTTGTCCTATTTTCCCGCCATAGGGTGTGCCTTCGATTTCTTCCCGCGTTTGCCCGCAGCGGATACAGGTGACATCAGCCATGTAATGAGGTTCTCCTTATTGATGTGTATCGACTCGTGCAATGAGTCATTATGAGCGGCGCAATCCATGCGGCTGCCCCAATGTTGTGATGTAGACAATGATTTGCTCAAGGGGAAGACCGAGAAGGGCATTGACTTCATCGTCGTAAAATCCACCGATGCCGCTGACACCCAATCCCAGCTTGATCGCAGCAAGGTTGATGCGTTCGCCGATGTGTCCTGCGTCTATGTGCAGATAACGATAGGCGCGGTTTCCATATTGTGTCATGGCATTTTCAAGGTGCGCAGTATGAATGACAAGCGCTGCGGCATCTCTGGCAAGTTCCTGCCCAAGACAAAAATGCCAGCTTTGGGTCTCGAAGTCACCCGCGTAGATAAGCCGCAATTCCCTGTTCAAGGGGGCATAATAATAGACGCCTTTTTCCAAACCATCGATATGTTGGACAAGAATGTAGGTTTCAAGGTATGAGGGTGCAAAAAGTGGCGAGCGCGAAGTAGCGACATAACTGTATTCCAGTAAGGCGGCCAGCTCTTCTCTTGAAAAGGACTCTCCCGTGAAGGCCCGCGTTGATCTGCGAAGTAGGATGGTTTGACCAACGCCACCCGCCCAATCAATGGGTTCACCCGTGAGCAGGGTGGTTTCTTTTAGGTGGTATTTTTGCTCTAAAGTTTCTTCCGAATCGGGTGTTGGGTTCTGTTCTGGCGCTTCGGTGTTTAAATCCTGGATTGAAGACCCTTTATGAAGTTGTAGCAGCAGGGGATCCATTGCACTATTTTCTTCTGTTTTGGCCGATTGGTGTTGCGGTATCTTTTTTTGTGAGGGATCGATATGAACCGGATTTTGCGGCAGTGCGACAACGGATAAGATCGCCTCGAGGTCTTCTTCAAGAAAAAGCAGGCGGTTTAGCAAATGATCCACAAACTCACCGATGGGATAAGAAAAAAAACCTTCTTCGGGAGCATAGGCGACGAGGTTTCCGAGCACATGCCCCGCATCGAGCAGAATACGGCGATAGGCCCTTTCGTGGTAGCGCCAGGCACTTCGCTGAAACACAGCAGTAGAAATAAGAAGCAGGTTTGCAGGCTCAATGGCCTCATGATCAAAACAGTATTTTCCCAATTCGGTCCAAAAATCCCCTTCCCATACGAGGACGAGCGAATGGTCGTT
The DNA here is from genome assembly GCA_029261215.1 of Nitrospirota bacterium. Lineage (GTDB taxonomy): Bacteria > Nitrospirota > Nitrospiria > SBBL01 > JAADHI01 > JAADHI01. Next base: position 31,322 of record JAJDBT010000050.1, on the reverse strand, counting down.
TGCCTGAAAGTTGTAAATGCCGTCTTCAAGGACTGAATTATTGCGTACGGCCACATAGAGTTCTACCGGATAAAGTCCACCGGCTGTGGGCGCGGCCCGCATCGCGAGGCTTTCGCCGTTGGGGTATTGTAAGATGCCCGTGACGCCGTTGGTGAAATAAAGCAAGCGGGAAAGTGAGCCGAGCGTGAAAGGGTAGCCGTTTTCTTCCGGAACAGGTTCGATGGGTTTTCCAGTAAAGGGATTGGTTCTCAGAGGAAGATAAGGCGCTAGATCGATCTTTTTTTCTGTGTGATAGGACTTAAATGGTGCAGGCTGTGCGTCCCATTTTAAAGGTTTTTGCTGCTCTGCCATCTTTGTTTCGTAGTACTTCGTTTCCTGATGATAGATTGCCGCAATCTGTTTTTGATCCATCTGCCGCATTTCTCCAAACCCTTTCCTGATACTATGAAGTGCAGGTTAATCGATTTTAGGAAAAAATGTCAATCAGAGCTTGTCCTGATCCTGTTTTAGGGCCTCTTTTTCTAATATTGTTTTGAGGTCGGCAAGAGCCTGAAGTGCCTGCATGGGGCTTAAATGCATCGGATCAATCTTTTTCAAGACATCCAGTACAGGGTGTTCCAGAAACTGGATTTCGGGCTCCTGTCGTTCCGCTGGGAGTGTTGGTTCCGAAAAGAGTCCCGGTTGCTCAGCGGCATAGGATGAGGAGTCTGGTGAAAAATGAGTATAAAGCGGCGTGCCGAGTGTTTTTTGATCGAGTGTTTTTAAAACGGCTTTGGCCCTTTTGATGATTTCCACCGGTAGTCCCGCAAGGCGGCCGACTTGTATGCCGTAACTTTTATCAGACCCGCCTTCCACCATTTTTCTTAAAAAAACGATTTCTTCTCCCCACTCCCGAACGAGAATATGATAGTTTCGGATGCCGGGATAAATCATCGAAAGCCCGGTCAATTCATGATAATGCGTCGCAAAGAGGGTGCGGGCTTTCAGTGTGGTATGTACATATTCCGCAATGGCCCAGGCGATGCTCATGCCATCAAAGGTGCTGGTTCCTCGCCCGATTTCATCCAGCAAAATCAGACTTTTTTCAGTCGCGTGTCTTAAAATTTGGGACATTTCCGTCATTTCCACCATGAAGGTGCTCATGCCTTCATTTAATGCATCCTGCGCACCGACACGGGTGAATATCTGGTCGGCCACGCCAATGGTGGCTTTGCGTGCGGGAACATAGCTTCCCATTTGCGCCATCAGCACGATGAGGGCGATCTGACGCATATAGGTTGATTTTCCGGCCATGTTGGGCCCGGTTAAAATCAAAAGTTGTTCGTCGGGGGGATGGATGTGTGTGTCATTGGGCACAAACCCTTCTTTCCCGCCAGACATTCCGGCCTCCAGAACGGGGTGTCGTCCTTCGATGATGCGAATCAGCGCATCATCGTTTACGATGGGTCGGCAGTAGTGGTTGTGATGTGCAATTTCTGCCAGAGCGGAAAGAAGATCGATGAGCGCAATGGTTTTAGCCATGCGCTGAATACGGGCTGTTTCCTGAGAGAGGTCATAACGAATTTCCTCGAATGCCCGCATTTCAAGTGCCAGGATTGCATCTTTTGCCCCGGTGAGTTTTTCTTCCAGGGTTTTTAGCTCCAGGGTCATGTAACGCTCGGCGTTTGCGAGCGTTTGTTTTCGGATATAATCTTCGGGCACCTTTTGAATATGGTTTTTACTGATCTCGATATAGTACCCGTGGATCTGATTGTAACGCACCTTCAGTGAATCAATCCCGGTGCGGCTGCGTTCGTCTTGTTCGATTTTTGTCAGCATCGACCGGCCTTCTTTTTGAAAGCGGCGCAGTTCGTCGAGTTCCGGCAGGTAGCCCGTTTGAATCACGCCGCCTTCTTTGAGTGTGAAGGGCGGCTCCGGCATGATGGATTCATCAATGAGCTGATACACCGAACTCATGTTGTCCCAAGCACTGAGTACCTCGGTCATGATTTTTGGATGCAGGCTTTCCTCGGTGATTTCCTCACGGTGAGAAAGTGTGTTCTGAATTTCGGGAAGCAGGGAGATGGAATTTTTCAGCGCGATTAAATCACGTGGCTGTGCGGCTTTAAGGCTGATGCGGCCGATGAGCCGTTCAAGGTCGGCAATCTGTTTGAGTTGGCTTCGGAGCCCTGTTCTGAGCGCGAGATGTTCATAGAAAAACGTCACGCCGTCTTGGCGTGTTTGAATGGCTTGAATGTCGAGCAGGGGCCGGAGAATAGACGCTTTTAAAAGCCGTCCACCCATTGGCGTGACCGTGTGGTCGAGCAGATCAAAAAGGGTACCCCCTTTCTGATCACGATAAAGTGGGATGAGGTCGAGGTGTTTTAGCGCGAGCGGATGTATCCGCATCACGCCGCTGGCCGGAATGGGCCGCAGCGTGGCGATATTCACGAGGGACTGTTTTTGTGTGTTTTGAAGATGGCTGATCAAGGCTCCTGCCGCAGTCAGTGAAAAAAATCCGCCTCCAAAGGCCGCTGTAGATTGCACCTTGAAATGTGCGGTAAGTGCGGCGTGAGCGGCTTCTGTTTCAAAAAGAGCAGGCGCGGCGAAACGCAGAGGCCACTGCTTCGACAGTGGCTGAATACGGGCATCATTATTTTGCTCTCGCGATGAAAGCACAATTTCTTTGGGCGCGATTTTGATAAGTTCGGCCTCCACCTGCGACCAGGGGGCATCCGCAGCCAGCATCTGAAAATCGCCGGTGGAAAGATCGATACAGGCTAGGCCCACCTGCTTTGCTGTTTCCAGACCAGGGCCTGTTTTCCAGCTGAGTGCGGCCAAATAATTATTCTCCTTTTCGAAGAGCAGTTCGGGCTCGATGACCGTACCGGGCGTAATGACGCGAACGACTTCCCGCCGAACAATGCCTTTGCCCGCACTGGCTTCCTCGACCTGTTCACAGACCGCGACAGACTCTCCCGCACGGATTAAACGGGCGATGTAGCCCGGGGCCGCGTGGTAGGGTACCCCGCAAAGCGGGATGGGGTTTTTATTGTTCTTGTCGCGAGAGGTGAGCGTGATTTGTAAAATTTTTGAAGCCTTGATGGCGTCGTCATAAAACATCTCATAAAAATCCCCGACCCGAAAAAAAAGAACGGTATCCGGATGGTCTTCCTTAATCGCCAGGAATTGTTTCATGAGGGGGGTTGTTGCGTGCATAATTTATTTTGCCATCCTGCTGGGTGGATAAAGGAGGCATTTTACAATAAGTCAGGCGCTCAATGTTGCAGAAATTGATCTTTATTGTAAAAAAGATTGAAATTCTAAATCGGTGACAATAATCGTTTATTTCGGTATAGAGAAAATCAATTCATTCTGCTACACTTCCTCCGGTATTTTCCCCTTAATGATCTGCGCTTGATTATACTGTGGCGGACGGCTTAAACCAGCAAACAGGGGCCTCAATTTTGAAAGAAAAATCAATTGTTATTTTAAAGACTTCTACGTTACGGAGGAATGAATCATGAATCGTCTTGCGTCAGAAACGAAGGACATGAAAGATCACTACGCTGTTGTTGTCATTGGTTCCGGCTATGGTGGCGGGATTGCCGCTTCGCGTATGGCCCGCGCGGGACAGCAGGTTTGTGTCCTGGAGCGCGGCAAAGAACTTCTGCCCGGAGAATATCCGGATACACAATCTGAGGCCTTGCATGAATTTCAGATCGATACGCCAAAAGGGCATTTGGGTTCCGAGACCGATTTGTTTGATCTTAGAGTGAATGACGATATTAATGTGGTGATTGGTTCTGGCCTCGGCGGGACATCTCTGATTAACGCGAATGTCGCTGTTCGGGCAGAAGACCGCGTATTTGACGACCCGCGCTGGCCAAAGGCTTTTCGAGACGATTTAAGCACTTTGGTGGAGGAAGGCTACCAACACGCAGAGGCGATGTTGAAACCGAACCCTTATCCGATGACGGCACCGCGTTTGCCAAAGCTTGCCGCGATTGAAAAATCCGCAGCCTGCATGAATCAAAAGACTTACCGGCTTCCAATCAACGTCAACTTTGAAACAAAGACGAATCACGTCGGGGTGCATCAGGAGGCGTGTAATTATTGCGGCGATTGTGTCTCTGGCTGCAATGTTAGTGCGAAAAACACGACGCTCATGAATTATTTGCCGGATGCCAAAAATCACGGTGCCGAGATTTTTACCCAAGTGGCCGTTCGCCGTTTGGAGCGCCAAAACGGACGATGGCTGGTGCATTATCAAATTTTAAATTCAGGCCGTGAAAAGTTTGACGCGCCGACGCTTTTTGTTTCGGCGGATACGGTGATGCTCGGCGCAGGTTCCCTGGGATCCACCGAAATTCTGTTGCGCTCGAAGGCCGCAGGCCTTGCGCTTTCTGATCAGGTGGGTGCGCATTTCAGCGGAAATGCCGATGTCCTGGGTTTTGGTTACAACAATGATTCAGAAATCAACGCCATCGGTTTTGGAGATAAAGACCCTGAAAAGATGAGCCCGGTCGGCCCCTGCATTACCGGCATTATTGACATGCGGCATCAGGACAATCTCGACGATGGTCTGGTGATAGAAGAAGGGTCGCTTCCCGGCGCCTTGTCGGGGGTCTTGCCTCTGGCCTTTTCAACGGCGTCCAAGCTGGTTGGAAAAGATACAGACGAGGGTTTTGTGGATTCTGTTCAGGAAAATGTCCGGGAATTGGAGAGTCTGTTACGTGGAGCTTACCACGGCGCAGTTCACAATACACAAACCTACCTGATTATGGCGCATGATGACTCCAATGGACGCATGCATTTAAAGGACGACCGGCTTCGAATTGATTGGCCAGGCGTCGGAAAACAACCCATTTTTGAAGTGGCGAACCAGCGTTTGAAAGAAGCTACTGAAGCGGGCGGCGGGACCTATGTTAAAAATCCGTTGTGGAGCAAACTTACAAAAAACAGCCTCACAACGGTACATCCTTTGGGGGGTTGTTGCATGGGTGAAAATGCGGAATCCGGCGCGGTCAACCACAAAGGACAGGTCTTCTCTTCGGCCCAGGGTACTGCTGTTTATGACGGTTTGTATGTCTGTGATGGCGCAGTGCTGCCACGCTCGGTTGGGATTAATCCGCTCTTGACGATTTCGGCGGTGGCCGAACGGACCTGTGCGCTTCTGGCGAAGGGTCAGGGCTGGGAGATTAATTATGATTTGCCCTCAAAATCCAATGTCGCCTCGGTTCAAAAGACCCTGGGTATTCAATTTACAGAAACCATGCGCGGATATTTTTCGACAGAAGAGAAGGCTGATTTCAAGCAGGCCGCCGCTTCAGGGAAATCTTCGGGTTCACCCTTCGAATTTACCCTCACCATTATTTGTGATGACCTGGATCAGACCATTAATGATGAACAACACCAGGGAAATATTGTCGGCAGCGTAGTGGCCCCGGCACTTTCGGAGGCGCCGCTTACGGCCTCGGAAGGTCTCTTTAATCTTTTCACGAAAGATCCGACGCAACCGGATGCCTATCAGATGCGCTATCGGATGAAGCTTCATGCTGAAGATGGGAACACCTATTATTTTGATGGGTTTAAGGAAATCAAGGATGACCCCGGTTTCGATGTATGGGAAGATACAACAACACTGTACATCACGGTCCACAAGGGGGAAAGTGCGAGTGATCCGGTGGTGGGTAAGGGTATTTTAAGGATTTTACCTACGGATTTTATCAAACAATTGACCACAGTGAAAGTGCTGAACAGTACGGGTTTGAAACAGCGCCTTGATGCGAAGTCGCGTTTTGTTCGTTTTTTTACGGGAGGTTTGTACGATGCTTTTGTCGCGCCCTTGCTCGCAAAATCCGGGGACGCAATAAAACTGAAAAGCCTTCGGCTAAAATCGTAATCGTCGCAAGTGAAATAGGGGAGTATACAAGTGGGCGTATTAAAACAGCACGTCGTGCCTTTTAAGGCGGGAGACGGCATGATGTGTAATGTGATTCATGTGCAGGGGGAGAAGGCCCCGACAAAAGGACCTGTGTTACTCGTTCATGGTGCGGGGGTGCGTGCAAACCTGTTTATGCCACCGACTGAAACGACTTTTGTGGATTATTTGCTTGAGCATGGGTATGACGTTTGGATGGAAAACTGGAGAGCGAGCATCGATTTGCCGCCGACACAATGGACGCTGGATCAGGCCGCATTATATGATCATCCCGAAGCGGTTAAAACGGTCGTGAAGGAAACCGGCTGCGATGAAATCAAGGCCGTGATCCATTGTCAGGGTTCTACCAGTTTTACGATGTCCGCGATTGCCGGCTTGATCCCCCAGGTGAAGACGATCGTGAGCAATGCGGTCTCCTTGCATCCGGTGCTGCCCCTTTGGTCCAGATTCAAGCTCAATGTCTTCATCCCTCCAACCGAAAAATTTACACCTTATTTAAATCCGCAATGGGGGATATCCGCAAAATCGCCCATTGCGAAATTAATTTCAACCGTGGTGGAACTGACGCATCACGAGTGCGACAACTCCGTTTGCAAACAGGTGAGTTTTACCTATGGTTCCGGTTCTCCCGCTCTGTGGTCTCATGAAAACTTGAATGAGGAAACGCATGAATGGCTAAAAGATGAATTTGCCGAAGTATCAATTCCCTTTTTTCGACAGATTACGCGTTCTGCCAGCAAGGGCAACCTGATTTCGGTTGAGGGAAAGAAAGAACTGCCTGCGGATTTTGCTGCGGGTCCACCCAAAACAGATGCCCGATTTGCCTTTTTTGCAGGAGAAGACAACCGTTGTTTTTTACCGAAAAGCCAGATCAACAGTTTTAAGTATTTTGATGGATTACGAAAAAACTATCACACACTGCATGTGATCCCCCATTACGGCCATTTGGATCCTTTTTTGGGGAAAAATGCAGTGCGCGATACCTTTCCCCTCATGCTTCGTGAGTTGGACCGTCCCCATTAAGTCAAGCCATTATTTAGAAAGGAATCACGATGTCAGTACCTAAACGATTAAAAAGACAGGAAGGGCGTTACGGGTTGGTGGATGGCATTCCCTTTGACCTGCCTGTGGGGTCCAAAGAATCTCCGGCGCTGATGGCGGCCTATACAATAGACTATGAAAAAGCCAGGAAGCTGATGCCGGGCCGGGAAGTCCATCCCTTTCGAATCTGGAACAAAGCGGTGTTATTGATTACCGTGATTAATTACCGTGTGACCACGATTGGGAAATATGTAGAATTCAGCATTGGCATTGGCTGTACACAGGGCTGCAAACCTGCGCCGAGACTCCTCCCGCTGATTTTTATGAAACCCTATGGCACAGGGCAATATGTGTTTGATTTGCCCGTCAGCTCCATTGTTTCGGTCAAAGGAGGAAAGGGAATTTGGGGGATGCCGAAACATCAGGCAAACCTGGATTTTCTCATCAACGAAAAATCCGCGAGTAGTCAATATGACCTGGATGGTCAGCTTGTGATGAAGATCGAAGTCCAGCGCGCGAAAAAAGAGACCTTCCCCGTAAATATGGGTGGCGCAAACTATTGTGCTTTTCGTGGCATGTTGATGAAGTCCTATGTGTATTTTAAAGGAAAAGCGGGTTTTTGCCTCTTTAAAAAGGGATCGGCCAAGCTCACCCTTGGCGATCATCCCCGGATTAAGCCCTTGAAAGATCTGGATATCAGCGAAAACCCGATCTTCAGCGGGTTTTTTCCGGAAACAACCGGCCTTTTGGACGATCATTTTGAAAGCTGGTTTCTGGATTATCCCGAGGTTCCGCGAGAAACCCCGGAGGGACTCGAAAGCGTCGTTGATTTGGATCAAAGCCAGGAGTGGCTGGCCCCGCCCAAACCCATCGATTAATTTCAGAGCGGTTAGATGTGTCTGTTTTCTACCACGATTAAATTTTCTGGAGGTCATCAGTGACGACAAAACATACGCCTTATGGCGCGACCCCTGCCTCTGACAAAGGCCCGAAACGCTCTCTGATCCTGGCGGGTGGCGGCATGCGTTTATCATATCAGGCGGGGGCCATTCGCGCCCTCTTTGAAGCCGGATTGACTTTTTCTCATGTGGACGGCACTTCGGGTGGCGCGATGAACCATGCCATGCTCTTTTCAGGTCAGCAGCCGGAGGAGATGTGCGAGCGCTGGAGAACCTTGAATCCTCAGGATTTTGTTTCTTTGATGCCCCTGGATAAATATCTGAAACTGACGGATATTCAGGCAATGGGCGATGCGGACAATATCATTCACAAGGTTTTTCCGCACTTGGGGATCGATATCGCGCGTGTTCGTGCGGCCGGAGGGATTTCGGGTACCTTTAACGTTTGCAATTACACACGAAAAATAAATGAAGTGATCCCGCACGAGCAGATCAGTATTGATTACCTGGTTGCGGGCATGACCTTGCCCGGGGTTTTGCCGCCCGTGAAAATTGGAACGGACCTCTATCACGACTCTGCATTTATGCGGGATGCCAATCTGATGGAGGCGGTAAGACGTGGTGCAGAGGAATTGTGGGTGGTTTGGGTGCTCGGTAACACCGATGTTTATAAGGGAGGCTTTCTGGGGCTCTATGTGAACATGCTTGAGGTCAGCGCGAACGGGGCCTTGCATGAAGAGTTTATCCAAATTAATGAAATCAATGCCCGGATTGCAAAAGGAGAGCGGGTGTATGGGCACGACAAGCCGATTAAGCTGCATCTCATTAAACCGGAATATCCGCTGCCGCTCGATCCCGATCTTTATTTGGGGCATGTGGACAACGCGACCTTGATCGACATGGGTTATGCGGACGCGCAGCACTATCTAAAAGGCATGACTGAAAACGGGGTGCCTTTAAGCCCGGATTCCACCCGGATGAAAAGTCCGAGGATTGGGGTGACCTTTAGGGAAACCATGTCCGGCCCTTTTGTTTTGGATGAAACGGATCCTAAAACGGGAGCAAAAAAGGGGAAAGAGACGGGGATGACCCTTGCCATGCATGCGACGATTCGTATTGAAGAATTGGATGCATTTTTAACGAATCCGGCTCACCCTGGCCGGATTACGGGCCGTATCGATTTTCAGCCCTTTGGAAAGGATATTCCGGCCAAATCGGGAGTATTCAACCTCTTTCATCCGACGGATGACCCGGACTTAACCTTGATGGTGTATGAGTTGGCCTTTGAACACCAGGGGCAGACATATTATCTCGCAGGGAAAAAAGAGGTCAAAGATGATCCGGGATTTGATCTTTGGAAAGATACGACAACGCTTTTTACCCAGCTTCATAAAGGACCGGACAAATTGGCGCCCATTATTGGTGCTGGGGTGTTAAGTCTTAGCATAAAGGAGCTGAAGAAGATTCTGTCAACCATCCATGTCACGCATGCGGGGTCGATTAAAGAAAAAACAAAGGCGCTTTCTGATTTTGGGCGGTTTTTTGCGGGGTCGCTCTGGGAGTCTTATTTTTAGCGTTTCAGTGATCTGAGTCGGTCTCTCAGGGGGTTGACCCTGATGAAGGTGTTAATGTCAGCTGAAACATTTTCATGATTCATCTGACTTCTGAAGGGCCGGTTTTTTTTTATGTTTGGTGAGAATCTCCTCTTCAATATGGCGGATCGTGCCGCGCGGCACGAGCTGCCAGGCCCGCTCGTGTAAATAATAAAAAAATATTTTTAACACGGCCTCTATACCCCCAATACCCAAAGCGATACTCGTGTCTCCTGTGATGGAATAAGCGATTCCGATGGTTGTGGCAGAGGCCAGAATCCTCCAGCTCATGCCTTTTAAAATACTTCTGATGTGGGTTTCGCGTTCCAAATAGCCTTGTTCCTGAGTATGAGACACAAAAGAGGATAGGTCACAATGACTGATGGGTCAACCCTAAAGGGCGGTTTTTGTCGATATTCCTGATTTAGAGAACAGGCGTTTTTTTTATGATTAGAAGTTTATCGCGTATTGTTCGTTTGTTTTCTATACAATTTTACGAAGATACTCGGCAAAATAAAAGCGTATCCCATTTTCTTTCAAAGGGGCGGTCTTGTGAATGCGTTTGAATGTTTTATCAAAATCGGGAAAGAAGGTGTCGCACTGGAAAGATTGCTGAATCGAGGTGATGTAGAGTTTATGGCAGTGTGTTGAGCGCAGCGCGATCTCAAAAATTTGTTGCCCGCCAATCACAAATACGTGATGCAGTTGTTCTTTGTATTGTTCATGATCAAGTTGGGTGAATGCATCTTCAAATGACGCTGCAGGCAAAACATCGGGAGGCAGGTGGAGGTCTTTATCCCGCGTGAGCACCACGTTTATCCGATGAGGTAAAGGCCGGAATTTATCGGGGATTGACGCCCATGTTTTTCGGCCCATGATGACCGCATTTTTCTGGGAAACCGAGTCTGTTTCTGTGGTCAGTGCTTTAAAATGTCTTAAGTCGGAGGGCAGATGCCAGGGAAGCGTTCCTGATTTTCCAATGCCCTGTTGTGAATCCATGGCGACAATCATGTTGAAATTCAGCATGAGGGCTTAAACGGCAATCGGGAATTTGATAAAAGGATGGTGCTCATAATTGCATAATTCAATGTCTTCAAAGCCAATATCGCTCACCTTCTTTTTTGAAACCCTGATGGCCGGCAAGGGTTTGGGTTTTCGTAACAATTGTGCCTGAAGTCCTTCGACATGGTTTTCATAAATATGTGCGTCTCCCAGGGTATGGATAAAAAAGCCTGGCATGAGGCCGCATTCCTGGGCAATCAGGGTCAGTAATAGTGCGTAGCTTGCGATATTAAAAGGGACGCCCAGGGCGACGTCAGCCGAGCGTTGGTACAACTGGCAATCCAGACGGCCATTGATGACATAGAATTGAAAAAACGTATGGCAAGGTGGCAAGGCCATGCGGTCGATATCCGCGACATTCCAGGCGCTGACGATGATTCGGCGAGAGTCGGGATTGTTTTTTATCAGTTCAATGGCGTGTTGGATTTGATCCACATATGTTTTTTTGAAGCTTTTTGTGTGGTCATCCCAATTGAATTTTTCCCATTTTCGCCATTGATAACCATAGATCGGGCCGAGCTCTCCATCCTGATTTGCCCAGGCGTTCCATATCGGGGTGTGTTCTTTCAAACCTTCATTAATATTGGTTGATCCTTTTAGAAACCAAAGCAACTCCCGAATGACTGACGAGAAGAGGACCTTCTTGGTCGTCAATAACGGGAAACCTTCGCGTAAGTCATACCGGGTTTGACACCCAAAAACAGAGATGGTTCCCGTACCGGTCCGGTCGCTTTTTTTTTCTCCATTTTTCAGGATATGTCGGACTAACTTCAGGTATTGTTTCACATCATTCCCTTCAGTGAAAAAAGTTCAGTAACACGACTTTTTTCGGAACACATAAATAAATCCGCATTTTCCCGCACATGGTATACAGTCGCCTATTCCTATTTAAGTCAAGAAAAAGTCACCATAATAACAGGGGCATTGTGCCTGTGTCGGTGATGATTTTTCAAGAGGAGATTCCTTAAACATCCTTAAGCAAAAATAATTTTATGGATCTTGCCCTAAAGAAAGCCCATACAATGTCCGATATAAGGGGTAGTGTCCTCGTTCGTTTTTTTAAGGTGTTAATTTTTGTAGGGAAAATCGAATTCCCGATTATGATTTGGAGGTTGAATGCTTAAGAAGATTTTGATCGTAGACGATTCACCCGTGGCGATCCGTATTCTAAAGGTTTGTTTGCCAGATGACCTAGGTGTTGAATGTTTTACCGCGAAAGATGGTGCAGAAGGACTTCAGGCTTTTAAAACACTTAAACCCGATTTGACTTTTCTTGATTTAACCATGCCTGTCATGGATGGTTTTGAAGCTCTTGGGGAAATAATGAAGATAGACAAAAATGCGATAGTCATTATTGTCTCTTCTGATATCCAGAGATCTGTTGTTGGAAAAATTTTATCGCTGGGGGCATTTTTGATGCTGAATAAGCCTCCTTCAAAGGAGTCCGTCAAGGCCGCGATCGATAAAGTGACTACAAAAATTTGTGAAATGAGGTTGTCATGAAGCAAGTACAAGAGCTGTCAAAAAGTTTTTCGGAGGACGAAAAAGAAATCCTTCAGGAGGTCATGAATATCTCTTTTGGAAAGGCGATCGCTGATCTCGCAGAAGTGGTGGGTGTCTTGATCGATTTAAGTGTTCCGAATGTGACTCTGGTTTCAGGAGAAGACTTTCCAGTCTATCTGGTGAATAAGATTAAGGTCGCTCCTCCATACAATAGTATTGAGCAGAATTTTTCAGGAAAGTTGAGTGGCCATGTTTTTATGATCTTCCCTGAGGGTTCTGAGAAGAAATTAGCGGATCTTTTAGGTACTCACGACGAGCATCTGGAATTTGAAGATGCGGCACGCCTTGAAAAAGGGGCTCTTATTGAAATTGGGAACATTCTCACCGGCGCCTGTATTGGGAAACTTGTTGAAGTATTGCAGGAGACTGTTTCGTTTACGCCCCCACGTTTAGAAATGGCCTCATCTCCTTCATGGCAGACTCCCTTGAATCTGATCAAAAAGGAAAGTGTGGTTATTTCTGTGAAGACAGAGTTTAAATTTTCAAAAGATGATATTAAAGGCTATTTTTTTCTCATCACAAATGATCAATCGATTCCTTGGTTTAAAAAGGCCCTTCATGCATTTATGGCCCAGTTTTAATGGAGGTCCCGCAAATATTAGATGCGATCGATACAGGCATTGTTGTGTTTGACCGCGATTTCAAGGTGTCCTATTGGAATAGATGGATGTCCACACATAGTCATCTTGACGGTGAGGCTGTGCTTGGCCGTTCTCTCTTTGAGCATTATCCAAGCCTCAAAAATGCCCGCTTTTTGAGAAATTGTCAATCTGTCTTGACCTTCGGTAGTTCGGCATTTTTTCCACAAGATCCCTATTGTTTCTTATTTCCAATGAAACCAATTGGTTTATTTTGTCCCGAGTTCGAATTCATGCAACAAAGTTGTACGATTGGGCCGATCCGTAACGAAATAGGTGAAATTTCCGCTCTTTTTATCACAGTGCGTGATATGTCGGAAGTGGCTGTATACGAAAAAAAACTCATTGAATTGACGCAACGTGATCCCTTAACAGGGATTTTCAATAGACGTTGTTTGAATCATTTTATCCAGGAAGAACTGTATCGATTTAAACGATATCGTCGGCCTTTCAGTGTGTTGATGATTGATCTTGATCACTTTAAAGAGGTCAATGACCGCTTTGGACATCTCTTTGGCGACGAGATGTTGAAGGTGGTCTCGTCATCCATGGCATCCAGTATGAGAAGGCTGAATCATCTCGCACGCTATGGTGGAGAAGAATTCTGTTGTGTTTTACCTGAAACGGATTCTACAGGTGCAGTTGTGGTGGCAGAAAAGTTAAGAAAGTTAATTGAAGGATTGTGTTTCTTTTCAGATCGTCTTCAGGTGAAGGTGACTGCCAGTTTTGGCTCGGTTACTGTGACAGAGAATCTGGAAGATGCTGACCTTATTTTAGAAAAAGCCGATCAGGCGCTTTATCAGGCAAAAGAAGAAGGCCGCAACCGGGTGGTAAGCGCACGTTGAAATATGGGTGTGACGGTCGTTTTAAGACGCCTGTTTTAAAACCCGTTTTCCCTGAGATTTTTCAGATTGTTTATTTTGCCAGGTGACCAGTAACGAGCTTGCGATAAACCAGGAAGAATAGGTTCCGACGATGATGCCCAATATGACGGCGAGGGCAAAGTCATGGATGACTTCTCCGCCAAAGAGAAAGAGCGCAATCACGGCGAGAAAAGTGGTGACTCCTGTAATAAATGTTCTGGAAAGACAGTCGTTAATAGAACGATTAATGACTTCCTCCAATGTTTCTTTTTTTCTTGTCTTCAGGTTTTCACGAATACGATCAAAAATGACAACGGTATCATTCAGGGAGTATCCGGCAACGGTGAGCAAGGCAGTGACCACCAAGAGGGTGATCTCGACATTCAGGACATAAAAGATTCCGAGTACGACCAAGACATCGTGAAAGGTTGCGATTGCGGCCGCCACGCCAAAGCGGAATTCAAATCGAAATGCAATGTAGGTGATAATCAGCACGAGTGAAAAAAGAATGGCGTTCACTGCGTCTCGTTGAAGTTTTTTCCCGATGGTCGGGCCAATTTCGGTACTGCTTTCGATTACGAAATGATTGCCGGAAAAAGATTTTTCAAAAATATCGCTGATCTTTGTTCTGATGTGTATTTCTTCGATATCTTGTTGTCTCAGACGAATAATGAGTTTATGTTCGGAGGCGATTTCCTGAAGTGCCGCATTGGCCAAGCCGCCCGCTTCAAGCGCCGTCCTGGCGGCTTTAATCTGAATCGCCTGGTCAAATTTAATCTGGAGCGCTGCGCCCCCTGAAAAATCAATACCCAAATTCCCAGACCCTCTTGAAATTTGAAACAGGGCGATAATGCCGATTGCAACTAAAACCCCGGAAAGCCAAAAGAACTGTTTACGCTTTCCGATGAAGTTGATGTTTGTTTGTTTGATTACGGTTAACATGGTGTTCCTTTTTAAATTGAATGTTCAGATGCTCAATGTCTCAAGACGCTTTCGGCTGTTTAGATAATCATAAACCACTTTTGTCGCTACGAGGGCAGTAAAGAGGTTTATTGTAACGCCCAAACCCAGGGTCACGGCAAAACCGCGAACGGGTCCTGTGCCGAACATAAAGAGTGCGATCGCTGTGATCAGGGTTGTGACATTGGAGTCAAAAATGGAAGTAAAGGCTTTTTCATAACCGGCATCAATGGCCAAACGGACTGGCCGGCCTGCACGGAGTTCTTCCCGGATACGCTCCAGAATCAAGACATTGGCATCAACGGCCATTCCGATGGAAAGGACGATGCCCGCGATGCCAGGCAAGGTAAGTGTGGCGTTCAATGCGGCGAGCGCACCGACCAGCAAGATGACGTTGATAACCATTGCCATGACCGAAAGCAAGCCGGAAAGACGATAATAAACAATCATAAAAGCGACAACAAGCAAGGTGCTGATGAAGCCTGCTGTCCAGCCTTTTCGTATGGAATCACTCCCGAGAGAAGGTCCAACCGTCACGTTTTGAAGGACTTTCACAGGCGCGGGCAATGCCCCTGCACGGAGGATAATGGCGAGGTCACTGGCTTCTTGATGGGTAAAGGTCCCGCTGATTTGTGCTCGGCCACCCGATATCTTTTCAGTGATATTGGGTGCGGAATAGACGTTGTCGTCCAGTACAATTGCGAGACGTCGATTGACATTTTCACCGGTAATTTTTTCAAAAAGGCGGGCGCCTTCGCCACTAAAGGTCATAGAGACATAGGGGTCGTTGAATTCGCCGATGGAAACGCGGGCATCGGTTAAGAGATCCCCCGACATGACCGTCGCTTTTTTGACGAGAAAGGGTATTTTAAAGGCTGCGCCGGTTTCTTCATTGTTCGTCCGTTGAAAGAGAATTTCATCCTCTTCTCCGATGCGCTCCTTAAAGGATTCGATAAAAGCGGTCTCAGTTCCCAGATCAATTCGGCCGGGAAATTCGCCGAGGATGGGATTGGTTTCGTCCAGTAATTTAAACTCAAGCAGGGCCGTTTTCCCAATCAGCGCCATGGCCCGTTCGGGGTCATTGATGCCGGGGAGCTGAATTAAGATTTGATTCTCGCCGAGTTTCTGGATAAGGGGCTCGGCTACGCCAAATTCATCAATACGATTTCGGATCGTCTCCAGAGCCTGAAGGGTTGAAGTGGTCAAAATACGATCTTTTTCAGATTCCCGCAAGGCGAGTACTTTGTTTCCTCCGCCCTCTTCTTTTGTGAGCAGGTTGGGGAAATTGTCATCCAGTAGCTCTTGAACGGTCTCATTTTTATCGATGGGAAAGGTGATCTGAATGAGACGTTGATCTTGTTTGACTGAAATATCTCCAATGGCTTTGTCTTTTAATGAGGACTCCAGGCCGGCGGCGGTGCGAGCAATGGCGCTGTCCACAGCCTTTTCGACTTCGACCTCAAGCACGAGGTGCATCCCGCCCCTTAAGTCCAATCCTAGAGAAACCCCCTGGTTCGGGAAGAGTGTTCCCCACCAATCGGGCAAAACAGAATAAATCGGCGTCGATGGCAGTAGGAACATAATCGAGATGATGAGAAAAACCAATATGGTGATGAGTCTGCCTTTGATGCCTTTTTTCATTACTGCGTGCTCCTACTTGTCTGAGTCGTCGTCTTTGAGGGATTCGATATTGGCCCGCAGTACTTTTACGCGGACGTTTTCGGCAATCAGGATGGTAATAATTTTAGGGCCGAGGTTGGTCACGGTCCCAAGCAATCCGCCGGAAGTAATGACTTTATCCCCTTTTTTGAGGGCTTCCACCAGGGCTTGTCGTTCTTTTGCTTTTTTCTGCTGGGGTTTAATCAGGAGGAAGTAAAACACAATAAAAATAAGAATGAAAGGTGCAAATGAAACAATGGGATTTAACGGGGGCGCGGCTGCCGCGCCGTCTCCGGCTTGTGCCCATGCATTCGATACTAAAAATCCAAACAAAACAACCTCCTTATAATCTGATATTTTTTAGATGCCTGTCGCTCGGTCATCGTAAAAATGTTGACGGAACTGATCAAGTGAATCCTGCTCAATGGATTTTCGAAGCCCGGACATTAGCGAAAGATAATAATATAAATTGTGTAAAGTATTCAAGCGCATCGCCAATAACTCTTTTGAGATAAACAAGTGTCGGAGATAAGCGCGTGAAAAGTGACTGCAGGTATAACACTGACAATTTGGGTCGAGCGGCAGATCATCTTCTTTGTAGCGCGCATTTTTGATATGGAGTTCTCCACGCGATGTGAAGAGAATCCCCGTGCGTGCATGCCGGGTCGGGAGAACGCAGTCAAAGAGGTCAACGCCGCGGGAAACAGCCTCGACCAAGTCACTCGGTGTTCCCACACCCATGAGGTAACGCGGTTTGTCGATGGGGATTAAGGGCACAACCTGGTCGAGCACTTTAAGCATCTCTTCCTGGGGTTCTCCGACAGAGAGACCCCCAAGGGCAAAACCGTCAAAACCAAGCGGAAGCAGCCCTTCTATGCCTCGTTCCCTGAGGTCGGGATAACATCCGCCTTGAATAATCCCGTATAAAAATTGATCCTTTCGGTGATGGGCAGACATGGAACGGGCGGCCCATCGGAGGGTTCGGTTTAGGGAATCCTCGGCGCGCGGGTAGGTGGCCGGGTATTCCAGGCATTCATCAAAAGCCATAATGATATCGGCCCCCAGTGCGGCTTCGATTCCAATCGCTTTTTCCGGGCTGATAAAATGACGCGATCCATCAATGTGAGATTGAAAGTCAACGCCTTCTTCCGTGATTTTGGAAAGGGCATTGAGGCTGAAAACCTGGTATCCCCCGCTGTCCGTGAGTATGGGACGATCCCAGGCCATAAAATTGTGCAGCCCGCCGCGCTTTTCGATAAAGAGATGCCCCGGTCTCAAATAGAGGTGATAGGCATTGGAGAGGATGATTTCGGCGCCAAGGTCTTTGAGGTCTGCCGGAGTCATGCCTTTTACGGTTCCTGCCGTGCCGACGCTCATAAAGGCAGGGGTTTGGATCACCCCGTGAGGCGTGTGGATGCGGCCCCGCCGCGCCAGACTGTTGTGGGTCTGAGAGAGCACTTGAAAGTGCGGGCCTAATGGGTTTTTTTCTAGTTGCACCGTATGAGTTGTTCCTATTTTGTACGTGTTTTCGTAAGTCTGTAGGGGCAAGCCCTTGTGCTTGCCCCTACAGGTGCTATGCCAGATAGACGTCCTTACATTTTTTCCGGCGCACTGATCCCCAAAATTCGGAGGCCGTTTCTTAAGACGATCCGAATGGCGGTAATCAGGATCAATCGGGCCTTTGTCAGCTCGGCATCATCGGTGACCACACGGCAACTAAAATAATAGCTGTGCAGCATGCCAGCCAGGTTTTGAAGATAAAAGGTAATGCGGTGCGGCTCCATGGCTTCTGCGGCGGATTGAATCATTGCCGGGTAGTGCGACAATTCACGAATAATGGCAATCTCTTCGGGCAGGCTGAGTGTTTCCAGTATTTTTAAGTCAATATTTTGAAGTGTGGCTTCGATGTCCCAATTTTGTGTTTTGGCAACACTCAGGATACTGCAAAGCCGTGCGTGGGCGTATTGGACATAAAACACCGGATTTTCATTCGTTGCTTTCTTGGCTAATGCCAGATCAAAGTCAAGAGAGGTGTCTGAGCGGCGCATTAAAAAGAAAAATCGTGTCGCATCCACGCCCACTTCATCCATCACTTCGCGAAGGGTGACAAAAGTGCCTGCGCGTTTGGACATTTTTACGGGTTTTCCGTCCCGGAGCAGGTTGACTAATTGATGAATCAAAATCGTCAGGCGCTCGGATTCATAGCCCATCGCCTGAGTGGCGGCCTTGATCCGGTTCACATAGCCATGATGATCTGCACCCCAAATATCGATCAGGCGGTCATAACCGCGCTCAAATTTATTGCGATGATAGGCAATATCAGAGGCAAAGTAGGTTTTTCGTCCGTCACTGCGAACCGCGACACGATCTTTATCATCTCCAAAAGGCATTGTTGAGACCCATTGTGCGCCGTCTTTCTCGTATAACATTTCTTTGGATTTCAGGAAGTCGAGTGCAGCGGTCACCTCATTTTTATCGTGGATTTCTTTTTCAGAAAACCAGGTGTTAAAATGGATTCCGAAGGCTTGCAGGTCTTTTTGAATCCAGGCCACGATGGTTTCGAAGCTATATTGGGTGAAAAAGTCAATGTGGGATGCCTCAGGACCTTCGAGGTATTGATTGCCGTCTCGCTGCTTGAGTGCTTCTGCGATTTCGATAATATATTCACCCTGGTAGCTGCCTTCAGGAAGATCCACTTTTTCGCCCAAGAGCTCACGGTAGCGTAAATAGGTCGAATGTCCCAAAAGCTGCATCTGAGCGCCGATATCATTTAAATAGTACTCCCGGTCAACCTCATGTCCCACGGCCTGAAGCAGCCGTGCCAGGGCGTCGCCGAGTGCAGCCGCACGACCGCTTGCGACATGCAGCGGCCCTGTTGGATTGGCGCTGACAAACTCGATGAGGATTTTTTGTGGAGTCGGCGCTGCTGATTTTCCAAAGTCGGATTGTTGTGTGTGGATGGTGATCAGTGATTGACGCCAGAAATCATGGGTGAGGAAAAAATTAATGTATCCTGGCCCGGCTATTTCAATCTTTTCAATCCACGGCGTTTTTTTTTCTAAAGCGGAAATGAGGATAGATGCAATTTCACGCGGCGGTTTTTTCTCGATTTTTGCCAGAGAGAGGGCCAGCGTGGTTGCAAAATCTCCTTGTCCCTCATGTTTTGGGACTTCCAGTACAATTTGGGGTGTATCAGATCCAGAGAGACTGCCCGCAGCGCGGCATTCATCCACGGCATCTTGTAAGAGGTGGAGAACCGATTCTTTGCCTAGCATTTCTTGCAAATTCAAACCTTACCTTTGATCGATAGACAATGAGCAAAACAAACGAATCATTATAGGGGGTTCCTTTGGAATGTCAAATTGAATCCCGTCGTGTGAGGTCAGAGTTCAAAAATAAAAAATAAATGCGGACATTTAGAATTCTTTTTAAAGCGACTCCTTGCGATCCTGTATGAGAGAAAAGACAATAAACATGGATTTAACCGCTTCATTTCTATAAAATACCCTGCCTTCTAAATCTCTTATATTGAAGTGAGATTTTTATTTAGCTAGAGTTAAACAGGGTGGTCAAATCCATGCAAGCTGTACAATGAAGCAATATCTTGAGCTCATAAAAAAAACCGGTTTTGCGGCCTTTTTGTACACACAGTTTCTTGGGGCATTTAATGATAATGTGTTCAAGATTGTGATTTCGATGCTGGCCATTAAAAGCAAAGCGCATGATAGTGGGATGTATATCTCCCTGATTGGTGCTGTTTTTATGATGCCGTTTTTCTTTTTTTCGGGCTATGCCGGTTATGCGGCTGATCGTTTCAACAAACGAACCATTTTAATCTGGACAAAAGCACTTGAACTGCTTGCCATGTGTCTGGCCTATACCTCCTTTATTTTCGGCCGGATTGAGTGGATGCTGGCCATTCTCTTTCTCATGGCGCTGCAAACGACCTTTTTTAGTACTGCGAAGTATGGCATTTTACCGGAGATGTTGCCGGACAAAGATCTTTCCCGCGCGAATGGCCTCGTTGAAATGAGCACTTTTTTGGCCATTATTCTTGGAACCTCGGCAGGGGGCTTCATGTTTGCCGTCTGGCACGAAGAATTAAGGCTCATCGGGTGGGTTTTGATTGCGGTCGCATTGTGCGGTTATTTGATGAGTTTTCGTATTAGTCATGTCGCGATGCCTAAAAAAGACCTTCGGTTTGAGCTGAATCCGTGGGCGGAAGTCGGACATGGTTTGAAGCGGCTTTCCCGGAATAAAATGCTGTGGTCTACGGTAATGGGCATTTCCTATTTTGCTTTTTTGGGTGCATTTCTTCAGATGGATTTTCTGCTTTTTGGCAGTGAAGTGATGCATCTTAACGAATTCTCAATCAGCCTTTTAGGGACTTTTCTTGCTGTGGGTGTGGGTTTGGGGAGTCTTTTGGCGGGGCGGCTTTCGGGCGACAAAGTGGAACTGGGGCTCGTCCCCCTGGGGTCTATTGGCATGGGGTTCTTTGCCGTGCTTCTGGCATTTTCGGGGGATTCGTTTGCTGCCGTGGCCTTTGTCCTCGTAGTGCTTGGGGCAGCGGGCGGGTTTTTCAGTGTGCCGCTCTATGCCATGTTGCAGCAAAGAAGCGGGAGCACGGAACGGGGGCAGCTGATTGGCACCTCTAATTTTCTCATGACGGTCGGTATTCTCTCTGCTTCCGGTTTTCTGTGGATTTTTCATGATTTTTTTTCTTTTGGGCCGGACACGATTATTTTGATACTGGGTGTCTTTACGCTGGTGATGACGCCGTATGTGATGAAGATTGTTCCCCAATACCTGATCCGATTTTTGCTCTGGATGCTGACCCATACGGTTTTTAAAATTCGTATGCGGGGTCAGGAGCACGTGCCTTTTCGCGGCCCTGCCCTGTTGGTCGGCAATCATGTTTCGTATATTGATGGTTTGCTGGTCGGCGCATGTGTGCAGCGCTTTATTCGGTTTGTGGTGTATAAAGAGTTTTTTGATATTAAGGGGGTAGGACGGGTCTTAAAAATCATGCGGGCGATCCCTGTTGGCGGTGGCCGGGAAGAAGGGATTGCATCTATGAATCAGGGCCGGGAGGTTCTTTTGCAAGGGCATGTGGTCTGTATCTTTGCTGAAGGTGCGATCAGTGAAACGGGAGAAACCCTCCCCTTTAAAAAAGGATTCGAGTGGATGATAAAAGGGATGGATGTGCCGATTATCCCTGTGCATCTTGAGGGTTTGCGAGGCAGCATCTTCAGCGCGCGGAAAGGTCGGTTTTGGGGCTGGCCGACGAAGCTTTTTTTACCCGTGTCGATCACCTTTGGCGCCCCTTTGCCAGCGACATCCAGTGCGCATGAGGTGAGAAAAGTGGTCATACAGCTTGGCAGAAAGACCGCGCATCCTCCCTTACCTCATGAAGCGGGGCAGGACTGAAATTGCAGAGAGCGATCACGCTCCGGTAAGATAAAGGTCTGATGACAAAATTACCGAATTTTTTCTATTTGATTTTAATCAAACTGGCTTTTATTGCCTTGATTATATTTGTCGCCAGGCAAATGCGGGTTTATTTTTAGGGGTCTTGGGAAAGCTCTGAAAAACGCAACCCGGATTTAGTGGGAGGTGCCTTGTGAAAACCACACGCAAAATAAAAAAAATCTTAAGCGCCAAAGCAACGATGGAAGGGGCAGGCGTTCGTTTGAAGCGTGTTTTTGGAAACCCTGAAATGCCGCTTTTTGATCCCTTTCTGTTAATGGACGATTTTCACTCGGATCACCCCGATGATTATATGGCGGGTTTCCCGATGCATCCTCACCGGGGGATTGAAACCATCACCTACGTGCTTCAAGGTTCGGTTGCACACCGGGACAGCATGGGAAACAAAGGCGTGATTAATCGCGGTGACATTCAATGGATGACTGCTGGCAGCGGCATCGTCCATGAAGAAATGCCGCAAATCTCAAAACCGGGACTCTGGGGTTTTCAGCTTTGGTCCAACCTGCCTGCTTCACATAAAATGATGCCGCCGCGTTATCAAGAGGTGCCGGAAGCAAGCATCCCGACCGTTTCGCCAAAAGAAGGCGTCAACATTAAGGTGATTTGCGGGGAAGTGGCGGGGGTGAAAGGGCCGGTGCAGGAGATTATCACCAACCCTGAGTATCTTGATATTTCAATTCAGGCCGGGACGACTTTCGATATTTCCGTCCCGGGAGGACACACGGTTTTTACGTATGTCATTGAAGGAGAAGCGGTTTTTGGCGATAGCGCTTCAGTGTTTGTGCCTAAAGAACAGGTCATTCTTTTCGAGGATGGGGATACGGTTCGAATCACAACACATGACGCGGCCGTGCGCTTTTTGTTGGTTTCCGGCAAGCCAATCGGGGAGCCGGTGGCCTGGCACGGCCCGATTGTGATGAATACAGATGACGAAATCAAAACGGCCCTGAGAGAATATCAAAACGGTACCTTTATCAAATAAGGTCTTGTTACTCCGCTTCCCCTATTTTATTGTGTTGAATCTGGAGGGCCTTAGGGGGGCGTGGCTGTTTTCAAGATGCGTGTCTTGAGGTATCGGGAAGGTGCCTCCTTTTCTTGACAGCTTGAGAAGGGGAAGGTTAAACTCAACAGGTTTCAATTGAGGAGGTCTATGTCGTCCGAAAAGCGAATCATCCTACCCGTCGATCAAAACAATATTGTTTTTCCTAAAGACCTGATTCCAGCGAATGTTGAACAGTTTGTCTGTGATGTGCAAGCGGATGGACGTCTTGTTTTAACACCCCTTGATGGGGTCTTGAGATCTTCAGTTGAGCCTCTGTTGCTTGATGACACGAGTGAATCGCCTGAGGGACTTCCAAATGTGATCGATTTTCGAAAGGCGAAGCGCAGACATCAGAGTGCCGATCTGAAGAAGAAACGAATGGCTTCCGAAGTCAAACAAAACGTTCCGTCGAACGAACCTTTAAATTTTATAAAATTGCACCTTTTTTCTTCCCGGATCGAAGCGGAAATGGTCGGTGAAATTTTGAAACAGGCTGAAATCCCTTACCTCATTCAATCTGAAGACATCGGGATCTTTGGCCCTGGCGCCTCTCCCGTCCCTGGCGGGGTACGCATGGTGGTTCGGGAAGCAGATCTTGAATATGCCAAGGCCTTACTTGCGGGGATTATCTAACCCCTTTTCATTTTTTTCGAAGTTGCTTTTTAAATAAAAACGCACTATATTGAGCCTCAATGTTTTCTCATCCACTATCCCTTGTTTTTTTGTTGATTTTTCATTTTGTGACTATAGGATCAAAACAGGTTCATTTGCGGATGTTCAGGGAGTGATATGATCGTTGACGCGAGTTACGAAATAAAACTGGAAAGATTTGAAGGTCCGCTTGAACTGCTGCTCCATTTGATCAAAAAAAATGAAATCGATATCTATGACATTCCGATCGCGCTGATTACCGAACAGTATCTTCAAACACTCGATTTGATGCAGTCTCTGAACCTCTCTGTCGCCGGTGAATTTCTCGTGATGGCGGCCACGTTGATCCATATCAAATCAAAAATGTTGCTGCCTGTCCCGGAATCGGGGGAAGAGATAGATGACGACCCGCGTGTTGATCTTGTTGCGCGGCTTTTGGAATATCAACGATTTAAGGAGGCTTCGGAAGATCTTGAAGCGCGGGAAGCCATTTGGCGTGATATTTTTCCAAGAGGGGAGACTCCGGGGCCTGAACTCTTACCTGAAGAAATTCCGATTTCAGACCTGAATCTCTATGATTTAATGGCTGCCTTAAATGATCTTCTGGCCCGCAGCCCAGACCCTGTGGTGATGCAGGTGACCGCGGAAACGCTCACGGTCAAAGAAAAAATGCAGCTGATTCTGGATGAGATGGAATCGGTTGAAAGTCTGTTATTTGAATCCCTTTTTTCCGCGTCCTTTTCACGGCATGCGATTATTGTGACCTTTTTAGCCTTGCTTGAGGTGACACGTTTGGGACTCATTCGCATTATTCAGCCAGACCTGTTTGGTTCACTTCGTTTAATCAAGACAAAAAACTTTGGAAGATCATGAAATAAAACCCATCCTTGAGGCCCTGCTCTTTGTCTCATCCGATCCGCTTACGCTCGACCGTATGCATGGCGTGTTTGATGGCATCGATAAAAGCCGAATCAAGGCCCTCTTGCTGCAGCTGGAGCAGGAATTTATGTTGTCCAATCGGGGGTTTCACCTGGTTGAAGTCGCGGGGGGTTATCAGTTTGTGACGCGGAGTGATCTTGCACCCTGGATTAAGGAAATGGAGCTGGCCAGGGCGGCTTCCCGTCTTTCCAAGCCTGGTCTTGAAACCTTGGCGATTGTTGCTTATAAACAACCTGTGACCCGTGGCGAAATAGAGATGATCCGAGGAGTAGATGCTGCGGGGGTGCTTAAAACCTTGCTGGATCGAAAACTGATTAAGATTGTGGGTCGAAAAGAAGTTGCAGGCCGACCGATGCTGTATGGCACAACACGCACATTTCTAACATACCTGGGTTTGCCCGATTTATCCTCACTCCCTACTTTAAAAGAGTTTTCAGAAATTGCAGATGAAGCGAGCGAAGAAGAGGAGGCTCCGATGCTTCCGCTTGGGGATTTCTCCTCCAAAATCGAAAATGAGGGCAATGGTTCTGTTCCTTAAGATCTGAATTTTCTGATTCCCTCTCCCTCGTTCTATCTATTCGCTGAACATCTTCTCTTGTTGTAAACATCACTCCCGTATTTTTTAGAATAAATACTTGAAGATGACGAAGCGATCTGTAAATCGTCTTAAAAAAGGCCTTGCTCCTTTCGTCGTTCCCTTCCTATAAAAACCTACAAAAACAGGTGTTTCATGGTGAAAAATTCCTAAAAATGAGATCACTGCTATAATATTCTACAGATAAAAAGGAGAACTGTTTTAAAACAGGCTTCCCTTAAGATAAAGCACATGTCTTTTTCTTCGTTTGTGTCTCCAGGGTAGGATTAAATGATTTCCGGAAAATTGAAAGCCCTTGTGATTGAGCCTTCTATTTTATATCAGCAGCTGATGAAGATGCAGCTTGGAGATTTGGGTTACGAGGTTATTTTTTCCAAAACAGGACAGGAAGGCTTGTCTCTGCTTTCCGAGGCCGGTTTTGAAGTGGTTATTTTTGCAATGTTTCTTCCGGATATGACCGGAGAAACCTTTTGCTCGCATCTTCGTAGCCAAAAGCAGAATGCGCACCTTCCCGCGTTTATGATTACTTCAACGGAAGATAAAGATATTTTGGAAAAAGCGACCGCTGCGGGTGTGACGGAAATTTTTCATAAAGATGACTTCGATAAGCTAGCAGACTATTTAAGGACATTTACTGAAAAAGTCCAGGGTAGTAAGACGGTTTCCGGTCTGATTTTGTACGTTGAGGACAGTCTGGTCGTTGCGGCAAAAACAATGCATGTTTTGGAAGGACTTGGTTTGCAGGTTCATCATTTTACACAGGCGGAAGATGCGCTGGAAGCCCTGGATGCCAACCATTATGAATTGGTTGTGACGGATGTGATGTTGAGAGAGGGAATGAGCGGGATTGCCTTTACCCGGATCCTGCGCGGGATGAACAATGAGTACGGGGCGATTCCTATTTTAGCCTTAACTGGCCTGGATGATGTGGCCCGTCGTATCGAATTATTTCGCGCGGGCGTCAATGATTATGTTTCTAAGCCGGTCATAGATGAGGAATTGATTGCAAGAGTCAGAAACCTCATTACGAATAAAAAGCTGGTCGATCAGGTGCGTTCCCAGCAGGAGCAGTTGTTGGAGATGGCCATGACAGATTCACTTACAAAAGTGAATAACCGACATTTTTTGATGGAAGTGGCCCCTAAAAAGATTAATGAGGCTTATCGACATAAAATCCCGCTCAGTATGATTTTAATCGATCTGGATCACTTTAAAGAGGTGAATGATACCCACGGTCACACTGTCGGAGATCTGGTCTTGTCCAGCGTGGGAGATCTCTTAAATGAGACTTTTAGAGAGGAAGACATCACCGTTCGGTTTGGGGGTGAGGAATTTCTGATTATTTTGTCGTATTGTGACGAAGTGAAGGCGATGGAAAAAGCAGAATATCTAAGGTCGATGATGGAAGGGCTTCGTCCAGGGGGTGTTGAAGTGACGGGTAGTTTTGGTGTTGCAACCCTTCCCCTGGATTTTAGGTGTGATTTTTCAGGATTGTTTTCTGCCGCAGATCAAGCGGTTTATAAAGCAAAAGCTTCCGGCCGCAATCGCGTGATTATGCGTCAGGTGCTTCAGTAGTTCATGGTATTTTCCCTCAGATATCTACTATTTTATAAATCGTTGGTTCAACGAAAGCGTTCTCCCTCCGCCATTTTTTTTCTGGTTTTTTTTAGAGGTTGATGTCCTTCCACGAGGATCGTTGCTTCGCCGCGAAATTTTTTTTCCTTCAGCCCCTGGAGGACTTCTAAAACTGTGCCGCGTATTATTTCTTCAAAGACCTTGGTCAGCTCTCTTGCGATCACAATGTGTCGTTCAGGGCCATAGAGCGTGTGAATGGCTTCAAGCAGCGAAACAATCCGATAGGGAGACTCATAAAAAATGAGTGTTCTCGGATCGTCTTTGAGGGCTTCGAGTTGTTTGTCCCGTTTTCCTTTTTTTCGGGCTAAAAACCCTTCAAAAATAAAACGATCTGTGGGCAGGCCCGAAACAGAGAGGGCCGCAATCGCTGCGGCCGGGCCCGGCAGAGGGCTGACGGGAATGCCCATTGAGAGGGCGGTTTTGATTAAATAGTATCCGGGGTCCGAAAGGGTGGGTGTGCCAGCATCGGAAACAAGTGCGAAGGACGCGCCTTCCTGTAATCTGTGGATAAAAACAGGGGTTTTCTCTTCCTTATTAAAATCGTGATAACTGGTCATCGGGGTTTTTATTTGATAATGTGCGAGCAGTTTTCCGGTTTGGCGTGTGTCTTCCGCTGCGATCGTCGTGACTTCTTTCAGGATGCGAATCGCACGCAGGGTGATATCTTCCAGATTCCCGATTGGGGTACTCACAATGTAGAGCGTGCCGGCTGTGGTCTGTTGTGGCATCAGTATGGGGGCAATTTATGCCAGATCCTGCTCAATGAGCAGGCAAAGGAGATGCCCAATCATGATGTGTGATTCCTGGATACGTGCTGTACGTGAAGAAGGGACTTTTAGGCAATAAGTACATTCTTCGGCAAGCAATCCACCTTTTTCGCCTGTCAGTCCTACGGTGATGGCCTTTTTTTTGTGGGCCATACGGATAGCTTCAATCACATTTGGGGAGTTCCCGCTCGTGCTGATTCCGATAACGACATCCCCTGCATTGGCCAAGGCTTCAACCTGTCGGGAAAAAATCCGGTCATAACCGTAGTCGTTGCCAATGGCGGTGAGTGTGGAGGTGTTGGTGGTCAGGGCAATTGCGGGCATCGCGCATCTTTCTATTTCAAATCGACCGACCAGTTCTGCCGCGATGTGCTGCGCATCTCCTGCGCTCCCGCCGTTTCCAAAAAGAATGAGTTTTCCACCCGCTGAGATGGCATTAGAAATGGATTGGGCGACTTCTGCAATTAAAGGGGTCATGGTATTACGAAGCGTCTCTTTAATCCGAATGCTTTCTTTTATTGTATCGCTAACAAGTAGTTCTGCTTTTGTTTTGTCCATTATTGTCCTCTATATTGACTGACGCCACCAAAAGAGCCAAACCATTTATGACCCTGATGGTCAATTTCGATGGAAAAAACCGCTCCAATTCCGTCTTTTTTTGTCAGGTTTGAAAATGTTTTGCCGTCGAAGCGGCTGACGCCCCCGTCTGTTCCGATCCATAAAATGCCTTTTGAATCGAACTTGAGTGCGTGAACCATGTTTCCCGTCAAACCATCTTGATCTGAATAACTCCGCCAGTTTTTCCCGTCAAAATGAGAAAGCCCGGCACCCAGTGTGCCGACCCAAAGGTGATCATTTAAATCAATGACAGAGGAGACGATATAGTTTGGATTGTATGAAAGGGGTTTATGGTCACCGGCGTGATGTTTGGGTGTGAAGGGCAAGCCTTTTGCCATGTCTGGTGTATTCATCGCAATGTTCGCGCCAACACCGTCTTTGTTGTCCCAGCTCCGCCAGGTCTTTCCATTAAAGCGGCTGACTCCCGCTTCAGTCCCAAACCAGAAGTTGCCTTTTCGATCTTGCGAGATCGTATAGACCCATTTATCGATCAGTCCGTCTTCGGTGGTATAGGTGTGGAAGGCCTTCCCGTCAAAGACGCTGACCCCTTTCCAGGTCGCAACCCACATTGTTCCTGATGGGTCAAAATGAATGCCGTAGACCCACAAATCACCCAGTCCTTTTCCCATTGTATACGCCTGCCAGTCTTTTCCATAAGAAGCGGTCGATCCTGCGCCATAGGGCGTGTATGTCAGCCATTTCCCTTTGTGGAGACGACTTAAACCTCCGCCAATGGTCCCCACCCAGACATCCCCATTCGGTGCAATTGTGAGCGTGTGGATGATGTTGGAGAGCAGGCCATCTTTTGCCGTATACACTTGTTGCGTCCCACTCGAAAGGTCGTAACGAAGCAGTCCATTTGCTGTGCCGACCCAAAGCGTTGTTCCATCAAAGGCCAGGGCTCTCACAATCGAAAACAAAGAGTAATGCTCCCATAGTGACGTGTCCGCAACGTTTTGCTCTGAAGCATTTGTGTTGTTGGGGGGTGCTGCGGAGAGACTCAAGGGTTGGAGAAAGGTTAAAAGAAAAAGAGATATATTAAGTAACAGATATTTTAAAGTGCGATGAAAAAGGTTCAATTGAGATCCCATCATGGGTGATATGTGATTTTACGATGTGTGATTTCTGTTGGCCCAAAAGGCCCTTTACCCGGCGTTTCACGTGATTCTAGTGCTGTTTGGGAAATCCAGTTTCCGTTCTTATCAAAGGTATACTCAAACTTTTTAATCGAGAGGGGGTTGCCAGTGCCATCGTAATGGGTTTCTTTTGTGATTCTCCCTTTTCGGTCATATTCAAATACTCGTTTGGAGTTAAGGGATTTTTCTGTGCGATCTGGCCGGATGCCAGAACGAATCAAGTAGTGAGATTCTTCAAGTTTGTGACCTGATGAATCATATTTGTAAACCCATTTAAAGTGGTTTTTAGAATGAGGTGGAAAGCGGTTTTCTTCTTCAAGGTTTCCATTCGTGTCATAGGTATAGGTTGTCTTTGAAAAAAAAGTGCCATCAGGCTGAGAGCGGCTTTCCTCAACTTGACTGAGCGTCGGATCATATGAATAAACCCACTTGAATGCGACTTTTTTGTTTGCATCGTACTCGATGCCTTCTCTTAAAGCTCCTCGGGTGTCATAAGTAAAAACAGACGTGAAATTCAGTGCGGGATTTGTGTAGATTTGCACTTCTTCAATTCGGTGGCCTTGAGGGTCGTAGGTTGTTGAAAGCCAGGGCATCGGGGCTTCTTCGATCCATTTCCCCTCTACATCTTTTATTTTTGAAATTTCTACATGAACGGTCTTAACAGGGCCCAGCAATTTTTCCCGAGCCGCATCTGTTTTGTCGAGAACCCCTGCAAAGGAAGCGGTGTTCAATAAAATGACGATGAGTAAATTAAGCGTAATTTGTAATTTCATATAAGTGAGAAAAGACTCAAAAAATACTAAATGGCCCCGCAGATATTTCTTTCTGAGGGGCCATTTAGAGTTGAAAGATCATTTACAGAAGCTTATTTCGCGGAAGCTTCCTCTTTGGGTTTGACGTGGCAACGGGTACAGTTGGCGATTGGGAAGGCCACTCGGCCATGACATCGGCCACAAAATTCACCATTCACAATTTTGACCATTGAGATCGGGTTCCCACCTTTTTTCATCATAAAAATACCGGGATGGCAATTCGTGCAATCTAGCCAATAGGTATGAGGTTCATGGGGAAAAATGACATTCGGCATGGAGCCAACAGCAGGAATCTCAACATCAAACTTCAAAGGAGGACTGTGTTTTTTATCCAAGTCAAGTGACTCATGGGGATTGATCTTATCTTCCTTAAAGGCCTTGACCCAATCCTCAAGACCCGTGGCTTCTTTGGGGATGCTCTTCATGACAACCTCTGGATTAGAGTTCTCCTTATTATAGGGAGGTCCAGGGGTCGGTAAGTTGTGTGGGTTTTCAAAGACGCGAATCCCTGTTTCCGGCCGGGGCGCAACGAGTGATTGCGGGGCGTTTCCCTTAGCCAGTTCTTTCTCTTCTACTTGCATCGGCGCGGCTGCTTGCGCAACGACAACGGGTGATTCCTTTGTAGGTGTTCCAGAAGTTCCAGTTTCACTCTTGGCCTGTCTCACGCAGGCATAGATGGAAACCAGTGAGAATGCCACTACAAGGATTCCCGTAAATGCTGATCTTTTTCGTCCTTTTGCCCAGGTCATAAAAACCCCTCCAAATATCGATCAATAACGAATCGGTGTTTCGGCGATCCCTCTCTAAATTTATTGAGGAAATCCTTCTAATACGCCCGTTTTCATCCCTGGCGTTCCAGAGTGACATCGGGCACATTCGATGGGTTTCCAGGAGATGGTGCCGTTGTGGCATTTACCACAGAATTGACCGTCAATAATAATTTTTTTCATGTCAATATCGTTAGCGCCTGATCGCATTTCAAAGATTGCTGGATGACAGACTTTACATTTAAACTCTGCTCTGTGGTACCAGTGAGGGAAAACGACAGGTGGCATCCCCCTTTTTTCTGCTTTACTGTTCAAAACCATGTCGCCGTAATATCCAGATGCACGATCTCCCGTGAAGAAGAACGAAAGCAGAATGGCCATTCCCAGCAATATGCCTACACGCGCCTTTTTCATTATCCCTCCCTTGAAAATATGAAAAGTTGGTGGATTAGTACCATACCAATTTTATTTTTGTCAACAGCTTTCTTCTGAGAGATTCCTTTAAGGGACTTGTGTTGCGTATGCCGGTTTTTCCTGTTAAAAGCAAATAGAGTTGTCCGGATTTAGAGCACATGAGTTGTCCGCTTTTTAATGGGCCTGATGTTTTAGTCTGGGCGGGTTTTTCCCGTACTAAAACATCAGGAGCTCAGCGCAGCGGGTTTACGCGGCAGCT
>JAJDBT010000049.1 GCA_029261215.1 Nitrospirota bacterium | reverse complement strand
AGCTGCCGCGTAAACCCGCTGCGCTGAGCTCCTGATGTTTTAGTACGGGAAAAACCCGCCCAGACTAAAACATCAGGCCCATTAAAAAGCGGACAACTCATGTGCTCTAAATCCGGACAACTCTATTTGCTTTTAACAGGACAGATTCTCAAACCCGGTGCTATTTAAGCGATGAGGAATGAACGCATCGAGATCGATCCCAGATCGAAATCGTCATTGAAATACGTGAGGTGTTGATGCCCCTGGTTTTGCGCGAGCACATACAGGATTGGTAAAAAATGTTCATCGCTGGGATGGTTGATCTGATAAAAGGGGTTCTGATTTTTTAAGGCGACGATGCCGTCATAATCGCGGGCATCTATTTTGTTTTTTAGGTTTTGATCAAAGGCTGAGGCCCAGTCGGGCGTGCTACCGCCGAGTGACATTTTGGCCAAATTATGCGTCACGTTCCCGCTGCCCAAAATCAGTACGCCTTTTTCGCGTAATGGAGAAAGGGCTTTGCCGAGATTAAAATGAAATTGTGGCGGCTGACTGATATCGAGGCTGAGTTGAAAGACCGGAATATCGGCTTTGGGAAACACATATTTGAGCACAGTCCAGGTTCCGTGATCCAGCCCCCAATCCTGATTGGGGGTGATCTGCGTCATTTGAACTGTTTCGCAGACAGCCTTCGCCCATTCGGGCGCGCCGGGGGCAGGGTAGCGTTGTTCATACAGCGCTTGCGGAAATCCGCCAAAGTCATGAATGGTTTTCGGGTTTTCCATTGCCGTGACTTGTACGCTGCCGGGCCTTGTCCAATGTGCGGAGACAGACAAAATGGCCTTCGGTTTTGGCAGGCGTTCACCGAGCGCCTGCCATGTGCGGGTATAGTGATTTTCTGAAATCGCGAGCATGGGGTTGCCATGTCCCACAAACAGGGCGGGCATGGTTTTAGAAGTGGAGAAGGGGTTTAAATGATCAAATGTGCTGTCTGTTCTCATTGAGATAGGCCCTTTTTAATGCGGTGGTGTTTTAAACGACAAGAAAAGAAGCGCACAAGTTTATTCTGTTTCAAAGCTCTTTTTGAGTTTTCTTAAGAGTGCTCGTAAGGACGCCATTTCGAGGGGCGTCAAGCCGTGTTCGAAAAAAGGTTTTAAGTAATGAATGTGTTTCGGATAAATGGTTTTAAAACAGGCTTCTCCCTGCTCAGTTAATCGAACGATCTCTGCGCCTTCTCCTTCTTCCGAGGCTTCGTTTTCGATCAGGCCCTTTGTCTCCAAATAGACTAGGGCATCTGTAATCGTTCCCTTGGTAATCAGGATTTCTTCCTCAATTTTTTTGCGGGTCATGCCCTTGGTGTCGCCCAAGGTCACGATGACATCAAATTGCGTTTGGCTAAAACCCAATGTACGAATATGGGTCTCATCCTTTTCCATGACGGCATCATAGGTTTCGACCAGTGGCCGGAGCACCCTTAAAAAAAGTTCATCACTGGGGTCGTCCATCTTTTTCATCCCGTCTCCTTCTCACCTAAATGGCGATAAGCACCATGATTTAGAGTGGTACGAGTGAAGACCAAAATCAAGAAAAAAATTAAAAAACCTCGAAAGCGCTTGGATTAGTCCGCTTCCTGGTTCAGAAGAATGAGATTGAGGGCATTTGAGGCAAAATGGCCGTCCCTCTGCGTCAGGGCGTCTTTTGACTTCTTTTGAGCACCCCAGTACAATTCAAAGCACTTTTGAGATTGAATACATTTGAAACAGGATGAAGATTTCGCATGCAATATTCCGCTTCCCGATTAGAAACCTACCGGCAATGCCCCCAAAAATTTAAGTTTACTTATATCGATGGCATCAAAAGCGATTCCGAAGGCATCGAAGCCTTCATGGGCTCTCGTGTCCACGAAACCCTCGAAAAACTCTACACCGACCTCAAGTTTTGCAAAACCGTAACGCTGCCGGACTTGCTCGTATACTATCATCAGATCTGGGAAAAAAATTGGCACGATGAAGTCCGCATCGTGCGCGAGGGGGTTACGCCCGACAACTACGAGGCGATGGGCGAAAAATGCATCGTCGATTATTTTAATCGTTACGCGCCTTTTGATCAGGGCCGTACACTTGGCATCGAACACCGCATCGATTTTAATCTGGATGAAGCAGGCCAATACCAGTTACAGGGTTTTATCGACCGGCTCAGCCAGCCGAAAGACAAGGTCATCTGGATACACGACTACAAGGCCAAAACCTATTTGCCGACCCAACAGGATCTCGATGAAGACCGGCAGCTCGCCTATTATCAAATGGCCATCCAGCAGCTTTGGCCGGACACGGAAGAGATAGAACTGGTGTGGCATTATTTGATTTTTGATCAGGAAATTCACTCGCGACGCACGCCAGAAGAGTTGGCGGATTTAAGAAAAGAGACCATTGCGCTGATACAGGAAATCGAATCCACCACAGACTTTCCGACCGTAAAAAGCGGCTTGTGTAACTGGTGTGAACATCAGGCGATTTGTCCGCAGTTTAAACATTTGTACGAAACGCAAGCGCTGCCTCCAAACGAATACCTGGGCGAAGCG
Source organism: Nitrospirota bacterium (assembly GCA_029261215.1). Classification (GTDB taxonomy): domain Bacteria; phylum Nitrospirota; class Nitrospiria; order SBBL01; family JAADHI01; genus JAADHI01. The sequence goes on along the minus strand of JAJDBT010000049.1, from coordinate 10,000 downwards.
GGGGTGAAGCTGGGCGAGCGGCTCGTGTTTTTACAGGCAGAAGAAGAAAAACTAAAAAAGGAACTCGCCAAGGTCAAAGAAGCCCTGGTCGATTATTCAAAAACCAAAGGCCTTGAAACCGTCTTTACCAAAAATCACAAAGTTTTAATCAAGTTTTACGGCAACATGAAATTCCCCGGCCGCAAAGATCTGGGCCGTGAGCAACTGGAGCAGGCCGTGCGCGCCGCCGGGAAATGGGATGAAGTATCTTCGCTGGATGTTTTTACCCTCGCCAAGGTCATCGAAAAAAAGGGCTGGGACGAAGACCTGATCGAAACCCTCAAAAAATTCGGCACCCCCGACCAAACCCCCTGGATCAAAGCCTTCCCCAAAAACGAACGGCGAGGGTGGTAGGTAATTGGGTGAGTCACGAGATTTTTAGTCGTGTTGAGTAAGGCTGGCGATTTTAGAACTAAACTCTCACAAGGTTCATTAACGGCTCAAAAGAATAGAGTGCGGGCCGTCTCCCCGACGCTTCTTCTAATGCCGTGATCAGGCTGTTTTCTAAAAGTACCCTTGTAAATCGTGCAGCACTCGGAGTGAATGTAATGCTTCAAATTCAACATAGCTAGATGTCAATATTGTTATATTTATGATAGACAATACAGCTAAGCCTTAAATAATTCAGATCAAAGACGCTTGTCTCTCATATTTTACATTTTTGAGAGACAAGGTGTACGGAACATCTAAGGTCTAAGGTTGGCCCCGCTTATCCCTTTATTCGTCATTCCGCGCAAATTCATGCAGTTTTTTGCTTTAAGAAAAGCCCGACATTTACTTGAAATCCACCAAGTGACTCTGATTTTCCGAAATTGATTTCACCGGAATATTGCGCGACGATGTCTTGCGCGATGGCGAGACCGAGGCCATGTCCCTCTATGGATTCATCCAGCCGGGTGCCGCGTTCTGAAAGCTTTGCAAGGTTTTCAGGGGGCGCACCCGGCCCGTCGTCTTCGATGCGAAGACGGAGGTATTCCGCCTGTTCGACGCTCAAGTGCACACGATGGTTCGCCCATTTGCAGGCGTTGTCGAGCAGGTTGCCGAGCAGCTCCAGAAAATCTTCCCGGTCGATGGCAATACAAAGTCCTTTGGGCAGCTTATAGGTCATCTCCAGTGCTTTTTCGTGGTAGATTTTTTTGAGGGCATCAAAAAGGGAGACGATTTCTTCTTCGAGATGCAAGGAAGGGCTGGACTGTGCTGATCCCGCAAGGCGCGCGCGTTTGAGTTCTCGATCCAGCAAGCGCCGCAGCAAACTCAGTTGCTGGCTGAGTTCATTTCGAACCTCCGGAAAGGGTTTTAATGTGTCGTGATCAGACAATTGTATTAAAAGCGTCAGCGGCCCTTTGAGGGCGTGGGCAAGGTTGCCCGTTGCGTTTCGGGAGCGTTGCAGGCGTTGCGCCATGCCTTCCAATAAACGGTTGATTTCTTTGACAAAGGGTTTGATTTCATTGGGCACGGCCTCGCTCAGTTGTTTGATTTCGCCGCGTTCGAGCGCGGAGACTTCCTGTCGTCCTTTTTCCAGAGGCTGAAAGCTGCCGTGTACGATTTTCCGTTGTATAAAAATAAGTACAATGAGGATGCCGCATGAGAGCAGGGCATATCGCCACTGAAAGCTAAGGATGCCCGCCTCAATCTCTGAAAAATCTTCGGCCACTGCGATGAGGATGAACTGGCTTTTTTTTTGATAGGCACTGACTTTCATCAGCAGTTTTTGTCCGCGTGGCCCGATCACACGCGACTCTTCGGTTTGCCCGACTTCAACTGGAGGAAAAGAAAGGGCCTGATCCCATAAAGACCGGGAGCGCAGGACGGTCTCGTCGATTTGAATCTGAAAATAACGGCCCGAGAAAACCTGTTTATACATGGGGTCGATGCGTTCGCTATTGAGTGTCGGTGCGCCCGCAGACGGCTGTACCAGGGCGATGAGTAGACCTTCGCTGTCTTGTTTGAGTCTGGAAATGGCGTGACCCTCAGTGATAGAACGCACAAAATGACTGACAATCGCCCACTGAAAGACGAAAAAAAGAATGAGGCTGACCAACAGGCCGACATCCAGTCGTCTTTGCAGGGAAGGCATTAGTCGTCTGCCTTAAAGACGTACCCTTGTCCGCGATGGGTTTCGATGAGGGTTTTGCCGATTTTTTGACGCAGGCGTTTGATATAGACTTCGATGAGGTTGCTGTCTTTGTCGGAATCAAAATCGTAAATATGTTCGGTGAGACGGGTTTTTGAAAGAATGACATCGGGGTGCATCATCATGTAGCGCAGCAGACGAAACTCGGTGCCGCTCAGGGACAAGATCTCCCCTGTGGATGTGGCAACGCATTGCCGGTCTTCATCCAGACTTAAACCCGAAACCGAGAGCGACCCGCCCGTTTGCCCCTTGCTGCGGTGCAAGAGAGCATTGAGGCGGGCGGTGAGTTCTTCCACGTGAAAGGGTTTGGCGAGGTAGTCGTCCGCACCGGCCTTAAAGCCCTCGACCTTTTCCTGCCAGGCGTCGCGGGCGGTCAAGATCAGAACCGGCACCTGTGTTTTGTTCTTTCGCCAGGTCCGCAAAATATCAAGCCCGCTGCGTCCCGGCAAACCGAGGTCCAGTATGACTGCATCATAGGGTTCGCTTTCCCCCATAAAACCCCCGTCAATGCCGTCAAAACTTTGATCTACGGCGAAGCCTGCCGAAACGAGCGCGCTTTTCAATTGATTGCTGAGTTTGTGATCGTCTTCGACGAGCAGTAATCGCATGGTTTATTTTTCCTGTTTTGATTCAAGCAAGTCGCCGGTTTTGGCGTCAAATTTCATTTCCCAAACACGCCCTTGCTGATCGAGAAATTCCAGTTCATAAATGATTTTCCCCTTTTCTTCTTCCAATTCAACCTCGATAATTTGTCCGGGATGTTCTTTTTGTGCTTTTTCAATGATCTCTGGAAGCGGGCGGATCTCTCCCCGCTCCCGCAGGATTTTGGCCCGATCATGGTCTTCTTCTGAAAAAACGACATTACTTGCTGTGGCAATCAGAGAAAAGGCGATGAGTGCCAACCCCAGATTCTTCAGTCTTTTTTTATTGGACACAAAGCTTAATCGTCCCATTTGCCCCCTCCCGGAATACGGACGGTATTCTCTTCATAAATGCCTTTTTCTGCTTTTGTATGACAGGTACTGCAATTGCTCAAACTGCCGACTTCCGGATTGCCTTTGATCAGGCGTGCGGGAATTTCATCATGCTGCCGCACGATGTAGGGCAGCTCGGAAATCCGAATCGGCGTCTCGGTTTGTTTTAGAGAACGCACGATTCGGGCAGAGCGTTTGTGCTTTGAGCGATCTGCCGCGTTTTCCATAAGATAGGCCGAGATCATTTTTTGATCTTCGACAGTCAGTTCCGCGTTGTCTCCGAAATGATCAGAGAGATTTCCCATCATCTTTTCCCAGGATCGCGCGGGAAGCAGGCCCGGCTGATAGGCAAAATGACAGGCGCCTCACTCCTTGGCGTAGCGTTCATTGTTGACAGGCGCAACCCCCGGACGGCCTGAAAGCCCTTTTGATTCAAACACTTCGCTCTCTCCATTTGCGGCTCACTGACTGATGCCGAAAAAAAGTCCCATCACTGATAAGCCAATCAAAATTTTTGTTTTCATTATATCCCCCTCTGGGTGGGTGGTAAACAGATGACTATTGGTTTTTAAGAAACATCAAAAGCTGCCCTTTTTCAGTCGGCGTGCATTCCCGGCCCCAGGTCCACTGACAATTGCGTTTGAACCATTTTTCGATAAATACCGCGTCGGTCAAACGTTTGGCATTTACCGTGGGGGCATCGCATCGATTTTTTTGCCTGTTTTCTCGTGTTTCCCTGTTTGGCGAAGATTGTCTCCGTGACAGCTCGCACAACTGTGGGAGGACGCACCCCCAGCTTGAGGATGTTTTTCTTTCCACAGGACTTCCCCGGCGGTCGCGCTTAAAGCAGTACCGCTTGTTTTTTGATATTTCGAGAGCAAATCGTCCAGCACTGCGGCAGAGGCAAAAACACCCGAAAGGAAAATGCCCAAGGCCGCAAGAATCATTACGTGATGTCTTTTCATGGCAGTTCCTCCTCCAGTGGCCGGTGTTCAATGGTTTCAATGGGTTTGTACCCCGTGATCATCGATTTGATCAGGTTTTCGCCGTGCGCGAAGCTTGCAAACAAAACGCCCCCGACGTGGAAGCCGACCAATAAAACAATCAGGCCGGCTAGGACTTCATGCGCCTCCTCCATTGCCTTGATCCAAAAGGGACTCGTTCCCGCCAACACTCCCGCAAAAGGCCCCGCGGCTTCTTCCCCGCCATATAAAACCAGCCCGGTGATGGAAATAAAAATCAGGCTGATGATGAGGGCGATCACCATTGTGCCGCCTGCCGGACCGTGGCCGATGTAACGTTTGGCCTTGAAAGAAAGAAGGTCTTTCAGATAGCCATAAACCACTTTCGGGCGATAAAAAAACTCGGAAAATCGCGCGTATTTGGGGCCAAAAAATCCCCAGAACACCCGAAAGACGATCAGGGCCAGGACGGCGTAACCGGCCTGCACGTGGAATTTTAAAAGGTCGTCTCCCGTATAAAATGCGATGGCAACAAACAAGACCAATGCCCAGTGAAAAATCCTGACGACCGGATACCAAACCTTTATTTCCTTTTTATTCGTATCCATGTCCTGCCTCCTTTATCTGATGTCGATAGGGTTATTTTATCGAAGCCACCTGAATTGAAGCTGAATGAATAAAGGGATTATTTAAGAAAATGAAAAAGGGGACTGAAGTCTGTGCGTAACTTAAGCCGGATGATAGGGCAAGTCTCTAAGAAAGGGAGTCACAGCAAAATCGTATCTTTGGAGTTTTAGAGCGGGAGATAAGGGTGAGTCCATCTTAATTTGAAAGAAAATATTGAGATATTTGTGCTGTTGGTGTGGCTTAGCCCGCGAGCTTGAAAGTGCCATGCAGCCCCTCAATGACCATCTGCGTCCCAATGACGGCAAGGATTAAACCCATCATGCGCGTGATAGCGCCTAATGCGCTTGCGCCGATATAGGCAACAAACTTGCCCCCAAAGACAAAACACGCATAGGTTAGGACACAAAGGAGCGCGAAGACGGCAATCGTTACGAGCATTTCCACCAAACCTCCGGTCGCAGAGAAATTCATCGCAGTCGCGATCGTGCCCGGCCCTGCGAGTATTGGCACTGCTAATGGCGATACCGCGACCCCGAGCTCAGCTTCCCGCGATTTCTGACTGTCTTCTTCCGATGGGTGGTGAACACTCGACGGATTCCCTTGCAGCATATGAAAGCCAATGAGAAAGACGAGCAGCCCCCCGGTAATTCGAAAGGCGGGTAAAGTCAGGCCAAACAACTCAAAGATGACCTTCCCGGCAATCGAAAAGAGTGTAACGATTAAAAATGAGATTATCAGGGATCTTAATGCCACAGCCGCTGTTGTCTCTTCATCGTCGTCACTTGTGAGACTAATGAAAATAGGGACATTTGCGATCGGATTCATGATGGCGAAAAAGCCCATAAATACAGTGAGAGCATGAAGTAGGGTTGTTTCCATTTTGGGTTCTCAGGGCCTTATTGATATTGGTTCCAGGACATTATTGAGCTTATTTTTAGCTTGATAAGCATCTCTTCTTTTTGAAAGGTCACGATATCGCCCACCATGATTTTTTTCCGCTTTTGGGTTTCGACCACCCCGTTTACAAAAACCTGACCTGCTGCAATGACGACCTTGGCCTCACCGCCGCTTGAGACCATGCCTTCGAATTTCAGAATTTTATAGAGTTCAGTGGGTTCTTTTGAAATTTCAACTTCTTTCATCTTATAAATGCCTCATATGGAATGTCCGTTGGATATGTATAACAAAACAGATACGATCATCCAAAATGTTTTCTGATCATTCATCTAGAAGAAGCTTCAAGAAAGGCGGTTTTCCTGATGTACACCAAGCTGTTTTTTTGAGATCAAAACGCATATGTTTCTTGGATCTTTTACCAACGACGACTGATTGAAATGCCAAAATACTCACCATTTGCAGTCGGCGTAATGAGATAGTCTTTATAGGGGGTGGTAAAATAATAACTGCTCAAGATGCCTATTGCCGCCCCTGCTGCCACATCAAGGGCATCATGCTGATCAGACTCTCCTTCGATCCTGCTCCAGCCGACATAGGCCGCCCCCAAATAGGCCGGAATCCCGTATTTTACGCCATATCGTTGATGAATAAACGTTGCGCCTTGAAATGCCGCTGCCGTGTGACCTGAAGGAAAAGAGTAATCTCCGCTATTTTCTGGCCTGGGTTTATTGATTGCGAATTTAAGTGTGTAGGTCATCCCCAGATTGGTAAAAAATGATTTGTAAAATTGTGTTCTGCCTTCTGAATCACCTAAGGCAAATGTGGTGGTATACGCAGTCAGGGGTATCAGTATCTGGAGCATATCCCCGGTCTTTTCTACATTACTTTTATTTTGCGCCATTGCAGTATTCATCGGTGCAGAAAAAATGAAAACGAAGATCATGATGCCGAATAAATAAGGTTTTATCGCCATGTTGATTGGTTCCTATTTGAAAAAACGGCTATGTCTGTCTCACGCGTTCATCATGCAGATTGTGCGATTTCTGAAGGGCTGTCTTTTTCGGGTTTTTTCGGAGATCGCAGTGCACGTAAAATAAGTAGGAGCGCTGGAAGGCCGACGAGTACCAAGGGCATTTGAACGCTTAAGCCGGAGATGATGGCGATCGCCAAAGGTTGAAGCATGGCGGCTCCTTCGCCTAATCCTAAGGCCAGTGGCGACAGGGCCAAAATCGCCGCCAGCGTGGTCATGGCAATAGGGCGCATCCGATGCTGGCCCGCCAGAATCAGCCGCTCTTGTAGTGTGCCTTCATCGGGTAAATCCGCAAATTCGGAATAATGGAAGATTGCGACCTCTGTGACGATGCCCACGATCATGGTCATGCCCATCATGGCCGTAATATTCAAATCCGTATGGGTCAGCCACAAACCGACAAAGACGGGGGCAACCGCGAGCAATGACGTTGCCAGCATGGCAATGGCGACCAGATAGCGTTCATACAGAAACAGGAGCAGCGTAAAGACAAGCGCAACGGCCGCGCCGAAGACCGCGATTAGCCCGCGAAAGGCAATCTGCTGCTGTTCGTAGAGACCTCCCAATTGATAATAAACGGTATTCGGAAGAAGCCCCGGCTCCTGAAGCATCGTTAAAACATCTTGCACCGTCGAGCCCATGTCTCGACCACTGATTTGGCCCGTGACGGCGACCATGCGTTTCAAGTTTTCGCGGGTGATCTGCGGTTGGCCCACCACGGCGTGAATCTGGGCGATCCGGCTTAAAGGCACGAGATGGCCGTCAGTCGCGCGTAAAGACAAGGCCGCGAGATCCGATTCAAAAGTCCGGTTTTCCGGGTGCGTCCAGACGCGGACGTTGATCATTTTGGGGTCTTGCTGTAGGGCGGTGGTGACGATGCCGCTGAGGGCGTGATCCATCATTTGAGTCACCTGATCGGGATTGATGCCTTCAATTGCGGCTTTGACGCGGTCTATCTTAATGTCCATCGCGTCGCCGGCCAGCACGATACCGTCCTTCACATCGACCACGCCGGAGATCGTTTGCAGTTTTTCGGCGACATGGGGCGCAAGGGCTTCAAGCAGGAGGCCGTCATCACTAAAGAGTTTAATTTCAATGGGTTGAGGCACGGCGGTCAAATCGCCGATGACGTCGGCCATGAGTTTGGCCATCTCGATCGCGACACCCGGAACCCCCATTTCGATACGTGCCCGAATGTCGTCCATGACTTCATCCAGCCCTTTTCGCGGGAAAGGTTTTAAGCGGATAAAAAAATCCCCTTCATTGGCTTCAGTGATGAATCCTCCAAGTGCCAGTCCGGTTCTCCGGGAATAGGTCAGGACTTCGGGCGTTTCTTTTAAAATCTGTTCCACCTGTCTTAAAAGACGGTCGGTTTCTGAGAGGCTGGTGCCGGAGGGCGCGCGGTAGTCGAGAATGAATCCCCCTTCATCCATGGCGGGCATAAATTCGGAACCGACATGGCGGCTCGCCCAATATCCTGTGCCAAGCAAGGGCGCAATCATGAGAAAGACAATCCAGCCCGGATGTTTCAAGATCACGGTCATGCTGCGGCGATAGAGCCCCTGCAAACGATCAAACAACCACCCCCCTTCTTCTGTTTGGGTGTCGCGAGGACGGAGCAAGTGTAAGGCCAGGAGCGGCACAACGAGCCAGGCGACCAGAAAAGAGACGATGAGTCCGGCGGCCATGGTGAGTGACAGGGCTTTAAAAAATGCGCCGGTGACGCCGCTGAGAAAAGCCAGCGGCGCGAAAATAATAATGGTCGAGGCGGAAGAGCCCGCCAGCGGCCGTGTGAATTCACTCGCCGCGAACAAAACACGCTCATGATAGGCCGCTTTGCTGCCGCGTACCCGGCGGATGATATGCTCGATCATGACGATGGCGTCATCGACGATCAGCGCCACAGCGGCGGCCATGCCCCCCAGCGTCATGATGTTGAAACTCATGCCCATGAGTTTCAGAACCAGAACCGTTGTCGCCAATACCAGCGGAACGGCAATGACGGCGATCAGGGTGACACGCCAGTTTTTCAGAAACAAAAACAGGACGATTGCGGCCAGCGCCACCCCGATCCAGAGGGCGTCGCGCACACTGAGCGCGGAGGCAATGACCAAATCGCTCTGGTCGTACCATTTGGCGATATGAATGTTCTCTGGCAATGTTTTTTCAAGAATCTTTAGGTGTTCGTCTTCGGATTTGACAATCGCAACCGAATTACCGTCCGGCTGCTGATAAACCTGAAACAATACGGCATCCTGTCCGGCGGCGGTCACGCGCGTCCATCGCGGGGCAACGCCTTTTTGAACCGTCGCCACATCCTCGACCCGAACAAAGCCGTTTTTTCCGGAGCGCAGAATGGTTTCCTCGATTTCTTTAAAGGACTCAATGCGGGTATTGGAAAAGACGAGGTAGAGTTTGTTGTTCTCTTCCAGTCGCCCGACGGCCGTCAGGATATTTGAGGCGCTGAGCGCGTTGGCCACATCCTGTAAACTGAGGTCAAAAGCCTGAAGACGGCCCGGATCGACGATGACTTGATATTCTTCTGTTTCCCCTCCCAATACGTCGATGCGCGCCACGCCCGTGATTGTGGATAAGGCGGGCCGGATTTGATACAAGGCCAGATCTCTGAGCGTGACGAGGCTCTGCTGATCGGAAGTCAGGCTGTATCCGACAATCGGGAAGACCGTTGGATCCATGCGTCGGACTTCAAACTGAATGCCTGCGGGAAGCCCGTTGATCACCTGATTGATGGCCGATTCAATTTGGAGCGTCGCGCTGATCATATCCAGGCCCCAATCAAAATTAATCGACACGTCTGCCGTGCCCCGGCTGGTGGTCGAACGCACGCTACGCACCCCCGGCACAGAGCGGACGGCATCCTCCACGGGACGGGTGACTTCAATCGCCATGCGTTCAGCGGGCCGGTCCCCGGCATCAAGCGAGACCTGCACACGGGGAAAACTCACCTGGGGAAACAAACCCACGGGCAAGGACCACGCGGAAACAATGCCTGCAAGTCCGATACAGGCCAATGCAAAGAGGATGGAGCGGTGATGACGCTGCGCCCAGTCGGTGATGTTCATTTTGTTTCTCCCTCGTGAACGGGTATGCCATCGCTCAATTCATAATTCCCTTCAATGACAATCTGCATGCCGTCATGCAGGTCTTTCGAAATGACTTCCACGCGGGTTCTGTCTTTTGGCTCTTCCCCTGATCGAGTGGGTAGGTTAGAGTAGGCTGCATGAGAGATAAAGAATTATATGCCCAAATACTGGGGATACAAAGTCCGTGGCACGTTAAGAAAGTAGAACTTTTACCAAGTCAGGGGGAAGTGAGA
>JAJDBT010000048.1 GCA_029261215.1 Nitrospirota bacterium | reverse complement strand
AGCTGCCGCGTAAACCCGCTGCGCTGAGCTCCTGATGTTTTAGTACGGGAAAAACCCGCCCAGACTAAAACATCAGGCCCATTAAAAAGCGGACAACTCATGTGCTCTAAATCCGGACAACTCTATTTGCTTTTAACAGGATGCGTCTGTGACGAAGGAATCGCTCAAGAGGTCTTATTTGTCTTGTCACAATCATTAGTGATATTGGTTTTGATCGGGATTAAAACGCCCTTGCCGCCAGATGTATCCGCATGATATGTTTTTCCCCAGAATTTTTAATCTCCGAGGGCGTCCATAGTTGGAGCGCCTTGGTCTCAATTTTTAGATTTTGTGATGATTCGATATTTTATAGATATTTTTCCGACCATTCCCGAGAGTGTTTTTATTGCGCCTACGGCGGATGTGATTGGAGATGTCATGATTGGAGCGGAAAGCTCCGTTTGGTTTGGCTCGGTGATTCGGGGGGATGTGCACTTTATTCGCATCGGAAGCCGTACCAATATTCAGGATCTTTCCATGCTGCATGTCACGCGAAAAACACATCCCTTGATTATCGGGAATGAGGTCACGGTCGGCCATCATGTGACTTTGCATGGCTGTACCGTGAAAGACCGTGTGTTGGTCGGCATGGGCGCCGTGATTTTGGATGGTGCGATTATCGGAGAAAATTCAATTGTCGGTGCGGGCGCATTGGTGACACAGGGCATGGAAACCCCGCCGGGTTCGCTTGTCTTTGGTAATCCTGCGAAGGTGAGACGGCTGCTTAGCGCAGAAGAGATCGCCTTTTTGCCGGAATCGGCCCAAAACTACATCGACCTTTCACGAATCTATATGCAGTCAGATTCAAAAAACGTGAGCGAATCACTATGAAAAAGGCCCTGGTGTTATTGGCCCCCGGTTTTGAGGAAATCGAAGTGGTAACGGTGATAGATCTTTTAAGAAGGGCAGGCATTGAAGTGACCGTTGCGGGCACCGTTGATGGCCCTGTCACGGGGCGCAGTCATATCCGGATGTTTGCGGATATTTCTCTTGATGCGGTATCGGGTTGTCCATTTGACGTGCTGGTTTTACCTGGTGGCCAGCCGGGAACACGAAACCTGGGCCGTGATCCACGCGTGAAACAACTGCTTTCGGATGCTTTTGAGCAAGAGGGGTATATTGCTGCGATTTGTGCGGCCCCGTCCATTCTGTCTGCCTATGGATATTTGAAGGGGAAAAAAGCAACCAGCCATCCCTCTGTCCGGTCTGAACTGAAGGATGTGGACTATTTCGAGGCCCAGGTTGTGGTGGACGGGCGGTGGGTGACCAGTCGTGCGCCGGGAACGGCAATGGCGTTTGCTTTTAAATTAATTGAACTTTTATTGGGTCCTGAAAAAGTAGATGAAGTGAATCAAGGGGTCATGGCCAAATTATAAGGTGATAGCCTAAAGTCGAAAGATAAGGAGAACGATTTTTTATGGCCAATTTGAAAAATCAGGTCGCCTTGATTACCGGCGGCAGCAGCGGTATTGGCTTTGAGATTGCCTCAATGCTGCTTTCCGAGGGGATGGTTGTGGCGATTTCAGCGCGGGAACCAAAACGCCTTGAGGCAGCAGCCTCGGCTTTACGCAAAAAAGGCGGAAAGGTCATCGCGCTGCAATGCGACGTATCAAATGCCCGTGAAGTCACGGCCTGTGTCGATCAGGTGATCGACGAAGCCGGACGTATCGATCTGTTGGTGAATAATGCCGGGATATACAGGCAGGGAACCATTGGAGACTTATCCGAGGCGGACTGGGACGATGTTCAAAATATCAACCTGAAAGGGACTTTTCTTTGCACAAAAGCCGTGTTGCCGCTTATGCGTGAGCAGCAATCCGGTTATGTGGTGAATATTTCGTCTGTTGCGGGAAAAATGGGCTTTGCCAATGCCTCGGCGTATTGCGCTTCAAAGTTTGGCCTGATCGCGCTGACTGAAAGCCTGCTTGAGGAAGAAGTCAAAAACAATATCCGTGCAACGGCGATTTGCCCCGGGTATGTCGCAACGCCGATGGTGGCGGCCGTGGATATTCCTCAGAAAGAAATGATTCCTCCGGGGGACATTGCCAAAATTATCCAGACCCTGCTTCATCTTGCGCCACATACCGTCATCCGTGAGATTGTCGTGAATCGTACCGGCTCAATTGGCGAATAAGTTTGGATTGAGTGGTCACACTTATTAATTAAAGATGGGACGAAACTTGTGAAGATAAATAAAAGATACATCCCTTTGTTCGTCAGTGGTTTTGCATCCGCATTACTGGTTTTGTTTGTTTTGGCTAGGCCCGCTGTTTATGGGGCTGATCCGCCAAAGCGCACTGCGCCGCAACCCCCTCCGAGGACATTTCAGCATCCGCCGCCTCCGGCCAAAGCGCCTCATCCGCCGCGCCCGACTGTGCCGCATGGACCTTCGGAAAATGCCGAACCATTTATGCAAAAACTACAGGCCTACAACCAACGGATTAAGGAAAATCCGAAAGACATTGAGGCGCTCATTTTTGTGGCGAATGCAAACTTTGATATTCAGCGTTATGAAAAGGCCCAGGCGCTTTATTTAAGGGTTCTCAAAATTGAGCCAAATAACCTGCATGTTCGTACGGATCTGGCGGCCGTTTATCGGAATTTGGGCGATTCAAACAAAGCCGTCGAAGAGCTGAAGGTTGTTTTATCGCTTAATCCCAATCATGAGGTCGCGCTGTACAACATGGGCATTATCTTATTGAACGATACTGAGGACTTCAATGGTGCTGCAGATGCCTGGGAACGTTTGGTGAAAATTAATCCAAAAGATCCCTTGGCGGATGCATTACGCGCAAAAGTAAAAAGCATTCGCTCCGGGGAGTTAAAGCCGAGTCCGGCAGCAAAGCCGAAGTGATCTTTTTGTCAGAAGATTCCCCGGAAAGTCTTAAAATTGTTAGATTTTTTCCGGCTTTTATGTTAATAATATACACCCTAATTTTCAAGTTTACGGAGTAGCATGTCCGTCCTGTCTTATGAAACCTTTTGCCGAAAGGCGAAAGAAGGTAACCTGATTCCCGTTTATCGCGAGATTGTTGCCGATTGCGAAACGCCGGTCTCCGCCTTTCTAAAAATCCGAAACGGAACCTATCCTTACCTTCTGGAGTCGGTAGAGGGAGGAGAAAAATGGGGTCGATATTCTTTTTTGGGCGCGGATCCTTCCGTGACGATAAAGGGAGAAGGAACGCGGGTGACGGTCAGCCGTCCTGGCGCTTCGGATGTGGTCACCATCAGCGAAAAGCCGCTCCATGTTTTAAGGGATCTGCTGGCTGAATTTAAACCGGTAGATCTGGAAGGTCTGCCTCGTTTTTTTGGGGGCGCGGTCGGCTATCTGGGGTACAATATGGTTCGGTTTTTTGAACCCCTTCAGTCCCGGCATCCGGCCAAAGCCATGCCCGATTTCTTTTTTTTGATTACCGACACACTATTGATTTTTGATAATGTACGTCACAGAATCAAGGTGGTTTCTAACGCGTATATCGAAAATAAAGATCTGAAGGTTGCCTATGATCAGGCTGTTGAAAAAATAGATGCAATGATCGAGTGTTTGAATCAGCCCTTGAAGCCGCCCGCACTGCTACCCTCTCAAACGCCGGAAAAGGTGCCTGTCTCGAACGTGACGCGGGAGCAGTTTAAAAAAAGTGTTTTGAAAGCAAAAGACTATATTGAGGCGGGTGATATTTTTCAGGTTCAGATCTCGCAGCGATTTTCAGTGGAGCTTGAGGCCGACCCTTTTATGGTGTACCGGGCGCTTCGCAGCATTAATCCATCACCCTATATGTTTTATCTCGAAATAGGGGAGGCACGTCTCGTCGGGACTTCGCCAGAAGTGCTTGTCCGTTTGGAAGGCAAAAAAGTAGAAGCCCGGCCTATCGCGGGGACCCGTCGTCGTGGCAGAACACCCGAAGAAGACAAAGCCCTTGAAGCGGAACTGCTTGCAGACCCCAAAGAGCGGGCGGAACATGTGATGTTGATCGATTTGGGTCGAAACGACGTGGGCCGGGTTTCAAAATATGGCACGGTCGAGGCGAATGAATTGATGGTGATTGAGCGTTATTCGCATGTCATGCATATTGTCTCTAATGTTGTGGGGGAATTGCAGGAGGGCAAGGATGCCTTTGATGTTCTGGCGGCCTGTTTTCCCGCCGGGACAGTGACCGGCGCGCCTAAAATTCGTGCAATGGAGATCATCGACGAACTCGAAACCGAAAGTCGCTCGCTTTATGCGGGTGCGGTGGGGTATTTTAGTTTTCAGGGAAACATGGATACCTGCATCACGATTCGCACGATTGTGATCGAAGGCAATCAGGCGACCGTTCAGGCCGCAGCGGGGATTGTGGCGGATTCTGATCCTGATCGTGAATATGAAGAAACTGTGAATAAAGCCAAAGGCATGCTCGCGGCGATTGCACTGGCCGAAAACGGTTTAGAAAACAGGGAACGTACGACATGATTCTTGTTATTGATAATTACGACTCCTTTACCTATAACCTGGTGCAATACTTGGGGGAGCTGGGTGAAGACATTCAGGTTTACCGAAATGACCAGATCACGCTGGCAGAAATTGAAATGCTTCGGCCGGATAAAATTGTCATCTCCCCTGGGCCGGGCCGTCCTGAAGATGCCGGTATTTCGATTGAACTGATTCAAAAACTGGGCGGGGAAATCCCGATCTTGGGCGTTTGCCTTGGGCATCAAGCCATTGGAGAAGCCTTTGGCGGCGAGGTGGTTGGTGCGGATCGATTGATGCACGGCAAAACATCAATGATTTCACATGATGCGAAGACCATCTTCAGGCAATTGCCCGAACCTTTTGAAGCCACGCGCTATCATTCACTCATTGTGCGAAAGGCAAGTCTTCCCGATGTTTTTGAGATTTCAGCATGGACGGATCAAGGCGAGATCATGGGGATTCGGCACCGCTCGCTCCCGATTGAAGGCGTACAGTTTCACCCGGAATCGATCCTGACAAAAGTCGGAAAAGACCTGTTAAAAAATTTTATCACGCAAGGCATTGAAGTACCGGATAGATCGGATAGCGTACATTCTGGAAAAAACTAAAAGACACTTTAAAACGTATTAAATGGAGGAAAATGAATGGCCATGTCTAAAATACCTTTAAAAAAAGACAGTTCCGAAGTGTTTTTATATGAAACAAGAAAGGCTTTTTTTGATGCTTTAATCCGTGAGCAAATGATTGCTCAGGAATTTAAGCTGTCGCCAGAAATGACAGATAAAGCCGACATTGCAAATCTGCGCCAGTTTAACTACTGCGGGTTTTTATCGAACTAATTGTTTTAATCAGAAATTGTTGCAATAAAAAGGGGTATGTGCGTGATTAAGGAAGCCATCGCGAAGCTTGTTGAGGGGGTTGATCTTGCGACTGACGAAGCAGAAGACGTCATGCGTGAAATCATGGAAGGCAAGGCAAGCCCATCCCAAATTTCGGCTTATATTACAGCCCTGCGGATGAAGGGAGAAACCGTCAGTGAAATTACGGGGTCTGTTCGTGTCATGCGAGAAAAAGCGACGCATGTGCGTGTGGATGATCCCCTGGTTGTGGATACCTGCGGGACTGGAGGAGATCATCTCAATACGTTTAATATTTCAACCACGGTGGCTTTTGTGGTCGCAGGCGGGGACATCACGGTTGCAAAACACGGGAATCGCTCGGTTTCAAGTGCCTGTGGCAGCGCGGATGTTCTCAAAGCGCTGGGTGTGGACATTGATATCTCCCCTGAACGCGTTGGAGATTGTATTAATGAAATTGGCATCGGTTTTCTTTTTGCGCCCCTCTTTCATGGCGCGATGAAACATGCGGTTCTTCCGCGTCAGGAAATCGGGATCAGGACCATCTTTAATATTCTGGGGCCGCTGACCAACCCTGCTGGTGCATCCATTCAGGTCCTGGGTGTTTTTTCATCCAAACTCACCGACCTGATGGCGCAGGTATTGGTGAAGCTAGGATCAAAACATTGTTTCATCGTGCATGGTATGGATGGTTTGGACGAAATCACCATTTCAGGAAAAAGCAGAATATCTGAAGGCAAATCCGGTCGTGTGACCACATATTTTATAGAGCCCGGGGATTTTCAGCTTAAAGATGGCAACCTGAAGACATTGATTGGCGGAAATGCTGTAGCCAATGCCGCCATCCTGCAATCTGTGCTCCGAGGGGAAAAGGGGGCAAAACGGCATGTTGTGTTGATGAATGCCGCGCCTGCTTTTGTGGCCACGGGAAAAGCGAAAAACCTGCAAGAAGGTTTTTCGCTGGCGGAAGAATCGATTGATTCCGGCATGGCGATGATGAAACTGGAGCAGCTTTGCAAAATGACGCAAAAGAAAGCCTGATTTAAAAAAAATGAGTTTATTAACACAGGTTGTGACAGAAAAACGTGCGGGAGTGCATCGCAGAAATACTCGTGCCTATGCGCAGGATATCCGGTCTAAAGCGTATGAAGTCGATCCCGTGCGGGGTTTTTCCTCTGCCTTATCGAAAAGCCCAGGTCGATTTCCCAATCTGATTGCGGAGGTGAAAAAAGCCTCTCCCTCCAAAGGGGTCATCCGTGAAGATTTTCATCCTGTAGAGATCGCGCAAATTTATGAAGATGGTGGTGCGGCCGCCCTTTCCGTATTAACCGAAGAACGTTATTTTTTAGGCAGTCCGAGTTATCTTCGGGACATTCGTGCGAAAGTGACGCTCCCCATCCTCCAAAAAGATTTTATCATTGATGAAGTTCAAGTCTATGAAGCCCGCGCCTGGGGAGCGGATGCCATTCTGTTGATTACCGCTATTCTAGACGATAGCCAAATGAAGGACTATTTCGATCTGGCGCAAACCCTCTCTTTGGACGTGCTTGTCGAGATTCATTCAGAAAAAGAACTGGAGCGCGTGATTGAATGGGCTCCGATTATTGGTATCAATAATCGGGACCTGACCACCTTTGAAACAAAGCTTGAAACCACCTTTCGTCTTTTGCCTGAAATCCCGAAAGACCGAACGATTGTCAGCGAGAGCGGCATTCGCACACGAGAAGAAATTGAGCGCCTTTCAGAAGCCGGGGTTCACGCGGTGCTCATCGGGGAAACACTCATGGCCTCAGAAAAGATTGCAGACAAAATGAAAGCCCTTCTCGGTGATGCATGAAGGTCAAGATTTGTGGCCTGACCCGATTGGAAGACGCGCTGGCAGCGATTGCATTTGGTGCAGATGCGCTCGGTTTTATTTTTGCGCAAGATAGTCCGAGAAGCGTTTCTGCTGAGCATGTTCGTCAGATCATTGCAGCGCTTCCCCCTTTTGTGACGACCGTTGGCGTGTTTACCGAAGGAGATATACCAGAAATCGAGGCAGTGGTTCGTGAAAACGGTATTGATATGATTCAGTTTCATGGCCAGTTTGAAGAAAAAACAGTCCGTCATTTTTCTCATCGGGCGATCCAGGTGCTTAAAGTGAAAGATGCGGCCTCGCTCAACTCTATTCAGCCTTTGCCTGTTCGGGCTGTTTTGCTGGATACCTATCATGAAAAAATGGCCGGGGGAAGCGGTCTGTCTTTTAATTGGGAGCTTGCAAAAAAAGCGGCTCCACTGGGAAAAATCATCCTCGCAGGGGGGCTGACTCCCGATAACGTACAAGAAGCGATTCGTCAGGGGCAGCCTTATGCGGTTGACGTGAGCAGTGGTATTGAGGCGGCAAAGGGAAAAAAGGATCTGGATAAAATGAAGCGATTTATTGTTGCGGCAAAGGAGACAAACGTCAGTGGCACTCCTTCCGAATAAAAAAGGCCGTTTCGGCCCCTATGGCGGGCGGTATGTGGCAGAAACCCTGATGCCTGCTTTGCTGGAACTGGAGGACGTCTATCAGTCCGTTCGCCGTAAGCCAGCTTTCAAAAAACAGTTGTCCGATCAGTTGAAACACTTTGTCGGTCGGCCAACCTCGCTCTATTTCGCAGAGCGATTGACCCAATATTTTGGCGGTCCGAAGATTTATCTTAAGCGCGAAGACCTCTGCCATACGGGCGCACATAAAATCAATAACACGGTCGGTCAGATTTTACTGACCCAGGAGATGGGAAAAAAACGGGTGATTGCCGAAACCGGCGCGGGACAGCACGGCGTCGCCGTGGCCACGGTCGCGGCGCGGGCGGGTCTGGAATGTGAAGTGTACATGGGCACGGAAGACATGGCGCGTCAGGCCCTCAATGTAATCCGAATGCGCATGCTGGGCGCAAAAGTGACGGGTGTGGATACCGGCAGCCGAACCTTGAAAGATGCGATCAGTGAGGCCTTGCGGGATTGGACTGCCAATGTTCGAGACACGCATTATATTTTAGGGTCCGTTTTGGGGCCTCACCCTTATCCGATGATGATTCGTGATTTTCAGTCGGTCATTGGCCAAGAGGCGCGGCAGCAGATTTTAAGACTTGAGGGAAAGCTCCCGGATTTGCTCATTGCTTGTGTCGGAGGTGGAAGCAACGCCATCGGTCTGTTTTACCCTTTTTTATCGGACGAATCGGTCAAAATGATCGGTGTCGAAGCCGGAGGGGAGGGGATTGAGACCGGAAAACACGCGGCCCGTTTTGCGACGGGTTCTGTGGGCGTTTTGCAGGGAACGATGAGTGTTTTGCTGCAAGACCCCAATGGTCAAATTTTGCAAACGCATTCGATTTCTGCGGGCCTCGATTATGCGGCCGTCGGCCCGGAGCACTGTTATTACCACGACAATCACCGCATTGAATATACTTCCGTGACGGATGACGAGGCCCTGGCGGCCTTTCACCTGTTGTCGAAGCAGGAAGGCATTATTCCGGCTCTGGAGTCCTCTCATGCGATCGCGCATTTGAGCAAGGTCGTTTCTGCTTATCGTGCAGATCAGGTGATTGTGCTCAATCTTTCCGGGCGGGGAGACAAGGATGTTCACCAGGTTTCTGAAATTATGGGATGGACTGGCACGGAAATCGGGGAGGACGCATAATTGAGCCGAATTGAAGCCACGATAAAAAATGTCGGTGTGATGCGGGAAAAAGCCTTGATCGCTTATGTTATGGCAGGTGACCCGACCTTAAAGGCCAGCGCGGAAATCATTCTGGCCGTGGAACGCGCCGGTGCGGATATCATCGAAATCGGTGTGCCTTTTTCCGACCCGATCGCCGATGGCCCGACCATTCAAAAATCGGCCGACCGCGCGCTCTTAAACAATGTGTCCATGGCGGATGTCCTGAACATGGTGAAGGGTTTAAGAAAAGAGACCAAGATTCCATTGATTTTGATGACCTATTGTAATCCGATCCTGGCCTACGGCCTTTCGGCCTTTTTTAAAGAAGCGCGGCGCGTCGGTGTGAATGGCGTGATTGTGCCGGATTTGCCGCCTGAAGAAGCCAAAGATTTTCTTCCGCTGGCGCGGCGGAATTTGATCGACATGATTTTTCTGGTTGCGCCGACATCGACCCCTGATCGGGTTCAGAAGATTTTAAAAGCCGGAAGTGGTTTTGTGTATTATGTGCCGCTGACGGGTGTCACCGGCTCGAAGTTGACCGGGAAAGATGATATTCAAAAACGGATTACTGCGCTAAAAAAACTCACCGATCGCCCGGTCGCGGCCGGTTTTGGGATTTCAAACCCCGAAGATGCCAAAAGCATTGGCGCGGCGGCAGACGGGGTGATTGTCGGAAGCGCCTTGGTACAAATTATCGCGACTGCCGCAGAAAATCCGGACTATCTTTCAGATCTTTCAACCTTTGTTTCATCCCTAAAAACCGCTTTAAAGCCCGCCAGTTGATTTTTTTAGATCTTGAGTTGTGATGTAGGTTCATCGTTTCAAAAATATACAAAAGTCAGCTCCTCTGTATTAAAAAAAACCTCCCTTTAGACGTGGAGTTAGATATGTTTCAGTCTGTGCTGACTTTCTAATGAAAATCGATTATTGTTGACTCTCAATGCCGGGGTGAAGGGAGGACTCCTTCGGGCGATTGCTCTTTTGGTTCTGTGCCACTCATGAGGATGCGAATTCAAGATCTGAACATCCCTTATGGTTTTGCAATAAGGATTTTCATTTCATAGTTTCGATTCTGGGTGAGCATCCGGTAAATGACACGGGTCAAATGTCGAGCCAGCGCCCGGACGGCTTGATTGTGGTTTTTACCTTCGGTCCGTTTTTTTTTGTAGTAGGTTTGCGATTGAGGACAGAAGTGGCGGTGTCGATCGGTCGCGGTGAGCATCGCGGCCTGAGCGATTTTGTTAACATGCCGGGCTGGTTTTCCACGTTTCAAGGAGGTTCCTGACTGATGATCCAGGCAGGCCACACCCAGATAGACGGCCAATGCGGACTCAGAATCGAAACGACCTATCGTTCCGATCTCGCCTGTCAACCGGGCCGTGCATTTGGGTCCGAAGCCGGGCAGGCTTTCGAGTCGCTGAGCCATGAGACTTTTCGAGCACGACACATCGAGCTGGTCCCCATAAGCCTTGATCTGCTCAAGGAGTTCCAGGACGCGGGCCCCATCCGACGCCAGCATAGGGCCGACGACGTCGGCCTCGTCTGATAAGACGGCTTGAGTCTGCCAAGCTTGAACACGGGACAGAAAGCTTTTTCCGATCCCGGGGATTTTCAATAAGGTTTGTGCTCGAGCTCGCACGAGCCGGCTTAGATCCGGGTACGCCACCAGCAGCCGAAGGAACCAGAGGGTATCGATCTTCTGAGTCAAGTCCAAGAGGATGGGAGAGACGGCTAAAAGATCGGCCTTCATTCTCATCAGGAGGCGGACCTTTTCTTCGATCAATCGCTGTTGGCGACGAGCCAACCGCTTGATGCGTTGATGAAGTGGATCCACCGGGGGAGCCGCGTAGAGAACTCGTTCGCCATTTCCCGCTAAACTCGTGCGCAGACGGACCATCTGAGCAATCATGAGGGCATCCCGGTGATCACTCTTCGCATCCGCCCCAAAGAGTTGCCGGAAGCGACTGACTTTGAGATTGTTGAGATTTAAAAGGATAAAACCGACTTTCTGGATCTGCCGGTCAAGCGGACGGGCGTAGCCGCCGAGCCCCTCCATCCCAATAACCGCAGTGGCGCTAAGTTGCTTTTGGTAAAAATCCAGGCGGGAGAAGAAGTGATCAAAACCGGTTTGTTGATGAGGCATCTCAAATGCCTCATTCAAATGGCCATCCGGATTTACGATAGCCACGTGGTGAGTATAAGCGCCGACGTCAATGCCAACTGAAAATTCCATGAGAAACCTCCGGGGTAAGAAAAGTGAATCAACCACCCCGGTCACGTCTAAAGCGGGCCACGACTTCGGCATCATCCCAACAGACCCACGGGCAGTTGAGAAAGTGACGGGGGCGGCATTTCAGATCGAGTCACTTTCCAAAAGGAAAAGACGGACCCCATTAGCCACACCCCCACCACCACGCCATTTTACTCCGTTTCAAGTGGGGGTGTCACCACTCTCGGAACGTGTCAACCTCAAATGGACAGTTGTTTAAAAAATTAAGTTCTATTTGGTCGGACATAACCTGCTGCAGTGAGTGTGGGAAAATTCACATGATCCGCTACGGGTGAATGTGCGTCCTTTTTGATCGCAATAGGGT
>JAJDBT010000047.1 GCA_029261215.1 Nitrospirota bacterium | reverse complement strand
CCCCGGAACTGTCCTCTAACAAAGACTCTGCGGCCGCTGAACCGGCAATCCCCACAAGAGAGTTTTGAGCCAGACTTTCAGCCACGGCGCCGCCTGCGGCCAACACCCCTTTAGACGTGGATCGCTCCACAATCATTTCGGAGTCCACCGAGACCTTGCCGTCCAGTCCCGCCGTTTGATTCAGGTCAAAGACCAGTCCTTGGATTTCAAATTCTTTGCCTTGCGGGGTGATACCTTTTTCGACGAGAAAATCCTGTTTTTTCGTGCCGGCGTTATAGGTTTTCTGGGCAAACAAGATCGTGCCAGAAGGCAGTACCTTTTTATCCCCGCGAATGGTCTCGGTCGTATAGATCTCGATCAATCCCGGTTCTGAACTACTGGCCGGTCGGCGTAACTCCCCTTGAATCCAGGTGCCAATCCGAATCCCGAAGACCCGTGTTTTGTCGGCGGGCTCGGCATCCACCAGCGCGTCATAGCCGCCGATCCGGGGCGGAGCAATATACGTCCCGTCTTCTCCCTGATTAAAAATCCGGGGGGAAACGCCACTGGTCTTTGAAGGCTCCCTGTCCGGCCCCTTACGGTTCGAATTGCCTTTGTTTTGAGCCCGCTTCATTTCCTTTTCTTTTTCGGCGGTATATTTGTCCGCTTCGCTTGTTTTTGGGGTCTCTGTGTTTTGGGTTTCCGGCTTTTTATCCGCTTGAGGAGCCTCGGTCTTTTCAGGACGCGGATCTTCAACGTTCAAAGGTTTGTGGTCTTCGGATTTTGCTTGATCCTCAGACTTTGGAAGCAGACCGTTAAGGTTATTCGTGTTTAAATGCCCTTCCCGCTCGGCTTGTTTTTGAAGATAGATATTATTCAATTCCTGCAATTCCGCCTTCGTCAAGGCATGACCTAAGACGGGGAAAAACAGCACAAGCAAGATGAGCATCAGCTTTACCATGTCGCGAGAATCTCTCCCTTGTTGGTGGTAATGCGCAAGGTGATCAGTTTTTCAGGATCCACATTCTTTCGGTTCACCGACACCACACCATCAAAGGTCTGATCCACCATCAAACGCGGGGGCAAGTCCTGCACCGAATGAATATTGGAGGGCGTACCGCCTTCCTCAGTATCCTGGAGCAGTTGAATCCCCGTGATACTTAAGGCTTTGTGGGTTCGGTTTTCGATCTGGTAGACATAGGACATAAACCGCCCATACTGCAAGGCCCGATCGACAAACAAGACAATCGTGCCGTCTTCGGAGTCGATGGTCTGCTCCTCTTTAATGTTTTTCTCCTTCGGGGGCTGTGCGGCCAGTTCTCCCAGCTTGCTAATCACCTTGTCTTCCGCCAGATCGTCAATCTGCTCCAGACGGGATTGATAATCCTTTTCGAGTAAGGCTATCCGGTTTTGAACCATTTTTTGAAGCAGAAGTTCTTCTTCGACCGGACCCAGTTCAAAGACGTATTCGGTAAAATGTTTCTCAATGTCGTTGGTGGTGCGAAGCTCGATCGTAATGTTGTAATCCCCGGCGACTAAAAAGAGATTGCCATAATATTGCGGCAGGGGTTTACCGCGATATTCTTCAGGAACCTGATCCCCATCAATCAGGACCACGAAGGAATTGCGATTTTTGGATCGATCCGTTTTAAACAGTTTGTTGGTCGAGACATTGGTAAAGGGAATGGTGCTGTCGTTTTCATCCAGCAGAAAAGGAAAGATGAAATGACTGCCCATATCGGGCAGGATGTTCACGGTCAAATGGGTCACCCTTTTGAGCCTCACCTTTTTGGTCTGCGGCTTGGCCCAGACGGTCCATACCGATCCGAAACAGATCAAACTAATTATCGTGAATAGCCGTAATTTCAATGCCAGACCTCCTGAGCGATGTACTTGGATGAATCTTCATAAACAGGGTGATATCAAAAGGATTCAGAACGGGGGCATCGTTTGCGTGAAACATGGTTAAAATCCCCTGATAACGGACCACGGCCTCCTGTTCATCCCGGCGAATGATTTCTGGGGGATGTTCCTCCTGATCAAATTCAATGTGGGAGCGGGACTTGGCGACGGCAATTTTATGGAGATAGCCGTCTTCGGAGATGAGGCGTTTGCTTTCTTCAATGAGGTCTGGCCCCATCATGCTGGTGGCCACGGTGTATTCATCAAAGATGGTCTCGCTGTTCATCGAGAGATAAAACCCCAAAAACCGTGCGCCCCCGCTGATAACTTCTTCATCCAGACGCTTGACGGGTTCTAAAAAATCAATCTGGCCCATGACCCGGCCTTCACTGTCTACGACCAAAAGCGGTTTGGGAAGAATCGCCCCCAGAAAATACGATCCCAGCAGTACCGCAAAGACCACAAAAAACAGAAACCATCCTAAAATGGCGTATCTTTGCAGTTTTTGGATAAAAGATCCGGCCTGTTGAGCGTCTTCATGCTGAACGGCCTTTTCAGAATTATCAGGGGAGACAGGCAAGACCTCTTCCTCAATTTCTTCCAAAACTTCAAGATCGACGGGTTTTTCATCTGTTATATCCATAAAATCATGTCCTTATGTCGTCTTCTTTTTCCTGTGCATATTGGCAAAATGGCCCGTTCGGTCCTTTTTCCGCTTCTTTTCTTTTTCCCGCTGTTCGGCTTCTCTGCTTTCTTCGCTTTTGGGCGTTGGGGCATTCTCCTCTCCCCCGCCTGAAAAACCTTGCGCCGAGGTGCTTCCCATAGACCCGCCCGAAGTCCCGCCCGATGATCCACTCGATGATGACCCGGAAGAAGGACTCGATGACCCGCTGGATCCACCACCCGAAGATCCGGTGTCACGGGATTGCGGCCCGCCGCCGAAAGAGGCGCCCCCGGAAGATCCGCCGCCCCCCGGAACAAAAGCGCCCGCACTGGCCCCTGAAGCCCCCTTGGTCAAACCCAACATGCCTCCAAGCGCGGCGGCGCTTCCAAGGGCGTTTCCACCGGGCATCACAGAACGCCCTGCGGCCAGTGCAGTCCCCGCCACGGTCATGGCCCCCGCCGCAAAGGGGGCGACCATTGGAAACATGGCATTTGTCCCGGCAAGGACTGCGGCGGTGACGATCGGTGCGGTGATCATAATCATGCCGAGGACGACATTAATGGTGGCAAAAAAAGCCCTTAAATCCGCTTTATCTTCCATTCTCATCAATATCGTTTGATCGACAAGCATGGTTTTAATCGATTTTGTAAAAATATCTCCTGCAAACCCCATAAAGAGACTTTCGACAATTGGCCAAAAAAACGCCGTGCCCAGCACCAGTCCCCACCCTTTTAAGACATTAAATTTTTGAGTAATGGCCATGGGTAACACAATGAGTCCCGTGACAAATGCAAAAGAATAGGTCAAGGCATGGGCCACCTGTAAAAACACGTAGACCGAGACAACGAACAAATTCGACACCCAGTAGAGGAAGATCATCAGTATTCCAACAGGACTCATATCTGCCCTTTTTGTGGATTTTAACCATTCCCAATCGGACTGTTTCACGCCCAAACCTTCATCCATTAATTTTTGGAGGGTTGTTGACAAGGTTTGATAATTACCAACATCATTGGTGAGCAAATACACCTCATTCATAAAAAGATTCAGAAGGGTCATCACCCCGAAATAGGAGCCGATGAGAAAACCGAAGAGGATAAAATCACGAACAGCCTTTTCCCATTTGCCCAGACCGCTGACCGTATCCAGTTGCGTCTCAAGGGTTCGGATCGATACCGCAATCACCAGTAAAAACGGCGAGAGAAACATAAACACATTCGCCGCCATATTTTGGCTGGTTTGATAAACCCCATACGGATTGAGTGACGAAACGAGTAGTTCTAAATACCTCACTCTTTATTCCCCATCAGGCCGTAAATTTTACCCATGCTGGAAACCGATTTTTGAGATGATTTTTCCGCTTTTTCGGCTTCAAGGGCCTTTTTTTCTTTTTCGCCCTGCTCAATGGATGCCAGCATTGCAAGGGTGGCCGTGGACTGCGCCGTGATTTGGCTGGAGTCGCGTTCTTTTAAATCCGTACTGGCCTTGCCCATGTTTTCAACCGAGGCCATTTTCAGTTTTCCCAAACGTCTGAGATTCTGAATGCGGTTTTTTTGAGAAACCGCAAAATCCACATTGGAACCCGCAGTAGACACCTTGCTGTCCACCTCGTCCTGAATCGCCCCCAGGGTGCCAAAAGGCCCGGCATTTTCAAGCACGTCACCGGATTTAAAATCCGCCGCAATTTGATTCAAATCCAGATTTGAAAGGGTTTGATAGGTCGAATTCGCGTCCTTGATCATGTTTTCAACCTCAACGGCGGAATCCAGATGCCCTTTCGCCGTCGTATAGATTTGTGAAATCTTGGTCGCCATCGCAACCGTCTGGGCCCATGTGGACAGAAGCGTTTTATTGGCCAGTGGATCATTGACCGCCAGTTGCGCCAATGCTTGTGTACCGGGCATCGCCACAGAAACCAATATCATCATAAACAGAATGGATTTTTTCATATGGCTCTCCCCTCTTTATAGTCGCGGAAGATCCGCAGACGTTCCAGTGGATCTTGTGTGGTTTTGGCAATCTGGTCTTTGACGATCAGATCGTTGGCATCGGAGTTCCCCAGATCCAGCAACAAATCGGGAAAGGTCAGATGCAGGTGATGATATTTTTTACCCACGGACTGAATCGAGGGACGCCAGTTAAAATCAATCGGATCTGGAAAGTTCCGCCAGATGTCTAATGGCACTTCCGGCATGGATACCCGCTTTGCAATCTCGTCCCATTCCGCATTGCGGTACATGAGACTGCCAAAGTGCATGGAATTCAGCACTTCTTTTTCAATGGCATCAATTTCAGTGGTGCCTTGTGTCACGATGTCGATGTTGCCCGCATTTTTACGACCCATGCGGGCCAGTTCTGAAATCAATCTTCCAATTTCCAAAGGGGCCACCCGCATAAATTTGTGCATTTCATCTAAAAGGATGGTGGTGGGGGTGGTGTTGGCAAAGGCGAAATGATCAAACTGCAAGGCAATAAAAATCAGATAGAATTTCAACAATTTGGGACTGGCTTTTTCCACATCGATTAAATCCACGCCGGTAATGTGCTCACTTAAAACCAGATTGGTTTGTTTGGAAAAGATCTGGCCTTCCGTGGTGGAGAGAAAAGAATAGAGGTTTTTTTCCATAAACTCCGCCGCCGCTTTTTGCTCCTTGCTTTGTGAATCAAACAGTTCCAGTTGCCGATGAAGATCCGGTAGCGTAGGCGCGGCATAATGATGATTCTGCCCGACATACAGCAGTTGCAGGGCTGTTTGTGCCGCCGCCTCTTCGTGCACTGTCAGTTCCAGTTTGCCATTCGTCAAACGTCCGTCTGTGAGCAAAAATCCCAAAGCCCCCAAGGTCGGCCCGATGATGTCGGGGTGCAGGGGCAGATCCGCTTCGTGATCGGCCAGCTTGTAAAGCGGCAAGGGATTCACCACGGTTTCTCTGGGGTCTATCCGGGTATAGGTGCCGCCAAAGCCTTCAACCGTCCACTTGTAACACGATCCGATTTCCGCAATGCACCAGTCCATGCCCATGGGAAAACTTTCGGCAATGGTGACGGTTTTATCCTGACCTTTGCCACTCCCGGTTTTAGCGACGGTAAAGCTGTGTGCGATTTTTCCCGCCAGACGGTTAAAACCAATCAATTGGCCGCGTTCACCCAGACGTAAGGACTCCGGGTTTTTTTCTCCCGGATCAAAGACCTGTACGGGTAACATGTTGGCAACCTGCATGCCTTCATCGGCCCGCCAAAGCAGATTACGGTAGCCCTGCCCCGGCTGGCCTGTCCGCCAGAACGGCAGCTGGATATAGTCTTCTGAGCGGATTTGACCGCCCTCTTCATCTTCCATCCGTTCCCGGATGATGGCTTCCGCTTGTTGATTTTGTTCAGGAGTGCCATTTAAATGGATCACAAAACAGTTTTGAAACACGGGCAGTTTGTTCCGAACGACGTAGTTTCTAAAGTCGGAAAGGTCTTCTAACTTGGTGTTTTGCTCTTCCCGTCCGCGTTTACTCGCGGTGCCTTCTGCAAACTGGCTTTGATCTTCGGCCTCTTTGATCGAGGCGTTCCGGTCGGTCGGTTTGATCGAAAAGGAGACATGGAGCGGAATAGACAAAGACGATAAAAACAAAAACCACCCCGGAAAAGAATCAGGGTAAAAATAGAGGTACAAGACCTTGCTGTGCGCCCCTTCTATCAAAATATGATCCGAAACCCGATGCGACGGAGGTGCGGTCAAGATGCCTTCCGTCAAGAGATACTTGGAATCATGCCGGTAGTAGCGAGACCCTCGATCAAAACGGGCGCGGCCGCAGGTCTGCCGAATCCGGTTATAATACCGCTGGACAGGTCTCATCTGGCCGCCCGGCAATTTTGAGACAAAGCGCGGGGCCACCTCCTTAAATTCCTTGAACGAACGGGTCAAGCGTTTCATATAGTGTTTTGCCCCGCCGCCAAACCACGATGAACGGGGCGGTTTTTTTAACAAGACCACACCCACTTCATTGCTCAT
>JAJDBT010000046.1 GCA_029261215.1 Nitrospirota bacterium | reverse complement strand
GAGTCAAGAAACCGCAGAAGATGGATTGGGAATGAACAATTTTATCCCAATCGCAATAAACAACTGAACCAAAAGCAGGATATGTTACGTATAGCTTCCCGTAAGTGTGATTTTCTCTAAACTCTAATTTAGACAAGCTTTTAAATGGCATTCGTTGTTGTATCCCGCTTAGGGGAATAGAATCCTTGCACCCCAAATTGTGCCTATCATGAAAAATAATCCGGCCAGGGTGGTCGTTGCCGCGAATTTTCTTTCCTGGCTCATGTTCACCGTCATACATTGTTTTAGTCGATACCGATAATAGGCAACGTCTTTCCAGTTTTTTGCTTGAGAAACTTCCTCAATCCCCAAATGGAGCAGGATTTCGCTTTGAATCCTCTCTAGGGTTTCCTCTTCATTGATGCCGCTACTGATACAGCCGGGTAAAGTGGGAACAGTTGCTTTAAAGCCTCCGTCATCTCTTTTTTTCAACAAAACTTTGTATCCCATTTTCTTGCCCTCCCCAATACGATATTCCGTTAATGGAAAGATTGATCTTTTGATCAATTCTCATCTTATTTATACCCAGTAACAAAGCAAATAGAGTGCCAAGGGAATTTAAATTTTGGATTAAAAAGGAACGGCTAAATTGCTTGTTTTGAAAAACGATTCTTTTTCAGAACTTGATTTTCTAAATTCCGAAATCCCTGCTCCGAATTCCAGAATTTGGAGCAGGGATTGAAACATTTGAGCAGCTTCAAAGGCCAATCTTCCTGGTATGTTATTTGCTTTATTTACATATATACGAAGATCTGATCGGAGGGAGACATGATAAACAACAAGTTGTATCTGATGCTGATATTTGTTTTATTCACTGTTCTTGTTTCAAGCTTATTTCCTTTACCTGCCAATGCCGGGAGAAATGAGTCCGTTGTGTCTCTACACGTCAGTGAAAATGGGTTTATTGACAAGGATGGGAATCGGCTTACGGAGCCTCTCAAAATCCCGAAAAAATCGGTAATTAAAATTATTTTTGAATATGCAGATCTTGGGGGAGATGTGCATGAATTTGCGCTCCTGGATGATTCTGGAAATGAAACCTACAGTGATATAATTTCTGAGAAAAATAGACAAACTCACATTTCCTTTCTTTCTGGGGAAGAAGGAGAACAATTTGAACTCTATTGTATCCTGAGTTGCGATGCGATGGCGAAGTTGAGTGACCTCATTGTATTGGTTGTCTAAGGTGGTTTCTAACCTGTTCTTGTCGGGACATTTATAAGAAATGGAGAAGCAGGTTCTTCTTCCCGTATCAGTGATTTTGGAACTTCCCCAATTTGTACAATCTTTCAAATCGCATTCAATAAAATTCTAGGGCTTAGAGATTGACTCAATCAATATTAATCGCTAAGATTAAAGTTGATTAAAAAAGAAGGAGTGTTCCATGGAAAATAAAGTCATTACGGCTCATGTCCCTCTCTCACTCGCGGAAAAAGTGGATCAGATGGCCGTTCGTCTAGAACGGTCACGAGGTTGGATCGTGAAACAAGCATTAACAGCTTGGGTTGACCAGGAAGAAGAACGGAGGCGACTTACTTTAGAGGCGCTTGCGGAGGTCGATACCAATGCCGTCATCGATCATCAGTCTGTTCAAGCATGGGCAGACAGCCTTGATACCGAGAAGCCGTTACCGGCTCCAAAGGGGTGAATTTAAAATGGACGAGAAAGGCTTTATCGGACTTGGTGCGGCTATACGAATTTTTGGCTCCTGTCAATAGAAAGGCCGCTGCACAGACGGTGAAATCCCTTACAAAAGCACCGACCAGCCTAATAGAGCAACCTCGCATTGGTGAAAAGCTTGAAGAATTTGAACCGCGCGAGGTCCGCCGTCTCCTCATTGGTCGCTATGAAGTGCGCTACGAAATTCAGCAATCCACGCTCTACATCCTTCGTATCTGGCACACACGAGAAGAGAGATAACCGGTATCTGAAAGACTTGCAGGAAGAAGATCAACAAATGTAAAGAGCATATATGGGAGATCGGTTTGCAAAGCAGGAGAAGACGAAATGCGGGTATCGAGGAAGACCATTCTATGATGCGCGAGGGTCCACGCGGAAGCATAGATGCTTCTATATCATTCCCCTAATTTCCGCCATGCCTGCTCATTGCTTAATTGAGCAGCAGCTTTTAGGGCGCCATCATTCTGTTGGCGCAGCTTGAGGGTCCCTGTATGCTTTTCCCAATTCCGTACCGTTTGCCTGCCCACCCCCACAAGTGAAGCAAATTCGGTCTCGGTCATCGAATATTTGCTGCGAAGTTTTGCGACGGCCACACCTGTCTTAGGCCAGGGGTTTTTGCCGGTTTTTACGACACCGATTTTCTTTCTTTTCTTTGAAGGTTTATTTATTCCTTTTTTTGTGCCTTTCTCCTCAGCGTTTTGTATGGGCCTATTTTTTGTCACGCTCTCATCCAAAGCGATGCCAAATATGCCGGACAAATCCTTAGAGGCAAGACGTCGCCTCGTCGTTCCAGGACCTTGCGTCAGGCTCATATCTATTCCGGTCTCAATGAGCTCTGAATGATCCAGACCGCGCAGCAAGAAGAGCAGTTCAGGGGCTTCATCCAGCCTGGCGCCGATACCGTAGAGGACGGCGGCCAGGTGTTTGCAAAGATCGGCCCAATCGGGACAGTCGCAATTTAATTTAATTTC
>JAJDBT010000045.1 GCA_029261215.1 Nitrospirota bacterium | reverse complement strand
AACGCCTCCGATGGCAATGCGGACAGATCTGCTGTGGGACAAGAAATTCCTGCACCTGTTGATCTACCATCGTTTGCTCGATCCCAGCCAAGATCGATCGCGCCTCCGCCAGAGACAGACCCAGCGTCTCCGGTCTGAGTGCGCCGCGTTCCAAAATCGCCACTTCCTGAATGACTCCTGTATCACCCGCATCCGACTCTACCGTGATTTGAATTTTGATCTTCATCTTCATGTGTTAATGACCTCCTCCCATCTCCAGCCGTCGTCACCGTGCGCGTATTGCTTCAATCGGCGGTTGACCCGGCGTCTGTCAAAGCGTTCCGGCTGAAAACGCGGGTAAGCCTTGCCTCCTGCAGCGCATCGATGTCTCCAATTTTCTCTCGGAGATTCCCTTCCTCTTGGGAATTAAGGACGATTCTCACGGCATCGGCGATTCCCTTCAGCGCGCCCATTGGCGGGTTCAGTTGGTGGTGTTCGATCCGATCCATGTAGGATTCGGGTCCGCCACAATCTTCGGTCGGTGCCGCGTTCACCCCGCCGATGCAAACAGGATAGACTTTGTTCTGTTCGAAGGGTTCGATGCCTTCGATACGGATCTGATGTTGCCACAAATCGCTGAAGTCGTATTCGTAGAGAAATCGTTCGTTCAGGCGAAAACGGAAATGGGACAGAAGCGTTTTTCGGGCGTTGCTTGAGAAACTGGTGCAGCCGGCCCGGCCCACACCGTACTCCTTTCCCCGGATCAAGAAACGGTGCAGGTGAAAATCGGTCCATTCGAAGGAAATCTGAAGGATGTCGAGGAGGTCAGCGATACTGGTATTGCTGCGAACCAGGAGGCGTCGCCAGACGGGCGGATTGATATGCAGCAGCATCACATGTAGGCGACAAATCTCTGAAGATTGAAGCACTTCGGCCATGATTGAGAAGGTTATCAGGTTTGTTCAAGCAGTTCTAGCCCCCGGTTTTTTCCGGTCTCCTAGTTCGATTTTAGGATGAGGCAATACGTCACCCATTAATTGTCTTATGGGAAAGATGATAAAGGATTTTAATTTAGGGTGCTTGATGTGACTCGCCTTGTTACCTGTCCAAGTGTATCCATGCCCTGATTTTCTCAAGGTTTGAAATGTTTTTTTATTATGTTAGCGATTTTCGCTTGACTCTTTTTTGTTTTGGGAATATAATCCCAAACATGAAATCGCAGAGCAATCAAATTTTATTTTCAGCGGTTCTTAAATTGCTGCGTCCTTTGGTCAGGATTTTTCTGAGGAATAATATTCCTTACGGGATCTTCGCGGATTTGGCAAAACGGGTTTATGTCAGCGTGGCCAGTGAAGATTTTGGCATTCCTGGTAAAAAACAAACTGATTCGCGTATTTCGATCATCACGGGGCTGAACCGAAAAGAAGTTCGGCGTGTAAAATCCCTGCCCCAATTGACTGAAGAAGGTGTGGCGATTCTAGGGCGTTATCACCGAGCCGCACGTGTCATTAGTGGATGGGTTCGGGACGCTCATTTTTCGGATGATTTCGGTCAGCCCGCCGAACTTCCTTTGGAAGGCAGTGGCCCGACCTTTTCGGAATTGGTCAAGCAATACAGTGGGGATATCCCGGTACGAGCAATTCTGGACGAATTGCTCCGCGTGGGCAGTGTGATGCAATTGGACAATGGCTTTATTCGTCTCAAAACCCGGGCCTATCTTCCAGATACCGATGAAGGGGATAAACTCGGCATTCTGGGGATTGATGTGAGAGATCTCGTATGCACGATTGATCATAACATCTGTTCTGATGGAGATCGGTTGTTTCAGAGAAAGGTCGCTTACGATAATTTGCCGCAAGACGTACTTCCTCTATTTCGTGGCCTGACGGCAGAGCGGGGTCAGCACCTTCTTGAGGAAATGGATCGCTGGCTGGCGAAGCGCGATCGTGATGCGAATCCTGCTGTGGAGGGAGACGGTCGAAAGCGTGCAGGGATCGGTATCTATTACTTTGAAGAAGATTATACAGAAGAGGACCAGCCTTGAAGCTGCAAGAAACTAGAGAAATGAAAACGGATGCAACAACGTTCAAGGAAAAGGAGAATCCTAAGGTGAAATTGTTTGGGAAAATAATACTGCCGATATTACTTTTGGCCCTATCTTCTGTTTCTTGCGGAACCGGTGATGGCGGCGGAGCTGGCAGCCAAACTGCATCCGGCGGGATTGGCGGAACGGGGGTCAGCCAGGGCCCGATAACCGATTTTGGCAGCATTATTAGGGGTGATAGCAAATTCAACACGGATGATGCGATCTTTTTGATTGATGATCAGCCGGGGAAACAAGAGGATCTTAGTATCGGTCAAGTGGTAAAGATTCGTGTGGATGACAGCGGGAACAAGGCAACAGAAGTCGAATACGAGGCCGAAGTGGAAGGCCCTATCGATCATCATAGCAAGGCGACAAGAACCCTTGTTGCGCTGGGTCGAACGATTATTGTGGATGAAGCGACAATAATCGAAGACGATGCAAAAAAGACCTTCGATCTTGCCACCTTCTTTGATACATCGAAAAATGATGACATGCTGGAAGTAAGTGGCCTTGTATTTTCAGGTGACAACATTCAAGCGACCCATATCAAAAAAATAAGTAAAGCGTTTGATTCAGGCGTCACGGAATTGGAATTAAAAGGGAGGGTCTTGGCTCTTGATCAGGCCCTTCAGAGCTTCAAGATTGGCGGCCAAGTGGTGAATTACAGTGACTCAACAATCTTTGAGAGGATGAAGGATGAATCCGAACTCACAGAGGGGTTGCTGGTTGAAGTGAAGGGCACGCGTGGAAAAGCGGGAACACCGTTGCTCGCCTCTCGGATTCAAAAAGAAGACAGTGCCCTGGGTGTCCGTCAGAATGACAATGTCGAAATACAAGGCTTGGTGACGGCGCCTTTATCCTCCAATACATTTTCAGTGAATAGCCAAGCCATAGAAACCCGCGCCGCCACCGTCTATGAAAGAGGAGCCCCCGACGACATTACACTTAATATACGTTTGGAGGTGGAAGGACACATTAATGCCGCCGGTGTTTTGGTGGCTAAAAAGGTGAAGTTTCATGGCAATCGGATCAAAATTGAAGCCAATGTCAGCAGTGTTCAGCCCGAGAACTCCACGATGACCTTGTTAGGCAAGGTTCAGGTTGTTGCCAACGGCGCAACCGTGGGGGCGCTGAGCTTGTCGAGCATTGAGCGTGGGGATCGATTGGAGATCCGGGGTTACCTTTGGAAGGAAGTGATGACGGCCACACGCATAGAACAGAACAATGGAGATCAAGGAAAGCCTGTCCGCCTTCAAGCCCCTGTGGAAAGCCTTGACAATTCCAGTTTTAGTTTGTTGGGGGTAAAGGTTACAACGTCCATCACGACAGAGTTTGAAGACAGGCAGGAAAATATCATTAGTGCTGAAACATTTTTTGGCCAGGTCAAACCGGGGGACTTGGTGAAGGCGAAGGGCGCTTTTTCTGGCGAAGGCATTATCGCGAGCGAAGTGGAATTCGAAAATTAAAGGTATGACCTGCCGGTGGCTTTAGTGCCGGGACACTTGTTTAAGAAGGGAAGCTGATCTTATGGAAGACGGCAATAATCATACGAAGCCTCGAATTTTGCTCTATTCCCATGATACCTATGGACTCGGGCACATCCGACGGACGCTGGCGATTGCGGAACAGCTGGCTGCTGATTTTCCCCAAGCGACCCAGCTTCTGATTTCCGGCACGCCACAACCCCCTTGTTTTAAATTACCGAAGCGGCTCGATTTCATCAAGCTTCCGGATATGGATAAACCTTCGAGCAGAAAATTCCATGCCCCGTCACTTTTATTGCCTTCCGACGCACTGAAGGCTTTGAGGGGGATCATGATATTGGAGGCCGTGAGATGTTTTAAGCCAGATCTTGTCTTGGTGGATAAAGCGCCAGCGGGAATTGGAGGAGAGATGCTTCCTTCTCTCAATTACCTGAAGCAGTTTCGACCGCAAACAAAACTGGTTTTAGGGATGAGCGATATCGAAGACCACGCAATGATGGTCCGTGAAAATGAACGCTCCGAAGTGCCTTCGGCTTGTACTGGGAAAATTATCGAAGGCGGCTCAGAAAAATGTGGTCAATGGCGAAGCACCGAGGTATCTTTGCTCATGGAGAATGATTATCATTTAATTCTGCATTATGGAAATCGGGATGTGTATGATCCGGTGAGCGAGTACCGCCTTTCTCCTAAAATAGCCGCTAAAATTATTTCCTGCGGTTATATTGGGCGGACTTCGCCCATTTTTCCAAAATCGAAGCTTCGTCATTCTTTGAATATGAAGACAAACCGACTTGTTGTGGTGACCGCAGGGGGGGGGGACGATGGATTTGAACTGTTGAACTTTTATCTAAAAACACTTTCTTTAGCGCAAGAGAAAACCAAGATCCCCTTTGATTCAGTTGTTATTCCCGGCCCTTTGATGTCGATATCGAAGCGGCGGAAGCTTCAATCTTATTGTTTGATGGGCCTTCCCTGTACGATTCTGGATTCAACAAATGATATGTTCAGTTATCTGAATGCGGCTGACCTGGTGATCTCTAAGGGCGGATACAATGCGCTTTGTGAAATCCTGTCGCTCAGAAAGCGGGCGATTATTGTGCCACATACTAAACCGCGCATTGAACAGCTCATTCGTACAGGCCGCTTTGCTGTCCGAGGACTTGTGGAGATGATTCACCCCGAGAACTTAACATCGCCCGGCCTGTTGGAAAAAATTAAGGAAGGTTTAAACGGGGGTGAAGTCATCTCTCCGGAAGAGGCGGGTCTTGATATGAATGGTGCCTTAAACGCGAGTATGGCCATTGAGCATTTGTTGGGCAAAAAATCAGGAGTGGATATCAGTATTTACAGAAAAGGTGATGAGGTAAAAAAGGTATTGCTCCCTACGGTATATGCCGATACGTTATCTGCGTTTTCATGAGACAGTCTTATGCATAAAATGAAACGATTACTGGTCTATTCTCACGACACCTATGGTCTTGGAAATATTCGTCGTATGCTCTCAATCTGCAATTATTTGATTGAACATTTTCACGATTTGTCTATTCTTGTGATCTCAAGTTCACCCATGATCCACTTGCTTCAAATCCCTAATCGGCTGGATTATCTTAAGCTACCCTGTTTGAACCGATCTGAAGAAGAAGGCTATACCGTCAAGTTTTTGGGAACGGATATTGACGAAACGATAAGGTTGCGGGCGCGTATGATCCGCTCTGCGGTCATTGGCTTTAGACCGGAACTTTTTTTGATCGATAAAAAGCCTTTTGGAATTAAAAATGAGTTAGAAGGAACCCTTGAATACATTAAAAGCCACCTCGCAGAGACTAAAATTGTACTCCTACTTCGCGATATTCTTGATAAGCCGGAATCCACCATACGCGTGTGGAAAAAGAACCTGTATTTTAAAGTGATTGAACGGTTTTATGCTCTTGTATTGGTTGTCGGAACTTCTGATGTCTTCAATGTCATCAAAGAATACCAATTCCCGCAAATGATTGCCAAGCGGGTGCAGTTTTGCGGCTATATCGCACGTGAACGGAGCCGAAAGACTCGTGAAAGCATTAGAAAAGAGTTGGGGCTTGGTGATGATCCGCTAGTTCTGGTAACTCCTGGAGGCGGACAGGATGGTTATCGGCTTCTGGAAACCTATATTACCGGGCTTGACCTTTTACCGGGTGAGGTCAAAAGCCTACTCATTAGCGGTCCTGAAATGCCGGATCACCAAAGGGAGCACCTGCTAGAAGCGATGCTGAAATACCCGTCGCTTAAGGTTTTGTCGTTTACCGAGGACATGATGGGTTTTATAGAGGCCGCCGATGTTGTGATCTCGATGGGTGGCTATAATACTGTGTGTGAAATTTTGACGTTAAAGAAACGCGCTATTATTGTTCCGAGAGTTAAACCTGTGGAAGAACAAGCTATTCGGGCGGAACGTATGGCGAAGCTGAATTTGTTTAGGACGATTCATCCCGATTGCCTGAGTCCCGAATCCTTGACCTCGATACTAATCGAGGAATTGAAAGCGAAGCCCGAAACCAATGGCGTTTCTGAGCTGGATATGGGCGCCCTGCCAAGAATTGCTGAGCTGCTGGGATGCTAGTCAAAGCTTCCGACTTCCCGTTTCAGGGTGGAGTGTGTCTGTGGTTGAAGTCGATGGCTTCAAGTCTTAAATGGAGTACAGAATTAGGAGACCGGAAAAAACCGGGGGCTAGTGTAGTGTCCTAAACTAGTTGGAGTTTATCTAGGGTTGCACGGGCACGATCAACTTTTGTCAATATTTCTTCAGCAGATTTGGTCCATACGAAGGGTGCCGGATCATCATTATGCTTTTCGATATAACGAAGGATAC
>JAJDBT010000044.1 GCA_029261215.1 Nitrospirota bacterium | reverse complement strand
CGAGATGTTTTAAGATACAAAACCATCCGCGCAAGCTTGCAGGAGGGTGAATTGGAGCCGCTGAAAATTCGCGTCACCCAACTCATCGCCAACCAGCAAAGAGAGGGGTATCCCCCTTTAGAGCTTGCCAAAGAGCTGGCCGATTTAAAAAAGGACACCGGATACAGTGATGAAAAGCTGGGTGAGATTATCGGGGTCAGTGCCTCATGGGTGTGTAAGTATCGGAACCTTCACTCCGCCAGCGCGGAAATTAAAACCAAAATCGCCAAAGGCACACTCACCCTCGCATCCTTTTTCAACAACCGAAAAATGATTCTTCAAACCAGAGCCCGTGAGGTGTTTATCCGGCTTGAAAAACCCGAAGCCCTGAAAATTGTCGAAATGTTACAAAAAATTTGTGAAGAAAGTGATCGTTTGGCCCCGATCAAGATCAGTAAAAAACAAACCAAAGTCGAGCTTTCTAAAATCTTAAGCGACAGAACCATTGAAGTGTTGACCTACCTGATGGATAAAAACGCATGAAGCCTGTGACCTTGCGTCCTGCCGAAAAAGTGATTTTAAAACACATCCAGCGCCTCGGTTATGCGACGGAAGAGCAGCTTGTTTATTGGTCCGGGTACCATGTCTCCACCGTGAGCCGTGCGCTTTCGTCCTTGCGCGGCATACGGATGGTTAAAAGTGAAAAAGCCGTGCTTCCGAATATCTGGAAACTGACCTGGTCGGGTGCGCGTGTTGTTGAGCAGTCCTTGTCCTGGAATTTAAGAAAACCCTCGTGGTCGGTCATGGCGCATACCTGTCACCGCAATCAATGCGAAATGCTTTTAAGGGAACAGCACCCGGATTTTCGGTTTTTAGATAAAGCCTCTTTATTCCGTATCGGTCTGAATCCCTCGCATGGAGAACATGCGGGAGTTCAAGACGGAAAGATCGTTTTTGTGCTTCTGGACGACTATCTCATGGGATCGAATCGGATCAGCACCACCCTTTCAAGGCGGCACCGTTTGAATGAAAAATACTGTGATCTTAAAATATCGGTGAATTGGAGCATGATTTTCAAGCGGTTTATCGTCGCAAGTACCCATGAAAAACAGATTAAACGACATGAGCGTTTTCTTCAGCGCAAAGGGCTTGAAGCCGAACTGCTGTATGTCCCGCCCATTTGGGCTTACTGAGAATAAGGAGAAGAATAATGAAGGCCATGAAAGTCATGTGGATGCTGATTCTTTCCGTTTTCGTTCTGGATGCCTTTGTCGCAAAATATTTTTTCAATCTCTCCTGGTCTTTACCCGGAGTCAGCCTCACACTCTTTATCGTCTCTTTCGTCTTCATTCGTCCGCGTCAAAAGAAGTCCTCTCCCGTTCAAGGTTGGATCCTGGGCGATGCCCTTGAGTTGAGTGACCCGAATCATCCCGTCTTGGTGAAAAACGCCATGATCAGCCAAAAGACGCTGAATTTAGGGGTCATTGCCCTGGGCGCACAA
Organism: Nitrospirota bacterium; assembly: GCA_029261215.1. Classification (GTDB taxonomy): domain Bacteria; phylum Nitrospirota; class Nitrospiria; order SBBL01; family JAADHI01; genus JAADHI01. The sequence continues at coordinate 1,984 of JAJDBT010000044.1, read as the reverse complement.
GGATCAGGAAAGACCGAATCCGTGGTCATGGGCCAACTTAAAGCGGTGAAGGGGTATTCCCCGCATTCGGGTTTTGCCTTGTTTGACGGCAAAGGCGATATCGATACCTACAAAAAATTTGTCGCCATGGGGGAGACACCCGACTTTATCTTTTCGAGTGAACTGCCCGGTTCCGCGTCCATTAATCTGCTTTCGGGAGCGCCTTCGGATGTGATTGACCGACTCACGCATTTGTTAATCGGGAAAACTGCCAGTACGGATTTTTATTTAAACGATCAACGGGCCGTATTGTCCAGAATCCTGCCGCTCTTACTCAAACTCAATATACCCGTCAATTTGAGAGATCTTTACGTGGTGTTGGCCGTTCCAAACGCGGGCAATGAACTCATAAAAAGCGCAAAAGCCCTTGGGCTTGATCCTGCGGATATCCGGCTTGCAGAGACCTGGTTTAATGCGCCCATAAAAGACCGCCTCAAGAATATTGCAGGGATGTTGAGCCGATTAATGCTCTTTATTACCGGCCCACAGGCCGACCGGCTGAACTGTTATCAACCGGATATCGATATTCAGGATCTGGTTGATCATGGAAAAACCCTTTATGCCCATTTACCGCTGACCGAATTTTCAAAAGATGTCGCGATTGGCTTGATTAATATGTTTGAAGTCGTCGCGGCCAAACGGCAAATGGGCGGCACGGAAGGGCTTGATGTGTATCCGCTCTTTTTTGACGATTGGAGCGGTTTTTTTCATGAGGGCTTTGCGCCTTTTTCGGCGCGGTGCCGTTCTGCACAAATGCCCTTGTCCTTTGGCTTTCAATCCACGGCGCATTTAGAAGCCGTGAGCCACACCTTTTTGAGTGCCCTGGATGATACCGTCGCCACGAAAATTGTGATGCGAACCCAAGGCAATGCCACTTCCGCTTTTGTTCAAAAACTGCTCTGTGATTATGAAGTGGCCGAGATTACGCAATCCGATTCCGCTGTGAGAGGCGAAACCATGTCGATGCGGAAAGAATTTCGGATCGATCCCAGAGCATTAAGGGAACTCAACCCCGGAGAAGCCTACATCTCCACACTGTCGGATGAGCGCGGGAAAACCAAAAACCCGCTTTGGAAAGCTGCGCTGAAACGCCCGGACTTTACCGGCTGGCAGGATGTTGCCTTACCTGCCGCAAGAACCCATGAAGAAGGCCGGGGATTAGGGTTTTGGAAAAAATACATGGCCGGGGCCGATATGAAAAGTCTTACCGCCCGGCTTAAAGCGGTCTCGGAAAAAGAAACGGCAGAGGAGGACAAACCATGCTGACATGGATGCGATTCTGGCCGGTGTTTGTCGGGCCGGTGTTGCTTTTAAATGTTTTGGGGTTTTTACCGACCGTTTTTGAAGGGGGCCGCTATTGGGGCGGGGGGCCGATCCGTCAATGGATGTTAAATACCCTGCTCATTCCACTTTTGAATGTGTCCCAAGCCGAGCAGATTGTGCAGTGGTTTAACGAAGCCAGTGTGCTTCAGGAATGTGTGATGTATGGGATTCTGATTTTGAATCTGGATCTGCTCTTGATGCCGGTGTTTTACGGCTTTGGGCAGGGGATCATGAGGGTCTTGAACTGGATGATGGTGAAGGATTTGGCCTTAAAACGACAAGCGGCCAGATAAAAATATTTGCTTGACTGTTTGTTGTAATAAGGGGTATACCTTTTAATAAATAAAAAGGAGAGTACAAATGAAAAAATATATCTTCTCAATGATTTTTGCGTTTCAGATTTTATTCACAGCGGTGGCCGTGCCGATTTCAGTACCCAGTCTGCAAGGCGAGGCGTATGCCCAGTTTCCCAGTTTTATCAGTGGCAGCGAGTCCAAGATTGTCAGCACAGTGAACAGTAAGGGAAAAAGTACCCTGAGCATTCTCTCTCTCATTGGCATTCTGGTCTGTGCCGCGTGCATCATCTTCGGGTGTATTAAAATGGCTTCAAATAATGCACAAG
>JAJDBT010000043.1 GCA_029261215.1 Nitrospirota bacterium | reverse complement strand
ACTGCGTACAACATCATAGATTATCGGAATTTTGTTTTACAGGGTTTTTTAGTCGATATGCTGATTCATTCGGAGTTGCCTGCCTGGGAAGGGGGATTCCCAGGCAGGCAGGGTGTAGGCAGGATTTTGTTTTTGGCTGGGTTATTTTGGAGTGAGAATGATCTCAATCCGGCGGTTTTTTTGTCGCCCCTCAGGTGTATCGTTCGAGGCGACTGGAGCGAATTCGGCCATGCCCGCAGCGACCAGTTTATTGGGGTCCACGTTTTCTTCGGCCAGGTAACGGACGACCTGGGTTGCTCTGGCAGTCGAGAGTTCCCAATTGGTGGGGAATCTGCCCGCAAGACCGGAGCCAATGGGGACATTGTCGGTGTGGCCTTCAATCAAAATCTTGTTTTCCTGAATATTTTTCAAGGTGTCTCCGACTTTTTTAAGGACGGTTTTTCCCTCTCCGGTGACCTGATCACTTCCGGAAGGGAAGAGTATCTTGGAAACGATCTGGACTGAGAGCCGGTCATTCATTTGTGAAATTTTAATATGACCTTCCTGAATTTCCTTGTTGAGGTTTTGGATGAGTTCTTCACGCGCTCGAACAGATTCTTGCGCATCCCTGATTTTTTTTGCGGCCATTTTTTCGGCTTCGCTAAGCATTTTCCCCAGATCTGTGACCTGGTTTTCAAGATTGTTTTTTTGCGCTTCGTCCTGATTACGCTGCGCTTCCAGCAGGCTAATCTGTTCCGACTGTGCTTTGATTAAATCAGACTGCTCTTTTTCTTTCAGGCTGGCTTGCCGGTTAATATCGTTCAGTCGTTCTTTGAGCACGTTTTTCTCTTTTTCCAAAGCCGCCGCTTTTTGGTTTTCCTCCTGAAGCTGTTGAGCCAGGGCATCCCCTTCATTGACTTTGGCCAGAAATTTACCTTTTGAAACGCATCCCCCAATGAGGATTGTAGATAGAAATAGAATGAAAACAGTTGAATAGGGTTGGTTTTTCTTTATCGACACTGGTTCCTCCTTGCCTGATGATCCATGTTCTAGTGAATAAGGGGTGTTGTGTCCGTCGGGACAAATGACATAAGGGAATACTTTGTATTTGCCCAAAAAAACTTAGTAACTGATGGGCGTATTTTCTTTTCTCAAACGGGCAAGCTCAGATTCAATCGCTTCTTGCAAAGGAGATTTGATTTGTTGAGTTGAACTGAAACGCCACCACTTCCGCCAGAACAAACTTGCTTTTTTAAGGATGATCTTAAATCGCATTTTATCCTCCTGGTCATGAGAAAAATGAACCCGTATGGCGCTCGCTGGTGAGCCAGTCGCCATACGGGCACATGTCTGGTTTTTTTATTACTTTTTGTTTTCGACGACCTTGATCCAGTTTGCGTGGCCTTTGTCGTTGACTTCTGCCGAAACCTGGGCGCCAATTTCGATCATGCCTTCTTTTTTTGTGCCTGCGGGATCGACATGAAATGTGGTCATTTTACCTTCGCTTGTTTTGATTGTCACCATTTCTCCCTTAATTTGGGTGACTTCTCCCGATGTGTTTCCCGGGATGCCTGCGATAGCGATTCCTGAAAAGACCAACAATGCGGCGACGAATCCTAAAATCTTTGTTTTCATTTAAATCCTCCCTTTTTGCAATGACGAAACCCTTAAATACCGGAATAGAGGCTTCCCCATCCAGCCCTTCGATCCATCGAAGGGGGCAACGCCTATTTTTGAATGATTTTTTCCCAGGCAAGGTTTGTCAGGTCTTCAAAGATGTGCCATGCCTCTTCCAGGCTCGAAAGCGTTAATGTGACGCTTTTGATATTCCTGGGTACCTCTTGATCACTTGAAACCAGTTTGAGTTGAATCTCAATGGGTTTCATTGCAGGAAATCGACCTAGTATGGCTTGTTCATATTTCAAGGCCGCTTCTTGTTGCTCTTCAAGTAATTCAGTTCTGATCACTTAATCTCCTCCTCGTTCCCCTTGAACGCTTTGTTCCTCATCTGCCTTGGTATAAAGCAATTTGGGGGCCATTTTTGTTTTTGTGATAAATCCTCTGGTTTATTTGAGTAATATAAATAAAATGCGCTGTTTGCTGCGATGGGTTCTGGTCTTGAGTGTCACCAAGGGGGGTCATCAAAATCATGAAAAGAATTAAGGTACTGATAGATAAGGGAATTTTTATGTCTCTGTTAAGCGACAAGGCCGTTTTTGCAGGTTTTTTAATCCATTTTTAAACAGGAGGGCCATGAGAAAGCCAATGGTGCTTAGCATTCCTGCGGATTCGCCTGGGCCAGGCGGGTCTCCTCCTCCATCTTTAGGGAGGATCATCCCGCATCCCCCGCCGCCGGAGGTAGACGTCTCTGTCTGGCTCTCAGAGTCTAAAGGTGTCGTCAGGTCTTCAGGCCGTAAGAGGGTGGTAAAGGTTCTTACGGTTGATGTTGCGATATTCCCTGTGGGATCAAGGCTCTCGACCCGATAATGATACTGCTGATTGGATTTAAGGTCTCTTAGAAGGACTTGATGGGCATTTGAGAGGGTTTGATCCTGGAGCGTGGAAGACGTTAGGGATATGTTGCTTTCCCCATAGTAGACTTGACTGCTTGCCGCTTCGTCTGTTCCCCACAAAATCACAGCGCTATTGAATGTAATGGTGTCGCTTCTAATACTGGAAAGCAGGGGCGGGGCCGTATCTGGAATCGAAGTTGTTGTAAAGGTAAAATCTGCAGAGGTGGCCTTGTTGTCGGCAAGGTCGGTACTGATGACCCGATAGTGATAAAGCGTCGCAGGTGAGAGACCTGAGAGTGTACGGCTGTGTGCTGTTACACGGTTATTGTTTAGAGGGGAAAAGCTCCCGTACCCGGGGGATGTCCCATATTCAACAAGTGAGGTGGCCGCTTCATTTGTATTCCACTGAATCACTGCCCCGGTGTTGAATGTATTGTTGCCGGATATCCCGCTTAAAATGGGCGGGGCTGTATCTGGAGTTGAAGTTGTTGTAAAGGTATAATCTTCCGAAGAAATGGCCACATTTCCATTTTTATCGGCGCTGATGACGCGGTAATGATACAGGGTCGCAGGCAGCAGGCCTGAGAGTGTTCTGCTATGTGCCGTAACGAAATTATTGTCTAGGGGGGAAGTGATTCCATAGCCAGTCGTTAGCCCATACTCAAGACGTGAGTTGGCTGGTTCGTCTGTATTCCAGGTGACTCTTGCACCTGTCGTGCTTATTGAGTCAGCAGTGATATTTGAAAGAACGGGGGGTGTCGTCTCCTTGAATGTTTTGGAGGCTTCGGCAGAAAATGCACTTTCATTCCCCGCTGCGTCTCGGGCGGTTACGGCAAAATAATAAGTGCCAAGTCCTAAGCCGGAGATGGTGTAAGTCGTTTGTTTCCCGATATCCGTTTTGCTTGAATAGTTTCGAGATGTGGTACCGTAGTGGATATAGTAGCCAGCCAGATCAGGCTCAGTGTTTGGGAGCCAGGAAAGCGTCGCTTCACCGGCAAAACCATTTGCCGCAGGATAAAAAAAGAACAGTGACAAAAGGATAAGAAGATGATGTTTTCCAAGCCGAGTGAAAAATGCGGTGTTTGGTGCCGGGTGTGTGGTTTTGCGCTGAGTGTACGTTGGCCGAAATAGCATATTGAGTCTACATATTGAAAGTGCGGTTAATCTTGGAACAGCGCATCGTTTACTGCTCTTCTATTCTTAAAACAGTTATTAAGCAATTTAGGGGCCGCTTTAAATTTGTGCGATAAATCAAGCATGGTTGTTTATTTTACGTGAAATCTCTGGAGAAGCTGTTGCTTGTGGGCGACAGATTGCCAGAAGGCGTTTTGACTTGGAGGAAGCCTGAACTGATGAACGAAGGAGTCGGCATCCAAAGGGGCGTACTTGTCTTTGGCGACTTGATTCGGGCTTGATCAATTTTCTTAGGGTTTGGATGATCGGAACAAGGACGGATCTAGCTGGTGACGGTTCAAGAGTTTATAGAATTCTGTCCGGTTTCTTTTGGCGATATCCGCTGAATGACTGACATTTCCATGTGTCATTTGTAATAACTGAATCAAGTACTCCCGCTCGAAAGAATCTCTGGCACCGCTAAACGAGGGGATTTCCTCAGGTTTTTCCCTTATTGCTTTTTGGATGAGTGATGCCGAGATAATTGGGGAGGTTGAGAGGGTGACCGCTTGTTCGACTACATTAAGCAACTGACGTACATTTCCCGGCCAGGGAGCGGCAATCAGCAGTTTGATGGCCTGAGGAGAAAATCCTGTAATTTTTTTTGAGCTACGTTGAACCAGCGTATCGAGGAAGTATCTTGCCAATAAGGGGATGTCTTCGCGGCGTTTGGAGAGAGGAGGCACTTCCAGGGTCACGACCAGTAAGCGGTAGTAGAGGTCCTCCCTGAAACTTCCGGCCTCAATGCCCTCTTCGAGATTTCTGTGAGAAGCGGACAAGATCCGCACGTCAATTGGGATTGTTTTGGTTGTGCCAATGGGTCTGATCTGTTTTTCCTGCAAGACCCGAAGGAGTTTTCCCTGAAGCTGCGGCGGCATATCTCCGATTTCATCCAGGAAGAGCGTGCCCCCGTTTGCAGCTTGAAAGAGCCCTTGTTTATCTTGCAAAGCGCCGGTAAAAGCGCCTTTGCAATGCCCGAAAAGTTCCGTTTCCAGGAGCGCTTCTGGAATGACACAGCAATTGATATCCACAAAGGGTTTGTTGCGGCGAGGACTGGCGTTGTGAATGGCGCGTGCCAGGACTTCTTTTCCTACTCCGGTTTCACCATGAATAAAGACAGAGGTGTCGCTTGCCGCCACCATGTTTGTCTGGCTGAGCAGCTCTTCCATGATTGGGCTTTGGCAGATAATGTTTTTCCGCCATTCGGTCGGCTCTTCTCCTGTTTCGGATGTCTGGGGGTGGCCACTGAGCTGTAAGGCTTTTTCGATATGTTCCAAAAGGAGTTTACTGTCGAAAGGTTTGGTCAAAAAACTGAAAACACCTTCTTTGATGGCTGTGACCGCTTCGGGGATGCTTCCATGGGCGGTTAAGATAATGATCGGAAGGCCGGAATGCTGTTTGTGGATGACCTGGGAAAGTGCCATGCCGTCCATGCCGCTCATCCGAAGGTCGGTGAGCACCACATGGGGGCGAAAGGCCGGGAGGTGAGCCAAAGCGCTTTCAGCGCTTTCGGCGGTCGCAACCTTGTAGCCGGTCGATGAGAGTCGCATGCTTAAAATCTCTAAGAGCGAGGTGTCATCATCAACGATTAAAATCCGTTGTTTGGTCGATTCTTTTTGTTTGCTATGTGTCATCTTTAACTTGCGTTTTCCCGTTTCATAATGTTTTTTTCAATGGCTTTCAATTCTTCTATCATTTTATTCAGTTTTTTGATTTCGTCGCCTTCTTTGGTGAGTTTTTCCCGTAGGCTTTGACGTTCCTGCGTTTCTGTTCTGTGAGCCTGCAGCACGGTGTGCAAAAGATAGGAAAAGTCTTTGAGTGCGGGATCCTGATCAGGATCATCCATGTATTGCTTCAGTAAAGTCAAGGAGCGCGGTGTGTCTTGGTGCGGGTTTTTTGTGAGCCCCAATACCATCGCGAGCCTGATGCGATTGACCGGGTTTTGGTCTCTATTAAACTCTTCCAGCGTGCGGTCATATTCCTGTTTGACGGCTTTTTCAGGAAGCGAGTTCAGGAAACGGAAATAACTGACGATAATGGCGAAGTCTTCCATCTTTTCCTGGTCTTCATCGTTCCGCTTCTGAAAGGTGTTCCTGGCAAGGGGTTTTGGTAATTTCGGTTCTTTTTCCAGGGTTTTATTTTCCAATGTTTGAGGGGGTTTTGTTTTTGTGGGTTCTTTTTGTGTGGTCGTCTTTTTCTCAGTGAGGGCGGGTCCGAGCTTTCTTAAGTGCTCGCAGCCCACAAAAAGCAAACTAGATGAGATCAGTAATATAAAGAGAACAAGTTTCTTATTCATCAGACATCCTTGAATGGCTGGATGGGAAGTCTCACGCGAAAATGAGCCCCTTGTGATTTTCCTTCGACGATCATAATGGTTCCATGGTGCGCTAGAACATATTCTTTTGCGAGGGAGAGGCCAATGCCTGTTCCCTCTATTCTTGAATCCGGGCTTTGCCGACCCTGGTAAAAGGGATCAAAGATCCGCCCTTTATCTCCCGGATCGACGCCTGGGCCAGCATCAATGACGTCAAGCTCGAGTTGATCTTTTCTTTGCCCCAGGTGAATCTTAATCGTGCTATTGAGCGGTGAAAATTTAACGGCATTTGAGATGAGATTGTCAATTACCGCGATCAATTTGTTTTCGTCACCTGAAATGGACTGGTCGATCAGGTCGGCCTTTATCTTGATGCCTCTTGCCATAAGGGCCAAATGGTGATCTGAGAGTACTTTTTCGACCAGATGACTCAAAAACACAGGTTTTAAGGTAAAGGTCGAGTGTCTCTCTAGTACTACGCTAAAATTCAGAAGATTTTCAATCATTTTTTGAAGCTGGATCATGCTTTTATATAGAATTTGAACGACTTCCCGTTGTTTCGCATTGAGTTTGCCCGCGATGCCGTCATTCAAAAGCTCTACCCCTGCACGCGAGGCGGTGAGCGGTGTCTTGAGTTCATGAGAGACATGTCTGAGGAACTGAATCTTTTGTTCTTCAAGTTCTTTTAATCGGGAGCGGAGCCAATCCAGACGCTTGCCTAATTCTTCCAGGTCTCTTGGGCCTGAAATGGAGACTTCTGTCGTCAAGGTTCCGTCGCCGAGCCTTCGGATGGCCTGATCAATCTGTTTGATTGGGCGGGCGATTAAAAATGAGAAAACCACGACAAAGGCGAGCACAATCGGGGTCACACCCATGGCCTGCCAAACCAGAAGTTGCTGGGTTTCTTCACCTTTTTTTCCCATTTGTTCGATCTTTCGGCTCACGAGCAGACGGTTTTCGGCCAGGATGGATTGTGCGAGTTCCGAGAGTGTTTCAAAAGTTAAAACCGCTATTTTGCCTTCTTCTGAGTTATGATGCACGTTTTGGAGCGTCTTAAAGAGCGTCTGCTCCTTTTGAGTCAGCTCTGAGACAAGCTTTCGTTGCAGCTCCTCAATGGAAAGCCGGGACAAGGCATTTGCGGTGATTTGAAAATCCTTGTGCGATTTTTCATAAAGCTGGAAGAGTGTTTTGTCTCCTAAAACCTGAAATTGCCGAATATTCCGTTCCATGCCTTTAATTTGCTCAATCAGGGTTAGGCTTCCCTTTGTGGCTTGGACTGCCTGAAAAACGGCTTTTTGGCTTTGATCAAGTAATCGGTCTACCGAAATCACAGCATAAACCAATGAGCCGATAAGCGGCAGTGCAACAATGGAAAAGCCGATGAGCACCAGGCTAAGGATCGATTTTGGCCGAAAGAGGCTCATTTTCTTCCTTGTCCCCACGCGGTTAGGTTGAAGTTGCTGTAGGTCATCCTTCTACTTCTGTCCAAAAATAGTGTTTGATGGTTTCCAGAAGCGGCAACAGGCTTTTTTTATCCAGGGCGGAGGTCCCGGTTGCGTGATATCGATTTAGGAGGATTTGTTGCGTCTCTTCATCGACCTGATCGATTTTATTTAAAACCAGCAAGACAGGGGTTTCGGAAAGTTCAAGGTCGATCAGAATTTTTTCGACCGTTTTAATTTGCTGTTCGAGTCGGACACTGCTGATGTCGGCCAGATGAATCAAAAGATGTGCATCTGAGAGTTCGTCCAGTGTGGAGCGGAAAGCGCCGAGAAGTTCTGGAGGCAGCGACTGAATAAAGCCAACGGTATCGGTCAGAATGATTTCCCGTTCCTCTGGAAAACGGATCCTTCGTGTGGCGGTATCCAAAGTCGCAAAAAGGAGGTTTTCTGTCTGAACCTGACTGTCTGTCAGCTGGTTGAGCAGGGTTGATTTGCCTGCATTGGTGTATCCGACGATGGAGACAATCGGAATTTCGTTTTGGGTGCGTTTGTGTCGGCGCTGTTTTCGCGCTCCGGCCAAAAGCTCGTGTTCTTGTTCGAGCCGGGCAATGCGATCCCTGGCGCGGCGGCGGTCAATTTCAAGACGTGTCTCTCCGGGCCCTCTTCCCCCAATGCCGCCTGTGAGTCGGGATAGCGCTGTGCTGCGTTCTGAGAGTCGGGGCAGCCGATAGCGCAACTGAGCCAACTCGACCTGTACCTTGGCTTCTCGTGTGACCGCGCGCTGTGCAAAAATATCGAGAATGAGCTGTGTTCGGTCGAGGACTTTCATCTCTGTCACTTCTCCAATCATTCTGATTTGAAGCGGACTTAAATTTTGGTCAAAGATCAAGAGCTCCGCGTGTTGCTGCATCGCTTGCATAACGACTTCTTTGAGTTTCCCTTCCCCCAACAGGTATTTGGGATGGAGCTTTTTGGGTCTCTGCATGACGCGGTCAATAGGGGTAATGGATGCGGATCTGGCGAGCTCGGCCAGTTCATCCATTGACGTTTCCTGATCAAGTCGATGTTTTTTTGAAGCGCTGATTAATATCGCCCGATCTTGTTGGCTCGTTTCAAGTGTTTGGTTTTGCTGGCGGTCAAATTCGGCTTCGAGTTCTTTCAGAAAAGGCGTGAGTTCAAAATCAATTTGATGGATTTGCTGTGGCGGATGCACTTCGTAGATTTCTCCACTAGGCCCAGGGGGAAGCAAATGTGCCAAAAAAGCGGCGCCGGGCATGCCATCCGTATTAATCGTGAGGGCCGCGATGAAGTCAAGCCGGAGCAGCGCCAAATCGGTCAGATCATCCTGGCTTAATGGCTCTCCCTTGAGGTGGGTGTGGATAAGCCTTACGCCTCGGAGCTGACGTTTTCCCGGACGAAGTTCTGTTAGGTCGGGGATCATGATCTGACGTTGGTCTCCGACGATAACTGCGTGGATCACGCCTTCCCTCCCGATTAAAATGCCTATTTGACGTTTAATCTCAAGTGAAAGCGTGGTGAGGAGCCGGGCGAGTTCGAAGGTGATGACCTGATCCGATTTGATTTTTTTTCGTCCGATTTGATCAAGTCGTTTGAGTTGGAGCTTTTTTAGTCCTCGTGTTGTGCCGTAGATATTCGTAGTGTTCGTCTCTCTGCTTGAGTGTGACTGATTATCGCTAAGGATACGCCTAAACGTTTTTTATTTTAGCACCTTGTTGTGTGGAAATCGAACGAAGATTGTTTTTCATGGGGGGTGATGATAGTATGTTTTTCCGTTAACCGCCTTCAGAAGGGGAGATTTTGGTTTTGGTCAGATTTTTAAAGTCGGTGCAGAAAAAAAGCTGTTTTATCCTCATTCTTCTTATCCTGTCTCCGGGCCTGTTGTCTGCGGCAACTTCTAAAGAAGAGGCTGCGCTTTATTATGAGGAAGGTAAGGCCCTTAACAAGCAGCGGATGTTTAATGAGGCGATTATGCAATTTGCGCAGGCGATTGAGCTGGATGTGGATGAACACAAGTATCATCGGGCCTTGCAATCGACTTATATGGCCACCCGACGAGGCCCTCAAGGGATCCGTTATTACAAAACACTGGTTCGAAAATATCCAAACAATGCGGTGGTTCATTATTGGATGGGGCGATTTTATTTATCGAACAAGGCCTTAGACAAAGCGACACAAGAATTTAAGAAATCGGCTCAACTCGCTCCGAATGATGAACATGCCTACATTTCATTAGGACACATTTCGACGCGCCTGGGTCGGCTCGATGAAGGTCTGGAAGCTTATTTGAAAGCAGATGCTCTGGTTCCTAACATTCCTGTCGTCCATGTGGGAATTGGTAATATCTACTTTGAAAAAGGAGATTACGTCAAGGCCGAAAAAGCATACAAAATTGCATTGGAAAGAGACTCCAGTTATCTTGAAGCCCGTTATAACCTGGGTGTGATTTACGAAAAAAGGGAAGACTATGGTGATGCCGCCGAGCAATGGCAGCTTATGCTGGATGAGGATCCAAATGAATCGGAAGCCCGGCAAAAGCTCGCGGAACTCTATTTTCGGGCGAAGCTTTATATTGACGCGGTCAGGGAGTACTCAACGCTTTCTCTTGTGAAGCTGGATGACCCAAAGGTGTTTATGTCTCTTGGTGAGTCTCAAGTGCTTGTTGCTGCTGAATTACCTGACCCGGAAGATCGAAAAATACTGAAAAAAAAAGCGATTGAAAGTTTTGCGCGTGTATTGGAATTGGAGCCGAATAACAAAAAGGCGCAGCAATACCTTGAGCAACTCAAAAAAATTAAGATTCCAGGTGCGACAGGAGAATAGGTTCTTGGCGCAAACAAAGTTTTTTTATGGCGACATCAACTTTAAAGAGGTATGGTTTGAATATTCTGAATGATTGGATCAAAGGCAGGGTGTTTCTTTTTATGGTGGTCTCTCTTTTAATTGCAGTTGGCGAAGGCAATGCTTTTGTTGCAAAAGAATCCTACGACTGTAATGCTGAGGCAAGCCAGCAAATAAAAACCACAATCGAACTGAAGGTCTCGAAAAAAAAATATCGGAAAAAGGAACGGGAAATAATAAAAGAGGTGAAAAGCGTTAACGACCAATTGAAGGTTCGTGTCCTGTTATTTCCTTTTTTGGATCCTCCAATGAATTTAGGGATTGGCAAATGCGTTTCAGCTGAGAATGGCCGTTTGGCGATTAAAAAGGCCCTGGAATATAATCGCGGGGTCAATCGCGTGATTATGCAGGAATTCATGCCACACCATTGGGCGAAAATTGGTGCCACTGATCTTGATGAGTTGACGTTTATTAGCATTACGCCTGAAGAGTTGACTCAGCTTTCTGATCCTTCTCTGAGCACGGAGCAGTTTCAGGCACTTTATCAAGACCTTTCTGCGCTAAAAGAGAGAAAGCTTCTCTTTGGTTTGGGAACAAAAAAAATAGAAGTGGATCGTTCTAAATAAGGCCTCTGCATGAAACCAGGTCTATTCGTTCTTTTTTATTTGACGGCCTTTTTTCTTGCCGTGGGCTCTAGTGTAATTGAGGGGCGGATCACCGTCCCTTTCGCCCAAGCAGAGGATCGCCGCGACGCTTCGATGATCGAGATTCTCAGGCATGAATATCATATTGACGAAACCTGGGAAAAAATCGGTAAAACAAAGTATATCTGGAAGGTTACCTTTGAAAATCACTCCGATGTTCGTAAAAGAGTGTATGCCTATTATTCCCTATTAGACCCCAACGGCGTCCCCTTGGCACGCAACGTCGCCAATCGTTTTGTGGGTCCCCACGAAACAGCGGAAATTACCGCAAATTCCTATATTATGACACTTAAAGTGCCAGAAATTGCGAATAGCCGGGTGCAACTTAAAGTGGGGTTCCCCAATTAGGTTTATACGATTTTAGTGATCTAAAATGCTAGAGATGTTCATTTCTGGCATTCCCCTGGTCTTTTGATCATCAATCGCTACACAAGACATTAGAGCCTCTAGGCGATAAGGGCTCCCTGGGTAAAGTATTTGAAAAATCAATCTGTCTTCATTCTGTTTGTCGATAAAAATAAACATGTAAAAATTGCTTGACACTTTTTTAACCCCATGTTAGATTTTCCCAGTTTTTGGCAGGGGTGTGGGGAGAGATACCAGAGTTGAAAGCCAATATTCCACTTCAGTGTAATGTCGACATACCATGTTTTGGTTCTGCCAAATTTCCGTTTCTGTACGTTCAACGAACAAATCACCGTAAAACAATCACGATAGATAACAACGAAGAAGGAAAAAGGAGAGCACAATAATGGATAACACCAAAAGATATTCTTTGAGTGTATTCTTTGCTTTCGTCCTTATCTTCTCATCACAGGCTTGGGTTTTAGCGAGCGGAGATGATCATGAGCATTCACATTCGGAAAAGACGGATGCTCAAATGGTTGCTTCTGCGGACTGGAAGGCGAAATTAAAAGCCCAGATCAAGCGAGAAGAGACGAAAGAGGGAGATACCGGTCGTACATCCCAG
>JAJDBT010000042.1 GCA_029261215.1 Nitrospirota bacterium | reverse complement strand
TTTTTTATATTCATAGAGGGAGTGGGTTTTAAAAATAGTTTAAATTTTAGCTTGCTTTTCTTCATATTTGGGAATATAATCCCAAATATGAAGACGCAGACACATCAAATATTGTTCGCAGCCGTTTTAAGACTCCTTCATCCCTTGGTTCGCATTCTACTTCGCAATGGGGTTCCCTTTGGAACCTTTGCCGATTTGGCAAAACGCGTCTATGTGGATGTGGCCAATGAAGAATTTCGACTCGCCGGAAAAAAACAGACCGATTCAAGAATTTCAGTCATCACCGGACTGAATCGCAAAGAGGTCCGCCGCGTTAAAACGCTCACTGAACCTCTAGATGAATCGGTCACAAAACGATACCACCGTGCCGCACGGGTCATTAGCGGATGGGTGCGGGATCAACAATTTTTAGACAGCTCCGGACAACCGGCCGACCTTCCCTTAGAGGGTGAGGGAGCGAGCTTCAGTACACTGGTAAAAACCTTCAGTGGCGATATGCCTGTTCGGGCTGTGCTGGATGAATTGCTTCGTGTCGAATGTATTGCCCGTTTGGAAAACGGAAGCATCCGCCTCCTGACCCGGGCCTACCTGCCGGGCGTCGAAGAGGGCGAAAAACTCGGGATTCTGGGAACGGATGTCCGAGACCTCATCGCCACCATTGATCACAATCTTGCACCCCAAGGGGTCCGTTTCTTCCAACGGAAAGTGGAGTACAACAACCTTCCGCAGGAGTTTATGGAAAGACTCCGGGCTTTGAGTGGGGAGCAGGGGCAGTATCTGCTGGAAGAGCTGGATCGATGGCTTGCAGAACATGACCGGGATTCAAACCCTGCCGTAGAAGGCACAGGACGAAAACGCGCCGGCTTAGGGATCTATTACTTCGAAGAAGACTTTGATAAAGGAGAAAAACCATGACGTATTTTATAAAAAGAATCGTGCCGCTTGTTTTAATTACCCTCTTGTCCGTCTCATGCGGCAGCAGCGGAGGTGGAGGCAATACCTCCGGCGGTATCGGCGGGACAGGCATCAGCCAGGGCACCATCGAAGGTTTTGGCAGCGTGATTGTAAATGGAGTCAAATTTAATACCGATAACGCCACATTCACAGTAGATGACAATCCCGGCACCCAGGCTGATTTGGCCATTGGCATGGTGGTGAGAGTAGATGTGAACGACGATGGGACCACAGCCAACCACGTCGAATTTGAATCCGAAGTCGAAGGGCCCGTCGAAGGCGGCAGGGACGATGCGAACAATACCCTGACTGTTCTGGGACGGACGGTTATTGTCGATGACAATACCAAAATTGAGGACAGATTAGGTAATGCCATTCCCTTTAATACCCTCAACAACGACGACATGCTCGAAGTCAGCGGACTAGTGCTTTCAGATGACCGTGTGCAAGCCACTCGAATTGAACGCCGGGACGACCGCTTTATAAATGACGTCACCGAAGTGGAACTCAAGGGGAAAATCAAATTGCTGAATGCCCCGCCAGACACCTTTGTCATCGGGACACAAGTGATCAACTATAGTGGCGTCACGTTCAACGGGACTTTGGCGGATGGCCTCTTTGTGGAAGTGAAGGGCACGCGGAATGCCTCAAATGTTTTAATCGCGACCCGTATCGATCAGGAAGACGGGCTCGGCACCACCGAGAACCAACATGTTGAAATCGAAGGAATGGTGAACGCACCCTTTACAAACTCAACTAGTTTTTCCGTGGGTGGACAAGCTGTTTCAACAAGTGCTTCAACAATATTTGAAAGTGGGGCATCGGATGACCTCGCAGCAAATGTCCGCATTGAAGTGGAAGGGACGATTACAGGCGGTGTCCTGGTCGCTAAAAAAGTACAATTCCGCGGCAATCGCATCAAAATTGAAGGCAAGGTGCAAATCACCAGTACCCCCCCCAATACCGTGACAATCATGGGGATCCCTGTGCGTGTCAATTCGGTTACAGAAATGAATGATAAATCGTCACTGAACGACACAGATTTCAACTTCTCGGATATTCAAGTCGGACAGAGGCTTGAATTACGAGGATATTTAACCGGTGGTGTGGTTGTTGCCACGCGGGTCGACCGTGAAGATGTTGACCCGGATGGAGATGTGCTGCTTCAAGCCCCAGTGGACCTGGTGGCCAATCCCGACTTGACCCTCCTTGGGGTGACGGTGAATACAAGCAGCACGCTCATCTTCAAAGACCGGAACGATAACGTCCTTTCGGCTGCGGCCTTTTTCAACCAGGTCAAAACAGGTGATTTGCTTAAAGCCAAAGGCACACTTTCGGGTACCGATATTCTTGCCGAAGAAGTGGAGTTTGAAGGATAAAACGATATGGGGCCGGTCATTCAGGCCGGCCTCATATTTTGATACACAAAAACAAGCGGCTTCATCAATTAACCCCTTTGTAGATAAACAAAAGAGAAAAAAAAGAAAACTGTAAAACGACCCCGTATCGCACTTTATTCACATGATACTTTAGGATTGGGACACATTCGAAGAAATATCCTTATTGCGAATGCCCTGTCGAATTCTTCACTTCAGCCGGATATATTACTGGCCTCCGGCGCACTGGAAGCCACGCGTTTTACACTGCCAAAGGGGACGGACCGCCTCGTATTGCCTGCTTTGTGTAAAGGGCCGGATGGACAATATGGTTCAAGACGGTTTCAAATGCCGCTTGCGGAAATGATTAATCTGAGGCGTTACATTCTCCGTGCCGGACTCAGCGCCTTTAATCCCGACCTCCTGATTGTTGACAACGTCGCTTGCGGGGCAAATATGGAACTCGACGCAACACTGGCTTATCTTCGGGCCAAAGGAGACTGCCGAATTGTCCTGGGGCTTCGTGACATTCTGGATGAGCCTGAGGTCGTTGCGTCCGAGTGGAAAAAAACCAGACGCTTTGAAACCATCCGAAAGTATTTTGATGAAATCTGGATTTACGGTGATCCAGCGGTCTACAACCCTGTGGAAGCCTACCAATTTCCGCCGGATATTGCGGCAAAAGTGTATTTTACAGGCTATCTGGATCAAAAAACACGCCTGGATGCTTTAGTCCCTGACGATAAAACAAACCCGTCCGGGCATTTTAAGCTTCCTGATCATCCCTTCGTTTTTTGTACCCTGGGCGGCGGACAGGATGGCACCCGTCTGGGAGAAACCTTTGTTTCCGCGCTGCCTTCCGATACTAGTGGCACCCTCTTGACCGGGCCTCATATGGATTCGAAAGCACAAAGCCGTTTGTTCTTGAAAGCATTGAGTTATCCAAATCTTCAGGTCATGAATTTTTTACCGGAGCCGGCCCAATGGCTTGAGCAGGCGGATTGTGTGGTGGGCATGGGTGGTTACAATTCGGTCAGCGAAATTCTGGCCTTTGGAAAACCAGCCTTGATTGTGCCCAGGGTCAGCCCTCGCAAGGAGCAGCTCATTCGTGCCGAGCGTCTTCAGGAAATGGGATTGATTGATATGATCCACCCCAATATTTTGAATGAATCATATCTTAAACGATGGATTGAAAAAAATATGGGTCAGCCAGCGCGCGACTTTCGAACCCAGATCCGACTGGATGGCCTGGATCATATTCGTCATCGGTTTGAAGCCATTTTCAGAGAAGATGCTTATTCAATATCGGAGCATTTTGTGCCGGTGAATATTTTTTCAGAAAAGAGGAAGGAGACAAAAAAATGCCTCGCATCGCCTACGTCTTAAAACGTTATCCCCGATATTCTGAAACCTTTGTTGTGAATGAAATCCTCGCACACGAAGCTGCGGGTTTGGATATTCGTATTTATTCACTTCGCCCGCCGGGAGACACCCATTTTCAGGACATCATCTCTCAAGTGCGGGCGCCGGTGACCTACCTGCCCTTTCACGGCATCAACACGCTGAATTTTTGGCAGGCCTTCCAGGAAAGCGGAAAAGCGCTTCCCGACTTTTGGGAAAAAATGAATGCCGCCAAAGGCGTTGATCACAAGGACATGCTTCAAGCCGTGTTGCTCGCAAAACTGGCGAAACAAGAAGGCATCACCCATTTTCACGCCCATTTTGCGACTTCGGCCACCACTGTCGCGCGGCTGGCCGGATATTTCGCCGACATTCCTTATACCTTCACCGCCCATGCCAAAGACATTTTTCACAACAGTGTCTGCCCTCTTGATCTCGAACAAAAAATCACGGATGCCGAAGGTGTCGTAACGGTCAGCGATTTTAATGTGTCTTATCTCAAGATGACTTATGGCGCAGCATCAGAAAAAGTTCAGCGAATTTACAATGGGTTGCAGCTCAAAAAATTTCAGTACTCAAGCCCGGCGGAACGCCCGCCGCGCATTGTCGCTGTCGGACGCATGGTGGAGAAAAAGGAATTTTCTGTGCTCATTGATGCCTGCCGGATATTGTCGAAGCGTGGCATTGATTTTCAATGCCATATCGTCGGGAGCGGAGAATTAGAGCACAGCCTCCGTGAGCAAATCGCGGCACTCAACCTTCGAGAGGAGGTCCGCATTATGGGGCCGCTGCCTCAAAAAGAAGTGATTGATCACATTCAATCAGCGGCGGTTTTTGCCGCGCCTTTTATCATTGGGGAAGATGGCAACCGAGATGGCCTGCCGACAACGCTATTGGAGGCCATGGCCCTGGGCACACCCTGTGTTTCGACCGATGTCACAGGCATTCCTGAAATTTTGAAAGATGGAAAAACGGGTCTGATGGTGCCACAACACCAGGCCAAGCCGCTGGCAGATGCCATTGAAGTTTTGTTGTCGAGCCCGTCTGAGCGTGTTCGGCTGGCAAAAGCCGCCCGTCTCCTCATCGAACAGCACTTCCAAATTGATCAAAATACGCTTGTCCAGCGAGGGCTTTTTCAGTCCTCAGCACAAGGTGCGGCCGCCGTGTGCAGGGTGGCAGGATGAAGCGCGCGGCCTATATCTGCGCTGACCCTGGGATTCCGGTCTTTGGATGTAAAGGGGCCTCTATTCATATTCAGGAGATTCTCCGTGCTTTGATCGCAAAAAAGATGAAGGTGGATTTGTTTGCCCAGCGTTACGATGGCGATCCGCCGGAAGACTTAAAAGAGGTGCAGTGTCATTTGCTGCCCGACTTGCCGAAACAGCGGAATCCGATAGAGAGAGAACGCGCGGCCATACAGGCGAACCGCGATCTGTTTAGCGCGCTTTCTGCAACAGGCCCATTCGACCTGGTTTATGAGCGTTATGCGCTTTGGAGTGTTTCGGGGATCTCCTATGCCAAAAAACATGGCATTACCTGCATCCTTGAAGTCAATGCGCCTTTGGTTGAAGAGCAGAAAAAATACAGAACCCTGGTGAACGAAGAAAAAGCTCAGGAACTCACCGAGAAGGTCTTTGCCGAGGCGGATACCATTATTGCGGTTTCAAAAGAAATTGGGAACTATTTGTCTGCTTTTCCGTCTACCCTCGGGAAATTTCATGTGATTCCGAATGGCGTTAATGTACAACGTTTTAAAGACAGTCATTCTGTGATTCGTGATTCGCATGAGCATCCATTTACGATTGGGTTTGTCGGAACATTGAAACCCTGGCATGGCCTACCCATACTCATTGATGCATTTGGCCAACTCAAAAAAACCTTTCAAGATTGCCGTTTACTGATTGTGGGAGATGGGCCGGAACGCTCTGCTTTGACAAAGCAGCTCGAAGAAATCGGAATAAAAGATTCCGTTGAATTTACAGGGCAGGTTTTGCCCTCGGATATTCCAAAGTGGCTCAGCTTGATGGATGCCGCAGTCGCCCCTTACCCGCTAATGGAGAATTTTTATTTTTCGCCCTTGAAAGTGTATGAATATATGGCGGCCGGTCTTCCAGTGGTGGCCAGCAAAACAGGCCAACTGGAAACGCTAATCGAAGATGGCGTGAATGGCCTTCTCGTGCCTCCGGATGACATCAATTGTCTTAGCCAGGCGCTCGATCGTCTCAGACGTGACCCTCAATGGGGAATGCGTCTCGGAGAGGCCGCACGTAAAACAGTTTCAGAAGCCAATACCTGGAACGCGGCGCTTGAACGCATCCTGAGTGCGGCCCATTTTACAAACGATATACTGACCAACACGGTGGGATAAAAAGGACAAGACGAGAGATGAAAGACAGTCATAAAAAACCTAAAAAAACCGCATCATTCGAGCAGTACCAGCGGCACTTTTGGCCGATACTCCGGCAGCAAAAAAAGTTAATCGGTGGCTCTTTTATAGCCTTATTGACCGTGGCGTTTTTTCAACTGCTTGAGCCCTGGCCACTGAAGGTTGTGATTGATCATATCATTATCAAAAACCCGGCCGGCAAGGGACTGGGCATCAACAGTCTGGAAAACCTTAGCCCATTATCCTTGCTGACTTTCGCCGCTGTGGCCCTGGTCATCATTACCTATGTTCGCGCGGCAGGCACCTATTTTCAATCTATCGGTTTTGCGCTCATGGGCAACCGTCTGATGACAGAAGTGCGCGGCATGTTGTACCGGCACCTGCAATCACTCTCTCTCGCTTATCACAACAAGGCGAGAAGCGGGGATCTCATTATGCGCTTGATGAGTGACACCGGGAAAATTCAGGAAGTGATCGTCACGGCCATGTTACCCCTGGTGTCCAACCTGCTTATCTTGATCGGTATTATTTCTGTCATGTTCTGGTTCAATGTGAAATTGGCTCTTCTATCCATCGCTGTGTTGCCACTTTTTTGGATTTCAACCACAAAACTCTCAAAAAAAATTCACGAAGCATCCGGAAAACAGCGCGCCAGGGAAGGCAAAATGGCCAGTACTGCGACGGAATCCATCGGGGCCATCAAAGTCATTCAAACCCTCTCGCTGGATCAGATTTTTTCTAAAGCGTTTTCCAATCAAAATCAAAAAGGCATGAAAGAAAGTGTACGGACAAAACGGCTGGAATCCGGACTGGAACTGACGGTGGAGGTTCTCATCGCACTTTCCACGGCCCTGGTCTTGTGGGTAGGCGCACGATTTGTGCTGGACCATACTTTGACTCCTGGCGAACTCATCATTTTTTTATCTTATTTAAAAACGGCCTACAAACCGATCCGTAATTTTGCAAAGTACACGACCCGTTTTGCCAAAGCACGGGCTGCGGGTGACAGAGTCATCGAGGCCCTGGAGCAAAAGCCAGATATTGTGGATTCTCCAGACGCTGTGGTGGCGCCAAAACTTGCAGGGGAGATTCTTTTTAAAAACATCGATTATGGATATGAAGCGGGACATCCCATCCTCAAAGACATTGACTTAAATGTCAGGTCCGGAGAACATATCGCGATTATCGGCCCCTCCGGCAGTGGAAAATCTACCCTTGTGGGTCTTCTGCTTCGATTATACGATCCCTGGAAAGGCGGCCTTTTTATTAACGGGAAAGATATTCGTGCGTACACCCTGGCCTCCTTGCGCTCACAAATCACCATTTTATTGCAAGACTGCCTCTTGTTTGGCACCACTGTTCGGGACAACATTGCCTATGGCGCCTCTCAGGTCACAGAGGGAGAGATTGAAGCCGCAGCCCGGCTTGCCAATGCCCATGACTTTATTATGGCATTACCAAATGGCTATGACACCGTCATTGCCGAGCGTGGGGTCTCTTTGTCCAATGGCCAAAGGCAGCGTATTGCCATCGCGCGCGCTGCGGTTCGGAATGCCCCTATTCTCATTCTGGACGAACCCACCACCGGGCTCGATAAAGAAAATGAACGAACCGTCAACGATGCGCTGGCGAAACTCTCCAAAGGGCGAACGACCTTTCTCATTACGCACAATACGGTAGATTTGAGCTGCTACGACCGTATTGCCTATATCGAATCGGGTCGTCTGGAAGTCGGATCGCACGATCAGCTGATGCGGATCAAAGGACGCTATGCGGCGCTAAATGAGACTCACCAAACCCCATTATCATCTCAAGTTTCTGAATCGGTTTTGTAAGCGGGCGTGCATGATGAATTCTGAAACCCAGGCACTGATAAAAAGAGAACCAGATATTCCGGGACTTTTTCTCCTTCTCAATGCCTCGGCCTTTACAGACAAATTACAGTCCTGCTTTCCTGCCGCCCGAATACAGACAGGCAAGCTGCACTATGTACGCTACAAACCCGGAACAAGCTGCCTCGCCTCTTTTGATATACAAATCAATGACGAAAAAGTCAGGGTCAGCGCCAAGGCGTTCAATAAAAATACCCGCGATAAAATTGAAAAAGCGAGAATAAAACAAACACCCAAAAGCCCCATCGCATCTGAATGTATTATTTTGGAAGACCTCAATGTTGTGATTTCTTTTTTCCCGAATGACGCGAAACTTCGAACATTGCCCAAATTATTCCGACAGGACAAAAAACGAAGCATATTGAAAAAACTTTTGCCAACACAGCCAAACCTTTGGGAAGGGGCGATACAAATCCTAAAATACAATGCTGAACGCCGCTGCGTCGTGGCTCTGGAAGCTCAAGGAGGGGTCAAAGTCCTACTGAAATGCCACAGACCGGAACGATTGCAATCGGCACTAATGAACGCCACAGCCATCTGTTCACAAAAAGAATTACTGATCCCGAAATGTCTTGGATTTTCAGAAGATCACGGTCTGATTGTATCGGAGTGGATAGACGGAGCGCCTCTTGATGAAATGATACACCGTGATTTTAAGCAAGCCATTGCAGTCACCACTCAAATCGGCCGTGCCTTGGCCACGCTCCATGCCATGAAGATCGGGCACTTGTGCGCCCCGCCACGGGCCAGGATTTCGACGGAACTGCATTCAATGGCTGAAATGATCGCCTGCCTTTCCCCAAAACGGGCAAAGCCCTCGGAAGACCTTAAAAATCAGCTCATGGCGTGGCTTTTGAAGGCCCCACAAATAGAGCGTACCATTCACGGTGATTTCTCCAGCCATCAAATCCTGTGTTCAGATCAGGGGAATTACCTGCTTGATTTTGACCAGGCCCGTCTGGGGAACCCCAGTGAAGACCTGGGGCACTTTATCGCCCACCTCGAACTTGAAATCATTGCAGGTCGAATCGGGAAAGAACAACTCCTGCCTCTGAGCAAGGCCCTGCTCAATGGCTATATGCAGGTTTCTGAAAAATCTGTTCCAAACGAGATCATCTGGCATACGGCAAAGTCTCTTTTTCTGCTGGCCCAAACCCCCTTTCGCAGCAATTCCCCCAACTGGGACAACAAGATTGAGAGCATTTTAAATCGTGTTCAGCGCCTGATCCATGATGCACCTCATAGAGGCTCAGCCCTTTTAGACCCTTCACATTTGACCCTTGGCTCATGGAGTCGCACTCAAGCATTTAATCCATTACAAGATGCCGCCATGCCATTCATTTCTCAAGCAATGGATCCCTTTTTTATCACCCCACACCTGCTGAAACTCCCTGCTTTCAGCATCCTAGACGAAGGGGATTTAAGTGTAAAAAAATGCCGGTTGATCCGTTACAAACCAAGGAGAAGATGCCTGATTGAATATGAAATTGAAATAAAAACATCGGAAAATTCGATCCCCAGGCGACTCACTTTGATCGGAAAAATCTCCGCAAAAGGACGTCAGGATCGGGCTTATCTTTTAAACAACAAACTCTGGATGGCGTGTTTTAAAAAAGCGACTCGAGAGGAACTCTCGATTCCGGAATCTCTCGGCGTCGTTCCCGAATGCCAGATGTGGCTTCAGAAAAAAGTAGCGGGAGATTCGGCCACAAACGTATTGATGCGACCAGGGGGTATTTCTATAGCAGAACGGATTGCAAACGCTATTTTAAAATTTCATTCGCTCAATATTGAGCCAAAACGTACACATACGATGGATGACGAATTGCGCATTCTCGCAGACCGGTTTGAAAAAACGAAACAAACGCATCCAGATTTCTCAGATCGCCTGGATCGCATTTTTAGGGTTTGCCGAGACTTGGCTTCGTCACTCCCCAAAGTCAAATATCAGGCCATTCACAGGGATTTTTATGCCGATCAAGTCATCGTCGATGGCCCGAGGCTCTATCTTATCGATTTTGATTTGTATTGTTTGGGGGATCCCGCATTGGATATCGGCAATTTTCTGGGGCACCTAACAGAACAAGCCCTGCGTTGCCTAAATGATGCTCAGGGTTTGTCCGAATGTGAGGCGGCGCTGGAAGATCAATTTCTTGCACGGGCTCCGCACACCTCACGCCAATCGATCCAGTCCTACAAGACACTCACCCTCGCCCGCCATATCTATATCAGCACTCAATTTGAGGAACGGCGGGCCTTTACGCTCCCCTTGCTTGCGTTATGCGAGTCACGCCTGAACATTTCAAGTCGGGCGCAAACGGTATCCCGAGGGCTTTCTTGAACATCAGTTTTTCAACGACACTCATCGTGTTTCTCTTCTTTGTCTCCCCCTTTTCAAAAGTAAGCGGAGCGAATCTCGAAGAGACAATCAGCGTCCCGGCATTGACCGTTCGACAGGACGATAAACGGCCTAAAGATCAATTTCAAATCCAACTATTCAATCGCCCCTTGACCATTGGCGGTGAACTTGAAACAAAACCAAGTGATCAAAGAGATGTCCGCCTGGGATTGAAAGACGATGATCAATTTCAAGCCGATCAACACCTTGAATTAGAACTGCTCTACGCCCTCTCTCAGACCTCCTTTCTCTTTATTGAAGGCAAAATGAATCACCGTAAGATTTTTTATGCTGAAGATGATCAAGAACCGGATCAGGTCGAATTTCAGCGGGGGGAGATGTGGTTTTTTTCTGAAGACTTCTTCGCAGAACACTGGAGTCTCAGGGTCGGCCGTCAAAATATTCGGGAAAAACGGGAGTGGTGGTGGGACGAAAATCTGGATGCAATGACTGTCTTATATGAGGAAGGATCCTGGGAGCTTGAATTTGGGATTGCACAGGAATTGATGAAAGTTTCAGACAGACAAGACGGAATCGATCCTGAAGAAAAAGATCTCTTACGTGTGTTTACACACGCTAAATGGCATTGGGCACCAAAACAACAACTCGCTTTCTTTTTTCTGAATCAAGATGATGGTTCTCCCTCAGTGGAAGTGAATCAGCAAATCTCCAAAAATGAAGTCGATCAGGTCGATGCCGATCTAAGCTGGCTGGGCATCCGCGCAATGGGCCGATGGAAAATGGGATCTCTGGGCAAGATGTATTATTGGCTGGATACCGCTTATGTCGATGGCAAAGAAACGGTGTTCGATTTTGACGACATTCCCGATGGCCGCAGCGAAGTGCAATCCCGGGTCACTCAGGATGTTCAAGCTTGGGCAATAGATATCGGCGCAACCTGGGAGACCGAGCTTCGCGGCACCCCGAGCCTCACGTTAGGATATGCGATTGGCTCTGGCGATAGAAACCCGAATGATAATACCAATCATGCTTTTAGGCAGACAGGCTTACAGGACAACAATGGCCGGTTTAGTGGGGTTGATCGCTTTCGTTATTACGGGGAGCTCTTGCGTCCCGAACTTTCAAATATTACGATTGGGACTATCGCGATTGGTTTTCCTGTTTTAAAAAACAGCTCTATCGAAATCCTCTATCATCAATATCGTCAAGTCGAACTCAAAAAAGGACGCTTAAGAGATGCAGATATCAAGGCCGATGTCCTCGGAAAAAACAAGGAGATCGGGCAAGAAATTGATGTCGTTATTGGCCTCGAAGAATGGGTCCACCTGGAGGTCGAACTTATTAGCGCATTCTTCCTCGCAGGGGATGCCTTTGGATCACCGCCAGAAGATTTAGCAATCATGCATATTCTTAAAATCGATTACAACTTTTAAGGCCCAGCCTTATCGCTCTTCTTTTAATGTTCTGACATACTGAATGACAATCCATGCCTCTTCTTCTGAAATCATTCGTGGGGCATATGAGAACATGCCAGTCCCTTCAACACCATGTTTTATCGCCCAAAAAAGTTCACCATCTCTTCGAAGCAGATGTAAATTCGGATCGGTTAAATTCGTAGGTTTAGGGGAAAGTAACACACCGGCATCACCATCGCCTTTTCCGGTTGGGCCATGACAAACATAACAGTTCCCCTTGCCGTGATAAATTTCGTCCCCCTTTTCAACCATCTCCTTGGAAAATGGGACAGGACTTTCAAGCTTTCTCGCCTCTGAAGGAGCCCGGGGGCGGGAAAGAGAAAAAGTCATAACCGATTGATCAACGTCCGGAGGTGCGACTGCGGCTGTGAAAAAATGGACAAATACAGAAAAACCCACAATCATCGACAACAAAATAACGACAATACGACCCTGGCTCATGTTCTTTTTTCCTTATTCAATAAAAGGTTATGCCAAAACAGGCACACGGCCTAAGGCGATAGTTTTGCCTTCGCTTTTTCCCAAAGATCATTCATTTCATTCAGAGAAAGGGAGTCAAAGGTCTGGCCCTTTTCTTCGACTTCAGATTCCATCTCCTGAAATCGATCGATAAACCGCCGAATCGCCCCACGCATGGCATCTTCTGAGTTCACTTTTAAAAATCGGGCATAGTTGACGACGGAGAACAAAACATCCCCCAACTCACTTTCAATTCGATTCTGGTCCCCACACTGAATCGCTTCTTCAAGTTCTTCCAATTCTTCTTCAACTTTCGCAACAACTGGGGCAATCTCCGGCCAATCAAAACCCACCCGTGCCGCCCGCGATTGGAGTTGATGCGCCCTTAACAAGGCCGGAAGCGTTACGGGAACACCATCCAGGGCCGATTTACGATGCAGATTTCGAGGTTCATTTTTTTTAATTTCTTCCCAGCGCAGCAGAACGGTTTTACTATCGATTTTTTCACTTTCCGATTGATCTTGTGCATCGGAAGAAGCATTGGAAAAAACATGCGGATGGCGATGGGTCATTTTATCAGCGATGGCAATGAGTACGGCTTCAATGTCGAATGCGCTATTTTCCTTTGCAATCTGGGAATGAAAAATAACTTGAAACAACAAATCACCCAATTCTTCCTTAAGCGAACCCGGATCTCCGGCTTCAATTGCTTCGAGGACTTCGTATACTTCTTCAAGCAGGTAGGGTTTAAGTGTTTTGTGATCCTGCTCCCGATCCCAGGGACACCCCCCTTCTCCTCGAAGGCGCGTCATGACATCGACTAGACGATCAAAACCCTCAGACATCTATTCTCCCCACCCAATCTTCAAGGTCACATTCATTGATTTGTAATCACAATAGGCGTCATTCCCTCACTCAAAGGATTTCTCGAACGAAAGCGTGTCAATGAGGAACGGGCTTCCGCTTCTGTTTCATAGGGACCCAGCTGAACCCTGTAGAGGCGGCCCAGTTCCGTTTGGACCGATCCGATAGAAACGCCTGGATAAACTTTTGCCACCTTTCTTTTTACATGGTGCGCATTTTTTTTAAGCTGGTATGATCCGACCTGAACAAAGAATTTTTTTTCGACCGTCGAGCCCGGTAAGAATATGGGCGAGCGCCCAATTAGCTGAATCTCTACTTTTGCGATCCCGCTCCCAACGATACCCAGGACTTTAGCCGCGCCATAGGAAAGATCAATGATTCTCTTTGGAACAAAAGGCCCACGATCATTGATCTTTACCTTAACTTGATTTCCGGTTTCCATATGGGTCACAAGTAGAAGCGAACCAAGGGGAAGCGTTTTATGCGCTGCAGAAATGTCGTACATATCGTATATTTCTCCGCTGGCGGTGGGCCGGCCATGAAAATCTTTTCCATACCATGAGGCAATTCCTGCTTCGCGATACCCAAGATCATATCGATGTTGTTTCAGAGGAATGCTACAAGCAGTGAAGAGAAAAACGAATGTAATCGTGGAAATGGTTCGTAACAAGATTTTAAACAAAGGATTTCCTCAGTACATCATCCAGTAAATAGATGGATTCGATTTCAGGCCATTACAAGCGCAGTAAGACCACAAACAAAAGAAACCATCATTAAACGGTCAGGCATAAGATCCTGAGGGCCTCTTGCTGAAAGAGAACCCGAAAGTGGCTCATCCAGGGTTTCCGTTGCAGACGCAACAGATTGACTCTTTACATCAGAACCTTTCAGCGTCAGATAAAAAGACACCAGGGACATGACGATGATCGCAAAATAACGGATGGTATTCCATGGCGTCAGGTTTTCCCAGGCCCAGAATTTAATCATCCCTGTAACAATCAAGGCACCTGCGCAAAAAAGGGTGATGCGGTTAAATTGCTTCAAGAATTCAGACATCAAAAGGGTATTTAATTGGCGGGGCGAAATGGATTTAAAAAGGATGGGAGACACAATGCCCTTAATCGCTACGATTCCTCCCACCCAGACTGAAAGAGCAAGAAGATGAAGAAACTGAACGCCCATAAAATAGAAATTGGGAATGGGCGTCTCCATCTATCGTGAAATGTCCTCATCATTGGCCCACAGACCGCGCTTTGCAGTCCAAGCCATTTCTTCTATCGACCAAAACCGGATACGATGCTTCATAAACAATGAAGGGATCATCGTCCTTGCCAGGCCTGCTTTTATGAGTTCTTCATTCACAAGAACCTTATCAACATACACATAGGCCAAAAGCCGACCGTATTGATCATTCCTTTGGGCGGGGTCAATCTCAACAAGAACCTCTTTTCCTTCCACCAATTCTTGATTGAACTTCGCTGCGGCTTCGGCAAAAGGCTCTGGATCATAAATCCAGACATCATCAACTTTTTTCTTGAGTTCTGGACTATCAATGCCAAGATAGCGCACCAGGGTTCCATCCTTTAAACGGACGGTATCCCCGTCAATCACCTTGATCACCTTTGACTTAAAAACCTCTGGCTCAGGAGCCTCTTCAGCATGAACGGGATTGAAAATAAAAAAAGAAAGAGCAAGAATGGGTGCAAAAAGAAAACTTAATTTACGGAAGGAGTAGATCGGATTCTGTTTTTTAAAAGGCATTATTCTCCTATTCCTGCTCGTTTGCTTCTTCACGATCAATCCATTCACCGACAACTCTCTTTTGAGCCTCGTCAAGATCCACAAATCGGATTCCGACACCCTCAGTCGGATAACCCGATTTGTCATAGGATTTCTTCCAAACAACCTCACTCATACAGCGAACAGTTGTTTTATTATCCGGAAGAACAAACTCGATAGGAAAAGAATCTCCAACTTTAAACGACTGACCGGGAGAAAAAAAAAGCCCCCCTTTACTCACATTTTCTGTTTGAGCCAAAAAAATCTTGTTTGAGTGCGTCCCCTGAATTTCTAAAATAAGGAAGGGCGCCCTCGTATCGACTCTTCGATCTATCCCGCTCTTTTTCTCTTCAGCCACGTGAGTCCCTTTCCAACAATAGAACTAATTTAAGACATTGACTATATCAATTCCCTTTTATTCGGTCAATATTCAGGAAACAGTGGGGTTGGCCTTGACCGGAGCCTGATTCAATCAAGCAACAACCCTAAATAAAGAAGAGCTTACCGTTCTTCCTCAAATGCCAGAAAAGCAATATTTCTAGACCGCTTAATCGCCCTTGTGAGGTGTTTTTGATGTGAAGTACAGTTTCCCGAAATACGCCGGGGAATAATCTTTCCTCGTTCCGTCAGGAAAAACTTCAAAATAGAGGCTTCCTTGTAACTGATTTCTGTCTTTTTTTCTGCGCAAAAGCGGCAAACACGTCTGCGATTTACAATTTTCTTTTCCACTTAATCTCTCCTAATCATTGGGCAAGGGGCTAAAAGGGGACGTCCTGGCTCTCTTCACCACTGGCATCACCCGATGAGTCATTGTCGTGAGACTCAGACTGTTTCTTCGATAAAAACCGAACCGATTGGGCAACCACTTCGTGCCGACTCCGTTTTTGACCGTCATCAGCCTCCCACCGTCGCTGCTGAAGTCGGCCATCCACAATCACGCCCTGCCCTTTGGACAAGTACTGCCCACAATTTTCAGCCTGTTTTCCAAACACCACGATGTCAATAAAACAAACCTCATCCTTCATTTCATCACCCTGTTTGTAGCGGTGATTCACGGCAAGGCCGAAATTCGCAACCGCCGTTCCACTGGGCGTATACCGAACCTCAGGATCTTTTGTCAGATTGCCAATCATAATGACTTTATTGAAACTGGTCATCTACCTAAACCCTCTTGAATCACGGCTTCTATATGAGTAGGCCTTGTCCTCACGGATCGGCTCACTCTTGCCTAAATCATTGGGGTCGATACGGAGATTCATAAATTTTATAATTTGTTCTGAAAACCGGTAAGTTCGTTCCAACTCAGCGATGGTATCGCCTGTTCCTTTGAAGTGCACGAAGACATAGATGCCTTTGCGTTCTTTCTGGACTTCATAAGCCAGTTTTTTCTTGCCCCAATTATGGGATGAAACCACTTCACCACCCTTTTCTTCGATAATCGATTTGACCTTTTCAAGAATCACATCGATCTCTTCATCGGTAAGCGTGGACTTGGTAACAAAAACAGATTCGTAAGGATTTAAAATAAGATGTGTAGCATCATCTTTTTGGGTAACACTGGTATCGGCTGAAATTTGGTCTTTCAATACAACCCCCTTGGACAAAGCCCCATGATCAACATGAGACGAGGAAAAACAAATATTCTTACGCGAAACTCAGACTTGTAACACAGTTGGTGTTCTATGGTCAATGTTATGACTGTTTCCTTCTCCAAAGACCATGCGTGCCGGAGCACAGACGGTCACCGCCTTCGCTCCCGCTTTCATTAAAGTCTTTGCCGCTTCTTTCAGGGTCGCCCCCGTCGTATAGACGTCATCTACCAGTAATAATCGCTGGCCTGAAACCTGATCCAAATGACGAACCCTAAATGCACGATGCATATTCTTTTTTCGCTGCTTTTTCGAAAGCCCGACCTGCGCGTCTGTTTTTCGTATTCTCGTCATCATATCCAGACTTAAAGGCCATTCCTTACGCCGCGCGATCTCCTTGGCAAGTAAGAGTGATTGATTAAATTCTCTGGAACGAAGACGCGAGAGATGCACAGGAACGGCTGTCACCCAATCCACTTCAAGTCCAGACAAATCTGCCATAAAGAGGTCAACAATGTTTTTGGCTAAGCCCGTTCGTTGTTCATATTTTAATAAACAAATCGCTTTCGCCATCACACCTTCATATCGATAGGGCGTGATGGCATGTGAAAAAGACGGTGGGTCTTCCCGGCAATCCCCACAAACATGACTTGGGCTATGCAAAAGCGTCGATTCAGACTGAAAAGGCGCAGAGCAAACAGGACAAACAGGCCCATTTAAACGAAGCATTGATTCCCAGCAAGGGGTGCAAAAATAGACATGAGAAGGTGTATTCTTCGCCGACCAGGAATGCGTTATGATTTTTGACGCACAATGCTGGCAGGCTTGAGGATAGATCAAATCAAGGATTGTCTCAAAAAATGGCCCAAGCCTAGTCGTGCCGAGCATAGACTAAAATGCCTCCTATTCCGGCGGCGCTCCCAACACCAAGCGTAAGGAAAATCATTTGCCAAAACACAAAAGGGCCTCCGTTCATCACTATCAAGACCATAATTGTAGAAAACCCACCCCAGGCAAACCACCAGCCAAAACATTTTGCTTTCTTTTTTTGCGAAGCAGACATCGTTATAATTGTTTTCCCTTTCACAAGAACCAGCCCCATCATCGCCCCGACCGTATCAATCCCCACATCGAAAAAACTGCCCGTTCGAGAGTGCGTAAAAGCTTGATGTAACTCGTCCAAACCAGCATAAACGATTGAAATTAAGAGCGCAAATAACGCTGGACGTGAGGTAAACCAATTATTGCTCCGACTAAAAACAAAAAACCAAAGGGCCGCAAGAATGCCGTATTCAATAAGATGAGCCGATTTTCGAATAACGACTAAAATGCGCGTGAGCTGGGCTTCGGAAAGATCTGAAAAAACAAATTGAATCACTGGAACAAAAAAGCTTTTTGTATTTTGCATCGACCCGAGGTCTGTTGAAAAACCAAACATGAAGATCATCCAGATAATCGGAATCGCGTAAGACTTCATACCAGTGAAGACGAAGGTTCGATGGGTTCATCAAAAAAAACCCAGCGCATCAGTCTTCTGGAAATATCAGAGATCACTGCCACTTGCTGGGCGACCATAAAAGAAAACGTGAGATCAGGAATCGAGAGTATTTCTGAAATATCATTGCCAAATTTATACGCGGGCGCCATGCGCACATCTTCAAATTTTGGATTTTTATAGAGCAGAAACTCCACGAAACTATCCTCTGAGCCAGGGAGTGCATGGTAGATTTCATAATGCAGTGCATCCGTCATGGCGGAAGGATACGGCCCCTCAGGAAAAAGGGAGGACAGTTCTCTGAAAAAAGAGACGAGCATAAGACTGATCACCTTTCGAAGCATGTCTTCACTCTTTTTTTCGTTCAATTCCTCTGAAAGCGTGTGACCATATTCGACGTCATATTCCTTAAACTGGCTGAGCAGGGTTTTATGAAGCAAATAGGTTCCGCCTTCCTCATACGTTTGAGCCAGCTTGGGAAGCAGCGGAATCATCGCTTCGATTTTTGGGTCAAAAGAATCCAGAGAATGATACAAACGATTGATTGCCGGGTTTGCATGTCTTTTTTTTTGAAAGATATTTTTGAACAAGCCCATACATCACACTTCCAGAATAAAGGGCAACTATACAGCAACAACAGAGGCATCGACAAGCTTATAGGCCTGATCGGAAGTCACCATGAACACTGGTTTATCATTTTAAAAAATTGCTGGCTCATCGTATAAACAATACAAATCCCCTGTTCGTTTTCATTGCCACCTTAAAGATCTCCCCTTGAATTCAGTGCCTCTTTTCAATATACTCCGACCTTTGAATTGGATTTGTTTTTGGAGGCGTAATGGGTCAAATCAAGCGGGCAATATTAAGTACTTACAATAAAGAGGGTGTGGTCGATTTTGCCAAAGGGCTGCAAGCCCTTGGAATAGAAATCCTTTCAACCGGCGGCACCTACCGGCTGTTGTCTGAAAAAAGGATCCGTGTTAAAGAAGTCTCGGAATATACGGGCTTTCCGGAAATGCTGGGTGGTCGCGTTAAAACACTGCATCCTAAAATTCATGGCGGGATTCTCGGCCGTCGCGACGACCCCGCTCATGTCGAAGCCATGCGCCAGTACGACATCGGCCCCATTGATCTTGTGGTCGTCAACCTCTACCCCTTCAAAGAAACAATCGCCCGACCCAATGTCGCTTTGGAAGAAGCCATCGAACAAATTGATATCGGCGGGCCGACCATGCTTCGATCCGCAGCAAAAAACTATAAAGACGTTGCCGTCGTAGTTGATCCAAAAGACTATGCGACGATTATTGAAGAGATGCAAAAACACGACGGTTCGGTTTCTGACGAGACGCGCTTTCTGCTCGCTAAGAAGGTTTTTGAGTGTACCTCGGATTACGATAATGCCATCTTCTCCTATCTCAGCGCTTTGAACAAAAAAGAAGAAACTTTTCCCGACACGCTGACCCTTCAATTTAAAAAAGTGCAAGCCCTTCGTTACGGGGAAAACCCACATCAGGCAGCCGCTTTTTATCGCATCACCGCTCAACAACCGACTGAGGGATTCAAACAGCTCTGGGGAAAAGAGATGTCCTACAATAATTTTCTGGACATGGATGCCGCATTTGAACTGGTACGGGGGTTCAATGAGACCGCCGCAGTGATCGTCAAACACAACAATCCCTGCGGTGTGGCCACAGGTGAATCGTTGGCGGATGCCTATCGGAAAGCCCGCGCGACAGACCCCATTTCTGCTTTTGGCGGCGTCACGGCCTTTAATAGAACGATTGACGCGGAAACAGCGGAAGAAATTACGTCCACCTTTATGGAAGTGGTCATTGCACCCGCAGTAGACGATGCGGCAGTCGCCATTTTTGAAAAGAAAAAAGGGCTGCGTATTATTGTGGCAGGGCAATCTTACATCGGAAAACCCGAACGCAAGCGATTCGACCTCCGTCCTTTAACAGACGGCGTATTGATTCAGGAACACGACATTCAAATTATTTCAAATCCGGAAGTCCTTAAAATCGTCAGTCGTCGCACCCCAAGCAAAGAAGAAATGTCCGCGATGCTTTTTGCCTGGCGTGTTTGCAAATCCGTTAAATCCAATGCGATTGTCTTTGCAAAACCGGGGCAGGCAGTCGGCATTGGTGCGGGACAGATGAGCCGCGTGGATTCGGTGAAACTGGCAACAATGAAGGCCCAAATGCCGGTT
Organism: Nitrospirota bacterium; assembly: GCA_029261215.1. Taxonomy (GTDB): domain Bacteria; phylum Nitrospirota; class Nitrospiria; order SBBL01; family JAADHI01; genus JAADHI01. Next base: position 2,644 of record JAJDBT010000042.1, on the reverse strand, counting down.
GCAGGCTGCGTCATGGCCTCTGATGCGTTCTTTCCATTTCGAGACGGGATTGATGCGGCAAAAGAAGCGGGCATCACCGCCGTCATACAACCCGGCGGATCTATTCGCGACAATGAGATTATCGATGCGGTCAATGAAATGGACATGGCCATGGTGCTGACCGGGATGCGTCATTTCAAACACTGATCTTCATCTTAAAAAACATTTCATCATTTAAACTTTATAAAAAGGGAAATTAAATGAAGGTTTTGGTTATCGGCGGGGGGGGAAGAGAACATGCGATAGTTTGGAAAATTGCGCAAAGTCCCCTTGTCACACAACTTTTTTGTGCTCCTGGAAATCACGGGATGCGATCCGTCGCTGAGTTGATCCAAATCCCTGTAGATGACATTGACCGGCTGGTTTCTTTTGCAAAGGTGCGCGGCGTTGATTTAACCATTGTCGGCCCGGAACTGCCGCTTTCTCTTAACATTGTCGACCGCTTTAGAGAACTGGGATTACGCATCTTTGGTCCCACGCGTGCCGCGGCCAAGATCGAAACGAGCAAAGTTTTCTCAAAAAATCTCATGCAAAAGTACAACATCCCCACCGCGAAATCTGAAGTGCTCTCTTTGGCAAAAGCGTATGAACGCGTGCCCGAAATGGAATTGCCCATCGTGATCAAAGTGGATGGCCTCGCAGGTGGAAAAGGCGTCGTCATTGCCCATACTCAGGCAGAGGTGATCGCGGGCCTTGATCAATTTAAAAAAATGGGAAAAGCCGCTAATCAAATAATTATTGAAGAATTTCTGAACGGGAAAGAAGTTTCATTTTTTGTTGTAACAGACGGGGTTCATGCATGCCCTATGGGTTCGGCCCAAGACCATAAAAGAATTTTCGACAACGACCTTGGGCCAAATACGGGCGGGATGGGCGCTTTCTCCCCTTCACCACTTATTACGCCTGAGATTGAAAAAGAAATCATGTCAAAACTCATCTATCCCACACTTGAGGCACTTTCAAAAGAAGGATGTCCCTATCTTGGGGTACTTTACGCGGGACTCATCCTAACAAAAAAAGGAATTTACGTCCTGGAATTCAACGCCCGCTGGGGTGATCCTGAAGCGCAAGCCTTGCTCCCACGCATGGAAACAGACTGGATAGAAGTGGTAGAGGCCACACTTGATGGCCGACTTAAGGACGTAAAAATTCAATGGAAAACAGGGGCATCAACCTGTGTCGTTCTAAGTGCTGAGGGTTACCCCGGAAACTACACAAAAGGGGAACTCATTAGTGGCTTAGATGAAAAACGGCCAAACAATATTATGATATTTCATGCTGGGACAAAACACTCTGACGAAGGATGGATCACAGAAGGAGGAAGAGTCCTTGCGATTTCAGCCCTGGGATCTAATATTTCTGATGCACGGGATCAGGCTTATGCTGCCGCTAAAAAAATTGAATTTAAAGGCATACATTTTCGAACAGACATCGGCAAATCACTCTGAGTCCTCCCCCTTTAACGAGAGGCTCTAACTTCTCCTAAAAGCCAGCACTTGAGCCCATGAGTAAAATCGTATCACTTGATCCAACACAGCCCGACCCATTCATCATCACAGAGGCTGCAACAATCCTCAAAAATGGTGGCATCATCGCATTTCCCACCGATACCTCTTACGGGCTTGCAGTCAATCCATATGACGATAAGGCCGTAAAACGACTGTTTAAAATAAAGGGCCGACACCCATCCAAACCGATCATCCTGCTCATCGACAACATATCAAAACTGGAGACGCTCGTTGAAAAAACAGAATCTCCACTCATAAATCTACTCATGAGTAAATTTTGGCCAGGACCATTAACTTTAGTTTTTAAAGAAAAAAGTCATTTAAACAAAAGAATTATGGGAGGAACCCGAACCATCGCCATCCGCCTACCCAATGCAGTCATTCCTATTCTCATCATGCAAGAAACAGGATTTCCAATCACTGCAACAAGTGCAAATCATTCAGGTGAAAAACCCGCAAAAACATCAGAAGAAATAGAAGAAAAACTAGGAAAATCCCTCGACCTGATATTGGATGTGGGATTTTCGGAGGCTATATCATCAACAATACTTGATATCAGTTCTTTAACACCTAAAATTTTGAGAATGGGAGGAATAAGTTCAGAGACATTAAATGAATTTATTGCAATGAACAAGCCCATTTAATGTCTGGATGTATTAGGTAAAGTATAAAAAAAGGTTTCACCCATACAAGATGAGTGAAACCTTTTTTTTGAATCCGGCAGCATCCTACTTTCCCACACCCTCGCGAGTGCAGTATCATCGGCCCTGAAGGACTTAACTTCCGTGTTCGAGATGGGAACGGGTGTAGCCCCTTCGGTATAGCCACCGAAAATTGTCTAATCTTCGTTTAAAGATTAAAAAGCATTTGTGTTCTAAAAACAAGCAAACATAAGACCAAATCTGCCAGAAGCAAATAATGATAGTTAAGCCGCACGGTCTATTAGTACGGGTCAGCTTCACGCCTCGCAGCGCTTCTACACCCCGCCTATCAATCCTATCGTCTATAGGAGACCTTCAGTGTCTTACGACAGGGAAATCTAATCTTGGGACAGGTTTCCCGCTTAGATGCTTTCAGCGGTTATCCTTTCCGAACAT
>JAJDBT010000041.1 GCA_029261215.1 Nitrospirota bacterium | reverse complement strand
TCTTCGGCAGGTGTTGGCGGAATGTCCCTATACACTGGAATACAGTTATTCGGACAACGGCAAGGAATACAAGGGGGCCGATGGCCATGCCTTTGTGAGTTTATGCCGGGAAGCCGGTATGGGGCAAAAGTTCACGCGTTGTAACCGGCCTCAGACCAACGGAAAAGCAGAACGAGTCATTCGCACCTTGATGGAAACGTGGCACAAAAAAGAACAATTTACGGATAGAAAGCAAAGACGGGTCAGCCTATTGCGTTTCATCAACTTTTATAATACCGTCAAACCCCACAAGGGCATCGACGGCATGACGCCATATGAAAAGCTCTTTGAACACTTTTATGAACGAACAAATCTGCAAACAACGCGGTGATTTCTAACACCTAAGTGAATTAAAACCTGGTCAATATATTCTTATTGATCCTACTCCAAAACCTACATTTGGGCGGGCAATTTCTAAAGAAACAAGAGCATTTGTTCTCGATAGGAATGGGTTTACTTGCCAAATGTGCGGTGCCGTAGCAGGAGAATCTCACCCTTACGATCCATCAAGAAAAACAAGGTTGCACATTGGGCACATTGTAGATAAATCTCAAGGTGGAACAGATAATGCGTCTAACCTCCATGCTTTATGTTCTCTCTGTAACGAGGGGGCCTCGAATTTAACACTTGATAGACCTTCGGCTCAGAAATTACTCATTCAAGTGAGAAGAGCTAAAGGCGTGGATCAATTGGAACTGGGAGTGTTCATTATTCTGTGTCAGGGTTTGTTTTGGTTTTTGAAGTTTAACAAATCTTTAATGCCTTATCCAGCCTGCCTTCAAAAAAGATCGCCAGTTGCGAGAGCGTGATAGACCAATTCTGGATCGGCATTGTCCACTTCTTTTCAGCATTCTGAATGCCCAAATACAGCAGTTTCAGCAGGCTGTCCTCATTGGGAAAAGCGCCCTTGGTTTTGGTTAATTTTCTAAATTGCCGATGCACGGCTTCAATGGTATTGGTCGTGTAGATGATCCGGCGAATGGCTTCCGGATACTTGAAGTATTGGGAAAGCCGCTCCCAATTGTTTCGCCAGGAGCGGATGACGATGGGATACTTTTTGCCCCATGTTTCTTCAAGCCGATCCAGCTCGGATACGGCCAGCTCTTTGTTGGCCGCCTTGTAAATTTCCTTTAAGTCCGCCATAAACGTTTTTCGATCTTTCCAAGCGATGTATTTTAGTGAATTGCGGATTTGATGGACGATACACAGCTGGACTTCGGTCTTGGGGAAGATGCTTTCAATGGCCTCGGGAAAGCCTTTCAGCCCGTCGATACAGGCAATCAGGATGTCTTCTACGCCGCGATTTGAAAGGTCTGTCAGCACAGAAAGCCAGAAATGCGCCCCTTCATTTTCGGAGAGATACAGCCCCAGCACTTCCTTCTTGCCCTCAAGATTGACGCCGAGAATCGTGTACACTGCCTGACTGATCACCCGGCCATTCTCGCGGATTTTGTAATGGATGGCATCGAGCCAGACGATCGGATATATCGATTCCAGGGGACGCGCCTGCCACGCTTTGACCGTATGGATGATTTTGTCCGTCACGGCCGAAAGTGTCCCGGTTGAGATTTCCAGCCCATACATTTCCTGAGTATGGCTTGCGATGTCTTTGTAGCTCATCCCCAGGCCATAGAGGCCGATGATTTTCTGTTCGATTTCATCCGTTAAGGTGGTTTGGTGTTTCCTGACGAGTTTCGGAGAGAACGTCCCGGTTCGATCGCGCGGCGTACTCAGTTCAAAATTTCCGTTGAGGGACTTGATCGTCTTTTGGCTTTTGCCATTGCGCCGGTTCGCCGCAACTTCTTGTGAAAGATGGGATTCGATTTCTCCTTCCAGCGCGGCTTCGGTGAGGTTTTTAATGAGGGGATTCAGGACGCCCTCGGTGCCGAGAAGGGGCTGTCCGTCTTGAATCGCTTTAAGTGCCTTTTGGAAATCAAACTCAGTGTCTTCTTTTTTCATGTCAGTCCTCCTTTTAAAAGCTGAATGGATCAGCTTAGCCTAACTGACACAGAATCTTGAACACCCTCTTGGAACTTTTGAGGTGGCTGATTCAGAAGTTCCCAAAACAAGCCACAGAGTTACTCGAAAACAACAGAAAATAACTCATTGCTCAACCCAAGTGCACATGCTTGTTTTCTATCTCAAGTTTAAGTCATGAAGGAGTAGGTGAGTAGTGTGATTCCCCATTTCTAAACCACCTAACTCATTTTTTAGTTCCTTCAAACCACCCCCCCTACCGATACCGCTGATCCCGATACATCACATTTGGCCAGAGCACGTGGGCCAGGCCTTTTTTTAAAAAATCTTCTGAAAAATCGGGCGAAGGCACGAGGGTCTTGTCTTGATACAAAAAGGACTGCGGCGGCATCTTGGGCTGAAACACGGCGACCTGCTCCCCTTCCATATACGCAAAATATTTTTCATACTGAAACAAGGCCCGGCCGGGCACTTCCTCCGGCAGGCGTGTGAGGTCACGACCGATCATAGGGTGTTCGGCTTCGATGCCCATAAGGGAAAAGAGGGTCGGCGGCAAGTCGATCTGGCTCGCGGGTTTTGAATAGACGGCGGCTTCAATATCGCCCCCTAAAATAAAGGCCGGAATGTGAAAATGTTTGACCGGCACGAGTGTTTCCCCAAAAACGCGGGAATCGTGATCGGCCACCACGAGGAAAATCGTGTTGGCCCAATAGGGCGATTGTTCTGCCTGAGTCAAAAATTGCCCCAGCGCGTAATCGGCATATTGCACGGCATTTTTTTCGGTGTAGGCCGTGTCGCCGATGGACTGAATGCGGCCCGCCGGGTATTCAAAGGGCGAATGAAAGGACGAGGTAAAGACCAGAGCAAAAAAGGGCGTATCACCGTGCGCCATAAAACGTTTATGCGCCATTTGAAAAAGATCTTCATCCGAAACACCCCAGGTGGCGATGAACATCGGATGCTCATAATCATTTTGATCCACTACCGTGTCAAAACCGTTGCCCAGAAAAAAACCGCGCATATTATCAAAATGACCTTCGCCGCCGTACAGAAATTCAGTGCTGTATCCTGCATTTTTCAAAGTACGGGCGATGCTGTAAAAATTGTTTTGGGATTTACTCAGTTTCACGACACTGCGTGAAGGCGAGGGCGGAAAGCCCGTCGTAATCGCTTCGATCCCGCGAATGGAACGAGTCCCCGTGGCGTACATCTGAGAAAACCACAGCCCTTTTTCTCCCCATTTGGTGATTTCCGGGGTCAGATCTTCACCTCCAAGGGCTTTGTTATACTGCGCGCCCAAACTTTCTTCGAGCACGATCACCAGATTATAAGGTTTTTCCCTGGGGCGCGTGGGTGTTTGCCTGTGCAAGGTCGGGATCTGTTCACTCGAAAACGCAATTGGCTCAGGGAAAACCTGCATGCTGTCCCGCACCGTTTGAATGACCGCCTGCTCATCCATTCTGCCATACATCTCCGAAGAATCTTCTTCGTCTTTTAAGCCATAAAGGGCAAATAAAACGTTATAAGTCGAGTTGAGGGCCAAATCATTGACAAGGTGATCACTTGAAAAGGCCGCAATACTGGGGTTTGCGGCCCGATGCCCCAAACTGGAACGCGCGCCGATAAATAAAACACTGGCCACCACAGGAAAAATCAGGACCTGCTTTGACCAGGACCACCTTGCGGCCCCCGTATGCAAGGTTTTTAAGACGCGGCCGCCATAGGCGACCACAACCGCCATGAGTACCGCTGCAATAAACAGTTCAAATTTATAGGCAGCCCAGAGCGTGCTGAACACCTCTTTTGGATAAATGAGATATTCGATAAAAACCCGGCTGGGGCGGGTGTCGTATTGTGCAATATAAGGTGCTGTCGCCACCTCCATAAAAACAATCAGGAGCGAAGCGCCCAAGAGCCAGTCCTGTGAAAACCCTTCCCGAAAGCGGCCCAGCGCGCCTCGACTCGGCAACAAAAAATAGACGAGTACCGGAATCGCCAAGACCTCAGACAATAAAATGGTATCCATCCGGAGACCGGTCAGCATCACGCGCAAAAAACCATCCACAGAAGTCACACGATCCCACTGCCATAAAACAAAAAACAACCGGAAAACAGCCAAGACACAGGCCGCAATCAGGTAATAGTTTAGAAAAGGCCACACCGGTCCCAGGATTTTTTTTACTCTGGCGTGTTTTGCCTTGTTTTTCTTCTTCGACTTACGCATACCCTTCTTCTACTCACCTTCATTCTTACGAAGATCTTACTATAATAAAACCCTCTTGCTGATTTCGAATGATGAACGCCCTGCTCTTCCTTATGCGTTCAGCTTCTCAAAAAAATAAACAGGCCCACCCTGAATGATTGACAAGATTCACCCGAAGACACTACCCTGAAGGCATAGGGAGTGAACGCACATCATGCAATATAAACATGTCATACGACTGATCTTCACCTTTGTGCTGTTGCTGAGTCCGCATATTATATCAAGTGCATTGTCGAAATCACCATCCATTTTAGAAAAACCCGAAACGATCCAGATCAGCCTGCATGAAATCGTCAAGGGGCTCAGACAACCCATCTCCCTCGTCCATGCAAACAAGGACGGCAGCCGTCTTTTTATCGCGGAACAAGCGGGCATGATCCAGATTCTTCAAAACGGGCAGATTTCCAAGACAGCCTTTCTTGATATCCGGGACCGCGTCTCATCCGGTGGAGAAACGGGGCTTTTAGGGCTTGCCTTTCATCCCGGCTTTTCAAAAAATCGTCGCTTTTTTGTGAATTACACCTCATCCGAACCAAGATTAAAAACCGTTATTTCCGAATTCACGGCATCAGATGACCTGAAAACAGCCGATCCCAAAAGCGAAAAAATCCTGATGGAAATGCCGCAACCCTTCAGCAATCACAATGGCGGGCAAATCGCCTTCGGGCCGGACGGAAAACTCTATATCGGCATGGGGGACGGCGGTGCGGGTAATGACCCTGAAGGAAACGCTCAAAACACCGCCACACTGCTCGGCAGCCTGCTGCGCATTGATGTGGATCAAAAAACAAAAGACAAAGCCTATGGCATTCCAAAAGACAATCCCTTTCGCAGACAATCTAAAACTGCGCCTGAAATTTGGGCCTATGGCCTGAGAAACCCCTGGCGGTTTTCATTTGATTCGGAAACAGGTGCCTTGTATCTCGGGGATGTCGGGCAGAACAGCCGCGAAGAAATCAACCTCATTCGAAGGGGAGGAAACTATGGATGGAATGTGATGGAAGGAGCGATTTGCACACCGGGCTTGTTTCTGCCCTGTGATCCCAGTCGTTATGCCGCGCCCCTTCTTGATTATCCGCGTTCGGAAGGCACAACCGTCATCGGCGGTTATGTCTATCGGGGACGCGCCATCCCCGCCTTAAACGGCGCCTACCTTTACGGCGATTTTGGCAATGGCCGTATCTGGATGCTGCGTCACGAAGGTAAAAAGGTGAGAGAAAACGTCCTTCTGCTTGAAACAAACCGCATGATCAGCGCTTTCGGTGAAGACGAACAAGGCGAACTCTATATTCTTGATTACAAAGGGAAGATTTTAAAGATCGTGCCAAAATAAGGCATTTTTCGCTACGCTGTTTTCTCCCGCTCCCGATAACGTAATTTTGCATCGATAAATTCCCGATGAGAAAATTTCAGGCCGTAGGCGATATCACGCACCGCTTCCACTTCGGTAAAGGCGAGGTCATCGTCCGCCCCAGCCACATCAAAAAGGCAGTCCAGAAGCTGCTCGCGCTGTGATTTATTGCTGCGTTCGTAAAAGGTTCGGGTCATACGGAACACATCGAGACCGCGTGAGGCGGATTCTTCCACCACGGAAACAACCACTTCCACCGCTTCCGGATCAAAACCCGCCGTCTCCTGCAAATGCCGTCTTAAAACCGCCACCTCTTCCTTTGAGATCCCATCTTGTACCGCCGCCACATAGCCCAAAAGACCGCCAAAAAGGGCGGCATAGGCCAATGCATCGGGGTCAGCCTCAATCGTCAATTTTTCCCGCTCCAGTTTTCGTCGCACATTAAACAACACACGGTTATTGAGAAAGTCTTCCACTTCCTCTTCTCTTTTGGTGACCGCCGCCGGTTTTAAAATCGCTTCCTGGAACAGCCCACGAATCCGCCCAATCAGCGCGGAGGCCGGACCGGTTTCCCGTAAAATTGCCGTGCAGTGCTCCAAAAAGGCTTTCTCCTCCGGTTCGACAACACCATCCGCCGAAACCAGTCCTTGTAAAAATTCGATGACTTCTTCCCGTTCTCTCGCTCCACTCAGGCGCGTGACAAAATCCTGAATCAGGGATTCGGCTTCCGAAGGCAAAACCGGCTCTTCGAGGTACATCTCGATTTTGGCCCACTCTTCACCGGTCAGGTCGAGTTTAAAAAAGAAATCCTTCAAATAGTTCATTTCATCAACACTGATCTCGCCATCGGCCCAGGCCAGGGCAATAAAAAGACGAATCAAGGAAAACTGCTTTTCAGTAGGACGATTTTGCGACATAGGAACCCCTTCTAAAAAATCATTGAAAGAAAACGTATTTCCGAAAGCATAGGCATCCAGTCTCCGGCTGTCAAGAATATACAGGATGGATTTTGGAATCAGAGGACAAGAGAAAAAGACAGTTACAAAAAGTTAAAACACTGTTTTTTCCCGATATTCCCCAAAGACGTTTTTGAAAACATCTGTAATTTCGCCGACGGTGCCGCCCACGCGCACGGCATCCAGCACCAGAGGCATCAGAAAGGCTTTTTCTTCGGCCCCTTTTGTGAGGCGTTTGAGGCTTTTGGAAAGCGCTTTGGCATCGCGGGTTTGTTTAAATTTTTCGAGACGGGCGACCTGTCGCTGCTCGACGGATTTTGAGACTTTGAGGATTTCAATCGTCCGGTTTTCTTTTTCGATAAAATCATTCACGCCGACAATAATCCGTTCTTTGCTGTCGATTTCGCGCTGATATTTTACGGCGGCGTGGTGGATTTCGGACTGCGGAAACCCCCGTTCAATGGCCGCCACCATGCCCCCCATTGTTTCGAGTTTTTCAAAATACGCTTTGGCTTCTTTTTCCATTAAATCGGTCATCGCCTCGACATAATACGAGCCGCCGAGCGGATCGACGGTATGCGTCACGCCGGTTTCGTGGGCGATGATCTGCTGGGTACGAAGCGCGATGGAAACGGCTTCTTCCGAAGGCAGGGCGAAGGTTTCATCCATCGAGTTCGTATGAAGCGACTGCGTGCCGCCCAAAACAGCAGCCAAAGCCTGAAGCGTGACGCGGGCGATATTGTTGTAGGGCTGTTGTGCGGTGAGGGAGCAGCCCGCCGTCTGCGTATGAAAACGCATGAGCAGGGATTTCGGGTTTTTGGGCTGAAAGCGTTTTTTCATCTCGTTCGCCCACAGTCGTCGCGCGGCGCGGTACTTGGCGATCTCTTCAAAAAAATCATTGTGTGCGTTAAAAAAGAAGGAAAGGCGCGGCGCGAAATCATCGACATTCAGTCCGGCCGCGATGGCCGATTCGACATAGGTCAGGCCGTCAAAAAGCGTGAAGGCCAGTTCCTGAACTGCAGTCGAGCCAGCTTCCCGGATGTGGTAACCACTGATGCTGACGGGATGAAATAACGGCGCTTCCTCGACGCAAAAACGGATGGTATCGTTGATGAACGAAAGGGAAGGTTCCGGCGGCACGATCCATTCTTTTTGCGCGATAAATTCCTTGAGGATGTCGTTTTGAAGCGTGCCACGAAGTTGATTAAAGGAAACACCCTGCCGTTGTGCAACAGCCAGGTACATTGCAAACAGGACGATGGCCGGGCCGTTGATCGTCATCGAAGTGCTGACCTGATCCAAGGGGATTTTATCGAAAAGCCGGGACATGTCGTCGATGGAGTCAATGGCCACGCCGCACTTACCGACCTCGCCCAAAGACTTGGGGTGGTCGGAGTCGTAGCCCATGAGCGTCGGCATATCGAAGGCGACGGAAAGCCCCGTCTGTCCATTTTTCAGCAAATAATGAAAACGGGTATTGGTATCCTTTGCCGAACCAAAACCGGAAAACTGCCGCATCGTCCACAATTGCCCCCGGTACATCGTGGGGTAGACGCCGCGTGTATAAGGGTATCGACCCGGTTTTCCGGGTTTTCGTTTGGGGGGATCGCTGTACAACGGATCGATTTCAGACCCGGAAAGGTTGGTCAACTTGGCCTTGCCTTGGCCCGGCTTTTCCTTAGGGAGTCGGTTCTGATCTTCAGGCTGTTTTTTTTTCATGAGGAAGTTCACCCCTCTTTGAATAAATGCCTCGCTATCACCATGCGTTGAATTTCGGAAGTGCCTTCATAAAGTGTCGTGACACGCGCATCCCGATAGTATCGCTCTACAGGAAATTCTTGAATATAACCATAACCCCCAAAGATTTGAATCGCCTTGTAGGCCGCGCGATTGCACATTTCAGAGGCATACAGCTTGGCCTGGGATGCCGCGAGAGAAGCCGCTTTCCCCGCCTGACGCAGCGAGGCGGCGTGAAAGGTCAGCAGACGCGCGGCGGAAAGCTCTGTTTTCATATCGGCCAGCATAAACTGAATGGCCTGAAAATGCGAAATGGCCTGACCAAACTGCTCCCGCGCTTTCGCATACGCGATGCCATTTTCCAAGCAGGCCTTCGCAATGCCGAGCGACTGCGCCGCAATGCCAATGCGTCCGCCGTCGAGTGTCGCCAGTGCAATATTAAACCCCTTGTTTTTTTCACCGAGCAGGTTCGCTTTGGGCACGCGGCACTCCTGAAACACCAGCTCTGCCGTATCGGAGCCATGCAGGCCCAGTTTTTCTTCCACTTTTTCAACGATGAATCCGGGCGTCTTGGTTTCTACAATAAAAGCGGAAATCCCCTTTTTGCCCAAGACCGGATCAGTTACGGCATATACGAGGGCAATATCGGCATGGCTGCCATTGGTAATGAAGCGCTTCGTGCCATTCAAGATAAAATGATCCCCGTCCGCCGTAGCGCGGGTTGTCATCGCACCGGGGTCAGACCCGGCGGCAGGTTCGGTGAGGGCGTAACAGCCCAATTGTTTTCCCTGCGCCAGGGGTTTCAGGTATTTTTCGTGTTGCGCCGCATTGCCGTAACGGTAGATCGGATCACACACCAGAGAGTTGTTGACCGTCATGATCACGCCAAGCGAGGCCCAGGCCTTTGAAATCTCTTCCATCGCCAGCACATAGGTCACGAGGTCCATACCGGAGCCGCCTGCTTCCATTGGGATAAAGGCCCCCATAAGCCCCATTTCTCCCAGTTTCTGGACGAGGGCTTCGGGGTATTCACAGGCATGATCCATTTTGGACGCGACCGGGTTCACCTCTTTTTCGGCAAAGGCCCGGACCGTTTGAAGGACCATTTTTTGTTCTTCCGTAAGTCTAAAATCCATCTTCGGGAACAAACGCTCCTATTTGGGTGCGTAGGAATAAAACCCTTTACCTGTTTTTTTACCAAGCATATCTGCTTCGACATATTTTCTGAGCAAGGGCGCGGGACGGTATTTACTGTCTCCGAATTCACTGTGAATGATTTCCATCACATCCAGGCAGACGTCCAGACCAATCATGTCCGCCAGCGCGAGCGGCCCCATGGGAAATCCGCCGCCAAGCTTCATCGCCGTATCAATTTCCTCCGCCGTGCCGATACCTTCAATCAAGGCAAAGATGGCTTCATTGATCATCGGCATCAAAACCCGGTTCACAATAAAACCCGGATAATCTTTTGAGACGACCATCGTTTTACCCAGCTTTTTCACAAAATGCTGCGCTTTTTGAAAGGTTTCATCCGAGGTTTGCCAGCCCCGCGTCACTTCAACCAGTTCCATCAAGGGCGCCGGATTCATAAAATGAAGCCCGATAAATTGCTCAGGCCGATCCGTCGTTGAGGCCATCCGCGTGATGGGAAGTGAGGACGTGTTGCTCGCAAAAACAGTTTCTTTGGGACAGATTTCCTCTAATCCCTCAAAAACTTCAAGTTTGATTTCTTCTTTTTCAGGCACTGCCTCGATGACCAGGTCACAAAGTCCCAGGTCTTCAAATTTCCCCGTGGCCTTAATGTTTTTGAGTGTCTTCTCTCGAACCCATTCAGTCAAGGCCCCCTTTTTAACGGCTTTATTAAGACTCTCCGTGATTTCTTCCTGCGCTTCCTCAATCACGTGCGGATCAAGATCGTACATCACGACATGCAGACCTGAAGACGCCACCACTTGCGCAATACCACGGCCCATTTGACCAACACCCAAAACACCAATCCGACTAAAATCCATTCAATCTCCTACCTTATTCATCTTCGTTCTATTAAAAGGGCGACAGCCTCACCCCCGCCGATACAAAGAGATGCAATCCCTCGATCAAACTGGTGATCTTCTACAAGATGGACCAGTGTTGTCAAGATGCGGCTGCCACTTGCACCAATGGGATGCCCCAAAGCAAGAGCGCCGCCGCGCATATTAATTATTTCAGACCCAAGCTTTAATTCTTTCATGACGGCAAGAGACGACGCAGCAAAGGCTTCGTTAATCTCAAAACAATCAATATCAGAAAGCGTGTTTCCGGTTTTTTTTAGAAGGGTGGTAATCGCGTCAACCGGGGCCGTTGTAAATAAAGCTGGCTCAGTTGCCGTGGACGCCTGCCCGATAATCTCTGCGATCACGAGGCATCCGGATCTCTTTGCAGCCGCCTCCGACATTAATACGAGGGCCGACGCGCCGTCACTCAGCGGGGACGCATTTCCGGCTGTAATTTTCCCCTCTGAAGTAAATGCGGGTTTAAGATGCCGCAGGCGGTCAAAATTCATCCGGCCCGGTTCCTCATCTTCAAAAAAATCATGACTGCCTGCGCGATCTTGAATGACAACAGGGACGATTTCCCGATTAAATCCACCCTGCTTTTGCGCGGCCTGCGCACGCTGATAACTTTCGATCGCAAAATCGTCCAGTTCAGTTCTTGAAAGTGTATATTTTTCGGCGCAGCGTTCCGCCGCAATGCCCATATGAAAATCGTTGTAAACATCCCAAAGACCATCATGAATGAGACTGTCAATCAGTTTTCCATCTCCAAGTCGGTAACCCGTTCTAGCGCGATCCAAAAGATAGGGTGCATGACTCATGCTTTCCATTCCGCCCGCAACCACAATTTCAGCGTCACCCAACGCGATGGCCTGCGCCGCCATCATGACAGTTTTTAAACCCGAACCGCAGACTTTATTGAGTGTTGTGCAAGGAGTGCGCTTTGAAAGCCCTGCGCCTATAGCCGCCTGCCGCGCCGGGGCTTGCCCCAAGCCTGCGGACAAAACGTTACCCATCAGGACTTCATCAACGGCTTCTTCAGAAATCCCGGCGCGCCGAACGGCTTCACGGATCACCAGACTGCCCAACTGGGTCGCAGACTGACTCACAAGCTTCCCTTTGAAACGCGCAATGGGGGTACGCACGGCACTGACAATCATCACTTTTTGCATCTTTTCAAGCACCTGAGGGGGAATTTAAGGCCTCACTATTATAACACACCGCCTGAGCCGAACCAGACGATCAAAAGAAGTAATTTTAGAACTACATCCCAGTAAAAATGAACGATTTAACATATAACCCGCTTTATGAAAATCGGTGACTCGCATTAGACATAATCAATCAACCCTCCCCCTTGAATCTTTGGGAATACGACTTATTTTCGTAGCAGAGGGGTTACATACAGAGGAGGTTAAAATGAGCTGTAGCCGTTGCAATGGATTGTGCATTCAGGATTACGTCGAAGAGAGTGGTCGTTTTTTTGCGGTCGGAAGATGTGTCAATTGCGGGAGTATTGTCTTCCCAGCCAGTTATGAGCAGAAAACAATGCCCGCGAAACCCAGGCAGACCAAAACAGGCAGTGTGAGCAAGTTAAGAGCACCGCGTTTAAAGAAGGTCTTGATTGAGAAGATTTGCGCCTGATTTTTCCGAGGGAAATAGCATAAAAGTTACTCACGTATTTCGTTGTAGTACTGGTCCATAATGGACTTGTCAAAAGCGACGATGTGGGTAATTTGCAATTGAAGATCAACATGAAGTTCATTCGGGTAGTACGCAACAGAATGCTGGCTGCTATGGATGATCTGACCGGATGGCAATTGAACCCGGTAATGGTTTTCTGATCCCCTGAATTGACGATCCAATATCCTGGCATGGCCTTCGGGATTGGGCCTAAGGTCGATGTCGTCGGGCCGAATCATCAGCATCACTTCCGCGTCTTCATGGAACAGCGTCTTGTTTTCCAGACAACCGATTTCAGTAATCAGTTTTCCGCCTTGCACAACACCCGGAATAAAATCCGCTTTTCCCACAAAGTCAGCCACAAAGGGCGTGAGCGGGGTGTGGTAGACGCCCTCCGGAGTATCATGCTGTTCAAGGCGGCCATGATTTAACAAAGCCACCCTGTCCGCCATACTGAAGGCTTCCTCATGATCGTGCGTCACCAAAATGGCGGTACTGCCCGTCTTTCTCAGAATGTCGGTCACGTCTTCACGCATCCGCACACACATATCCGGGTCAAGCGAACTAAAAGGTTCGTCCAAGAGAATAACGGCTGGACCGGGAGCCAATGCCCTCGCCAAAGCCACACGTTGTTGCTGGCCTCCTGAAAGCTCATGCGGATACCGATTTTTATAATCGGAAAGTCCTACCAAAGCCAGAATATTTCCCGCTTTCTCATTTCGCTCCCGCGACGGCATTTTTTTTAAACCAAAGGCGACATTCTCTGAGACCCTGAGATGCGGGAAAAGCGCGTAGTCCTGAAAAACCATGCCCACGCCCCGCTTCTCCGGCGGCAAGGCCACCCCTTGTTCACTCACGATATTGCCATTGAGCAGGATACTGCCTTCATCCGGCGCTTCAAAGCCTGCAATTAAACGCAGAAGCGTTGTTTTTCCACTTCCGCTCGGCCCCAACAAGGCAAGAATTTCTCCCTTTTCCACCTTTAAAGAAATATCAAAGGCCGCAGGGGTTTTGTCTGTTGGATAGCTTTTTGAGACCTTGACCAACTCGATGACGGTCATAAACTTTCCCTGTTCGAATCACGCGTCAGCAAAAAAACAGGAATCATCCCGGCTAAAATCACGGCAATCGACGGTAAGGCCGCGCGTTCCCACTCCCCTTCTGAAGTCATTTCAAAGATACGAATCGCCAGCGTATCCCATCCAAAAGGACGGGTCATCAGGGTAATCGGCATCTCTTTCATCACATCAACAAAGACAAGCACCATCGCTGTAAAAATGCCGCCACGCATCATTGGAAAATGGACGCGGCGCAACATATCCATTCCAGTGCAGCCGAGATTCCGGGCCGACTCATCAATGTGTTTTGAAATACGTTTGACTGCGTTTTCAACTGCATGATGGCCAACTGCAAGAAAACGCACCAGATAGGCTAACAACATCGCAAGGATCGTTCCTTTCAGCGCAAATTCGATATTAAAGTGTGCAATGATCTGATTATCCATCCAGGCCAGCGGAATAAAAATGCCTACCGCCAGCACCGACCCCGGAAGCGCATACCCCAATGTCGCCACCCGAATACAAAACCGGATCACCGGTGTATTGTGCAGTCGATTTGCGTAAACAAGGATTAAAACCGCACAGACGGTCAATAAAGCCGCCATGCTGCCCAGTGCAAGGGAATGGAATATATATCCAAAATATCGCAGATCAAAATCTGTCTTGAAAATCGAGAAACTCCAGATAAGGAGCTGCACAACCGGGACTAAAAAAGCCATTAAAAAAGCCAGCCCCGCAAAACAAACCGCCGCGTATCGGTGAAGGCCTTTTAACTGGATTCGATCTCCCTGCCCCCCTCCCCGGCCTGAACCCGTGTACCCTGCGCGTGAGACAACCCGTTGTTCAATAATGAGCAGAAGAAAGACCAACAAGACCAAAATTGAAGCCAGCTGAGAAGCGGCAGAGAGCGAGAAAAATCCAAACCAGGCCTGATAAATTGCTGTGGCAAAAGTATCATAATTAAAAATTGAAACCGCACCAAAATCAGAGAGCGTCTCCATCATCGCGAGCATCACCCCGCCGACAATCCAGGGCCGTGCCATGGGAAGGGCCACACGAAAAAATCCGCTCCACCGGCCGTGGCCCAAGGACTGTGCTGCTTCCAGTGCCAGCCGTCCTTGTGTCATAAAGGCATTGCGAGCCAACAGGTAGACATAAGGATAGAGCGTCAGGGTCATGACCAAAATGATGCCGCCCCTTGAACGAATTTGTGGAAACCAAAAACCTTCAGCCCCTAACCAATGTCTTAGAATTGTTTGGACCGGACCTGTAAAATCAAGGAGCCCAATCGCGACAAAAGCGGTGACATAAGATGGAATCGCCATCGGAAGAATCAAGGCCCAATCAAAAAAACGTCGGCCCGGAAAGTCAGTGGCCGCACTCAACCATGCCAGACTCACACCCAGAAAAGTTGTGCCAAGCGCCACACCCAGAGTCAAAAAAAAGGTGTTCCATAAAACACTCGAAAGCGTCGTTGCAACAAGGTGTTTCCAAACCTCATCATTGACCGTGAACAAAGAGGAAAGCACTACACCCAGCGGCACAATCACAATGGCGGCAATACAAAAAACAGCAAGCCCCCACCGATCAATCGACCGGTGGGGGCTTCTGAGCCATATCAAAGAAAGATCCCTCAAGCGAATACCGCAACAGCTCTAAAATTTAACTTCGGCCTGGACAAGCAGTTCGTTGTTGTCCACATCCGCACCACCGGTTTCTTCGTCATTGAGATAATACTCCGTCTTGATTTTAAATCCATTGACGATTTCCGAGATCACGGCGATAGTCGTGGTCTGGCGATCCCAGGTCCGCGAATCTGTCGAGACGTTTGGCAAATCGACATTGTACTCTTCATATCTCAGCAAAAACTCCACGGACTGTAAACGATTCATGCCGAGTTTCTGTTTGTACGAAGGCTGAACATACCAGCCATCGCGATCCATAACGCCGTCTTCCGCCTTCATATATTGTGCAAAAAATTCAAAACCACCCAGGAGATAATCAAAGTTGACGCCGTACCGGACTTGGTCTTTATCGACTAAATTCGTGTACCCGTTAATCGTGTTGAGATAGGTGATGTCATTTTCACTTAAATCTGCGGTGTACCAAAAAGGGAGGATATCGATTGAATGGCCTTCTTTAAATGAATGATTCAACCCAAGCCCAATTCCGATTTGTTTGTTGGCGTTGTTTTCGCCATTGTCATCGTCATCCGTCGGAATTGGAAAGGTTCTATCTTCACTGATTTGACGATCTCGTAAACGTCTGCCATTGGTGGCCGAAAACCGCCAGTATGCCGAACCCATCTCTCCGCCCATAAAAAGACCCAAATCTTCATCCTGCCAAAAGGCATAGCCTAAAATCGGGTAGGATTCCGTTTTCCGGCTCACATGAATAAAAGGATCTTCCTGTCCTAAAGTCACCCAGCTATTTAAGGGAAGTCCTGAAAACTTTACCCAGGCTTCGTCCAGCTTCACAGCGGAATCAGGTGTGAACTCGATGTCGGCCTGAAAAAGAATATCCGAAGCCACGTGGACTTTGGGGGTAATGACAATCTTGTCGATCGACATGCGTGGATTGGAATTTCCTCCACCATCATTCGACTGGGAATCAATGATTTCAAGCTCCAACTCCCCACCAATCTCAAGCTTTGAGTCTCTCAAAGAAACCACATTTTCGGCGGCGCCGACAAAAGAGACCGCACCCTGCAATAAAATCAAAAAACCCACCGCAAGTGTCATCCCCAACACGTTATTTTTTGATTTCTGATACCGGGTTATATTTAAACCTGCTTTCATTTTCTGACATCTCCTATTCTTTTTTTAAAGATCGCGATTATTGATCCAAGGCATTTTTTTCTGCTGAACACGCCGAGCAAATACCATACAGCTCCAGTTTATGACTGAAGATTTTAAAATTGTTCTTCTTCGCCACTTTTTCCTGAAGCGCTTCGATTTCTTCGTTCTGAAATTCAATGATGCGATTGCAGGCCTGACAAATAAGGTGGTCATGGTGTTTCACGTTATAAACGAGCTCATAGCGGGCCTGGCCATCCCCAAACTGACGTTGTTCCGCCAGACCGCTTTCACAGAAAAGATTAAGCGTGCGATAAATGGTCGCCAAGCCAATACTGGAACCCGTATCACGCATCTTGCGATAAAGTTCCTCTGCGGTAATATGACGATCTGAATCCAAAAAGACCCGCAAGACGGCGCTTCGCTCTTTTGTCACCTTGAGATTATGTTTGGAAATATGATCTTTTAATAAAGCTTCTTCTTTTTTCATCGGCTCCCTCAATAATAGGTTCCGTAAAAAAACGACTTCCAATATATAATTTTGCGATTCATTATCATAATCAATAGGGATTCTAGGACAGCGTTGCCGGTTTTTCAATCCTTTTCTCAAAACGAGAGCATTCCAGTGCAAGGGGACTTGATTGAATGATCAGGAAAAACAGGGTGACGCAGAGCAAACGGAGACATCTGAACGATGAGATCAAATCTTTGCCTACTGACGTTTCCAGATATAATAAAATGGCATCAAGGTCAGAGGAAGATAGCTGATACACATGCCCAGCCAGGCCGCGATCTGCCCATAGGCCGCATAGGGACTCAGGTATCGGATCAGCCAGGGAGAAGAAAGATCGAGCAGTGTGCTTCCAAAAGCCAAAGCAATAATCCCGCGTTTCAAACCTTCAGAAATAGGGACGACAACAAAAAGATGGGTCAACACCAATAAAACAACGCCTTCAATGTAGGCATGAAAATGCGTCACCTCCAAAAGCTCGCCAAACTCCTTTGGAAAGGACATCTCCTCACCATTTTCACCGCCCCGGTAATGCTGCACAACCTTTTCATAGTTTGGCCCGACCCGATTCACGACGATCAAAATAAAACTCAGGTGGCCGATCAAGGCGAAGACCAGAAACAAACTATAAATCGCGCGAATTTCGAATGAGGCTTGATCAAGCCAATTGCCCCGGCGTGTAAAATTTTTCAAGATTCAACCTTTCTTTTATAAACAACTTCAAAAATCGCAAGCGTCTTTCGAACGGCATAAGCTGCAGCACGGGAAGAAAGCGTTGCGCCGCTAATCGGACGGATATCCCGCCCCAGGCGCAGTGGATCTTCCGTCGTTTTTTGATGAAATTGTTGCATAAACTGCCCGTACCGCACTTCAGACCCTTTTGATTCACGATAAATCAGCACCTCAACGCCCTTCACTTCTCCCCCCGGCGTGAGAGCGATTAAAAACGTAATCGGTCTTTTTTTACCTATCACATTCAGTTTGAGGGCATAAGCGACCACAAGCTCCCCTTTTCTCCCGATTAAAAAATCATAGGTCTTTTTTTGAAAGCCTTTTCCTGCCAGGGTCTGGGCTGCAGACAATTGATCATCCGAAAGCTTGACAGACTCCGTATCAAAACGCTCTGCATCCGGCATCATCCGCTTGAGGGCTTCTTCTTGGGTCGCAAAACGAATACTGGAGGCCTCCGATTTGAAAGGCCAGGTCAAACTACCCGGCATCATCAAACCCAGTCCTGCAATTGAGGCTGCCTTTAAAAACCGCCTTCGACTCAATACAGATTTTGAACATAAAGAAGGCCAGCCTGCTGTGCGATAAAAACCCAGGACACCCTCCGGGCTTTCCGAGACCAGAAGCCCTTCAGCACCGTCTTGTTTTTCAAGAAAAGAGACTCCTTTTTTTGCCCCTAAAACAAAAGCCGCCGTGGAAAGGGCATCGGCCGCCATCGCCGTAGACGCCATCACACTGACACTGGCCATACCCAAAACCGGAGTCCCGGTTCTCGGGTCGATCAAATGGCTGTAACGCACCCCTTCATGTAAAAAACAGCGTTCATAATCGCCCGAAGTGCCTAAAGCCTGATTACAAAGCATGACAACAGCAATCTGCCCGGCCTTACTTCGGGGATGCTGAATTGTAACCTGCCAACCGGGATCTCCAAATCCATAAAGCGTGCTTCCGCAATTGACCAATCCCCGATTGATTTGATGATCTTTCAGCACTTGAACGGCACGGTCAATGGCATAACCTTTCGCAATGCCCCCCAGGTTTAAACGCAATCCTGGTTTTAAAGACTTCAGCTCACCCGTTTCAGGATTGAGACTTAAGGATTCAAAGCCGACACCCTGAAAGACACGATCAATCTCTTTTTTTGTCGGAGGACTTTTTCTGGTACCGCCTGGACCAAAACCCCAAAGATCAATCAAAGGCCCCGCACTTGGATCAAAAGCCCCACCGCTGTTTTTTGCATACGCCAGGGCTTCGGATAACAACGCCGAAATTTCACGATTAAAAAACATGACGCCATTTTCGGAAGCACGATTAAATTGCGCCAAAGGCGATTTCGGTCGGTAAATCGTAAACAGCCCTTCAATCCGCGCGGCCTCTTCAAATGCCGCTTCGATGGCTTCTGAAGCAGCCCTTTCCTGACCTTCAACCATGATTTCAAAGGGCGCACCCATTAAAATACGGGTTCTTTTGTAAATAGACGGCATCTTAGTGTTTCTCTTTCATTCGTGACTGGACTCCACTTTAAAAGAAATGCGCATACCCTGCTGATAATGCCCCAGAATGGCACCCTCTTCCAGATTATTACAAAAAAGCACGTAGTTTCCCGCTGAAAGATTTAGTGCGAGTGTAGCGCCAAGCCTTGGGGGGATGCCTTCAATTTCTCCAATGACAGAACCCACTTTGGATTCTTTGACCCTGCCGCCTTCAACCGTGAAATGATCGGCCAAAAGATCCGTTTGAATCACGACCAATTCATGAACATGCTTGCCCTGATTTTGGGTATTAAATACAATTTCACCCGGTTTAAAAAGCGCTTTGTCCATCGTGATTCGCCACTCCGTCAAGCGAACAGACACTTCTTGTGAGATACCCTGCGCCTCTGCGCTGGAGCCGGCGTTAAAAAAAAGCACACCCCATACGATCAACATAGAAAATCGCCTGAGTCCTTTCATATCTCGGTCTTTCCTGCGCTTTCTGTCAAAACACCCGGCTTTTTAGGGACGAGCACAAGTCCAGCCTGACGCTTTGTTTGTTTAGAAAGGCTGGGTTTTCTTTTTTGATGTGAGACAGACCTTTTTTCTGCTGCAAAATGGGCTTCATCCAATAAATGTTTCATCGCTTGAAATCCTTCTTTTGAAAGATGAAATGCCATCTGCGGACAGCTGATATGAAATCCGCCGCATCCACAGGTTTGCACCCGGCCAAAGGACGTATGCGCCAAGGTTTCCTGAGACTGATTTGAAGATATTTCCTTCATTGAACCCTCCTGTTCTTTCAATATGTTTGATTCATTAACCGGATATTTTCGCTTTCAAAGTGCCCCAATATGCTTCGGTTTCTCTTGGATTCACGGCCTTGGCCGAGAGCATTCCCAATGAAATTTTGAACAGCCTCGCCACCCTTTCAAACTCAAAGGCCGTAAAACAAATGGTGGTCTGATAAAACCGGACATAATACGTACCGCAAGCACATCGACTGATTGTGCCATACGGCGCAGCAACCAGCACTTCTTCCAAACAAGGTTTTCTCATCATGGCTCACCTCCCGTTTCAATTGCCTCAAACGCTGAACCTTCCATATATTCCGAACGCTTGTGTACAAACAAAAGACCCACGCCCGAAATACCTGTTGTTTCGGGCGTGGGATAAGATGACCGCGAGCCGCTTTTATAACAGGACAAGATCCATCTCGCCCCGATCCATCTTTTTCACAAATCCATTATTCAGAACCTGCTTCCCATGTGAGAGGGATAACGTGAAAACGTTTGCATCGCCTGCACTTTAACTCCAAACCCACTTTGCAGATCCGGGCAATCAGGCTGCCGCATAGACAACGAAGCTCTTTTTCACCGGATTTCTGCTCCAACACATTCAAAACAATCTTTTTCCTCAACGGCGGATCAGTCATCAAAAGTCCTCTTTCTTGAAAATCAAAGCAGCAGAAGATTTAAAACATATACGCCATGCCCAGGTTGTATTGATCGGCATCGCCACCCGCATCATCTTCAATATTTTGAAAATCGACTTTCAGTGCGACTTGAGGGTGCGGGAAAAAGGCCAGACCATAAGTGCTGATTTTCTGGTTATATTGCAATTCCGCCGTCACTCCCGCAGGGACGACATCCTGGGTATTGGCCTCTTCCATGCGGTAAAAGGGAACCAGATCCCAGTCAGTTTGTAATGCCTGTCCGAGGTGATAAGCCAGCTCGACATACCATCCCACCATTTCTTCTGCGACATTGTTTGAAAAGGCCGCATTAATTTGATTGGCATCGTCAATATCGACCTTCGCATAAAGCGCACGAAAATCAATACCCGAAATGCGCACCCGGACGTCTCCCTCCATAATCGCAACGGAAGGGTCACCGGCAATATTGTTCAGCTGATCCACTTTTCCATTATAATAAGACGCACCCAGGTCAAGACCGGAAATGGGGCTGTACTCCAGACGGGCCACGATGGCCAGGTCTTCTCCTGTCTGAGGTTTATTTTCTCCGCCTGCGCCTTTGCCGCGTCCCGCACGAATCCCGTCTTTTGCTCGAATTTTTTCGCCCGCCAAACCGGCCACGACATAAACCCGATACCGCAAGCCCTCTATAGGAGATCCGAAGAGACCCGCCCCGCCTTCTTGCCAGGTCGTCGGAATAATCACTTTTTGAACCGTCGGACGTTCAACGCTGTAAAAAAGTGTCGGCTCGTGATATTCATTCAAGGGCCCTACAGGCATCAACATTAAACCCGCACGCATGTTTATCGCAGGGGTAATCAGAAAATCGATGTGGGCAAATTCAAGCTCCATTTCCTGTGCGGAATGCTCAAAGTCCACTTCCGTATGCAGACTGATGCGATCATTAAATTCATAACTTAAGCCCCAAACCATACGATGAAGATCCATGTTGGAATTACCGCCGTCCTTGGGGACATTGTAATGAAGCTCCCCGTAACCATGCATATGCAACTTGGCGGAACCCGATTCAGATTCTTCCACTTCCATCTCCATTTCCATCGCCCATACAGGCAGGCCAATCCATGTTGTTCCCATGATAAACAGAGCCGCTATCCATATTTTATGCATCTTGTAAATTCTCCTTTCATTCTCGGTTGATATCCTCAATCGTCTTGATACTTCCATTATGGGCTCTGGTTTTCATAAGAATCTCTGGCCTTTTTAAGTCTCTTTGAAGGCACATGCGACCTTTCCTCGTCGACGCTTACTTTATTCAAATGCCTTTTAAAACTCCCCCATGACGCAAATTGATATTCATTATCAATATCATGAAAAACATCATAATAACTGTACCAGTCCTTGTCAACAATTATTTGATACTGATTCTCATTAATGACAAAAGAACCAATAGACCCCATATTTGATGAGTCCCCTTCCGAACACTTTCGAGTGTTTTGATCACTTGCCCCTATACAATCCACACAGAAAACCGTATGGTAGACCTGAGTCCTTGAACATAAACCATACGGATCAACGCAGTGGAGATTAAAAATCTTCACCCTTTATGATTTATTTTTTATAAGGAACATGACCTGAGGAGATAAAAAGTGGCGAGACAAAACTTTAAATATGAAAAACGACAAAAAGAATTAGAAAAATTAAAAAAGAAAGCGGAAAAAAAACAACGTAAACTAGAGAAAACCGTTGTTCAGAGCGAAGCGCAACCCGATCAACCTCCAGCGGATGAAACAACGCCTTCTCTTGAGACAGAACAGCCTCTTTCTGATTGATCCCCGGTCAGTTTGATAAACATAGATCCCTCATAAACTTGAAACCTAGAAACCTATGACGGGATTTTTCGCTTAAATATCGGCGCAATGCTTCATTAAAACCGAGCGCTCGTTGGAGTCATTTTTTAGGAGTTGGCCATGTGGTTAAACACAAGCTGTGATTTAACCTTTGACATTATACGACCCACGCCCTTTGTACTTATGTTGCGGCCGCGCAGCGGTGCTCAGCAATGGATCGCGCGCGAGGAATACAGGCTCAAGCCCAGTATTCCCGTGTTTGAATTCACAGATGACTACGGAAACCTCTGCCAGAGACTGCTTGCTCCCCCTGGGGCCTTCGCAGTGTACACCGCCGCCGAAATAATGACTGCGGATCATGTAGATCAGTCCCCCGGAGCCATTTTTGTCGAAATTCAGAATCTGCCTGATGCCGTCCTCAGCTATCTCTTACCCAGCCGTTATTGTGAGTCAGACCTTTTTGGACAAATGGCGTCTGAGATTACGGCAGGCCAACTGCCAGGCTACGATCAAGTCTCGGCCATCGTGACCTGGTTACGCGCCGAGATCCATTATGAGCCTGTCAGCAGCGCCGGGCCGGTATCTGCAGTAGAGATCAATTCCAGACAGTCAGGGGTCTGCCGGGACCTCTCGCACCTTGGGATCGCCTTATGCCGCAGCCTCAGTATTCCGGCACGGATGGTCGTGGGCTATCTCTACAGACTCAAACCCATGGATCTGCACGCCTGGTTCGAGGCTTTTGTCGGTGGGCGCTGGTATGCTTTTGATGCGACCCAGGCCGAACTCAAGGGAGGCTATGTGGCGATTGGCTACGGACGTGATGCAGCAGACGTCGCGGTCTATAATCAGTTTGGACCGACGGTATACCCCACCTCAAAAACGGTGTGCGTGACAAAAATCGAGAAAGTGGCCGTTTAAGCAATCGTTCTATTCCGCCGCTCAAAACTCCCCGATCAAAACAAAGAGATCGCGAATGTCCCGGCAGAAGGCACCAAAAGGGGCAGGCAAGGTCACCAAAGAAATATTCAGAGAAATTCAAATCGCACAAACGTAAAAAAGACGGTCAGCTTGAAGCAGAAGAAAAAGAGGCGACTTCAGATGTTTCGTGCGATTAGCCTTGTGAAATCTTTCGCATGCCCTGCCAAAGGAAAAAGACAAACATGGTGACGCAGATATAAAAGACGGTCTGATCCATCTTGTAGGCAGGTAAAGCCAGAAATCCAAAAAAAGTGCCAAACAACAGGCTCGTTAGACCAATCTGGCGATTGGATTTTCCGACAAGCTGCTTATCACATTTTGGACACTTTTTAGAGGCAATTTTTGAAAAAGCTTCCTTGCAATTGTAACAATAATAAGTCGCAGACATTCTTTGTTTTCTTTATTAAAACTCAACTTTAACAAACACAATTAAGAAGAGCATGTTTCGAATGAATACGCTCATTCTGAAGATTGGTGGTCCCAACGGGGTTCGAACCCGTGTTTTCGGCGTGAGAGGCCAACGTCCTAGGCCACTAGACGATGGGACCATGAGGCGTAATATAGCAGAATCAATCGGTGATCGTCACGTCATAGATCATTTGCTGTTCGGCCGAAAACTTCCAGCCGTAACGGGCTTCAAACTCTATCGTGCTTTGGCCCGCAGCCATGCCGACAAATTCAAAGATCCGCATGCCCGAATCGGTCACACGAATATTTCGGGTTCGGACATATTCATCTCCCAATAAACGCAAGGCCGTCGTATCGTAGGTCGGCACCCAGCGGCAGCCCCCTTTTGTTCGATCTTCCCAAACCTTAATCTGAAATGGCTCGCCCGCTTTTGCAGTAATGTGCGTTTTTTCACTGTGTTGAGTTGTCATTTGAAATATCCCCTCATTTCGCTGGGGCAAACTGTAATAAAATAGCCGGAATTTGTCAATAAAATCGAGCGGCCTGCAAAAGCGTTTCATAGGCCACGCAGACTTCTGAAACAGCATCCGAAGTCAAAGACAAGGCACTGTAGCGGACCTTTATAAAATGGCGGGTGATCAGGCGAACCTCGCTTTGAACAGATTTAAACTGACGATTTAAAATCACTTTGTATTCCAGCGGAGTGCAAGAAGACGCACGCGGGCATCCTCGAACACGAAAACCTGTTTCCATCTCCTGATAACACCGCAAGATAAACCTCTTCGGATCTTTTGCTTTCATCCCTTGAATACGCCACCATCGTAACCTGCCGTACAAAACACGCTCTAAAAAAGAACGGAAACGAGCATGAACAAACAAAATAATCGCAAGCGGCACGAGATAAAACCAAGTACTCAAAAACCATCGTCCAAGCTGTACAAATGCCCCAAGCGTGCTTTCATAAACCGTTTTAAAGGCTGCTTGCAGGTTATCAATCCAAGCTAAAAATGTTTTGATGATTTTGGCCCAGGCATACTGCTCAACCAGCAAATCAAGCCAGTCTTTTAAAGATTGAATGTAGCAAAAAAGGTAATGCTTTTCCGGATTTCATTGGGTAATTCAAAAGATGGAGTCGGCTGGAAAGTGACCCAGCCATATTCAGGAAAATAGGCTTCGGCCCAGGCATGGGCATCTAATCGACGGACCTCAAAATAACCAGTGAGCGGATTATAATCGTTTGCTGCATAGCCCGTGACCAACCTCGCGGGGATGCCGAGACTACGAAGCATCATCACCATCGCCGTTGCAAAAAACTCACACTGCCCTTGTTTACGCTCAAATAAAATGATCGAGGTCTTGTGTATCGTCCTCATCAAAAGCCGTTTCAAGAGTGTAGGTGTAGTCTTCATTTAATACGCGTTCAATCTCCAAAGCCTGCTCAAAGGGCATCACAATTCCCGAGACAATCTCCTCCCCCAGTTTAAGGGTTCGTGCCGAAAGTGTGTCTGGTAATTGAAGATACGGGGCCGGATCATCAAGCATTTCAAACCCGCCGAATGGATGACCCTGAACAAAATCCATCTGGGATTCTACAGAGAAAACGGTCTCCGGCCTTAAATACGCCGGAGAATATAAAACATCATTTTCATCTTTTTTAATCATATCTGCCGAAAACCAGAGATGAACAGGTTTGTATCCGGCAAAAAGAATGAGCGGCAGACGTTTGACAATTTTGTAGGTTTGCCCAAGACGGGGTGCATTGGATAAGACCTTAAAAGTAAACCGCTTCTCTTTAAGATAAACCTTCTTTTTCTGCGGCTTTCCCTGTTTCCAACGGCGACCATCAAAGTGAGCGAAGACCCGGCCACGCGCATAAAGCGCGAGATCAGATTTCAGATAAAATACCGTGTCATTAGAAATACCCCCCTGTATTGACTTTCATCCTCAGGCATTACTCAAGATCCACCTAATTCTTCTCCCTTCGATACGCCATCGTTTCCACCCACACCTTCATGCTCTGATTCATCTTCCCAATCACCATTTTGGCCATACCAACTCCCCTCAACCGGAAAGGCCTCAATCCCTGCTGGAGGAGGCTTGGGCACGATAAAATAAATAAAAATGCCCAACACAGCAATCAGCACAGAAACAGACCACCCTTTTACGGGCAGATGAATTCCCTTGAGCAAAGCCTCCTGGTCACCTCCTTTTGCGATCGACAGTTTTTGATCGACATGATCCGTCAACAGTACAAAAATGCCTGACAGCACATAAAAAAGGATGTAAAAAAGAAACGAGGTCTGTTGTGTCGTACTGGCCGCATAGAGAAAAAGGACAAGAGAAATGGCATAGGTATAAAAAAGCTCTCGCCGATTATTGAGCGTAAAACAGCGGCCCTGCTTTAAATTCAAACTCACCGGTTTTCTGATTGTAGATCGATACCCCCGTCACATCCAAGGGCAGCAAATCGGGCGTAAACTGAATGCGTTTGTAACGCAAAGCGAGAGATTTGGACAAAGCCCGTGCCAGCATGGTTTTTCCAAGCCCCGGAACGTCTTCCAATAAAAGATGTCCTTTAGAAAGCAAGGTCACTGCAGCCAATTCAATGACATCCCGCTTGCCAACAATCACCGTTTCGATCTTACGATATAAGGTCTCTACATGCTCCGGCACACCCACGATCCGCTCCTTTATTTATTTTCAAAAACCTAACTTAACCCTTGAAAGCACAGCAGAAAATAAAAATCTCACCACTTTATAGCCCTTTAAAATAAGGACATTTTTTAGAACAATATTCACAAGGCCCGACGTTTTACGAAAGGCATTTCTGGGAAAATATTGAAAGATCGATCCAAGTATGGTAGATACCCTTGCGGTGATTTTACGAGCGCAAATGACCCCGCTGTTTTTTTAACTTCTTGATCAAGGGCATCATGGAAAACGTTTATATTGAGTTAATCCAGCTCATCCCCTCGCTTTTGTGGTTTATCCTCACAGCAGTCATTTTGATTCTCTTTTATAAACCGATTCGCCATGAACTCCTGCCAAAATTGACCGGGTTCAGCTTTCAGGGTGTGGCATTCTCTTTTTTAGAAAAATCCATCGACGCGGCTATCATTGAACTCGCACAGAAAAACCCAAAATGGAATGTGCTTATCCCAACCGAGGCCAGGGAAATTGCGGTAAATCGAACAAAAAAGAATCTGCCGCTTTTTGAAGGGGCTCAGATCCTTTGGGTAGATGACGAACCCAAGGCTTTTCAAAATGAGCGAAACATGTTTATAAAACTGAAAGCCGAAATCACCGTCGCCATCAACACGGAAGAAGCCCTCGAACACCTAAATCGCAGCCGTTTCGACTTCATCATCTCTGACATGGCGCGTGGAGAGGATGCCATGGCGGGTCTGGGCCTATTGGAACAGCTTCAAAAAAATAAAGACAAGACCCCCATTATTTTCTATATCGGTGTCTTTAACCCGGAAAAAGGCGTGCCCCCGTTTGCCTTTGGCATCACAAACCGACCCGATGAACTACTGCATCTCACGCTCGATATACTGGAAAGAAGCAGAAATTAGAATCCTCTTGAAAATAAAAACAATGAGATCCCTCTGCCATTCACAGCATATTTCGCTTTTAAAACAGGACGTTCTGTAAGATGGCGCTTTCAACAACTGAACTCAATCAAACGCTTCACGAGCTGCTGGCCTACCTCAAACGAGGAAACTGCGTGCTTTTTCTGGGTGCAGGCGTGCATGCCCCACCACCTGAGGATTCACCCTACAATTACCCGGAAGAAAACCGACTGCCCCTGGGAGGAGACCTTGCGGAACAGCTCTCTGATCAATTCGGCTTTCATAAAGATACCGCCTTTCAGGATGAATCTCCGAGGGATTTGCAGCGTGTTGCGCTTTTTGTCGAAACGAATTTCGGGAGGAATGCCCTTGTTAATTTTTTGGACGAACATCTCAAAAAAAACAGAAAACCCTCCCCGATCGTAACCATGCTGTCTGAAATGCCATTTAAGATTTTTGTCACCACAAATTATGACCGGCTGCTTGAAAAAGCCCTCGCGGCCTGTGACAAGGAACCGGAACATTTCATCTACACCCCGGACTCCTCCGAACGCACACCAGACATGCTGGACGATCCAACGCCTGAAAACCCGCTCTTATTTAAAATGCACGGTGATCTTCAAAGACGCGAGTCCATCGTCATTACCGATGAAGACTACATCACCTTTGTCCAGCGCATGTCAGACAAAGACGCGGTTCATCCCGTGCCGCAAACCGTGCGTTACAGGATGCAAAAATGGCCAACGCTTTTTTTTGGATACAGCCTGCGGGACTATAACTTGCGTTTGCTTTTTAGAACCTTAAGGTGGCGGGTCGATCCGGCCAACTTTCCACTTTCGTACTCTGTCGATAACCACCCCGATCCGCTCATTCAAAAGGTCTGGCAGGAGAAACGGGACCTCATCGCCTTTGTCACTGAAAACCTCTGGACCTTTGTCCCCTACCTCTATAAAGAAATTATGGGAAAAGAATTCACACAATGAGCGCGCCAAAAGATCAACTGTCCGATAACCCTTTTCCAGGGATCTTTCCTTTCAGTTATGCCAATCGAACCCTGTTCTTCGCGAGAGAATCAGAAAAGAGAAATCTGATCCGTTTAATTACGCTGTCGCGGGGTGTTTTGCTTTATGCCGATTCCGGAACCGGAAAATCCTCCCTTGTGAATTCAGGGCTTATTCCACTCGCCATTGAAGAAGGTTTTCAAGCAGAGCGCATTCGTGTTCAGGCGATCCAGGGCAGCGAGTTCATTATTGATCAAATCTCGGAGAATATTGAAGGAGACCCGCCCTTTCTGCCTTCTATTTTTTCTGGGAATGACCAACAACGGCAGGTCGTTTTGTCGGTAGATGCTTTCGTCGAAAAGATCAAAAACCCCGCAAAAAAAGTCCACCCGCTCCTTATTTTTGACCAATTCGAAGAATGGATCACCCTCTTCGAAGAGGGAAATGCAACCCAAAGTATAGAAACACTGAAAGAAAGTCAGCATCAAATGATGACGGCCATCACGGACATCATCAATGATCCAACATTAACCGTTAAAACACTCATTACGCTCAGGGAAGATTACCTCGCGAAACTGGCGCCTTTTTTTGAACGATGTCCCAACCTGCCCGATCACTATCTTCGCCTGACCGCACTGAAAAGCAGCCAGATTGAAGAAGTCGTCCGAGGACCTTTCAAAAAATTCCCGGGTCAGTTTCACCCCGAATTAAAACAGGACATCGCCACCCGTATTCAGTCCGAGTTTGAAAGTTTGAGTTTGGGAAGCGATATCCGCTTAACCGAAGTTCAAATCATCTGTAAAAGCCTTTTTGACTCAGGCATTGAAGAAAACGATCTCATCCGGCATTTTGAAACGAGCGGCGGGGTTAAAGGCATCCTGGAACAATATCTGGAAAAAGCCATGCTATCCCTTGATCCGGAGAGACAGGAAGCAGCCATTGCCCTTTTGAGCCGTATGGTCACTTCCGTCGGCACCCGAAATGTGGTCAATGGAGAAGACCTCGTCGGGCGTGTCGCTCGCGAGGATAAAATCCCGCAGGACTTACTCAGCGAAACCCTTCAAGATCTTGAATATAAAGCAAAACTTGTCCGAAAAGAACGTCGTCGAGAAGTATACTATTATGAAATCGCCAGCGAATTCCTGGTCGAATGGATTGGGAACAAGGCCCGCGAATACAAACGCCTCGCCGACAAAAAAATGATGGCGGAAGAGCGGCAGCGGGCCAATGAACAAGCCCAGATCGCACAGCGTTTTCGTCGCTTGTCGCTTTCCCTCGGCATTGTTTTTATCGTCGCAGTGGGATTTGGGGGTTATGCCTGGGATCAGCGCGACAAGGCCACCGCCGCCCGCCTCGTCGCCGAATCGGAGTGGAAACGGGCAGAAGAGCAACAAATGATCGCTGAAAACCGCCTCAAAGAAACCCTGCTCGCACAACAAAGAGAAGCCGCCGCGACGCTTCATGCAACGGCACAAACCGAGATTGCGGCCGCACAAACCGAAATTGCAGCCACGCAAACCGAAATTGCAGAACAGGAACGCCTGAGGGCCGAAAAAGAAGCCGCCCTAGCCGCCGAACAGGGGAAAATAGCGAAAATAAAAACACAACTCGCGAATTCCAGAAAGCTCGCTATCGCAGCCAATGATCTTTTAGAAGTCGATCCCGAACAGAGTCTGCTCTTGGCGCTACAGGCGGTTTCAATCACAAATCGCACCAACATCCCTTCGGAAACAAAAGAAGCGCTGCATCAGGCGCTACAGTCCTCACACCTACGACTCACGCTGAGAGATCATCACAATTTTGTCACCACCACAGGATTCAGCCCCGACGGAAAAACCCTGGCCTCCGGCAGTTGGGATCAAACGGCAAAAATTTGGAATGCGGTGACGGGCAAAGAAATCGCAAGCCTGAAAGGCCATGAGCGCGAAGTTATCGACCTAGATTTCAGCCCCGATGGCCTTTTACTCGCTACGGGAAGCGGGGATGAAACTGCAAAAATATGGGACATTAAAAATCGTAAAGTACTCCACACCCTTAAAGGGCATTCCGGTAATGTGCGCGCCGTCGCATTTCAAAACAAGGGAAAACAGCTGGCCACAGGGGGCGAAGATACCCTGGTCAAACTATGGGATGTCCTTTCGGGCAAGGAAATCCGTACATTCAAGGGCCATACGGGAGCCGTCGTCAGCCTCTCTTTTTCAGCCGATGGAAACCGGCTTGCCACGGCCAGTACCGACCAAAGCGTTAAGATTTGGGAGGTACAGACGGGCAAGGAGATCCAGACCCTTAAAGGGCATTCTGGGGAAGTCAGCGGTGTGCGCTTCAGCCCGGATGGCCAGTTCATCGCTACCGCAAGCGCCGATCAAAGCGCAACAATTTGGGAGCTCGAAAGCGGAAAAGCAATACACACGCTCAAAGGCCACACGAAGGGTGTTCGAGGCCTTGCGTTTAGTCCAAATGGAGCATTCCTAGCGACGGCAGGATGGGACAAAACAGCTAAAATATGGGATGCCGCCTCCGGAGAACCCCTCGCCACGCTGAGAGGTCACAGCGCTGGGCTTACCGATATCGCCTTTAGTCCGGATGGCAAACGACTCGCCACGGCAAGCTGGGATAAAACACTGAAAGTCTGGGCGGCCGCCTCTGGAGAAGCCCTTCCTGTCCTTCAAGGTCATACAAAAAAAGTCACCGATCTTGTCTTTAGTCCAAATGGCAAAGAAATGGCCACCGCAAGCGGCGATCAAACCGCAAAAATCTGGGACGCAAAAACAGGCGAAACACGCATCAGCCTCAAAGGACATCAGGCTGAAGTCACAGGAATCGCTTTCAATCCAAAGGGCGTGCGAATTGCGACATCCAGCGCAGATAAAACGGCTCGTATTTGGGATACAAAAACAGGCAAAACAATATACACCCTGAAAGGCCATGCCAGTGAAGTCTCGGGCATCACCTTTAGTCCGGATGGAAAACAGATTGCCACCTCAGGCTGGGACAAAACAGTCAAGCTTTGGGATGCCGCTTCAGGCAAGTCTCTGCAAACATTAAGCGGCCATGACGAGGAAGTATTGGGTCTGGCCTTTAGCCCGGATGGTCAATATATCGCCACCGCAAGCGGCGATAAAACCGCAAAAATCTGGGAGGTCAAAACGGGAAAAGTACAACACACATTAAAAGGACATACGAGTGGAGTTAAAGCCCTCGCCTTCAGTCCTAACGGCGAACAGCTCGCCACCGCAAGCTGGGATAAAACCGCCAGAATTTGGGATGTGAACACGGGCAAGGCACGGCTGACGCTCAGCGGTCACAGCAATGTCGTCACGGGAGTCGCGTTCAGTCGGGATGGCAAACAACTCGGCACAACGAGCAGAGACCACACCACGCAGCTATGGGACGCTGTTTCGGGGGAGAAACAATTCGCGTTAAAAGGCCATTCAGGAGAAGTTCTTGGACTCGCCTTTAGTCCGGACGTCAAACAGCTTGCCACCGCTAGTACGGATAAAACGGTGCGGACCTATCTCCTGAATATTGAGGATCTTTTGGCTCTTGCAAAAATGCGGGTCACCCGATCCCTCAGTGCGGAGGAATGCAAAAAATACCTTCCCAGCGCAAAATGTCTGACGAACCCTTAACCGTTAAATAAAAAACCACATAAAAACCCTGAACTAATCTTCCTTATTGACACTGCGCATATTCGCATAACTCCAGGATATTCCCTTCGGGGTCATAAAAATAGACCAAACGCTTGCGCACTCCGCCAGCATAGGTCACCTGGCTTCCCGGTACCGATTGAATCTGACTAAAAAAAGAAACCCCGGCCACTTTGAGCCTGGTCTCCCAACCATCAATACCGCTCACACGAAAAGCAATGTGACGAATACCAACGGTGTTGGGAATATTCAAAGCATCCGGCTTTTTACCTACGGGAGAGTGGTATTGGATCAATTCAATTCGAGGACCTTCCGGCAATTCGAGATAAACGACGCTGGCTCTAACATTGCTTAAACCCACGACATCCTCAATCCAGTCCCCGCTGATTTCAACACGCTTGGAAAGTTTGAAACCCAGGCACTTTTCATAAAAATCAATCATCGCGCCCATCTCACGCACAACGATATTGATGTGGTCTATTTGTTCAATCATGCGGTTCCTCTTCCTCCCTAAAAATGAAACCCATTAAGCCCAAAGAACATTCCTGACATAGATTATGACACCACATCATATAAAGCAAAAAACATAAAAACATCCTCACCCTTTTAATTGATGTTCCCCCTAATTTCCTTGACACTTCCAAGGCCAATTCGCTACCATCGCCATCAGGAATTTATATGAAAATTACGATTGCCTCAGATCACGCCGGGTACGATTTAAAGAATCACATGCTCTCCTATCTTTCCGAACATCAGATCGCCTGCGACGATCTCGGAACGGATGGAAATGATTCAGTCGATTACCCCGACTTTGCCCTCAAAGTCGCCTCCCTCGTCTCGGAAGGTATTATCGAGCAAGGTATTTTAATTTGTGGAACAGGCATTGGCATGTCGATCACAGCGAATAAGTTTCCGGGTGTCCGGGCGGCGCTCTGTCACAATCTCGAAACAGCAGAAGTCAGCCGCCGCCACAATGATGCGAATATTCTCGTACTGGGCAGCCGGGTTTTGGATCAACCCCTGGCTCTTCTGATTCTAGAAACCTGGCTCAAGACTCCATTTGACGGCGGCCGCCATCAGCGACGTCTCGATAAAATAAAAAAGATTGAACAGGCGATCAAAAACGGAGAAATTCTTCCGGCCAAATCTTCACAGTAACCCACCATCATAAGGGAACAGGCCATTGGAAAAAGGAATCAGCTTAAAATCATACGACCCTGCTGTCGAAAATGCGATTGCGCAGGAGATCGAACGCGAGAACAAAAAGATTGTTTTAATTGCCTCTGAAAACGTCGTCAGCCGCGCAGTGCAAGAAGCGCAAGGTTCGGTCTTCACTAACAAATACGCAGAAGGCTACCCCGGAAAACGTTACTACGGTGGCTGCGAGTATGTGGATATCGTCGAGGATCTGGCAATTGAGCGGGCCAAGGACATTTTTGGTGCGGAGCATGTCAATGTCCAGCCTCATTCCGGTTCTCAGGCCAACATGGGGGTTTATTTTTCGGTGCTCAAACCGGGCGATAAACTCATGGGCATGAGTCTGGCCCACGGCGGACACCTCACGCACGGCTTTAAAGTCAATTTTTCAGGCCAGCTTTATGAAACAGTGTCTTACGGTGTGGAAAAAGAAACGGGCCGCATTCATTACGATGCCGTAGCCAAACAGGCCGAAACAGAACGACCAAAGATGATCGTCGTCGGGGCTTCAGCTTATTCCCGAACACTTGATTTTAAACGCTTTCGGGAAATTGCCGATAGCGTTGACGCCTATCTGATGGTCGATATGGCCCACATCGCGGGCTTGGTCGCGGCCAAGGTGCATCCTTCGCCCCTGCCTTACGCGGACTTTGTGACCACCACCACACATAAAACCCTGCGCGGACCACGCGGCGGGATGATTCTTTGTAAAGAAGAATTTGCAAAAGGCGTGGATAAATCGGTCTTCCCCGGCATTCAAGGCGGGCCTTTGATGCATGTCATTGCTGGAAAAGCGGTCGCCTTTAAAGAAGCGCTTTCCGAATCCTTTGTTCAATATCAGCAACAAATCGTTGCAAATGCCTCCGCCCTGGCCGAGGCATTAATTTCACGAGGATATCAGATTGTCTCCGGTGGCACGGACACGCATTTGATGCTGGTAGATCTTACCCGCCAAGGCATTACGGGAAAAGAAGCCGATGAAGCACTGGATCAGGCCGGGATCACGGTCAATAAAAATGCCGTGCCTTTTGATCAGCGTCCACCCGTTCATGCCAGTGGCATCCGTCTGGGCACACCCATCGTGACCACACGCGGAATGAAAGAAGCTGAAATGTCCGAAATCGCCGCATTGATCGACACCGTTCTTAAAAACCGGGAAGACCAATCTGTATTAAAACAGGTTCAGACCCAGGCAGAAACCCTCTGCATGCGGTTCCCCTTTACGCGATAGGATAAGCCAACCGCCATGCAGTGCCCTTATTGCAGTAGCCTTGAAGATAAGGTTGTCGACTCTCGTCTAAGCAAAGAAGGCGAAGTCATTCGCCGACGACGGGAATGTCTTCAATGCCAGCGTCGTTACACAACCTATGAACGGATAGAGGAAAATCTCCCGATGCTGGTCAAAAAAGACGGCCGTCGAGAACCCTTCGACCGCAATAAAATTCTGTCGGGCTTAATAAAAGCCTGTGAAAAAAGGCCGGTAAGCGTCGATCACTTACAATTGGTGGCCACGAAAATTGAAAAAGCGATTCAAGAACGGGGCGTCAACGAAATTGAAAGCCACATTGTCGGAGAAGAAGTGATGCGACACCTTCACAGCCTGGATCAGGTCGCCTATGTCCGTTTTGCTTCGGTTTACCGGGAATTTAAAGATGTGAATCAGTTCATGTCTGAATTAAAAACACTGCTGGACGATTCGGGCCCACATCCCGATAAACGACCTCACACAGCATCGTCTTAAAATAAAAAACATCCCCCCAGGCTACTCAATGAGGGCAGGTTGTGAAGCCCGGCCCTACAAAAAAGATTCATGATTCCCCTTCGAGTATCGAAAGCGCGGCTTGGGCGGCCTTTTGCTCAGCGGACTTTTTGCTTTTTCCAATCCCCATTCCGGCAATCTCCTCGTTGACAATCACTTTAATTTCAAATCGCTTTTCATGATCGGGACCACTTTCCTGAATCACTTCATAGACAGGCAATGAGCCAAAAGCCTGTTGGGAATATTCCTGAAGCGCCGTTTTATGATCAAAATGAACCGCGCCGCGCCGCAAGGCATTTAAGGCCGTTTTAAACAAGACCAAAATCACCCGCCGCGCCGCATCCAGGCCTTGATTGCCGCCGTCCAGATAGATCGCGGCAATCAAGGCCTCCAATGCATCGGAAAGCAGAGAAGGTTTTTCCTGTCCTGCGGTCTGAACCTCTCCTTTACCCAAGTAAAGATATGCCCCCAGATCAATCTTTCTTGCGACGGAGGCAAGCGTCTCTTCACTGACGATCTTGGCCTTCATTTTGGAAAGATCCCCTTCGGGAACCCCGGGAAAACGTTCAATCAAATCCTGACACATCACCAAATCCAGTACTGCATCCCCCAGAAATTCGAGTCGTTCGTTGTCTTTACGATCCGCCTCTTTCGTTTCATTGATATAGGATCTGTGCGTTAATGCCTGGCGAAGTAACTTGATATTGTTAAATGAATAAGAAAGCGTTGTTTCCAGGGAAGATAAGGCTTTGGGTTTCATCACAGGAAAGAACAGGTTTTACGAAGTGTATTTTTTAAAAAAGAGGGTCGCATTGGTACCGCCAAAACCAAAGGAATTCGAGAGTGCGATAGACACATCACGCTTCACCGCCTGATTTGGCGTGTAATTAAGGTCACACAAGGGATCGGGATCGTTGAGGTTGATCGTTGGAGGGATGATGCCATCACGAATTGTCAAAACAGAAAAGATGGCTTCAATCCCACCCGCAGCCCCCAGGAGATGGCCTGTCATCGACTTTGTGCCGCTGATCGACAAATTGTATGCGTGTTTTCCAAAAGCGGTTTTAATCGCGGCGGTTTCTATGGCATCTGCCATGGTAGAAGTTGCATGAGCATTGACATAATCCACTTCATCCGGCGAAATCCCCGCATCTTTCAGCGCCAGACGAATGCAGCGTACAGCGCCTTCACCACCATCCGGAGGCGCTGTCATATGAAAAGCGTCCGCCGTCATGGCATACCCAATAATTTCGGCATAAATTTTTGCACCACGGGCCTCGGCGGATTCCAGGGACTCCATTAAGACAACACCGGAACCTTCTCCCATGACAAAACCATCCCGGTCTTTATCGAAGGGTCTGCTCGCTTCCATGGGAGCGTCATTTCGTAGTGAAAGCGCTCGGGAAGCCGCAAAACCGGCCATACCCAAAGGCGTGATCGCCGCCTCGGCACCACCGGCTAGCATGGCGTCTGCTTCTCCCCGCTGGATAATGCGAAAGGCATCGCCGATACAATGATTTCCTGTTGCGCAGGCGCTCACTGCACAGGAATTAGGGCCCTTCGCCCCCAAGGCAATGGCGATTTGTCCTGAAGCAAGATTAATGATCGACATCGGAATAAAAAAAGGCGTCACCCGTTTAGGGCCTTTTTCGACTAAAACGGTATGCCATTTTTCAATGGCTTGCAGCCCACCAATTCCAGAACCGACGTAAACACCCATCCGTGTTGCGTTGTCATCATTCACCTGAAACCCGGCATCATCAACGGCCATCTGAGCGGCGGCTACGGCATAATGGATAAAGGTATCCATTTTTTTGATTTCTTTAGGGCTGATATACGCAGTTGGATCAAAACCCTTCAGCTCCCCCGCAATCTGAGAAGGATAGTCCGTCGTATCGAAGCGGGTAATTTGACCAATGCCGGATTCTCCCGCACAGAGCGCCTTCCAGGAAGATTCAACTCCGAGCCCCAAAGGAGAGAGCATGCCTAAGCCCGTCACAACCACACGACGTTTCTGTTCAGAAAGACCCGTATCCTGCTGAATATTACCCATTGTAATTATACTTTGTCTTGAATGTAATCAATTGCACTCTGCACCGTCAGGATTTTTTCTGCATCTTCATCCTGGATTTCAATGTTAAAAGCCTCTTCAAACGCCATCACCAGCTCAACGGTATCCAAAGAATCGGCACCCAGATCTTCAACAAATGAAGCACCTGAAACAACTTCACCTTCCTCTACCCCCAACTGCTCTGCAATAATTTTTTTAACTTTCTCTTCGATTGCCAATGATTTTTCCTCCTACAAGAACTTCGTGATTAAATTTGGATTGCACCCTACAAAACAGACTCAATAGATGTGTTCTCCCTGGTCAAATACTGCCTCAAAAAATACGATGAAGGTGAGTGATCACATTCATCCCCCCATGTACATTCCGCCATTCACATGTAACACCTGCCCGGTGATATAATCCGCCCGATCGGAGACAAGAAAACCCACGGCATGTGCAATATCCGCCGGAGTGCCTAAACGTCCCTGAGGGATTTGTTTTTTTAGTTCGGTGTGAACCGCTTCCGGCAATGACGCCGTCATCGCCGTCTCGATAAAACCGGGGGCCACCGCATTCACCGTAATGTTCCGCCCGGCATACTCCCTTGCAACCGTTTTTGTAAGACCCACTACCGCCGCTTTTGAAGCCGCATAGTTGGCTTGCCCCACATTCCCGATCGCTCCGACAATCGATGAAATATTCACAATTTTCCCGAAGCGCTGTTTCGACATGAGTGGGAGAACCGCTTTCATGCAGTGGAAAACCCCCTTGAGGTTTACGGAAAGCACCGCATCCCAATCTGCATCCTTCATGCGCATCAACAGCGTATCTTTTGTAATCCCCGCGTTGTTCACCAGAATATCAATTTGTCCGTATTTTTCCCGAACATCGGCCACCATCTGGTTTACCGAATCTGCATCCGCCACATTCACCGCGACAGCCATCGCCGTGTGTCCATTTGCAGTCAACTCAGAGGCGGTCACTTCTGCCCCGGCTAAATTTAGATCGGAGACTACCACAGTCCCGCCGAGCGCCGCAAGACATTCGCAAATCGCTTTTCCAATGCCCTGTGCACCACCCGTCACAAGCGCTACTTTCCCTTGAATCTCCAAATTAATCTTCTCCAAATAAAACAATGGCCTGTTTCATAAAAGGCCTTAATTTAAGAAGGCCCTTGCCTGTTCCACTCCCTTAGGATCTTCCACATTCATCACCTTGGCCCGCCGATCTATGCGCTTTAATAAACCCGAAAGAATCCGGCCCGGCCCGACTTCGATAAATTGATCAACGCCCTGTGCCTGCATCAAAACAATTGTTTCTTCCCAAAGCAGCGGGGAAGAAAGTTGATCGACCAATCCCGCCTTGGCCGCTTTCCACGTTTCGATCGGTTTTGCAGCAAGGTTATTCACCAATGGCTTTTGAAGGTTCTCTCCTTCGATTTTTTCCAACTCCGCAGATAGACGCAGACAGGCGTCTTTCATGAGAGGAGAATGAGATGGCACACTCACCGCGAGCTGGACCGAAAGTTTCGCACCCTTTTCAGTGGCGAATGTCATTGCCTGCTTTACGGCATTGATCTCCCCTGAAACCACAATCTGGCTAGGACCATTATAATTGGCCGGACTCACAATACCGGTGTTTGAGGTCGCCAAGGCACAAATCGACTCAACTTCCTCACGATTCAAGCCGATGATCGCGGCCATCGCCCCCTGGCCTTCGGGTACCGCCTCTTGCATAAAACGTCCCCTCAAATGCACAAGCCGTACAGCATCGGAAAAAGAAAGGGCTCCTGCCGCCACCAAGGCTGTAAACTCACCCAGGCTATGTCCCGCTACCAGTGACCCTTTATTGATGGGTGAACCCAAAACACGCCATGCTGCAATACTGGCGGTGAGCAAAGCGGGCTGCGTAAATTCCGTTTTATTGAGCTTTGATTCCGGCCCCTCAAAACAAAGCGCGGCAAGATCAAAACCCAAAATCTTTTCGGCTTCGGCGAAGACATCGCGGGCAACTTTAAATTCCTCAAAAAGGGCTTTCCCCATGCCAAGAGATTGAGACCCCTGACCGGGAAAAAGAAATGCAATACTCAATGAATACTCATCCAAAAATATACAGGGATATTGATAAAAACATATCCCAAAGTCAATAAAAATTTGGGCTTGATTAAAACCAGATGATTCGGCTAATCAACAATAAACTCTCCCCCATCCACACCGATGACATTTCCGGTTACCCACTTGGCCTTCGGATGGGAAAGCAGGCAAATCACAGAGGCGACATCTTCTGTCGTGGTCAAACGGCCCCAGGGATTTTTTTCTTTTGCCATTCGAATCATTTCTTCGTTGCCCGGAATTTTTCTAAGTGCCGGGGTATCCGTAACCCCTGCTCGAATCGCGTTGACCGAAATTTCTTTTGGGCCAAGTTCCAGGGCAAGCTGACGCACATGTGATTCCAGAGCCGCCTTGGCCGCTGAAACCGCACCATAGGACGGCCAAACACGCGCGCCGCCTGCTGAGGTAAGACCATAAATACGACCGCCTCGGTCAAAACGATGATTGCGAACCAGGTCCTGCGTCCAATACACGAGGCTGTTCGCCATCACATCCATCGTCATTTCCAACTGGGATTGGCTAATGGCCTCTCGCTCTGTTTCGGCGATCAAGGGTTTGAGCGAACCAAAGGCAAGCGAATGCAATAAAACACGAATGGTAATCTGCTCTGTTTCAAGCTGAGCGAGGACTTCAGCACGTTTTTCAGCGCTGGCCGCATTCATGTTAAAGAAAAGGGCACGGCGACCCAGTTTTTCGATTTGGCCGGTAATCCGGGCCACATTGGGCAATGTCCCTTTTCGGTCAAGATGAACACCGACAATATTCATCCCTGATTCAGCGAGTGCAAGTGCTGCCGCTTCCCCAAATCCGCTGGATGCCCCTAAAATTAAGGCCCAT
This sequence comes from Nitrospirota bacterium, assembly GCA_029261215.1. Taxonomy (GTDB): domain Bacteria; phylum Nitrospirota; class Nitrospiria; order SBBL01; family JAADHI01; genus JAADHI01. The sequence continues at coordinate 79,111 of JAJDBT010000041.1, read as the reverse complement.
CCGTCTAAAAATTGTTTGTCCAATTTATTCTCCTTCTTGGTTTTTTGAATACGTCATTCCAAAAACTTAATACTGCACCACCGCAGCGCCCCATGTGAGTCCCCCTCCAAAAGCCAAAAAAAGGAGGGTATCGCCGCGCTTGATCCGACCATCATTTATGGCCTCGTCAAAAGCAAGTGGAATGGATGCAGCAGAAGTATTCCCATATCGATCGAGATTGACAATCATTTTTTCTTTGGGCAAGCCTAAACGTGAAGAAACAGCATTCAAAATGCGTATATTGGCCTGATGCGGAACGAGCCAGGAAATGTCGGATACCGTCATCTGATTGGCCTTTAGCGCTTCAAGGGCGACATTTTCAAGATTTCGAACAGCAATTTTAAATGTCTCGCTGCCCTTCATTTTAATGGTATTGAGGTGCTCCACTAATACCTTTTCAGAAGGGGGAAGGGCAGAAGCGCCGCCCGGCACACAAATTAAATCCCAGAGCGCGCCATCCGTGTGTAAATGCACCGAAAGGATCCCACGATCTGCATCCGATGGGGCCAATACGACCGCCCCTGCGCCATCGCCAAAAAGCACACAAGTTCTGCGATCTGCCCAATCCGTCAGTCGGGACATGACCTCGGCGCCAATCACCAACACACGCTGATAGGTGCCCGAACGGATATATTGCTCCCCGACCGAAAGTGCATAGACAAAACCGGAGCAGGCTGCCGAGAGATCAAATCCGGCCGCCTGACTTGCACCCAGTTTATTTTGCACGATGCAGGCGGTCGAAGGAAAAAACATATCCGGCATAGAGGTCGCAACAATAATCAAATCCACTTCGGATGCCGTCATTCCCGCGTTTTTTAAGGCTTTTTGCGCCGCCTTTACGGCGAGATCGGACGTTGACTCATCTTTAGCGGCGATATGCCGCGCGCGAATACCGGTACGGCCAAAGATCCACTCATCAGAGGTCTCTATTGTTTTTTCAAGGTCGCGGTTGCTGAGTATCTTTTCAGGGACATAGGCGCCCGTTCCGATAATTTGGGCTTTCATTAACAAAGACTTTCCTGGGGGGATTCTTTCATGTGTTCTTCAATCTGCTCCTGAATATGCCGTACGACACCCCGTTTGTAGGATTCCTGCGCTACATGGATGGCGTTTTTGATAGCGTCCGGCGAAGAATGTCCGTGACAGATAATACTCGTGCCATTCAAACCCAGGAGTGGCGCTCCTCCGTATTCCGCATAATCAACCTTCTTTTTAAAACGTGCAAAAGAGGGTTTAAGGAGCATATATCCCAATTTCCCAAGCGGAGAAACAAGGATTTCTTTTTTTAAAAACTGAATAATCGCCTCTGAAAGTCCTTCAGAAATTTTAAGGGCGACATTGCCGGTAAAGCCATCACAAACAATGACATCCACATCTCCGGAATAAACGTCCCTTCCCTCGACATTCCCGATGAAATTCAGCTTGCTTCGTTTCAGGCGTTTGAACACTTCCTTTGTCAGTTCGTTTCCTTTACTGTCTTCTTCTCCAATGCTGAGTAAACCCACTCGCGGATCTCTAATCCCAAAAATTTCTTGGGCGTAAATCTGACCCATAATGGCAAACTGAAAGAGATGGGTGGGTTTGCAATCGACATTAGCGCCCACGTCGATCAAGATCGCAGTGCCAGCCAAGGTGGGCAAGGGGGTTGGAATTGCAGGCCGCTCGACGCAACTCAATGGTCCTAAATTAAAAAGACCTGCGGCCATGCTCGCGCCCGTATTTCCGGCACTGACCACAGCAACGGCCGCGCCTTCTTTAACAAGACGCGTTGCGACCCAAATTGAAGAATCCCTCTTTTTTCGGATCATAGAGGATGCAGATTCATACATCTCAACACGCTGAGAGGCATGAACCACGGTAATGGGAAGCCCCATGACATTATGTTTTGAGAGCTCTTTGTGAATCGCTGTTTCATCACCGACAAGAATCGGCTCAATGCCATATTCACGAGTCGCAATAATCGCCCCCTCAACAATGGCTGCGGGTGCATCATCTCCTCCCATCGCGTCTATCGCAATCTTCATCATTAACTCTTCACGATCAGAGGAGGAATAATATGGGGATCCATCGATAATGCCCAGAAATCAAAGGGCACTACCCTTCTTTGATTTCTATAACCTGACGACGCTTATAGGTGCCACAGCTCAGACAAACGTAATGTGGGCGTTTGGCTTCATGGCATTGAGGACAAAGAACCGTTGCTGGGGTTTTTAATTTAATATGGGTTCGTCTTTTATCTCGACGTGTTTTTGAATGTTTATGTTTTGGATTTGGCATCGGTTTCCTTATTATTAAAATTCTTCAAAATCGCCCAACGTGGATCTGAGAGTTCGGCATGGCATTGGCAAGCTGTTTCATTTAAATCTTCTCCGCAGTGCGGACAAAGCCCACGACAATCGAGACGACAGAGCGGATTTAGAGGCACAGAAAGGAAGAATTGCCCCTTCATTTCTTCATCAATATTAATCTGAGCACCCACATAAAAATTAAGATCAAGCATTTCTTCGGACAAAACGTCCTCCCCTCCAGACGAGGCCTCAGGCTGAGGAGCGTATTCAAAATGAAAATCAGAATACACGGGACATGCGATCACTTTCAAACATCGGACACATTCAGATTGAATCGTCGTTGAAAGTTCACCTGTCAGGTACACTTCCCCCTGACCATGCTTATGCGCATCCAATTGAATCTGAATAGGATTCAACAAGACAAAATCTTTTTCCGTTAAATCCCACTCGGGTAAAGTGACCTCATAAGATATATGCAGGCCCTCCGATAGAATCTTTTCAAGCTGAATTTCCACAAATGCTTTCCTTTTCTACAAGCGAGCAATTATAGGAAAGAGTTTTTATCGTGTCAAGACAATGCTGAGACGTGGATCAAGACCACCTTCAAATGACCGTCATTGTTTTCCTTGAAGCATCAATACACAAATCAGGCATTAGAATCAGGGGTTAGGCTTAATGACGGTGTGGCGGATGATTTTTCCCTCGACAAGATAAACAACCATTTCGGCAATATTTGTCGCGTGATCACCGATCCGCTCAATATATTTTGAAACAAAGCTGATTCGAATTGCCCGGGTGATGGTGGAACTATCCTCCACCATGTACGCAAGAAGCTCTCTAAAAATTTGATCGGTCAAATCATCAATAAAAACATCATCGGCACACACCTTCCTCGCTAAAGTTGAATCTTTAGTCACAAAGGCATCCAGCGTTTCACGCACCATTTTTTGCGCCGCTTCGGCCATTCGCGGCAAATCAATATATGGCTTTAAAAGCGGTTCCTGGGAAAGTTCAATGGCCCGTTCACAAATATCTTCAGAAAGATCACTCATCCGCTCAAGATCGGTCGTAATTTTCATCGCAGTGGTAATAAAGCGTAAGTCCCGTGCAGCCGGTTGATATAAAGCAAGCAGACGAATGCAGTCTTCATCAATTTCCACATCCATTGCATTCACAAGATGATCATTTTCAATGGTTTGACGTGCCAGGGAAAGATCCGTTTCAACAAGACACTTGATGGAATTGGCAATCTGGCTTTCGACCAAGGCCCCCATTTTCAAAATCTTTTCTTTCAAGGCAATTAATTCTTCTTCCAAGCGGCGCGCCATCTTTCCTCCTCAAGTCCATCAGCATCATTTTTTATTCAGTTTATCCGAATCGTCCCGTAATGTAATCTTCTGTTCGTTTATCTTTTGGGTTCGTAAAAATTTTGGTCGTATCATCAAACTCGATCAGCTCTCCCATGAGAAAATAGGCCGTCCAGGCAGAAATCCGGGCCGCCTGCTGCATATTATGGGTCACCATCACGATGGTATAAGTTTTCTCCAATTCCCGCAAGAGCTCTTCTATCCGCGCTGTTGCAATCGGATCGATGGCAGAAGTGGGCTCATCCAGCAAAAGAACCTCCGGCTCTACGGCGAGCGCACGGGCGATACACAGTCGTTGTTGCTGTCCTCCCGATAAAGCAAGCGCTGAATGAGAGAGACGATCCTTCACTTCATCCCAAATGGCGGCTTTTTTCAGGCTCTCTTCAACAATCTCATCGATACGACCTCTTTTTTTTATCCCCTGGATGCGAAGACCATAGGCCACATTTTCATAAATACTTTTGGGGAAGGGGTTGGGTTTTTGAAACACCATCCCGATTCTCCGCCGCACATCAATAACATCGACCTGTTTCGAATAAATGTTTTGTTCTTCATAAATGATTGCGCCTTCCATCCGAAAAATCGGCAGAAGTTCATTCATCCGGTTCAGACAACGCAAAAAGGTACTTTTTCCGCATCCTGAAGGACCAATAATCGCCGTGACTGCTTTTTCGGGAATTTCAACATTGATGGTATTCAATGCCTGCTTTTCCCCATAAAAAACATTTAAGTTTTCAACCTTAAAAGCAATATTCATGTTTACCACCTGATTTTCTTTTGGAAGCGATGCCGAAGAAAAACCGCGATGCCATTCATCACAAATGTAATCAACAACAATACGATGATACCCGCCGCCGCGTTAATGGCAAAGGCTTGCTGTGGACGCGAAACCCAATTAAAAATTTGTATCGGCAAAACAGAAAAAGGATCAAACAAACCCTCGGCATTCAAAAAAGGAAACTCCGCCGAAAAGGGAGAAGTGGGTAAAAAAGAAACGTAAGTGAGTGCACCCACAATAATCAAGGGTGCGGTTTCCCCAATTGCCCGCGACATCGCCAGAATGGATCCTGTTAAAATCCCCGGCATCGCCGCAGGTAAAACCTGACTTCGAATCGTTTGCCACTTACTCGCGCCAAGGGCGTAAGAGGCCTCCCGGATAGAGGCTGGAATCGTCCGAAGCGCCTCTCTTGAGGAAAGAATCACGACCGGGAGCACAAGAAGCGCCAGTGTCATCCCACCAGCAAGTATGCTGCGATCAAGGTCCATCCACCGTACAAAAATTCCGAGTCCCAGCAAACCGTAAATAATGGAGGGCACTCCGGCCAGGTTTGCAATATTAATCTCGATCAGGTCAGTCAACCAGTTTTTCCGGGCATATTCTTCAAGATAGGTCGCGGCCGCGACGCCAACAGGGAACGCAAAAAATGCCGTCAAAATAGCAATCCAGACCGTGCCCACCCAGGCCGCATAAATACCGGCTTTTCCGGCGCGACGCGAAGGAAAACTCGTCATAAAGTCCCAGCTCACCCTCGGCAGACCATCCATAAACACATCCGTAATCAAGGCGCCCAGTACGACTAACCCAAGCAAGGTCATAAAAAAACCGACCACCTTGAAAACAGTGTCCAAAATTTGATTCATACGTCTTCTTTTCACGATTAGTCGTAGACCTCCCTAAATCGTTTTCTCAACAGAAAGCTCACGATATTCAGGACAAAGGTCAAAATAAAAAGACTCATGCCTGCCACAAAAATCGTCATGTATTCTATCGTTCCCGTCGGCGTATCTCCCATGCTGACTTGAACAATATAGGTCGTGACCGTTTCAATCGGCACCAAAGGATTAAGCGTCAGCCTCGGTTGAAGCCCGGCCGCGATCGCAACAATCATGGTCTCACCGACGGCCCTTGATATCCCCAGAATAAAAGAGGAAACCACCCCGGAAAAGGCTGCGGGCAAGACCACTTTCAGTGCGACCTGCAAGCGGGTTGAGCCCAGCGCATACCCCCCCTCCTTCAAACCAACAGGCACCGCATGCATGGCATCCTCACTCAAGGAAGAAATAATGGGGATAATCATAATGCCCATGACAATACCTGGACTCAGTGCATTAAAACCCGAAAGGGAGGGGATCAACTTTTGAAGCAGCGGGGTCACAAAAACCAGGGCGAAATACCCATAGACGACGGTCGGAATTGCGGCCAATACCTCGAGAAGCGGTTTGACGACCATACGAAAACGACGCGAGGCATACTCACTCAGGAAAATAGCGCTGATCAAACCAACAGGCATTGCGACCGTCATGGCAATGCAAGTCGTTAAAAATGTCCCTGCCAAAAGCGGCAGAATCCCGTAGTGCTTCTCTGAAAAAAGCGGGGTCCACTCGGTATCCGTTAAAAATTCGAGGAGCGAAACTTCTTTAAAAAAATGAATCGTTTCAACGATGAGCACCGCAACGATTCCAACAGTAACGAGTACGGACAAGAGGGCAGACAGAAACAATAGTCCTTCAATCAAACGCTCTGATATCCGTAAACGGCTTACTTTCATTCTGAACAATTACTTAAGCAGGTCTTCAATTTTCACACCGACCTGCGCGCCTTCGCCCAGAAAAAGCGAGCCGGTTTTTCCCTGGTCAAAGCGGTTTTTCGCAAGCTGGTAGGCCTTTACCGGCAATGCGATGTATCCGACTTCCTTTGAAAGCGCCCCGCCATTTTCCAGATAAAACTGAATAAACTTTTTAACTTCGGGGCGATCTGCCGCAGCCTTCCGGATATAAATAAATAAGGGCCTTGAAAGCGGCTGATAGATCCCTTTTAAAACGTTATCATAATCCGGCGTGGTCGGCCCCTTGCCGTTGACATCATTTTCATCATCTACCGGAATCAGCTTCAAACGATCCTTGTTATATTGATAATACGCCACACCAAAAAAACCGAGTGCGTTTTGATCCGTCGAAATCCCCTGAACCAACACATTGTCATTCTCGCTGGCAGTAAAGTCGCCCCGGCTTGCGCCCCCTTTTCCCACGATCGCTTCGGTAAAATAGTCAAATGTCCCGGAATCGATCCCCGGACCGAACAAATGCATTTCTTTGTCCGGCCACTCTGGACGAATCTGATTCCAGCGCATGACCTTGCCCTGCGCGGCCGGTTCCCATATTTTCTTTAATTCTTTTACCGTAAGAATATCTACCCAGGTATTTTTAAGGTTCGTCACAAGAGCAATGCCATCATAGGCAACGGGTAATTCGATATATGCCACACCATGTTTTGCACATAGTTCAACTTCTGATGGCTTAATGGGACGAGAAGCATTGGTAATATCAACCTCATCTGAGCAGAATTTTTTAAATCCGCCGCCTGTGCCGGAGACACCGATGGTAATCCGCACCTTTCGGTTTTTCGCTTGAAACTCTTCAGCCACAGCTTCTGTAATGGGGAACACGGTACTTGAACCATCGACCTTGATGACTGCTGCTTTTGCCCATCCGCTTTCAAAAAAAACCAACATAAATAAAACCAGAAACACACTCTTTTTCATTATAACCTCTTGGGTTTTCTCACTGAGAGACGATTGAAGTTATCGACAGTCTACATGAAAAATATTTCAGATTAATTACGAAGATGTTAATTCAATGTTAAATCCATCTGATAGTCCTCTTTCTTAACCCCATGTGATTCATACCTGCATTTCCAGAGCTGGGCCCTTTGGCCTGCTTCACGAAAAAGAAGGCCCCAAAATTAAAAACAAGGTCTGCCCCAGACATGAGTGCCAAGAAATTCACTTGAATATCAGAGGTTTAATCGGTTACTTTTCAATGAGAATCAACATCCACAATCGAGAACACTTGTGTTTTATAAAAGTGAGCAACTATTTGACCATCGACAATAAAGATCAGGATCCTGAAGTCCCACCCGAACTTGATCAACGCTCGGTCTCTACTTACGATCCTCTGCAGAGATACCTTGCAGAAATCAGGAAATACCCTTTTTTAACCAAGGATGAAGAACAGTCACTGGCCATCCGGTTCAAAAAAAAGGGAGATCTTGACGCCGTCACACAACTCATCCTCTCACACCTGCGACTTTCTGTTTCAATCGCAATGGAGTACAAACGCCTTCCCTTTAATACGATGGACCTCATTCAAGAGGGAAATGTAGGGCTGATGCACGCCGTAAAAAAATATGACCCCTATAAAAATGCGAGAGTATCGACCTATGCAGCCTGGTGGATCCGGGCCTATATTTTAAAATACATCCTGCAAAACTGGCGATTGGTACGCATCGGGACAACCGAGGCTCAGAGAAAACTCTTTTTTCGGCTTTCCAAGGAAAGAGAAGCACTTGAAAAACTGGGCATGATTGCCACGCCGAAATTACTGGCAGATCAACTTGAGGTCAAAGAAAAAGAAGTGATTGAAATGACACAACGCCTCGAAACCTATGATCTTTCACTGAGTGCCCCTGTAGGGGATAGTGAAGAAACCGTATACGGAGATCTTTTACCTTCAAATATGGAAAATACAGAAGAGAGTTTGGGAAAAAAACAACTAAAAACCATATTCAACAAAAAGCTAAAGGCATTTTCCAGACGTTTAAATGACAGAGAAGTTGAGATTCTCTCAGAACGCATTTTGGCAGAAGAGCCACAAACACTGGATACCTTTGCTCAAAAATATGAGATATCAAAAGAACGGGTGCGCCAGATTGAAGCAAACTTACTGAAAAAACTCAAAAAATATATGCAGGATGAAATTCCCGATTTCGAGAATCTCTCCACATAAGCTCTGAGAAGACTGCCTTCAATCGATCACAAAAAAAAGCCCTCTCAGCACACGGCTGGGAGGGCTTTTTTACAAAAAATTCAGGAACGAAAGCTTAAAGCTTTACGACATTGGTCGCTTGGTCTCCTTTGGCTCCGCTGGTAATTTCAAACTCAACCGCTTGCCCTTCATCGAGCGTTTTAAATCCATCTCCCCCTATTGCTGAAAAATGAACAAAAACATCGTCTCCGCTTTCCTGCTCGATAAAACCAAACCCTTTACTTGCGTTAAACCACTTCACCGTACCTTTAGGCATACCACTGACTCCTTATCATTGAAAACCTGGCTGATCACCATGAGACATATAAGGGACACTCAACAGAAACAACATGTCACTGCAATACCTTGCCCTTGAAAGGAACAAAAGCAACATACACGGACACAATAACAAAATTATTCGAGAAAAATCAAATCGTGTATTTTTTGGGACACGAGCCAAAAACATCCACTTTTCTGTCTCAATATTATGAAATTTTTAATTCCGGACAAGGCTCACAACAGTCTTACATATTCCAAACAAAGCAGGTTCAAAGCGGCGGCCTTCACCGATTGAAACCATTTACAGTTTTCACAGCGGTTCAGCCTTAAAAACCGTATTACTTTTTATTCGGAAAATAAAAGAATCCAACAATCAAGCAAGATTACATTTACGATGAGACCTGCATCAAATGGCGTGTTTCATCCGGATCAACCCAATAAAACTGTGCTTTTTCCAAAGGGTATTGGTCGAGCCAACCCCGAATAGAAATCGTTTGTTGATATTTTTTGCCAAATGTCCTGGTCACCAATTTTTGATCGCCCCGGATAAAACACCGGTTTCCTTCAAAAATGGCTTTAAAGCGGAAGACTTCTTTTGCCGAATGTTTCATGCTGTGGGTGGATGAAATGACAAGATCGCCCGCCACGATGTTTAAAATGGGCCTCTCCCGTAATTCATTGAGAAAAACCCCTTCTTTCCCGACATAAATACCGAGCCTTTCAAGCCCGATCAATACGCATCGAATAAGTGCATTCATTTATTGCAGCCGAGGCATTATAAGCTTGTGTTTCCAGAGCTTGCATTGGAGCTTCCGCCCAAGCTTGTGCTCCCAATGGCGCTGTTTGCCGTATTGCTGGAAATGCCCACACTACTGCTGGATGTGCTGCTGACACTGTTCACGCTGCTGCCTCTTCCTGCTGGAAGCACTCCTGTCGTTCCACCATTCGCGGCAACAATACCGACACCCAGCGCACTCGGATTCGGAATCCCTAAAGAGGTGTATGCCAGACTTTCGTTCGTGACGTCTTTCCAACCGCGCGCAGCAAATGAGGAACAATTGTTAAAATAGCCCCACGCATTATTTGCCCCGATAAAGGTATTTAGTTTTCCAAGATCTGCTGCATCAACATCGGTCGATCGAGAGGCCGAGGCGCCGCGCCCGACTTCGAGATTGGCATGATAACCGATAGGATCCACGTTGCCCCATGTTCCGTGGGTCTGCTCACCTCCGCCATTGGGCATATAAGATAACCAGGCATGTCCCGCAATTAAAGAAGAGCCGACATGGGAGGATTTAATCGATAACACACCTGCTTTTGCCCCCCCCCGAAGCTGAATCGGGGCCGACTTTGATTTGAGCTGTGTATATCCCATCTCTTTAAGTTTTTCCTTTGAATCTTCAGGAAAACTGCTCTCTTTTCTCTGGACAATGGCATGGGGTGTCGCTGATTTTTTGAACTGAGCAGGTTGTCCTGCCGATTGCATGGCCTTGCTTCCCATCACATCTGCTTCATGCTCCAAAGCCTGATTATCATTAATTCCCATGCCTTTGGCCTGGACCGTGGGGCTGACCCTCCCTTGTTTTTGTTGAACGACATGCCAGGCTTCGTGCGGCAAATGCTTTTCTTGCCCCGGCGCCACATGAATTTCCGTCCCTTGTGTATAGGCATAGGCGTTCAACTGTGCGGGTTTCTGGGAGTGATAGTGGACCTTCACATCCGACATCGAAAAACCTGAAAGATGCTCGATTCCCGATTTCAACTTGTCTGGAAGACCTGTGTTATTTTGTTGTTTTAGTTTTGATTTTTTTGAACCAAAACCCAGTCCGGCTGCCTGAACAGGTTGATGATCTGCGGCGTGAATGCCATAAGAAGGGGGCGAAACCGCAAGCCCTTCGGAAGAGGCGGAAGCGGATCTAGACTGTGAACGGCCGTTGTTTTTTTGCGGAAAAGATGACTGGGGCATACTCAAGCTCCTCTTTTAACATTTGACGTTTAAAGTATACTAACAAACATAAATGATTGTAACCATAAAACGATTTCGCAACCCTGCCTGAATGTATATCAGAATACAATAAAAGGACAAGCCCCGCATAATACATAGCTTATAAGATCTCCCTCAATCGTTAAACTGAATTCTGGGATTCAATCTCAGTAATTTCGACAAGGATCGGGACTGGCCCCGGTTGCGACACATGGGGCAAACCTGCCCCTAATACTGGAAGTCGCAATTTCCCTGAAACAATGACTTGAACACCATCAAGACGATTCATCTCTTCATCGGTTCGGTTCTCAAGTGCGATATAATGCCCGTCACTTAAGTAAATGTGGGCGCTTCGATAAGCCTTTTTCCAGGCGCCTTCAGAGGTCTTGATCTTTACGGCGTGCCCTCCCAGATTTTGAACGCCATACGTTCCGCACAACTGAACATTTAAACCATTATATTTTGACAATTCCGAAAAGGACTTCACAAGTGGGACAGGCATATTTAAACCTTCACGGCAAAAGAGGTTCCTCGATTACCGTGCGTGCCGGATTTAAGATGTTCCTCCTGAAAAGTCTGCCCTTTTTTCTTTGTGCCATACATCTGAAAAACCCAGGCCCGGTTGACCTCATCATAAGCCTTCTGCTGAAGTGCAGCATTTTTTACCGGATCAGGATCACTTCCATAGGAAACCGCATAATTTTCGAGCGTGACATTGTTCTCACCATCTTTCATGACGACCCCGGCCCAGTGAAAATTCCATGTCCTTGCACCCTGCTCTGCAAAACCCGGCATATCATATTCGGTCGCCATCGTGTAAGCGCCTCCAATTTCAGGATTGGCCCCGGTGTTCATCCCTGTCTGCGCGTCAAATGCACGGCGGCCCGCCTTTCCCAGCGCCCAATACATTTTTTTGGCATCATCATCATCCGTCGGTGTTTTCATCACCTCACGCGTCTTGATTTTCCATTCACTCCAAGAAATTCCTGAGAACTTTTCATCAAAATGAATCCCCTTCTGCAGATAAGACCTGTTCGCCTTCACCTTCATAAACTCCGGCATTGCAAGCCGGTAAATAAAGGTAAACGAAGCAGGGTTTCCAGCACGATTTGTTGTTTCCATATTTTTCCCGCCGATTTTAACCTGGGCCTTGGGCCGCAAATCCGCATCATCAGTCCCCATGACCATACGGGAAGAACGACCACAATCCGCCCACATCGCAAATTCCTTGCTTGTTGTACCATCGTCGTCTGCCCGCAAACTTTTGTTAATATTTTCAAGTTTTTTGCCACCAGGATCAGCACCTAAAGTGACCAATTTGGGTTCGATAGCACGCACATCTGCAGAAACATGATCAAGCAGGCCCGCCTTTAGCGGGGAAGATGTGGCCTTCAGACGAACAAAAGAACCATTCTTTCCCGCTTTTGCCAGATCGCCATTTGCTTGTTTTATAAGGTTGGGTGTTGCAAACAAGGTTTGCCCTCCCTCGTCCTGCTCAACCCAGAGCGCGCTCTTTCCGCTCTCACTCACACGCCAGGGATCACCATCCGTATCTGTTTTTTCAACATAACGCTGGATCGGCCCCTTTCCACTGGAAAGATTTGAATATTGCTGAAGCACTCCTTCACCAGAAGGGCCTCCTTGTGTCGCCTGCTTCGCATTGATATGCGCTTCACGTTCCAAAGCACTTTCTCCTGATTTCACGGTCATGCCATTCCCTAGAGCAGGCACCCGGCCGCTCCGTTGTTGTACGACGTGACTGAGTTCATGAGAGATCAAGCCTCGGCCCTTACTGGAGCCGGGCGCATAAGCCCCCTGCTTGAAAAAAATATCCGAGCCCGTCGTGAACGCTTTTGCATGAAGGCTTTGATTCAAACGATGCGACTCAGCACTGCTGTGTACACGTACATTGCTAAAATCATGTCCCGTCGCATGACTCATTTGCTGAGACACAGCACACTCTAAAGACTGCCCTCCCGCGCGTTCCCGATTGATTCGACGGGACATCTCATCATCCAGCTTAAAATCTCCCGCTGTATGCCGGGCGGGTGACAAAGACTTTTTTTGAATGCTCAGGGAAGCAGGAGACTTCGTCTCGCCTGCTTCACGATCAACAAAATGAATCCCGGAAAGAGGAGGCGATAGTGAAACCGCATTCGCACCCGCAACCTCATCCAAAGCCGGATCAAAAGCATGTGGCTGTTTTTCTTTTGAAAAAAATGACGTCTTCATATCACAGACCGATCAAAGTGAGATCGACACTAAACTCCAAGTCAGTGACGACATCGCATTGAATCGCCATGCGGCACTCATCCGCCTTTTCCTTCTTTTGCATATTCTCTACGGATACCCTGCATCAGATCTTCAGTCGTAATGGGGCGTCCCCCATCTTTTAAGACCTGCAAGGAGATATATCGAATGGCATTCATAATCGCTCCGCCCGAAAGTGAATGGTCTTTTGAAATCTGCATTAAATCGACCTGATCATCCAATTCAGCCTTTTTGGAAAAACCTTGCCGCCAAAGGTGAAGCCGCTCCTCAGGACGGGGCACAGGAAAAAAAATAATCGATTCAAATCGACGTGCAAACGCATCATCCAGATTGTCCCGGAGATTGGAAGCCAAAATTGCGATACCATCAAAACTTTCAATGCGTTGTAACAAAAAAGACACTTCCTGATTGGCATAACGGTCATGCGCATCCTTGGTTTCGCTACGTTTTCCGAAAAGGGCATCCGCCTCATCGAAAAATAAAATCCAGTTTTTGTGCTCTGCCTGATCGAAGATCTTGGAGAGATTTTTTTCTGTTTCGCCGATGTATTTTGAAACTATCAGGGATAGATCCACCTTGTAGACTTCCCTGCCCGTCGCCTTGCCCAGCATACAGGCCGTCATCGTTTTTCCCGTGCCGGGTTCGCCGTAAAAAAGGGCACGGTAACCGGGGCGCAGCTTGGCCGCCATGCCCCAATCGTCCATTAAAGTTCTCCCGTGACGTATCCATGTTTCGATTTCTTCGATCTGACGCCGGGTACCGGGATGGAGAATTAAATCTTTCCAGTCGAGGGGTGTTTCAATAAATCGGGCTGGAAAGTTCGCCCCAAAATCCGGGCGCTGCGCCTGTCCGGAGGTAAAAAAGCTTAGATATTCCTCTGAAAGCACCAGCGGCGATTTCATGCGCGGCCGATCCGAACGATCACTTGCCAGACGGAGGATTTGATGTTTTGCAAAGGGATGATCCCGGTCAAATAAAGATAGAATCCCGAATCGAATTTCAAGGTCATTGCCCGCCAAAATAAAAGTCAGGGTTTCGCCAGTCGGGATAAAATCGCCTTCTGAGCCTTCGCGGTTTCCGCCAAATTCGGTAAATCTGCGGTCAAAAGTTTGGTTTTTCGTGAAGAACACATCCAGTAATTGCGGTCTCAAATGAGGCACAAGGCTCAGCAAGACAGCAAAACGCTCGGCAAAGGAAAAACCATAATATTGTAAAAATTTGGCGTACTCCGATTCCGAGGCGCTCAGATCCGGCGGCGTGATTTCAAAGACACTCTGCACCGCCGTATCCAAATCCGAACGAAAATAGGATTTGAACCGGGCATCAATCACGCGCGCAAACCAGTCGAGTTCCTGCGCCAGATCGACGGCATTCAATCTGATTTTTGAGTCCATTACCATTCCACCTGTAAGGGGATCGTCATCCAGGGCAATTTAATCCAGTTCATTCCCCAGGGAAAACGATCCAGCACCACGTCAAAGGTCGCCCGCTCCACACGAAGCAGCCATGCGCCGTTCCCACGGCTGAGCACCCCCTTCCTGATCAGAAAAGTCCCGCGAAAACCCGAAACAGACATCTTTTTTAAAATCGGCACCTGTGCAATCACCGACTGAATCAGCTGCGTGCATTCCTGGGCTTCGGTTTCGGAAACAGGGGCATCCAGATGAAAGACCCGTTCCAGATCCATTCCGCAAAGAATGCGGTTCAAAACAAGGTCATATTCTGGTGGATCTGTTTCCTCTGAGGCAAGATATTGCAGCAAAGCGACCGCACGCTGCACGGCCTCCCCGTCTTTGAACTGGTTTGTCTCAGTCAAACCCACATTTTCAAAAAAAGGAGATAAAAAGGGCCACAGGATGACCAGCCCGGCGTTTTCTATATATTGTTCCTCGACATCATCAAAACGCCTTTGAACGTGTTGTTGGAGATCGCTAAAATGTCTTTGAAGTGAATGTTCATATCCCTCATCCGCCACTGCCGCAAGACAGCGACTCACCAAGGGCTCCGAGAGCTTGTTTCGGGATGGAAGGGTGCGCAGCATCTCACGAAGCGCTTCTTTTATTCTTTCATCTTCCGAAACAATCCCGGCTTTTTCTACCTCCAAATCTTTAAGCTGCCTTAAGTATTCAGGATAGAAATCCACAGGAAGGGAAATCAATATCTCGCGAAAGGGCGCATACAGCAATGCCAGGTAAGCGCCCGACCGCCTGAAATTGTCCAATATGTTTAAAATTTCTTGTGCAACAGGGTCTGAGCTTTCAGAAAACGGCTTCTCGCGATGATCGCGAACACTGGCTGTTTTTTTATTTTGTTTCTCCACTGAAAGGGTTTCTATCATTTTGAGAATATCGGCTTTCCCTGAAATGTGGGTCGTTTCGATTTCTGCTCGCAGGCTGGAAATAAATTCCGAAAATGAAAGATGAAAGCGCCTCGCAAGCCGGGAAAAAACCGCCTGCAAAAACGGAACGGCCTCTGCCATACCCTCCGTCTTTGAATAAAGCACGCCGAGCACCGCCTTCCAAAATTCAGTGCGAACCTGACGCGAGGATAAAACACGTCTTTGATTCGAAACTTTGAATCGGGCCGAAGCGCTTATTAGTAATTGCAGATACTGCGACACGGCACCCGAGGACGGTTTATGAGACTGGAGACGCAGGGCACAAAGGGCTGAAAGGGCCTGATCATCAAAATGAGTAATCATGCGGTCCAAGGCTGGCCCTTCCTGAACAAGCCCCTGCAGCAATCGACTCAAGATATTCGGAGCATTCTGAATCAGGTCATGCAGGCTGTGCTGTAACAGTTTGCGGTCTGTGGCATCGGCCCACCAGGGGAAACGACCTGTTCGGGTAAAGATCTCGAGCAGTTCCAGTTGAGAAAAAGGCTTGCCGGTCTCTTCTCCTGGCACCTGAGCCCGACGATTTATTTCATCGGATAATTGTTTACGAAGCTGTATGCGGCACTTAGAAACAAGATCCTCTTCAAGGTTCTCTAAATCCAGAGCCCCCAAATCCAATGTCACCGTATCCAGCCGGATAATCTCTTCCGGGCGGCTTAATTCTGAACAGCATTGATCAATCATCGGCACGATGCGTGCATCATAAATTCGCCTCAATGCCTCATAAAACGCTTCGGTTTCTTCCCGATTCGGGGTGGCCACTTCCAGTACCTGCCGCTTGATGCGATGCCGCTGCTCCGACATTGAGCCCTCTAAATAAGGTCTTATGTGCTTGCGGGTTGAATCCCGATTTTCATCATCAATACCCGTGTGACAACAAGGCTTTCGTTTGCACCGGGACGCGTGACCCGCATTTCAAAAACCGTTTCTTCGGTGACAGGATCAGTGTTAAACGTGAGGGTTTCGCCATTCCCGTTTCGCGCCTGACGCACAGCGACTCCGTCTAAAAATAACTGGTACCGTTCTCCGGCCCGGCTCTCCAAAACGATCACTTTGGCCGCAGCGCCAGATGCAATGGCCGCATTTTCAAAAGAAATATCGGGCAAGGCCGGAATGTCCGCCGATTTTGCCACAGCTTGTTCAATGCCGGTTTGGGCTTTGACCGCCAAAACCGACCATTTTGAATCGAGCGGCGTTTTTTGAATATCCACAAGCGGATCGACAGGGAAGGTTTTTGCCGCGTCGTTTTGTGAGGGGCCGCTGCCCACGGGTAAATCACGCGGCACGGCGAAGTCAATACCGACTTTGAGCTGGCCCAGACCTTTATTCAAGGCCGGATCCCATTCATCCTTTTTATGAAAATAAGCAGGCAATCCCAAGTCTGGGCCATCTACTTTCGGCCGAAAATGATAATACACACCCGGCTGACCGCCTGAAACCTCAAGGGGCCCAATGGCTTCCGAAGCACTCACATTCACTTTCAACTCAAGCATGGGATCAGGGTCAGGACGCAGCAATACCACACTCGCCTGTTTTATTTGAACCGTCGAGGGAATGGGATTTTCCGCAACATGTGTCTTTGTTGCCCTCACAAGGATGACACTGTCATCTGTCAACCCTGTAAGCGGAAAACGAAGCAGTCCTCCCGTGCCTTTTTTGGGGGCGCCATTCTCAATAAATCCGGGAACGAGATGCCTAAACTGAGCACCCTCAGGATCACGTACCTGCACCTTGATGCCACTTCCCACCGCAACGGAGATGACCTCTGAATCCGCCGGAGGCGTTCCATGAATAAAATTGGGATCCGCGATCTTTTGAAACCACAACTGATATTGGGCGCTTTTTTGAGTGTTGCCGATTCGAAGCGTTGCCGTTCCTTTATAATCCATCACAGAAGTCGGCTCAATCACGACATTCAATGCACGATTGGCCCTCACCTTCAGAGGCAAAACGATGTCCAGCAGCTCAGTCTGGGTCTCTCTGCCTTCGGAAGGATCAAAGGTTTTGGTCGCCCGAATACGAAGATCCACATCCTCATAAATCGCATGACTCACCAGGGAAATGTCAGACAAATTCCCCCGGACATCGGCTTCCGTTAAAATGACTTCTTTTGAGGCATCGAAATACACCAGCCGATAATCCACCCCTTCCTGACTCTGTATGAGTTTCACTTCAACAGGCGTTCCGTAATCGATAATTCTCGGATCGATATCCTGCGCGATTTCAATACCGGTATCCAGTCGTGTTCCAGTGAGAATACGCGCCTTTAAGGTCACATCCAATCCGACTTTGATGGTGGCCGTCTCATGCAGATAAACCGAACGATTTGTTCTGTTTTTGACGGCTTTGAGTTTATAGGTCACATCGTCCTGTACAGGCGGGGTTTCGATCAGAAGGGTATTTCCTGTACCCTGAACCTCTATCCC
The DNA here is from genome assembly GCA_029261215.1 of Nitrospirota bacterium. GTDB lineage: Bacteria > Nitrospirota > Nitrospiria > SBBL01 > JAADHI01 > JAADHI01. Next base: position 61,259 of record JAJDBT010000041.1, on the reverse strand, counting down.
TTTAAGGGCCTGGGGATTCCGTTTAACGGGCTGATCTTCCCGGTCGTAGAGCTGATAACGCACATCAAGTTGAGAAGGCTCCAGGGGGATTTTTGCAGAGGCATTAAAAGGCACCGTCAGTCGTTCATCAAGAATCGCCAAATCCCTCAGAGGGTAGGTTTCCCCAAAACCCAGGAGGTCGATCAATCGATCCCGTGCATCTCGAATAGGAATGTCCTTACTGTGGGGCATGTTTATACTCCGAGTTTTCCCATCAGATAACGGCGGCGTTTTTCAAGCCAATCCTGATACACCGACGCCATCGTCGTCCAATCCGCTTTATCCAGCCAATGCACATGCGGTACGAGGTGCGCAGGGGTTTCCTCACGGATTGTCTGCGCGACAAACTGTTTAAATACTGGCTTGGCAAAACGGGTCGGCCATGTGGGAAACACAAAACTGAGCTGCAAAGAATACGGGTCTTTAGACTGCACCGCCGACAACAAGGGAATTTCCTGTTGCAGATCCCCTTCCATGGGACGCAGCAGAATATGTTCGATCAGAAAAAACTGCTCGTCTGTCTGCGCTGCGATACCCAGCTTCAAGCGAATGCGCTCTTCGAGGCCCGATACATTCTGCCCCCCCCAGGGATTCAAGGCATCAAAACCTGTCCCCCGCGCCCCGCTGATTCTGGGGTATTGCTGTAAAAAAGTCTGTTTGTCCTGAATCAATTTTTCCTCAGAAGTCTCTGCATCACCTTCCATCAAACCAAATAAAATCAGCGAATAGTCTGTAAACTGCTCGGAAAACCGCGCCATCAAATGATTGAGAAAGCGATTCTTGCGTTGTGTGGAGGCCCCGTTTCCGGCTGTTTTTTGTACCATTTCATCCAAATGGGTGCGGTGCGCTTCAGGTGAATTCCGGATAATACCCTCAAGACCCAAAGCGGGGTCGGCAATCATTTGTGAAAAATAGGTTTTTTGATGCGCTCCGTAAAATGAAAACAGAGATTTGGCCTGCGCCAGTTGTGAAAAATAATTGGCAAGCAACTGATCAAAAAACAAAAGATAGGCCTTCAGCTGCTTTGCCTGCGCCTTCCGTTCCGGTGTCGCCGAGGCAGGAAGCCCGATTTCCCCAATGCCGTAAAGTGCAGGAAATTGATGCTGCATCGCATGATAATGGTCAATCTCCCGATCTTTTCCAGCCGGGGGAATAAAATCACGCGCAGTCAATGGAAGCTCTGGAAAAGTCGTGGAGCGTTTGAGCCGGTCATTATAGAGCGCTTGAGCGCGGTCGTAATCGAGACTCGTGATCATTCCTTCTTTTTCCAGCACAATCGCATCCGCAGTGAAAACCAGCTTCGGAACCTGCTTTGCGCCCAGGGCGAGCGACCAGGCCTCAATCGTTTCGCCCGATTTCAGGCGAATCTGCCGTACCGCGCGCACACCCGCAACACCCATGATTTCCCGGATTAAATCAGAGGTGTAGAGCACCGTTCTGCGTTTCAGGTTTTGCAGGGATTGTGCATCCAGAAAACCATGTTTTAAAAGGGGCCCTTCAAAAATTTCATCAACGGGTGTTTCGGCATCCAGCATGTCTTGAAGGGTTTTAAACGGGAGAACGGGGGAGAAATAATGCGCAATGCGCTCATAGATATTGGCCAAGACTTCCACGGCGTCTTCCACCGGGCCCACTTCGATCCGGGCCAAAACCGTCACATCCTGATGATCCAGAATAGAAATTTCGTCAAAATCTTCACAAAGGTTGCGATGGGCATTCAAACGCCTGGACACCTCACGTTCCACTTGCGTGCCTTCGTTATCGACCAGTCCCGAAGTTTCAACCAGAACCCGATACAAGCCTTTCAGTGAAACCGGCTCTAGTGTCTGTGGACCGTCTTCCGGGCCTTCGGTCTCCAAACGGAGTTCTTTTTTCCCCTCATGAAAATAAAGTGGCGCAGGAGATTCAAGGGTTTCGATCCAGGCGTTTTTCACCCCTGCCACATCCAGCACGAGTTTACGCAAATCCGTCAGCGTCACTGGTTGCGTACTTAAAATGGTGGCGGGCGAATACAAACTTTGGTAGGGATCCATTCCCTCTCCGGCGAGCAAATCGGGCAGATCATATGCCATACGATAGCCTAAATCGGTGATGGCGTAACAGAGCTGCTCTAGAATCGTAATGCCCGGATCATGCGCATTAAAATCCGTCCAGACTTCACCCGCCATTTTCTCAATCAGACGAATGCCTTCTTTCCGGAGAAAGACATAGTCCATTGCAGGGTGTTCGAAGGGCCTTGTGGAAAGGGTAAGCGTATCTGTATTCATCGTACAAACATCCTAATTTCTGTGCGCTTTCAAGCGGCTAATTTCCAAGTTCTGCGCTTCGATCATGCCCTGGAGGTCATTGTTTTTCTGGTCAGATTGCGTTTTAAATTCTTTGATCGCTTCAACAATGATTGGAATAATACCATCGTATTCCATGTAATAAGACTGGTCCTCCTCGTTAAAGGAAACCAATTGAGGGAAGACCTCCTTAACTTCTTGGGCAATGAAACCCAGTCGATTCTTCAATGCCTCTTTTGGCTCTCCTGGCGCTTTCGCACTTTCCCGAATATCATAAAGACGTCCTTTTAACTTGAGCAAATCAGAAAAAGAAGAGGGAATGGAGCGAATATTTTTCTTTATATTCATGTCAGAATGTTTTTTGTCATAGTTATACCAAAGATCATGGACATACATATTGCGAATCAAATAACTCGGATGACCGATTGATCCGTGGTAAGTCGCATGGGGACGCATCACATAAGTACTTCCAATATGATCCAATCCGCTCATCGTCTCAAAAACAAAATTACCCACACCCCCCGGATTCACAATAAGCGTCCCATTTACCTCCAAACGATCCCACACAGAAACTCGACGGATTGAAGCATTGTCAGACCTATTCCCAATAATCATTAGAGTTTTGTAAGATCCCGTATCGTTCGAAATCTCGGCTCGGTCTATTGCCCCAGCGGGAAAATTGCTCCACGCCGAAGTGAAGCGAACGGGATTTGATCCCGATAAGAAACGAGCACCGCCTGACACGTCCAATGAATCTGCCGGATTGATTTCTCCAATCCCGACATTACCCTGCGTCACACGGAGCCCCTTTCCTTGGGTGATCTCCACATAACTCTTCTCATAACCCGCATTGTTCCCCGTTCCTGGTGCCAGAATAATACCTGTCGGCCAATCCATTCTAAGTTGTTGATACGTTGGGGCAGTCCAGGCCCCGGGCGTACGATGAATCGCATAATCATCTCCCCCATGCCAGTAGATTCCTGCTTGCGAATCTGTTACCACGCTGTTGGATTGACCCAGCGCAATCTGCCCTCCACTGTCAATGTGAACATTCCGTTTTGGGTCTGAAGTTCCTATCCCGACATTACCATCCTTAATCACCATCTGCACGGTACCGCCGCCGGGATTTAATTCACCATTATGGTGGGCTCCACCTTTGAACCAGGCGAAGTTTTTAGCCGTCCTGAAGTATTGCGTTGAACTTTGAACCCCCACACCGTAATCCAGGTTATAGAGGTTGAGCATCTGACGGACGCTGGATCCGAAACTTAAGGTTCCCGTGACATCCATGCTGCCATTCACCTGTAAATAATCCCACAACTTGACCGCGCGGCCCTTATCCGTTCCTGAGCGGCCCAATATCATCAAGGCATCGTGACTTTTTGCATTTTCGATTGCGGCATATCCGGCGGTATTCCCTATCCCCGAATGATTGTGGTCGGTCTTGGTAAAATAAATGTCTGAATTTCCGGCAAAAATATTTCCGCTCACATCAAGCTTCGCGCCGGGCGTCACCGTGCCAATGCCAACACTCCCGGTTGATTGATCCACAAATAGTCGGCTGTTTCCCGCATTGTCGCTGAGACTGAAACCCGGTTTGGCCGTCGCGGGTTTGGCGGGGTCGCTCCGTGGATTCAAACTCAAAACCCAATCCGGGTCGGCATTTGAAAAGTTGGTATACAAATTAATCGTTTTTTTCTGGCTGGCCGCATCCCCAGAGGCTTCGATACTGAGCGGGCTGCCCGGCAGCTTGGCAATGCCGTCGTCCTTTTGATTCAGCATCCCTTCAATCAGTTCCGCAAATTCCCCTTCGGTCGGAATCGCATTTTTTACAAAAAAAGATTTCAGTTCGCTGCGATTTCTTTTTTTAATCTCCATGGTTTGTCCTTTTATTTAACGGTAAGCGTTTCGCATTGTGTATTCCTCTCTTTTGCGAAAGAAATATCAACCCACTATAAAATCAAGTTCCACTTTCATATAGTTAATGCCGGAGAAAGACTCCTGCGCATAGCCTTCTTCCGAAATCATGTCGATCTCATGTTTCTGCGCCGCGACTAAGACCCCGTCCTGCCGATCTGCCGCGACAGAATACCCTTCATTTTTATTTGGCAGTGCCAGCTTAAAATTGATGCCGTCCATGCTGCTGAAAAGCTTCATTTCCACGACATAATCGACATAAGGCCGCTGATCCAAAAAATTGATAATGCTGTTGGCGTAAATCTTTCCACCGATAACAATATCCGCGCCCTCTTCATAAGCCCAGGGGGAAAGGAAGCGGTTGATTTCTTCATTGAGTACTTTCTTATAGTATCGTTCATCAATTCCGGGTTTAAAACGCACTCCAAAGCGCACCTTTACCGCAATGTAAAATGCATTTTTGACGGTAATTTTTGCAAAGGGCGGATGTTTATCCGAGAGGTACTCTTCAATTTCCGCGATTAAATTTGCCGGGGCCTTGGGTTCAAAAGGATTAAAAGGAAGTTTGTTGCGGATATCCGGGATGACAATGATCTCGACCCGCCCCGGATCATTCACATGGGAGTTGAGGCTGGCCGGGAGACATTTTACCTTGTAAATTTCTGGAAATCGTTCAAGCACCAGATGTTCATAATCCCACAAGCTGAGGGCCCGTTGTTTGTGACGCAAGCGTTCGCTGACCCGCGTGTAAAAGATGCCATCGGCTTCTTCCATTTTCCCGCCAAACGAGGTGTAGGGCTGAGAAATACTGTCGATCTCCGGCATCGGGTTCGACAAATCAGTAATACTTTCAGCCGCCAAGGGCTGGGCCAGATGATCCGGGGCATTGCCCTGATCCGCAAAAGTGGCAGGCACAGCCTGGCTATGTATCGCCACCGTATCGCAAACACTGTCGGTATTCAGAGGAATGGATATGCGCATCCAGTAAAGGTCATTTGGAAGCCGAGTATTGGGGAGCACGGGTTTTAATGAAAACGAAATAATGCCGGAATTGATCAGGCCTCGCGTGCTGTCCGAGAGAATGCTGCCATCCTCTAACGCCCGCCAACGGTTCCCGCTTAAAATACTCCAGGATACCGGCACCGGCTCCAAGTCGGGATTTGCGCTGCCTTCCGCCATTTGAAACAGCAGCGAAAGGGTTTGCGGGGGGGAAAAGCTCTGAATACCAATATACAAGGCCCCTTCTTCATCATAGTCCGGTAAAAAAGAAATGCCCGTTTCCAGGCCTTCTGTTTCCGCATCGCTGTATCCAAAAGGGTGCCAGTGAAAAATACGATCCTGCGACGCGCCTTTTGAGTTCTCTTTCAAAACCACTTCTCTGGAAGCGGCATAGTCCACTTTCAGTTTTTTGATTTTGGGCGTATAGGGCGGATTGACCTGATATTTTGTGGGATCAAGTGGCGTCGGCGTTTTATTGGTAATGGCCGCAGCCATTTCAAGCGATTTGCTCGCGGAAATACGAGGGTAAGCCGCATGCTGAAAATCAGGGCCATTCAATTCCCATTGCAGGTAACGGCTCCATCCGGGCAGTTCACCCTGGTAGCCGCCCGCCATGTCCCGATCGTAATGAAATCCACTGGCAGAAAAGAGCATGCTGGCGAGATCAATACCTCTTTTGGATTCGGCGGCCGTGGGCACACGCATCGTATGGGCTGCTCCGGCATTGGTCAGATTGGCAAAAAGGTTGGTTTTATCACTTAGCGGCCTTTTTACCCGGCGGTCCATCAAACTGATTTCGGTCGTAAAAGGCAGATCGCTATCAATCCCGTAATTTTTATAGTGATCTTTCAATTTGGCCGGAACGCCCATCCATTCCACCTGAAACTGAACATGATCAAGCCGCTTCTGAAGCAGTTCCGGATGACCGACATAAAATCGCGCGCCGACGGAAGGATTTGCACCAAAAGGTTCAAAGGGTTTTTTGGCATCCAGTACGCCGTTGTCATTTTGAATCTGAAGCGCGCCTAAACCCGAAACATCGACGCGCACATGTGTTTTCACAAGCTCAAGATCTTTCAACGCGGCATAAAGCGTGACAAACTGTTTGCGTTCGTCGTTCCAGATTTGACGCAGCATCAAACGCAGCGTCGGCCAGGGACTTTTGATAAATGACTCAGGAAATGCAGTAATTGGATCAAGCCCCTCAGAAAAAGAAAGCTTAAACTGGATGGCCTGAAGCCCCTCCTTTTTGACATCGACCGTTTTACTTAAAGCCGCATAGGCGCCAACTTTAATCTCCAGCGTATCCGGAGCGATCCATCCTTTTTCGGTGCTGATTTCGACCTGAAGCGGCCCGGCACCTTCTCCTGATTTTTCAGTCAAGGACGGGAAGAGCGGAAGCAGTTTTTCCGGAAAAAAATGCTCCGGATCAAAACCCAAGGTCAGGGTGATTTCCCGGTTTCCTTCTTCCAGCAGAAACATCGGCGAGGTCATGCCCCAGCCAAAAACCGGATCAGGCGGCGCAGACGGGTTCGCTTCTGACGGACGTCGGCCAAAGGTTTTCCAGCGCGGACTGTTCTCATTTTCTTCCGGGAGGTTCGCCGGGAGCACCTGGGTCGCATCTTCCGAGGGATAAAGATTGAGCCACATTTCCTTGTAGGGAATCGGGGGAATAAAATCTTCATAAAAGCGCTGGGCGAACTCCACAATCCTGTAAACCCGCATCCAGTCCCCTTCTGAAATCACCGATGCTTCAGGACTTTGATCAATGGCCTCTAAAAAAGTGACATCCTGATCATTTTTGACAAAAGGCTTCAGGCGTAATAAGGGATTGGACTCCGCAATTAAAGGATCTTCTCCGAGCGCAAAGTGGAGCATCTTTAAAAAACCGTCTGCTGTCCTTACTTTTTGCAAATCTGCCCGTCGGGCCACATAGATTTTTTCCTGATGGGCCGCCAGCAGGATTTCATCCACTTTTTCCCATTCCCAAGTTGTTGCCGTTTCTTTTTCACCGATGCGTATCAGATAGGCCAATTTCTCGGCCGACATAAAAAAATCACGCTCAAAAGCTTCAATGGCGGAGAAATAGGCATCGATATCACCAAAACGGAGAACGAGGGGCCTGCCTAAAGGCCCGATCGCTTTGACTAGGTTGGCATTAAAATCAGAGGGTTTTGCAGGAGAAAGGCGATAGGCAAGACTGTTCCGTTTTCTCTGCCCCGCCTCTTCCAGAATTTGATTGATGCCGATCCATTCCTTATCGATCTTGATTTTGATCTGCATCATGCTGACAAAATCGTCGTAGTTTTCAAAATAGAGATGATCCCGAATAAAGTCTTTGACTTCAATTCGGTTTCGCTGTTCATAAAGATGATCAATGTGATCCACTTCTGTAATGCCGCGATAATCGGGCGCGCCTTCAAGCGCCGCAATCAAGTTCGCATCAAAGTTTTTGGGGTCTGTCGGGACAAACTGAAAACCAGGGGCATTTCTTTTCTTTCGGGCGGCTTTTTCCAAAAAGGCGTTGATTTGACGCCATTCTTCGTCCGAATGGTCCCGCTGCCGCTTCAACTTCATCAATGTACGTAAATCGAAAAGCGGCATAAACAGGCCGTTTTCGGAAAAGGCAACCACCTGTCCCACTTCAATCAAATAATCATAATCAACAGCCGTGTCCGTTCCGCGAAGCACTGAATTGGGGGAAAGCGCATCGCCTGGCAAAGGATGCCCAAGGGCAATACGCAGCATGTGGAGAAACCGCTCCGGCCAGGTTCCTTTTTTCGCGTTCCGCGCTTCAAAAAAGCCGATGGTTTCCTTATCGGCAAACAGGCTGTGCAGTTTTTCAATCCGGGCCTGACTGACGACAATGTCATGATCGGTTTGGTAATACAGATCTTGCCCGAGGGAGTCAGTCCCCGCATTCAAGCGGGTACCCGCAGGAACATGGGCTTGCTCAAACTGACGTTGCAACTGGATTAACACATTCACCCGATCCGGCACACCGGCCTTCTTTTCCATGTGCAGCACTTCTTGATAATAAAAATCGAGGTGGCGGCGGGTCAGGGTATTAAGCTGCGCCTGTGCTTCTTGCAGTAATTTTAAAAAAGTCAAAAAAAGCACAAAATGTGGTCTGGAAAAAGAGGCCCGTTTCGCAGGACTTAATTTTTCAGGATCATTCATAAACAAAACAACTTCATCCAGATCCAGATCTTCACTAATAAACGCACTCCAATCCCCGGCCTCCTGGTTTTCGGCATTAAAATAACGTAATTCCTTTCCATATTCACGGGCAAAGGCGAGCAGGTCCTTGATCGAGCGTTCATCCACAGAGACATAGTCGGGTTTTAAGGCCTTTAATAAACGCGCGGCCTGACTGGTGCCATCCCGATTCAACTCGGGAAAAGTCACGCCCGGCTTGGCATCTGGAGATGCATCCTCAGACGCCTGAGGTTTTAAAACCACGGATCGGGCTGCGGCCTGTGCTCTTGCGGCATTCAGTTGACGCGACTTGAGCGCTTCCGCCCTTGCTTTTGCGGCCGCAATCGAGAGTGCTGGGTTATTTATTTGAAAGATCGGCATTGTTTAAATTCAGGTTCCTTGAAATTTAACATTCGTTGTCACAAACATCCCCTGACCGGAATATGAGGGACTCCCGTCTGGAATTGGGCCGCCTGGCCCCGGCGGCGGTTGCTGCGCCGGGCTTTGCACTTCAAACTTGGCCGTAAAATTGCCGCCTTTCAGCATCACTGCGACACCGCCCGTATTTGTTTTTGTGGCCACTTGATTCCCTGCCAAAGCATCGATTTTAAGCGTACCCGTTCCAGGAATGGAGTATTGCGGCGTCATGTAAGTACAGCCCGGGACCGAGACATCTTTTTCATCCCCGTCCACACAAATCTTCTTTCCATTGATGGTCGCCGGGCCGCTGCCTTTGAGGTCGCCCGGCTGAACAACGACAATCGCCGCACCAAATGCAGGCAGGAACATGGCCTTGTCGCCTTCCATTAAAATAAAATCACCCATTTTTTACTCAAAGCCCCGGAGTGCTTGCTTCATTTAAATAAAACGGATAGACCATGTTATATCGGGAATTGGTGCTGCGAATCGTGTAATCAATCGCAATGAGTAACAAACCCTGCTCCATCTCGCTTTCGGAAATATTTAGTCGATCCAAAGTAATACGGGGTTCGTGATAGAGAATGGCATCCGTCATCAGCCCGGTTAGATTGTTGATCAGACCTTGATCTACCTCTTCAAACAAAGTCTGGTTCAGATCGGCGCCAAAACCTTCCTGCATGAGCCGCTCTCCAAGCTGCGTCGAAAAAAGGATTTGGAGACTCTCCTGAATATCTTCCTGACCCGACACCAGTCGAACGTCTTTTCCGCCTTTGGTAAAACTCAGCGGAAAGCCCCACCCCCGGCCTAAAAAGCCTTGATCCTGTTCCATTGGCCTATGCTTTCGAGCTCGGCTGTTCTTCTGCGATCTCCTGTGCAGCGCCGTTTGCGCTGGCGCCATTGATTTGCTGTCCAGCCTGCATTTGCAATTTGTTGATGAGCGTATACACCCGCGCAAATGGCATCTGGCCCAAACCTTCCAAAATAAGATTGGCTTCTTCGATTGTAAACTTCAGGGTCATTTCCTGTGGTGTATTATGATTTCCATTCTGCATTGTTACTTCCTTTCCTATTGACGATCCATACCATTACTTCACATCGACCTTGGCACCCTTGATTTCCACATTGCCGCTGGCTTCTAAAATCAAATCTTTTGCACTTTTAACCTCTATCCCGTCCGCGTTCATCGTGATGGTATTGCCGTGTTGATCGGAGAGCACGATGGCTTCTCCGTCGTCATCCAGCAAGAGCTTGTTTTCGGCCGCCGTTTGAATAAAAACAGAGGCCTTTTCATCATCGACAAATCCAATCGTCGTTCCTGTTTTCGTGACAATCCCTTTATTGATATTTTTGTCATCGAGCGCGGCAAAATCGACTGGAGGCTTGTTTTTTGAACCGTACATTCCCCCTAAAATAACCGGCTGACGCGGATCGTTATTAAAAAATCCAAGCACCACTTCATCACCGACTTCGGGTCGAAAAAAAAAGCCCCGTTCCAGTCCCCCATCGGGTGTCGCCAATCGCGCCCAAAGCACGCCTTTTGTTGCGTCAATACCGGGGACAATCACTTTCACCCGAAACTCACCATCCGGGTCTTCTTCAAAAGCATCGACCACGCCGATTTGTAATCCCTCAACAGCGGGGAGCAGGCCTGCGGCAGGCGCTTCCTGAATTGCCGCATCACGGCTGAACCATTTTGGAGAAAGACCAAACTGCACATCCGTTTTCCAGCCGTCCTGATTCACACGATGCCGAACCCCCGTCACCAGCGTTGTCCCGTTAAATCGTTTACCCAGCCCTTTGACTTCAATCACATCCATCAGTTTAATTTCAGGAACACCGGCGACTCCAATAAGGCCCCGCAACATTGAGAGCCGACTGCGCGCCATGCGGGCATCGGCCCAGGCCTGAAGCTCTTCGGGCAGAACAGATACCGGGTGCGACAAAAGATAGGGATCAAACTTCAGGGTCTTGGCCAGTTTTTCTCCATCCAGATTGCCTTGTGAAAGTTTCAGGGCTTTGGCTTTAGTGGGCTTCAAAGGTTTCTGATTTTTTAAATCCCAGGCCGTGGCTTCAACGCTTTGAAACTGGTGGCTGGCATCAGCCGCTACTTCCAGGTTGTAAATTTCACTAATTCCCAATTCAAATTCGTGTTTCGCCGAGCCTGTTACTGCCATCTTTTTAAGCGATATTTCCCCATCATCCGTCACAACCAGCAAGCCGTTGATATCCGCCCGTGAGAGCATAAAGTCCCAATCCGTACAATAATATTGAACAATTTCCGCATGTTTTGGCTTCGTCGTTTCAAGCGCGCCTTTTTTGAGTCCCGCGTTTTGGATCAATTCACCGATGACCTGATCATCTGATTTCTCCAGGAAGACCTGACTTTTTCTCGCATGGGTCATCCTGAATGCGGCATCTTTCATCTCAACCGTCAAGGTGGCATCCTGGCCATCCAGTTCAATGCCATGCCCTAGGACCACGCCTTTAAAGACCGAGGTGTCGCTGCCCGCCTCTTCATATCGCAGTTTGATTTCAATTTCTTTACCGGGTTCAAAAAAAACCGATTCGCTGATCGGAAAAGTTCCTGTACTCAAATCGCCGTCTAGCACCCTAATCTGCGCAAAGGGAATACGGTTGACCTCTTTGCTGATATCAATCGACAGCAACTGATAGCTTGGGTCCATTTCTTTTCCATCACTTAAAATCGTAGGTGTGACAATACTCAATGGCTTTTCCGTTTCACTTGACCGATAACCTCAATCATTGCGCTGCACCCCGCTTTTTCAGGTTTCCAGAGGGGGAAAAATAATTTCCTGTCCCGGTGTAAGGCTTCTAAAATGACTAATCCCGTTGATCTGGGCGACTCTGAGATAGTGCGACGAAGAGCCATAGATTTCTTTGCTCAGCATCGGCAGGGTATCCCCGCTTTTGACCACGCGGCTGTGCGTTAAATCGGGAGAACTTTTGTTCTCGGTCGCCATCCGTTTTTTAACTTCTTGGTCAGCCACCAGCGTGACATCCAGTTCGGCGCGAAGCGGGCTGCCATTACGATCAAATGTCGTGTAGTTGATTTCAACTGTCCCCAGACGGCAGGAGAAAATAAGATCCCCCCACTCCACCACGAGGAAATTGGGTTCGTGAATCTTTCCATTCATGCGAAAGGTCAAATCCAGAAACTGCTTCACGCGATCCGACACTTTTTTCGTGGAAAAGAGCGAAACCAGCCCGATTTCGTTCACCCCCGTCCCGTCCAGGATCAGCTTCAGGTTTAAATCCGTCGGCTTGCTGCGCGCGTAACCGACCGATTGTCCCGTACTGTTGTACCCTTGCCCACGACCATAAATAATGGCATATTTTTGCTTGAAGGATTCGGGATTGAACATCGCCTCGAATTCATCAATCAAATCCCCAGCGCCGCGTTTTCGGGTGCTATAGGCTTTGATCTTCAAACGTTCCAGTTTAAAGGGATTTTTAAGCCCCATTTTATCGTTCCTTATCTTTCTTCAAAATACGCAGGACTTCCTTAACGCAAGCCGCAATAATCGCTTCTTCTGAAGGCCCTTCACCTTCCTCCAATCCAGGCGAGGACGGGACGGCAGATTCATGGGCCACGGCACGGATGATGAGCTCTCTGATTTCTACCGGCATGATTAAACCCTTAAAATCTGCATGCGTGCGTAAGCCAACTCCATCGTATCAATCACGACGGATTTCTCTGCGGCGTTCAAATCAGAAGTTGCCCATTTCACAGGGAAGGCCTTCATGAACAGCCAGGCTGAAATCGGAACCTTCTCTTCATTAAACAGCGTGACGAGAATATTGGAGGGGGCAAACTTAAAAAGAGACATGGCCGCATTAAATTCGATATTCAGCGGGGAACCCACAACCAGGCCCCGCTCAAGGGACAAGTTTCCATGAGAAACGCCTGTCGGCAATTGGTGGTCATAAAAATTTTGACCCCCTTCTCTGAAGGATTTGGTTTTCACCTCTGCTGAAAGTCCCGAGACTTTTTGAAAACGGATATCCAGAGGGTTTGGAATCACGCCGCCCGCAAAAAAGAAAACGCCAAAGCGAAACCCGAGCGCCAGGTCACTCTGCAGGGAGCGCTCTTTGAAAATTTCATCGGCTACGCTGTTTCCAAGTTCCATCTACTTTCCCTTTACGAATTAATGATGTACTACTTTGATTCCGGCCGCCATGATTTCAAGGCTTTCGATTGAAACCTCATTGGAATTGGCATCGAAGGTCGGGGCCTGAAGCTTGACAGGTACCGCCTTCCCAATATGCCATGAAACCAGTGGGGTTCCATTCTCATCGCAAAGACTGATATCCATCGCCCTGGAACTGCTCTCTTTTTCCTGAATCCATTCAAAAAAAAGATTCGTCCCCTTCACTGTTCCTTTTTTCAGGGTCACGGGGATATATTTATTGTAATAATATTTTTTAAATCCCTCCCCTTCCCAGAAACTCAAGCCGTGTTTATAGGTGATAATTTCATACTCCAGAGTGACACCCGATACCTCAGAAAAACTCACCGAAGTGCCGTCTACCGTCACACGAAAGTTATAAACGGGAAGCGGATATTGACCCTTTATTTCTGCTTTTGTGAGTGCCATTGTCTACCCACTTATTTCAATACGGTTAAACGATGAACAATAACAAATTGAGGTGCTCAGTTTTAGACGCAAGGCGCACAGAACCGGAGCGTATGTAAGATACCTAGGATCCGAGTTCCACAGCAAAACCTCCGCGAAGGAAAACCAGGACACATCAAAAGGTTATTTAGGATTCTTCCATAAAAACGGCATCCGCCATCAATTCCATACTTTCCACCGCCACATCATTGGAATTGGCATCAAAGGAAGGGGCATCCAGTTTGGTCGGGAAGGCATTGACCACCTTCCAGCTGATTACGGCGTCGCCTTCTTCGTTGCAAAGACGGACAAAGATGTCCTTTTTATTAATCTGGTTAATCTGGGTCGAACTGACCCAGTTATATAAATTCGCGATGCTGCTACCCCGAACCAGTCCGCGTTTCAAGGTAATATTCGTTGCGGTGGCCTGTGCCGGCATATACATCACACGCGGGCCAGGGGCACCGCTTTCAGTCGGGCTTTCTTTATAAGTGGTCGTTTCATAGGCGATGTTAATCCCCGAAACCTCGGAGAAGGCGACAGTCACTCCGTCGATCTCCACTTTGTAGTTATACACTGGCAACGGATATGCTGTTTTGATTTCGTCTTTTGTGAGTGCCATGATCGTTACTCCCGTTTTTTTAAATTTTTAACATTAAAATGCGTCCAAAATATTGGGGCCAGAACACCCCAAACTTGCCGCGCTTAGGCCTCTTGCAATTTGTGGGTAAAGCGAAGAACAATGAATTCTGCCGGACGAACAGCGGCGACGCCGATCTCGACGATCATGCGTCCTTCGAGAACATCCTGCGTCGTCATCGTTTTTCCAAGACCGACATTGACAAAATAAGCCGATTCGGCGGTGGGTCCGGCCAGTGCGCCCTGCTCCCAGAGACCATACAAATAACTTTCAATCATAGCCTTGACCTTGAGCCAGGTCGTTGCATCGTTCGGCTCGAACACCGCAAAAGCCGTTGCTTTTTGCGTCGATTCTTCGATCATGTTAAAGAGGCGCCGCACAGGCACATACCGCCATTCGTTGTCATTGCCCGCCAGGGTTCGGGCGCCCCACACCAAGGTCCCTTTACCCGCAAACTGACGGATGGCGTTAATGGATTTTCCGGCTGTGGGATCGACATTCAACCCTTCCTGCTCTTCGTGTGTGACCTTCGAAACCGGCCCAATGACTGCCGAAAGACTGACATTCGCAGGCGCCTTCCAAACCCCGCGTTCTCTGTCAACACGGGCATAGGTTCCGGCCATCGCCGCACTCGGAGGCAGGGTGACCCGCTGTTTCGACATTGCAATTTTAACCTGATTATAAAGAGCGGTTTCAGTAGATTGAATGGAAGACAATGTCCCTGCCGAAGAGGAAGCCGCTTGCGGCGTTAAGTCCACGCTGGCATTTGAAGTATGCGGCACTTCGCCCGATCCATCACCGGATACATTCATATCAAACCCTGCGGCCTCATTGCTGGCATCAGCGGCCCAGGCATCCCAACCCGTATTGACGACTTGCCCTGTTTTAGTGGATGCATTTCGAATCGTGAGTAATTCGCCTGCGACGGTAAATTCAACAGGACTTGCTGCGTCTCCTGCAATAATCTTCACTTTGGGGCTTGCACTTGCCGCACCAGAAAACTCGACAACGATGGCATTCGTGCCAAAAGGAGATTCCCAGTTTGAAGTGGCTGACACACTGGTCGCTTGCCCTTCAATCTCAATGCCGCTCTCTTCATATTGCACATTCAATGTGGTTTGAAGATAAGGATAATACGACGCACCGTATTTTAAATCATTCGTTCCGATTTTGTTTCGAAAGGCATCTACATCTCCACCTAAAACGTCCAGTATCGCAAAACGATCTCCCAGTTTTTTGCACTGGGCAAGAGACTGCTGACAAACTGAATAATAATCATCAGTCAGCAAGTTCACGGCATCCGTCAAGACAATCAAGGTTGGTTCATCTTCTTTTTCCAACAAAGCCAGTCCCGCTTCAAAATCAACCTTGGCTGGCAATCCACTGTAATCGCCGATTGAAACAATATAACAACTGCCTCCCCCATTTTTGAAAAAATGGCTCACCGCGTAGTGCATCAAAAATGTGGGGTCTGTCGCCGCGGCAAGCTGCGTCACAGCACTAACGGTTTTAAGTCCCGTAGTGGCATCCACCGTCGTCTGCACTTTAAAACCCGCAGGCTTGGCTTTACCAAAAAGGGTTTCATACTCTAACAGGGTATTGATCCGGGCTATTTTGGGCCCCTTTGCCGTATATCCGATAAAAGCCGGAATTGCAGTTGAAACTTCTGCAACGGAAGGTGGCAAGGTTGAAATTTCTTCGACGTACACACCGGGTGTTTTGTAAGTTGGCATTTTTTTACTCCTATCGTTAAAAGGCTCCGTTAATCGTCGATATTAACTATTAATGGCGCACATACTTAATCACCTGAAATAATGCATCTTCTTTTGAGGAACGCCCTTCCGTCGGGCTCAATATAAAATTATTTTTAAAGGACGGGTTGGGTAAGGATTCCGAAAGTTTGTTTTCACCAACATGAAATTCAAGATGTGGATTCGACGCCTGCCGACAAGGCACCAACGCGTCAGAAAGAAACCGGACTTTCCGGAATTGGGGGTACTGTGCCGCCAGCGTCTTCGCAATCTCATCACCTGGGTCTGGCGTCTGATCCAGATCTTGCTGGTTTTGATCACTGAAGTTCAGACGACTGGCTTCCGACAACCCGGCGTCAGTAATACGAAATGCGCCCTGTGAAGGGCTTAAATCGGTTACACAATAATAGGTCCATCGGATCGTTTTTGCTGAAAAAAGAATCTGAAAAATACGGGGTTCCGTGATCGAATCGCCTTCTCCGGGGAGCCCTTCGTTGTTGTGGATTGCAAGCTCGGCAAACACACCCCGGCTTAAAGGGGGCATTACCGGATAGTTGACCGTGAAGACCTTCGCCGCCGCAATAGAGCGCGTATCCACCAAAATAGATCCCAAATCAGCGTCATAGGCTTGCACAGCGCCAGCGCCTGTCACCTTAAAATCACTCAGTTTGAGACCTTTTAAGGGGCGGCCGCTCAGCACGAAACTTTCGTGCTGAGCGGGGGCTGTACTTGAAAAAGTTTCATCATATGATGCGGTTTTTGAAACAAGTTTAAGCTCGGTGTCTTCAGGATCACTCAAGCCTTCGTTTGAGAACAATGGGGCGTTCAGATCGCTTAAATGATCGAGATTCGTAAACAGCGGGAAATCCGTATTCTGCAACCGCAAGGTGAACAGAAAAACCGCATTTTTCGGAACAGGCAAAAAGGGATATCCACTGTCGTCCACCGACACCAACATCTTCACGCCGCTGGAGTAATGCCGGATAACACAGCGGTGATTTTTTAAGAGACGCTCTGTCTCTGCTGTCGGTTCAATCACAAAATCCGGGCAGCGACGATCTGTATAATAAGTGTGACTCAACTGTATTTCAAAAAAAGGAAGATATTTCATCCCGGCAATCTGATTTCTTTTTCTCTCACTTCGATCGAAGGTCTTGCGCCTTCATCCCGTGCAACAATCATTTTTACTTTATACAAAACAGAGGGGTGGTATGTCGTTCTCAGCGCATTCCAGATTTCATTCTGCTCGGAAAAAGGCAGGGTCGTGAGTTCCATAATCAGTTTTTCAATTTTTTCGTTCAGCGCGGGCGCATTTTGGTGCGTCATGACACGGTGGGACTGGAAATGCTGAATAATCTGGGAAAGATAGTTCAGACCCTGCTCATATTGTTTAAAGCGCGCAACAAAAAGGACAAAAAGGTTGATGCGAATTTCCGGATGCACTTTAAACACTGTGCCGTCGGCAGCAACCGAGCGATAGGGATCTGCGGCTCGGAGCGTGTTTTCTTCTTCAATATTCATCAAGAGACAAGAAACGGCACCAAGCTTGAAAACAATGGGGTCCATTTTTTCGCCGTCCAGAAAAACAACCTTGTCTTCCTGTGTCTCACTTGCAGTCCAGGCCGCACGGCCGTTTAATTCTTGATTGAGATGGTTTTTCAAAAAGACAAGCACGTCGCTAATCATCAAAGCCTTTTCACGATTTCTTCATAAGAGGCTTTCGCATGAAGCCAACTATTACAGTATCAATCCAAACAACTCAAGATAGGAAAATATTCCATAAAAATGAATACCGTCTCTGATTTATAGGCAATCTGATTTCTTATGTCAAGTCATAAGGGCTTCGAAAACAACAGAACGATCAGAATGCGGGATGAGTACATTGCTGGGGATAAATTAAGGACGAAAGAGTGGGAAAAATGCAGGGATACGGATTACTAAAAAAGCTAAGAGATGTCCAGCACGGCATATTTTAAAGCAAGGCTGCTTCGGTGGTTATAACTAAAATGAATCGTGCTGTCCGAGGGGCGAATCGCCAAATAGGTATCCCAGCCAACTTGGCCGGGAGCATCGATCCGGGAAAAAGTCCAATGGGCTGGGAGGGTGCAATCATTTGTTAAATCACATCTTGCATACTTTAAATCCTGATTGGTAAAATCCCGATAGCTGATATGCAGCGCACCCAGGCCTATTTTCATTTGCGCACTACGACCCACCACCCCATTGGTATCTATGGCTGATAAGGACCAGTTAACAGGATTAATGCAATCAAGCGCGATACAGCGGGCATACTTGAGGTCTCCGTTATCATTATCAAAATACGCAATATGAATTTGTCCAGACGTTTCCACCACAATGGAGTTATCCCGGCCAACATCAAAAATATCTCCGCCGTCATCGACAATAGTACTTGTCCAGTCCAAACCAGTATCAAAGGGAGTCGAGGTCTTTGCACAGACCTCAGCCTTCAAACAAGTGGCGTATTTTAAAGTACCGATGGTTGCTCCGCTTGCTGCTTTATCGGAAAAATAGCTGATGTGGATTGCGGTATCTGAAACAAAGAGATGATTGGGTGATGCGATTTGCCTTCCCGTATCAATCTCCGCTTTGGCCCAATTGGGTAACGAATTGATGCAATCGGTGTCACAGGTGGCATAGGCGAGAAACTCTGTATTGCCTGCGCCATCTGTTTTTCGATAACTGATGTGAATCCTTCCCGCGTCAAACTTGATGTAGGGATACTGAACGCCACCGCTGGTGTCATCCACCACAATAGATTGCCAGGTCCAGGTCGATAATCCAGCATCCCAAGTCCCCAAGGCATATTTCAAGATGCCTTGCCCCGACAGAGACGGATTAAACGTGACGTCCCGATAACTCACATGCAGCCTACCGGGTAAACCTGAGCCCAGGTTTTCAATCGTCATATTGGTGTCACGCCCTATTTTTTGACCGCCCCCCCCCAAGCCGTCAATATCCACAATTTCCCAGTTTCCGATTGCACTACAATTCGCATCACAAAAGGCATGCCGGGGAACCCCTTCAGAGTCCGAATAATAGACAATATGGGTTGTGCCCTTCTCATCTATTTCAATAGACGTCGCCTCACCCGCATCCGCCACACCGCCAATGCCGCTCCCATCAATAGAAAGGGTAAAGTTTGCGGGAGACACAAATGCAGCGGTCCTAAATGACCAGGAAAGCGGGCTTTCCAGAAAGACTCCGTCATTATCTTTAATATCCTGATTTCTGAGGGTCACACTATAGTCGGCGATATAATCCAGATGTTTGTCCGGGGTAAAACGGATGACCCTGCATTCAGTTTGAGGGACACAGGCAGAAACACCTATCACGCCAGGAAAGACCTGCAAACCCGTAACAAAAGAGGATAAAACCACAGAACGATTAAAGGTCACTTCTATGGTCGTTTCCACAGAAACATTTAAGTTTGAGTTCTCCGGGGATGTAGACACCACCTGCAGAGGCGCAACAGGATTTGAAGGATTTGGGCCACCATTAACCGGCTGACTCGGCCCACTGGACGATCCACTGCCACAGCCCACCATTAACATGAGTGCGCATATTGGCATAAACATCCTAAAAATTTTAACCTGCCACGTTTTTTTCATAAAAGGTTTTTTCTCGTGCATCACTTACTCTATACTGAACCCACATTTTACCATAAATTATCTATATGGCTTAAAACAGGGTTATCACAGTGATAGGGCGACACTTCCGCCAGTAAATGAAAGAATGCCCCATTTAGAGTAGTCACATTTTTATCACAGATACAGTTTCTCTTCTGGCTCACCTAATGACCGCATTCTTACGAGATCATTGTCACTTTATGCGACCCAAAACGAGGCAACAGATCATCACTACGCCAACAAAAAAAGGGTTGTAGGAATTTCCTACAACCCAATCTTGAGCCAAGCGTTAAAAACTGGTGTCCCCAAGGGGATTTGAACCCCTGTTACCGCCGTGAAAGGGCGGTGTCCTAGGCCAAACTAGACGATGGGGACAATACGAATCGGGAGATACTACAAATCTAGCCGAAAGATGTCAAGGGTATTCTCAATGACTGCCAATTAAACTTGGTAGAGTTCGCCGAATTTAGTTTCCAGGTAGTTCGTAAAATATGAGGGATTAAGCGCCTCGCCACACACTCGCGCCAGCAAATCCTGACTTGAATATTGTCGACCCCAGCGATGTATTTTCTCATTCAGCCAGGTTTTAAGCGGTAAAAGGTCTCCGGCCGAAATTTTTTCTGAAAGACCCGTAACCTCCTTTTCGGCCTGATTAAAAAATTGTGCGGCATAGAGATTACCCAGTGTGTACGTCGGGAAATAACCAAAAGCCCCGCCAGACCAATGCACGTCTTGCAAGACGCCATCTGCGTTGGTTTCAGGGCGGATACCCAGGTAGGCTTCCATCTTTTCGTTCCAAATATCGGGCAAGTCTTCGACAGGCAGATCGTCTTCGATGATCATGCGTTCTATTTCGAAACGCAGCATGATATGGAGATTGTAGGTCACCTCGTCGGATTCAACGCGAATAAGCGAAGGACGCACACCGTTGATTGCCCTGTAACAAGTCTCAAAATCGATGCCTTTTAAATTTTCTGGAAAAACGGCACACAGCTTGGGGAAAAAGTAGGTCCAAAAGGCCCGGGAACGACCCACGCTGTTTTCCCACAAACGCGACTGACTTTCATGAATCCCGAGGGAAATCGCAGTCCCTAAAGGCGTGCCATAATATTCCTGCGACAAACCCTGTTCATAAAGACCATGCCCCCCTTCGTGAATCGAACTAAACAGGGAAGACAAAAAATCATGCGGATCAACGCGTGTGGTCAGACGCACGTCAGTCGGATGAAAGGAAGCGGTGAAGGGGTGAACGGAATGATCCTGCCGTCCGTTCTCCAAATCAAAATGCATGACAGACAAAACCTTGAGACCAAAATCCCACTGCCGCTGCGGATCGTAAAATTTGCGAAACAGTTCATCATCTGCAGAAACCCCAGATTGGCCGATTTTTGCAACAAGCGGGAGCAGTTTGCTTTTGAGCGCTTCAAAAAGCGGCGTAATATGAGCCACGGTCATACCCGGCTCATATTCATCCATCAAGGCGTCATAGGGCGAGTCTGTATATCCAAGATAGTCGGCCTCCTGTTTTTTAAGTGCAACGATCCGTTTCAGATTGGGGGCAAAAAGCGAAAAGTTGTTTTGCTTCCGCGCATCAATCCACACCTGGTGCGCCAGCGAGGTCTCCAATCCCAGGGTTCGCACAAAGTCCGAAGGAAGCCGGGTGGCATGATAATAATCCCGCCAGGTCTCCCGCAAAAGCGCCTGAGCACGCTCATCCCACTCCGATGCTGGTGTCAATAACGTGCCCGTTTCCAGATCCACACATTCCGAAAGCGATGTTTGCATTTTTCGCCCGGTGCGGCTTTCATGCTCCAGGCCTTTTAAATATGAAAGCTGAGTCGCCCGTGCTCTACCTCCGCCTTTGGGCATATAACATTCCTGATCCCAGGAAAGCAGTGAGATTGCGCTCGTAATATGTTGCGTTTCCTGCATAACAACAATCAGGTTTTGAAGATTTTCTATCGTTTTCATCTCTTTCTCCCTTTAAACGGCGCGGCCTGAAAAGTTATAACAGGCCGGTTTCCAGCCTGGAATATAATATTGATCCAGTGCATTGATTTGAAAACCTGCATTTTCAATGAGTGCGGGAATGTCGCGATTGATATGACACCCCCCTGTAAAACACCCCCATAACCCATCCATACGATGCTGCCAGCGACGAATGTGGTCCTCCTGCGAAAGCCCGTGTTCACAAAAAATCAATTCACCACCCGGCTTCAGCACCCGCCGCATCTCGTTGAGGGCATCTTCAATGCGTGGAATCGTGCACATCGTGTAAGTCACCAGAACCGTATCGACACAATCGTCGGGTAAAGGAATCGCTTCGGCCGTCCCCGACATAAATGCGACATTTAAATCCAATGAAGCCGCCGCGCGACGGGCCAAAACCCGCATCTCTTCCGAAGGATCAAGTCCCAAGATTTTTTCAACCTGATCCGAGCGATACAGCGGCAAATTCAGACCTGAGCCGATCCCCACTTCCAGGACCTGCCCGACGGCGAAAGGCACGACTTTTTCCCGCTGATCATTCACCACGCCCAATCCGCAGGCAAAATGCAACAGCTTCGGCAAAATATGGCTGTCATAAAACCCCATTATTCAGAATGCCCTGGCCCCTGGATCCGCCCTTCCGGTCCAAGCGGTTTAATAAGAATAATGAGCTGAGGAAGCAGCGTCATCGCCGCGATGAGGGCGATCACCATCGCAAGACCCGTCAACAGACCAAAATAAATGCTGGGAATAAAGTTGGAAAGCGTGAGGATTGAAAAGCCAATCACAATCGTGATCGAGGTGTAATACATTGCGTAGCCGATACTTTCATGGCAGCGCCGCATCGTCTGGATGTAGTTCCGGTCTTTAGGAAACTCATGTTTGAAGCGGTGAATATAGTGGATTGTATCGTCCACAGCGATACCGACGCTGATGGCCGCGATGGTAATGGTCATCATATCCAGCGGAATACCCAGCCAGCCCATCATGCCAAGCACGATGCCGATGGACAACAAATTAGGCGTGATGGCGATAAGACTAAACTTAAGGGATCTGAAAAGAATGAGAAACATGAAAATCAGGGCCGCAACCGTCACGCCAAGGGTTTTAATCTGAGAATCAAACAGGCTTTGCAGCATGTTGTTATACAAGACCATCATGCCGGTGATCTGAACATTTTCAGGTTTCAGTTCAAGGGAGTTTGTCAGGTCATGGTATATTTTTTTCAAAAAAGCATCACGTTTAAGCGTGGGTTCCGAATCCCGCACACGAATCGCAAAACGCGCCTGATTGTGCTCAATAGAAACATAAGGCGTAAGCACCAGTGACACAATATCTCTGGGCAGTTTTTCATAAAGCACCGCCAGCTCGAAATTGTCGAGCGGCTTGCCATCATTCAGTTTCTCGGCCACCTGAAGCATAGTGCCGAGCGACAGGACTTTTCCCGTCTCGGGCATATCATTGAGATAGGCATTGATTTTTTGAATCAAGGCCATTTTGTCTTCCGTAAACCAATATTTATCCGAATTTTCCTCTTCTTCAAATTCGTCAAAATCGTCAAACTCACTCGAACCACTTTTTGTAACTGGAGAGCTTGTAGCAGCATCGGGCTGGCTCTGGGCATTGGGATCATCAAAATTGATAATGACATCCAAGGGGGTTGTCCCGCCCAGGTTTTGATCGATTAACTTCATGCCCTGGTAGATTTCGGTCGATTGTTTGAAATAATCGATAAAGCTGTTTTCGACAATAAGCTGCGAAATCCCGACAAAACTAAATAAAAAAGCCAGCCCACTGATGACCATGATAAGACGGCCCTTCGTTGCTGTAAAGTTGGCAAAAATAGAGGTCAATGGGAAGCTCGGCTTTGATGAAGCATCCGAGACGGCTTTATCAAAAAAGATGAGTACTACAGGAAAGATCAGAAAAGTCAGTATCAAAGAAACGCTGATGCCTGCGATCATCATCCAGCCAAAATTAATCACCGGCAATATATTGCTCAGCACCAATGAGGCAAAACCCGCGATGGTGGTAAGCGCCGCGTAAAGACAGGGTTTAAACATGGAAGAAACTGTTTTAAGAATCAGTTCCCGATGATTGGCTTCGGGAAGCGCTTCGTCCAATTCCCGGTAACGCACAATGAGGTGGATGGTAATGGCCATCGTAATAATCAACTGCAGGGACACAAAGTTGGATGAGATCACCGTCACTTCCCAGCCAAATAATCCCAAAAACCCGGCCATCGCCAATGTGGAAAAAAAGCAACACAACAAAGGGATCAAAATCCATCGCGTGCGTCCAAAAATCACTTTTAAGGTAATAATCAGAAAAAAGAGGACGCCCATTCCAAACAGTTTCAAATCCTTTTTAATAAAGGTGATCAAGTCATCCGCGATCATGCTAACGCCGCCTAAAAAAAGATCGCCATCATTTCGGTAGCGGTCCATCACCTTGCGAATCTCGGCAATGTTATGATGTCGAACGCCTTTCATCTTTTCACTGTGCGCACGAAAACCAGACCTCACCTTCTCATATTCTTCTTGTTCTGTGGCGTTCAGAAGACCTTCGCGTTCCTTCTCGCGAAGCGCGGTGCGCCTTTCAAGTAAAGCCCTGCCCTCGGTATTGACAGGAAAAATCACCTGGAGCGCCGTTGTTTTCAAATCGGGGCTGATCAGGAGGTTTTGATAAATCGGACTATTTTGAAACTCGACCTTTGCGAGGGACAAATCGGCCTTGGTTGATCTGAGCGTTATGATATTTTTTGACAGTTCCTTGATCGGAATCGGCGGACTTTCCAAAAGCGGCACATCCAACATCGACAGCACGGAATCCACTCCGTCGAGGGCCGCCAGATCTGACTGAAGTTCCTCAATCCGGGCCAAGGTTTCCGGCGAAAAAATATCGCCTTTCGGTGTATAGGTGACGACGACAAAATCCTGTTCGCCATAGCGCGCCACCACATCCCTTGTGTTGCGCAGATCCTGATCATCTTCCAAAATCAGCGTGTCTGCCGAAGCATCCAGCTGAAAATTTGTCGCCTGATACCCCATAAAGGCAATAAAAACCAGGATGACCAGCAAGACGATTCCGGGATGCGAAAGAACAATTCGATCAAAGAGGCGTTCTACTATTGAATGCGGGGATTTCATTGAAACCAGCTGATTAAGAGAGAAGGCGGCTACTTGCCTTCGGGCCGTTCCAGTTTGGCAAAAAGGTCTTTCATCGTTCCGGTCTGCAGCACCTCATTAAACTGGGAGCGGTAAGTGGTGATAAGACTCACGCCTTCCAATTCCACATCATAAACCTTCCACCCCGCTTTACTCGGTTTATAGAGTTTATAGCGCATGGTAATTTTGTTGTCCTTCGAGACAAGCTCCGTCATCATTTGAACCTTGTTATTCACTTGCTCTGGTTTGCTGTAGACAATTGTTTCATCATCGTAAAGATTGAGTTTTTCAAGATAGGAAGCTTTCAGCCGCCCGACAAACAATTCGGTAAAACGGGCCTTTTCCGCTGTGCTCAATCCGGGCCAGTATTTTTTTCCCAGCGTGAGTTTCGCCATCGTATCAAAATCAAAGGCCTCTGTAATAATGACAACGATTTTGTCGTTCCGGGTCGATTTTTCGAGATTTTTATCCTGAAGCAAACCCATAATGCGATTCAATCGTTCTTTCAAAAAAGAATCCACTTCAGCAAGATCATCGGCAAAAGCCGGTTCCACCATGAGCATGATTCCAATTAAAACAAATGCTGCTTTTTTCATGTATCACTCCTTGATTTGCGCCGCCCGATTTCGTTCATAAGCATCCCTCAAAAACGTATAAAGATCAAGTGCGTCCCGCCTGAGACTTTCATACTCCTCAAGACTCAAAGATGCGCTGTTTAACCTTCTGTAAGACTCCACGCCAACGGCGATCAGTGTTTTGTCTGAATCCGAGGTGCCTGAAATCTTCATTTCGGGAATATAGGTGATGGGAACAGAATAGGTGTCGGGAATCAGACCGATGGTGTCTCGAAGGTTTGAAGGCCCGATAAACGGCAACACAATATGAAAACCGGGACCCACCCCATAAACACCGAGGGTCTGACCAAAATCTTCGGGATAGGCTTTAAGCCCCAGCCATTCTTCAGCAGGATCAAAAAACCCAAGCAGGCCAACGGTACTGTTGATGATAAAACGGGCCGTTTCAATTGCGGCTTTATCATATTTTACTTGCAACACATTATTAATGAAACGCAGGGGGTAAAAGAGGTTTTTGAAAAAGCGGCGTACCCCAATTCGCCCGCCTTCAGGCACGATAAAATGATATCCTCTGGAAACTGGCGAAATCACATAGTCAAAAAGTTTGTCGTTGAATTGAGTCATTCTCCGGTTATAACCGGAGAGTGGATCAAACACCGTTTTTTCAGGAATGCTTGCAAATTCATCCTCAAACGCATCAAAGGTCATTTCAATGGCTTCCGTCTGGGATTGAATCGTCAAATCGGAGAATGTGGATTGCCCTTGAAATCTTCCGTTCAAACCCTGTTTTTGAACACCCGCGCACGAGACCATGAAAAAGAACATGGCGGATAAAAAGACCAAATGATGGATGCTCTTAAGGCGAAAAATGTCCACTCAGTTTTCAGCACTTTCCGAAGTGTTCTGTTTAGGAGGTCACTTCATTCAGCTCTTCACTCGAGACCACAGGAGAAACAACCGTTTTACCCCACTGCAAGTACGCGACAAAGAGCGATTCAAGGGTCAACCATCCGGCACAGACCGACATCAGCAACGCCAGATCGGCCGCCGGAGACAGTGTAATTTGAAAAATGATTCTTAAGAGGTAGGCCAAAATTAAAAAATAAGTTACCGCCATCGTAAAACCCGGCCAGATAAAATACCGAATCAGGGCGCGTCTCGACGGAGGCACATCCATCGCCCAGGCATAAGCCAGTGTAGCAACCACGCCGACGGCAATGCCCACGGCAAGCGACTGATGACGCGGATTAGGTAAAAGTGGTCCGAGGTAAAGTCCGGTCAAGGCGCCGCCGATAATGGCGGTCGAAACGAGCATGACAATTTTTTGCGCCGCGACGGGGAACATTTCCCGGATCGAACGGTCATCGGGGAAAATTTTCATCTTTGCCGCGCCGGATTGCTGTAAGCGGCGTAAATACCCGATTTCAAACCCATCCCGCGCGGCCGCACTCGCTACAAAACTGATCAATGCGGCCCGAAAGGATTGGTACCCAAAGAGAAACTCCACGATGCCCAAAATCATCCAATACAGCGCAAAGCCGTATAAAAAACCGATCTTGATTGAAAGCCACGTTAGCTCTTCCGGCCTTTCCTGCCAAAGCTCACGGAGTGGGCGGCCAAATCCTTTTGAATAGGCATAGAGCACCACGGGCACGCAGGAGAGGGCTGACAGCAAACCGATAATCAATAATTTTGTCACGCGGGTTTCGGAGAACAAAAAGTAGGTAATCCCTAAAAAAGGCAGAAAAACCGCAAAACCGGAGATGAGAATCACCCGCATTTTCAAGCGATTTGAGGCCTTGTCCGCTTTAAGGGCATCGCCGTAAACGACCTTTAATTTAAGCCGGTGCAACATCATTTTAAATTAGATTCCTTGAAAAAAAAGGGAGAACAACATTGCTTTTGATCACCCACATTTATAAATATGCTTCCTCACCATCCCATAACTCAAAGAAAAAAGAAACTACGCGTTTAGGGGGCAGCTTGAGCGACCCCTTAAGTGTCGCTATAGAACATCTTCCAACAATTGAGAGGTTGTCGTTTTTCCCAAATCGTTGATACCCTTCCTGCTTTTAATCCCCTTCATTGTCGTGAGCATGTTCACAACTAAGAGAAAAACTGACACCCAGATAACCGTCTTTGGGGATTTTTGAAATATGTGCGTCCATTGTTTCTTAAGTGCCATATCTTTGGCAAACCAACAGACTGCACTGCGAAACGATTTGAGTTTGCCTTCATCCAATTCACCAAAATATTGATTAAAAGAGAAGGTGATGAAGGAGATATTATGAGCCAGAATATTTCTTAAAGATGCCATTTTTGCAATAAAATTGCGCTCTTCAGGCGAGGTTAAGTCCAAGTCTTTTGTGATCTTCAGTTTCCCATATTCTTCGTCCAACAGAGGAAGCCTTATCATGACAGGTTGAAAATTGTTCTCACCGATGGAAGTGACGATTAATTCTGTAATTGTAGCCTCAATCAACATCTGGACTTTGATAACAAAAGACCAATCGTCTTCATTTTCCAAGGAGTCAAGTAGCTCGCGTACACCTTTTAACTCATTAAGAGTTGATGTATGAAATACTTTTATTAATTTTTCAGCTTCGTCTTTATATAACAACATATCCCGGCACTTAACATCTGCTTATGGCTTTAACACAATCTCTTCCACCTTTCCCAAATCAGTCAGGGGTTTGTCGAAGAGAGACTCATCGCCCACAATCATCATAATCAGTCGATCCGGGTGCAGGTATTTTTTTGCGACGCGCAGTATATCGGCCTTTGTCACTTTTTCAACATTGTCCCGATATTGCTCCAGAAAATCTTCGGGCAAACCATAATAAGCCAGTGAAACCTGTCGGCCCACAATTTGAGCAGGCGACGAAAAAGAAAAGATAAATGAATTGAGAAAAGCTTCTTTCGCACGGGAAAGCTCTTCATCCGTCACTTCCGCCTCACGAATAATTGCAATTTGCCTGATCATGCTGTGAATGGCTTGAAGGCTTTTTTCCGCCCGTGTTGCACCGTAAGCCAGAAAAAAGCCCCGCTCCAGCTTACCGGGCTGAAAAGCGCTGCCCACGGAATAGGCCAAACCCTGACGCGTTCGCACGTCCTGAAAAAGTCGGCTGGTCAATCCGCCCGAACCCAAAATATCGTTCATGACCGAAAGCGCAAAAAAGTCGGGATTTGCCTGTTTAATGCCGAGATGCCCGATGCGAACCTGGGTCTGCGGAATCGATTTACTGATTTTATACACCGCGCCATTCATACGCTCTTTCACCGGGGCAACAGCAGGAAGGTCGATTTTTGTTGGCGCCCATCCTTCAAAGGCCTTTTCCAGTTTCGCAATCATCTCCGCTTTTTCAAAATCACCCGTCACGCCCAGAATCATATTATTCGGGGCGAAATAGCGCTGATGAAAGTCTGCCAAGTCGGCCCGCGTGATCGCATGAATCGTCTCAATCGTTCTTTCACGGGCGTAGGGATTGTCTTCGCCATAAAGCTGTTTAAAAAATTCTCGTGTGGCAATGCCGGATGGCTGATCATTTCGGCGGCGGATCGATTCGAGGGCCCGATTTTTGGCGATGGTCAGTTTTTCGGCTTCAAACGCCGGGAAACGAAGGGTTTCAACAAAGAGCTGTAAACCCAGATCAAAATCCTTTTTTAAAGTATCTAATGAGGCACTGCCGGAGTCCCGACCGATTCCAACAGACAATTGGGCCGCAATCTGATCCAGAATCTCATCCAGGTCTTCACTTGCATGACTACGGTTTCCACCAGATCGCATCACGCTGCCCGTGATACTTGCCAAACCAATTTTGTCAGCCGGTTCATAAATCGAGCCGGTGCGAATCGTCGCCTGTAATTGAATCAGAGGCAGTTCATGATCCTCCAGTAAATACACTGTCATCCCGTTCGACAAGGTCACTTTATCGGCTTTCGGGGGTTGAAATACAATCGGGGCGAAGGTCATTTCTTTAGGATTAATCCTTCGCAAGGTCCCCGAAAGCGAGGTACACGAAACAAGAAAAAACCCAGCAAGGACAGAACATACCATGCGAGATATTTTGCTTAAAAGCGCTTGGTTCACAGACCCCCTCCCTCAGTCACTTCAGAGGCGCCCTGTTGCACCAAAGTAGCCACCGTTCTGTTCTTTTTTGTAAAGTAGGCCTTGGCCACGCGTTTCACATCTTCCGCCGTGACCTTGGCAATGGCATCCCGATTTCTCATGGTGTAACGCCAATCATCGGCCACAGCCTCAAAATAAGACAAACGGCCCGCTAAGCCACTATTGGACTGAAGTGAGCGAATGAGCGAGGCATCGATATTGGTAATCACTTTGTCCAATTCTTTTTGTGTCGGGCCTTCCTCTTTCAAACGATTTAATTCTTCGTAGATGGCCGCTTCGGCTTCCTCTGTCGTGTGCGGTGCACGGGGGGTCGCAGAAACCATAAAGAGATTCGGAAAACGGGCGCCGGGGGTACCGGCGCCGGACGACACCGAGACGACAATCTTTTTTTCAACAACCAGTTTTTTATAAAGCCGCGAAGTTCTCCCCATTGAAAGCAGGGAATCAATGACATCAAAAACAGGATCATCGGGATGATGCAAGTCCGGTTTGTGGAATCCGATCATGAGCTGCGGATTTGCGTCATCGACCACCTCGGCCCTGCGTTCACCTCGTTGTGGTGGTTCAATGGTTTTCACCAAAGGGGGCGGCGGAGCGGATGGAATTTTGCCAAAGGCGTTTTCCAATTGCGGGATCACCTCATCAACCTTAAAGTCTCCCACGATGGCGATAATCGTATTGCTGGGACCATAATATGTCTTAAAAAATGCGCTTGTTTCGCTTGCGGATAAATTGCTGACATCGGAAGGCCATCCGAGGACAGGGTTCCCATAGGGATGTGCCGCAAATGCCGTCGCAATAAACGTTTCGTAAAGCTTCCCACCCGGATTGCTCTCCACACTCCGGCGTCTTTCCTCCATCACCACATCTCTCTCTTTATAAAATTCCCGCATGACGGGATTGGCCATACGATCCGATTCAACGGCAATCCAGAGCGGAAGACGATTTGCCGGAAAATTCACCATATAATTGGTGACGTCTTTCCCAGTGGAGGCGTTAAATCCGACTGCGCCATTTCGATCATAAATCTCTCCAAATTCATTGGGGATCACAAACGCCCGCGCTTCATTTTGAAGTGATTCAAATTGTGCTGCCAGTTCCGTCAAGCGTTCCTGATCGGCATCAATGCCTTTTCTTTTTTCAGATTCCATCGCGTCATAGACGGTTTCAATTCTTTCCAGTATGAGCTTTTCTTCGGCGTAATTTTTTGTCCCGATGGTCTTTGTGCCTTTAAAGGCCATGTGTTCGTAAAGGTGCGCGATCCCGGTATTTCCGTTGACCTCGTTCGCGCCCCCCACTCTGTAAATGATACGCAGGGCGACCGTCGGAACCTGATGCCGTTCGACCATCAAGACCCGGAGACCATTCGACAGAGTATGTTCGACAACGCGATCCGCAAGGCTTTGCGCAGAAACCGTGATCGGAATCAGGATAAATGCAACTACGGGAAAAAACCACTTCTTCATAAAGACTCCTTATTGAAAAAACCACATTCATCAAGAAAAAAGGGTCATTAATTCATGACTGGACTCAATCAGAAAATCTGGATCCGCAGATCTTAACTCCTCGGCACTGCCAAAACCATAAGCCACACCGCAAGAAAGGGTTCCCGCCGCCTTTGCGGCATGGATATCATTTAGGGAATCTCCGATCATCACCGTTTTTCCCGCATCAACATCCAGTTTCTCCAATGTTTTTAGCAGCATTTCAGGGTGCGGTTTCAGTTGCAGAATCGGCCCGGCCCCAATAATGCAATCGAATGACTCAAATAAATGGAGTCCGGCGATAATCTTGTCTGTATAATGTGTCGGTTTGTTGGTGACCACGGCAATTTTTTTATGCTCAAAGTGTTTAAGCACCTCGACGATTCCGGGAAAGAGGGTTGTTTCATCTAAAAGATGTGAAAGGTAGTGTTCCTCGAAACGCTCCAGAGCTTCGTCCACAAGCTTAGCGTCCCCTCCTTCCACGGCATCAAGGATTAACTGGCGAACGCCGTTTCCGACATAACTGTATATCAGTTCTTGTGGTTTTTCAGGCAGACCAAGATCCCGAAACGTCAGATTCACCGAGCGGGCGATATCCTTTTTTGAGTCAATTAAGGTTCCGTCCAAGTCAAAAATCAATAGTTCAACGTGATGCATAAACGTCCATCAGCCTTAAGTCCTCCATCACCAAGATTCTGGTTATCTTAGCCGGAAACATGCCTATTATCAATCTCTTTTAAAGACCCATCCGCCAAATCACCATCCCCAGGGCAAGACAGATTACGCCGAGGCTGATCCCTTTTAAAATGTGTTCATATCGCTTTTGAAAATCCAGATGAATTTTTGTCCCCGATCGTTTTATGGCTTTATAGGGCCGGGATGCGTTGATCTCAACATAACTGAGCAATCCCATCGCTACCCCCCAAATAAGCGCTGACACAGACAGGTGATTGGTCTGAATCATATACCCCGCCCATACCGGCAACACGCCCCAGGAAAAAGCAAACCACCCATCCGTGTGAAAACGCCCCTTAAAAAGTTCCAGATTATAAGAAAAAAGAAAAAAACCTTCCAAAACGGCGATGACGGCAAGATAAGGCGTATGTGTGAAAATATAATAAAGCCCGAGACCGTAGGCTGGCATTAAAGAAAAAATAGAAAGAAGCCACAAAGATTTTTTGGAAAAATGATTTCCCCAGGGTTTTTCTGTTTTTCCGCCAATCGCATCCAGCGCGTGTGCGGCAATGCCCAAACCAAAAAAGTAGATCGTTACAATCGCTGCGACACGATCCCAATAAATCGTTTCGGCCAGCATCGCCCCGATCACCGTGAAAGCGAGCACCATGCCCGTATAAGGTAAAAACAAAAGACCGATAAAAATACGAAATTTAAGAGGGCCAAACTGAGGAACAAACCACTCTGATCTTCGGTCTGTCAGGGAATCCATATCAGGGGACACGTCCCGCTTGTTTTGTCACGGATTGACCATGATATTGCAGAATAAGTCCGCCCTTTCCGACCGCAAATCCTTTGTTTTTTGAGATAAAATACAAGCCGGTGATCCGTTGGACCGTCCCGCTCTCAACCGCAGTCCAGGTTTCTCCACCATCCGAGGTGTAGCCCATCACACCCAGATCTCCTGTGGCCCAGCCTTCATCGCCATGCATAACAATGCCCCAAAGTGATTCTGTTGTAAATCCACGCTGGAGCGCCCAATGCTCCCCACCATCGTTGGTTTTTAGGATGATTCCGTTTCCTCCGACAATCCACCCGCGTTTTGAACCGTCAAAAAGGATTTTAGCATACATGTCATTGAAGGGCAGAGAGAACTCAACCCAGTTTTCACCACCGTCCTTGGTGCGCATAATCTTACCGCCATCCCCGATGAGCCAGCCATTTTTTTCATCTGAAAAAACGATATCGGTCAATGTCACTGTCACATGGCTAAATTGCAATTTCCAGGTTTTTCCACCATCGACCGTTTTAAACACCAGACCGGACTCACCGACAATCCAACCTGTTTTTCGATTAAGAAAATAAACAGACTCAAAACCCCCTTCTGTTACTTTTGCTCGAACTTCCCAGGTATTTCCGCCATTGTTCGTATGCAGGATGACCCCAAGGGCTCCGACGGCCCAGCCTTCTTTTTCAGTAACAAAATAAACACCGAACAACCATTCCTCTGTCCCGCTTTCCTGAAAATCCCAGGTCTCGCCGCCATCACGCGTGTGCATGATCGTCCCCGCTTCTCCGACGATCCACCCATGTTTGTCATTATAAAAATAGACTCTAAAAAGACGGTCATTAAACCCAAAGTTTTGTGAGACCCAGGTTTTACCGCCATCCGCAGTATGAATCACAAAACCGCCCCAGCCGACAGCCCAACCGTGTTGTGCGTCTGCAAACGAGACCCCTTCCATTGTTTTATCGGTGGGCACCTCCACCGCCTGCCAGGTTTCCCCGCCATTTTCTGTCCTGAGAAAAACACCTGAGCCTCCGGCAATCCAGCCCAATTTTGGGGTAGCGAACTTCACCCCCAGCAACATGGAGGTATGAAAATTGCTCTCCTGAGCCACCCAGGTTTTTCCGCCGTCCTTTGTATGCTGTATAACGCCGCGACGTCCGACTGCCCAACCGTGCTTTTCGTCTACAAAAAAGATGCCTTCCAGAGGAATTTTTGTCCCGCTGTCTTGTGGAACCCACGTTTTTCCGCCGTTGTTGGTATGAAAAATCTTTCCATCCCAACCTGCGATCCACCCTTTTTGTTCATTTAAAAAATAAACCTCTAGCAGTGGCCCGTTTTTAAAGCCGATGTCCTTTAGATTCCAGGTTTTTCCGCCATCTTTTGTGTGAATAACGGTTCCCTGAGCACCAACGGCCCAGCCAGTTTTGGCATTTGTAAAAAAGATATTCCAGAGCCAGATGACAACCGGGCCTTTCTGCCTCTCCCAGTTTTCACCTCCATCGCTTGTGTGATAAACATCGCCCGACCAGCTTGCGGCCCACCCATTCTTTTTATCTACAAAATGAACATCAAAAAATCGTTCGCCGCGCTGCCGGTATTGCGCGGCCCAATGTTTCCCGCCATCGGATGTGTGAAGAATCACTCCGCTGGCGCCGACCGCCCAGCCGGTGTCTTTATCGACGAAGTATGTCCCCCAAAGCGCAGCCGAACTGACTTCACCCTGTTTGACGCGCCAACGGCTCGGAATTTTCCCTTCTTGAGCAAACAGCGGCTCGATAGAAACCGTGCCGAGCATGAGAGTGAGAACGAAAAGCAGATAAATACTCAATTTATTCATGTGTTTTCCAACCTGTCTATTGATCTTTATGGACTTAGCGTGCTAATTTTTACACCATCTGAGGTTCAAATGCAAAAGTATCGTTTCCTCATATTCCTGTCTGTTTTCATACAACTGACGCTCACATTGGGCTATGCCGCAGAAGACCCCATTGATCCCATTCGTCAATTGGCAAACCAGGTCTACCGGTCTTCACAGGACATGGTCATGCACGGCAGTGACGGCCATACACACGAAATCGTCCTCTATGGGAAAAAGATGGTTGAACGGACCGAAATCCTCCTTGAACAGGTTGAAGCCGCAAATCCCGCGACATTAAAACAAGGCAAAGAGGGACTGATCGACTCGATTAAAGAGACCCTGGAAAAAGCCAAGGAAGCCGTCAAACTGGGGGAGCAAGGAAACGGACAAATGGCCTTGATTGCCGCAAGAAAGGCCTCCTTTCGTGCAAAACAAACTCGACAGAGACTTCACGCGATCCGCTAGACCCGACTTACAAATTCAATGAACTATTTTTGTTTAGGCATCTCGGGTCGGCGAGACCGAGCGCTTGAACTGGATTGCGGTCTGCGACCAGATTTATTCTTATTTTGAGGGGGATATTTTTTCGGTGCGGGTTTATTTTCTTGTGTTTTCGGGCGTGGGACATATTTGGGTTTGATAAAAAGGTCGTCATCAGGCCATTCGACAGGAATTTTCTGCTCAATATAGGTTTCAACTTCCTCAAGACTCATCACATATTCTTCATCCGCAAGACTGATGGCCTTGCCGATCGCACCGGCACGGGCTGTTCGTCCAATTCGGTGGACATAGGCCTCACGGTCTTGGGGAAAATCGTAGTTCACCACGAGATCTACCCCGTCGATATGAAGCCCGCGAGAAGCCACATCCGTCGCGACAAGGATATTGATTTCATTTCCCTTAAACTGCTCTAAATATCGCAGCCTTTTTTTCTGGGGTAAATCACCTGTAATCGCTTTGGCCGGATACCCTTGTTCAGTCAATCGACGGGCAAGGGTCTCTCCCTGATGTTTTGTGTTCACAAAAAGCAGAATGCGCTCCCAGGCTTCCCTCTTAAGGAGTCCTAAAAGCAATGCCAGCTTCTTGGAGCGCTCCACATGAAACAAGATCTGATCGATTTTCTCAGCGGTCATCTGCTCAGGCGTCACTTCGATCTTTAGGGGATTGTTCATATGCTCATAGGCCATTTCCATCACCCGAAACGACAAGGTCGCCGAAAAAAGCATGGATTGCCTTTGATTGAAAGCAGGTAATTTGCGTAACAAGTACCGGAGATCGGCGATAAAACCCATGTCAAACATACGGTCCGCTTCATCAATCACCAATATGTCCACTCGCCTGAGGTCATAGATTTTCTGTTTAAAATAGTCGATCAAACGGCCGGGCGTCCCAATCAGGATATCCGTACCCGCAGAAAGTTCATCTCTCTGCTTTTCGTAATCGACTCCGCCATAAACTGCAAGCAGGCTAAAATCGGTAGAGACACCGATCATTTTAGCCTCCTCATAAATCTGAACAACCAATTCACGGGTCGGCGCGATGATGATTGCGCGAGGAGATGAGCGTTTTGTGATGGGCCTGGCCGGTTTTTCGAGTAAACGGGTGAAAAGCGATATTAAAAAAGCAGCGGTTTTGCCCGTGCCCGTCTGGGCCTGACCTGCAACGTCTTTTCCGGCAAGGGTCAGCGGAAGGCTCTCCTCCTGTATCGGCGTACAGGCCTTAAAACCTAATTTGTCGATTCCTTGCAGAACGAGCGGATGTATCGGGAGAGAGCAAAATTCTATTGGCATACTCGATAGACAATACGCGGACAAGGCTTAAAAAGCAAGTAGATAAGCAGTACGACCGCACTTAGAGGGATTCCACCCTCGTCCTTTCAATACGCCAGAACAATCCAATCTGTTATTTACCGCGGGACGATTTTTTTGTTTTCTTGACTTCAAGCGGTATTTCTTCTCCTCGTGCCATCGACATTAAGTCCATCACGGCTTGCCTCGCTGGTTTTCCCTCAAAAAGCACATGATAAATTTCTTGCGTAATCGGCATTTTCACTTTATATTTTTTGGAAAGCGCGAATGCTGATTCCGTCGTATACACTCCTTCCGCAACCGTTTTCATCGATTTCTGAATTTCTTCAAGCGTCTTGCCCGCTCCAATTTCTTCGCCCACCTTTCGATTTCGGGAAAGCCCTCCGCTACAAGTCAAAAAAAGGTCGCCCATGCCGGACTGGCCGTAAAAGGTATTGATGTCTGCACCCATCGCAATGCCAAGACGCGCCATTTCCCGAAGTCCACGGGTAATTAAAATCGCCTTGGTATTGGAGCCGAAACCCAGCCCATCAGAACCTCCGGCTGCAATGGCGATGACATTTTTGAGCGCGCCCCCCAATTGAACCCCGATCAAGTCTGGACATAAAAATATTTTAAAAAATGAGGTTGCGAAGGCTTTTTGGATACGAAGCGCCAGTCGATGGTTTTCACAGGCCAAGGAAACCGCCGTCGGGTGTGAACACACCAGCTCTTTCGCAAAGCTCGGCCCTGACAAAGCTGCAATCTGATCTGTTGTTTTTCGCCCCAGTTCTTCACAGATCACGTCAGACATCAGCATTAAGCTTTTGCGTTCAATCCCTTTCGTCGCGCTAATCACAGGCGTTTTGTGGGAAAGCCAGGGACGCATCAATGACAAAACATTCCGTGAAACATGCGAAGGAACGACAAACAACACCCAATCTGCATCGCTCAAAACAGCTTGTATATCAGAGCTCGCCACCAGGTTTTTCGGAAGGGATGTTCCAGGGAGATAGCTTTTGTTTTCATGATGGGTATTGATCGACGTCACAACCTCTTTTTCATAGGCCCAAAGCGAAACATCGCAGGCCCTCTCTTCTTCACGAGGGCAGCACAACAGCCATGCCAATGCGGTCCCCCAACTCCCTGCTCCGATCACTGCAATTTTCATCCAACAACACCCTTTTTCTTTATTTTAAGGCACATCTCTATCAAGAGACCGTTTGAGATCCCACTCCGCTGGAGCGTATCCTAGGATTTTTGAAATTTCAAGTCAAGAAAGTCTACTCACAATTCTTGACTTCAATTCAGGCCTCCCGTACTATTTTCTGGATTCATGTTTAATCCCGGCTGGCAAAACCATTGAAGAACAGACCCCTCCAGGCAAAAGATCGTATCATTCTTCCATTGGACACCGATTCCTTGAGTATGGCGCGCCCCCTGATTACGCGCTTAAAAAACCATGTCGGCCTCTTTAAGGTGGGCCTGACTCTGTTTATTAGAGAAGGCATTCAGGTGATTGAGCAAATTGAAGACTTAAGCGGAGGGGGGCAGATTTTCCTCGATTTAAAACTCTACGACACCCCAATGCAGGTCGGACGCGCCGCCGCAGTCCTCCGGGCTGAAGTCCCAGGGGTGCGATTTTTAACGGTACACACCTCAGGCGGCCTACGCGTCATCCAGTCTGTGGTTGAAGCCATGCAGGGAGGGACAGATATTCTCGGCGTCACCGCCTTGACCAGCCAGGGGAAAAAAGAACACACGGGTTCGGATGATAAGACCGCAATCGCCGCCCGCGTTCTTGCGCTGGCAGAGATCGCCAAAGAAGCCGGGGCCGCCGGGGTCGTCGCCTCCGGTCATGAGGCCGCACAATTGAAACAACGTTTTGGAGAAAGGCTCACGATTGTCACTCCCGGTATTCGCCCAGCGTGGTCACACATTGGCAATGACGACCAACGCCGGACAATGACCCCCAATGAAGCCATTTCAAGCGGAGCGGATTATCTCGTGATCGGCCGTCCCATTTATGATGATCCCGATCCGATGGGCGCGGCGGAGAAAATCGCCGAAGAGATTGAATCAGCCCAAGCGCATCCCTTGCCTTTTTAAGCAGCAATCCCTACACTACTCGGCTGCTTTAGCAAAAAGCGCCGGACTCAATAGCGTTAACCTAAAATATAGAAGAGGTCTTAAATGAGCGAACATTTTTTTGAATCCCGTCCCCACCCCTGGCATGGCCTGGAAATTGGCCCTGAGGCACCGCACACCGTGTGCGCCTATATCGAAATGACGCCCAATGACACGGTTAAATATGAGATAGACAAAAAAACAGGGTATCTCAGCCTTGACCGTCCACTGCGCGCATCCTCACAACTGCCGTCACTCTATGGGTTCATTCCACAAACCTATTGTGGCGACGGGGTAGCAAAGCTGATGGAAGGCTCTGAAATCGGCGACGGCGATCCATTGGATATTTGCGTCTTTAGTGAACGGCCCATTTCCAGAGCCGAAATTCTGATCAAGGCACGCGTCATTGGCGGGATTCCCATGCTTGACGATGGGGAAGCCGATGACAAAATTATCGCGGTGGTCGAAAAAGACGCCATATGGGGAGACATTACGGATATTGCTGAGTTTTCTGATATTCTGGTTGAGCGGGTCCGACACTACTTTTTAACCTACAAACTCGTCCCAGGAAAAG
Source organism: Nitrospirota bacterium (assembly GCA_029261215.1). GTDB lineage: Bacteria > Nitrospirota > Nitrospiria > SBBL01 > JAADHI01 > JAADHI01. Next base: position 22,574 of record JAJDBT010000041.1, on the reverse strand, counting down.
AGAACCGGGTGGTCATCGGGGAAGCCTACGGAAAAGCCCACGCGGAAGCCGTCATTCTGGCCTCGATTCAGGACTATAACGAGAAGTATAAAAAATAGGAACAAAGACAAGACGACCCCCGATTAGAAACCGTCCAGTCATCATAAAAGACAAGCCCGGAAGTCATTGAGCGACCGGGCGTATTCACGCTTACGGAAGAAGATCAATCGCCTCTAAACGCGGTATTTTAGGCGAACAGGCGGTTTCATTGCAGGATTAGGCATTTATGACACACTTCTTTATCCAGTACATTGAGTGGGGCGTGCAATATGCCTATTTATGGGGCTTTTTATTTGTTTTGATCTTCATGACAATAGAAAGCTCCTTTATTCCCTTCCCAAGCGAAATCGTCATGATTCCGGCCGGATTTCTGGCCTATCGCGGCGAGTTATTCTTTCGATCCCCGTTCCTGGATCTCTCCATCGTTATTCTCTGCGGCGTGATCGGTTCCCTTATTGGGGCCTACATCAACTACTTTCTGTTTTTAAAGCTGGGGCGGCCTTTTTTATATCGTTATGGCAAATACTTTTTCCTTGCTCCCCCAACGATCGCACGTGCTGAAGAAATATTTAACCGGCACGGCGAAATCGCGACTTTTATCTGCCGTCTCCTGCCGGGTATTCGACAACTCATTTCGATCCCGGCCGGCCTGGCACGAATGCCCCTTTTCCGTTTCACTCTGTTTACCTTTTTGGGTGCGGGAATCTGGGCCGCTGCGCTTGCATTCACCGGGTATTATTTTGCCTCACTCACAGCCGGCATGAGCTACGCCGACCTTGTCACTCAGGGGGGCCACCGTATTCGGGAGTATTTTCCTTCACTCCTGCTCGGACTCACCGTCCTCGTCGTAATCTACATATTCATTCACCGAAAAATCATGGCCCCAAGCACCATAAAATAAAAACCCGGACAAGACCAATACAGGCAGGAGAACATCAAGAAGAGGGTCTCTTGCCTGAGGAATCGCGAGAAAAGATACGTCTTGTCAATGAAGTGTCAGTCTTATACAATAGCAGGTTAACTAGACGAACTTAATCAGGAATGCTCATGACACATCAGGAAGCCATTCAAACATTACATCAACACGTTAGCCAGAAGATCATCGGACAACACCTGCTCGTCAACCGGCTTCTCATCGCGCTTTTGGCAGATGGACACCTGCTCGTCGAAGGCGCACCGGGCCTGGCAAAAACAAGGGCGATCAAGGTCTTGGGCGAGGGGATTGACGGCGATTTTCACCGGGTGCAATTCACCCCCGACCTCTTGCCCGCCGACCTGACCGGAACCGAGATCTTTCGGCCGCAGGACGGTTCATTCCAATTTCAAAAAGGCCCGCTCTTTCATAACCTGATTTTGGCCGACGAAATAAACCGGGCCCCCGCAAAGGTGCAATCGGCCCTGCTTGAAGCCATGGCGGAACGCCAGATTACAGTGGGTTCAGTCACCTATCCTTTGCCGGAACTCTTCCTGGTCATGGCCACTCAAAATCCGATAGAGCAGGAAGGGACCTATCCCTTGCCCGAAGCCCAGCTCGACCGGTTTTTAATGCATGTCCGCATCGACTATCCAGATGCAGAATCGGAACAGGCCATTCTCCACCTGGCGCGCGGCGAAGCCCGTGAACGACAAAGTAGTCAAAAAACAGAGTCTCCGCTCTCGCAAGAAGCCATTTTTTCGGCCCGGAAAGACATCCTTGATATTTATATGTCCAAAGACATCGAAAACTACCTGCTGCAAATTGTGTTAGCCACACGGCATCCCGAAGTCTACGACGCATCACTGGCCCGATGGATACAGTTTGGGGCAAGCCCTCGGGCCAGCATCGCCCTCGACCGTTGTGCACGCGCCCATGCCTGGCTGGACGGCCGCGAGTTTGTCGCGCCGGAAGATGTGCAAACCATTGCTTATGACGTATTGCGTCACCGCGTTTTACTCAGCTATGAGGCGGAAGCGGAGGGCATTACCCCCGATCGATTGATTGAGGAATTGATCTCCCGCATCGCTGTACCCTAAACCCTGACCATGCCATTTGGATTAAAAAAATCTAAACCAGCATCGCAAACACCCTCCTCCGGGCCAAGACCTGAACACGCCAACACGACGACAAGTCCCGTTCGGGTCAGCAAAACAGACCTGATTGCCCTCAACCGGCAGGCCGAACAGCTCTCCTTAAAAACAGCCAGAATCCGCTCGCAACAAGGCGGTCAATACCTCTCTCCTTTTAAAGGGCGGGGCATGGAATTTGATGAAGCGCGGCCTTACCAAAGCGGAGACGACGTGCGGACACTCGATTGGCGGGTCACAGCCCGGACAGGTAAACCTCACACAAAACTCTTTCGTGAAGAACGGGAGCGCTCTGTCTTGTTTTGGGTCGATTATCGTGCCCCGATGTTTTTTGCCACGCGGGGCTGTTTTAAATCCGTCATGGCGGCACGTGCAGCCGCATTGCTTTCGTGGAATGCTGTTCAGCATGGAGACCAACTCGGCGGACTCGTTTTTTCAGAAACACACCATCAGGAAATGCGGCCCCAGCGCGGGAAAAAAGGCGCCTTGCATTTCATTCAACACCTGGTCGACCATCCGGCCTGGACAGAAAAGACATCCAATAACAATCGAGAAGAAGCCGCCCGACAAGCCTTAATCCGGCTTCGGCGTGTCGCCCATCCAGGAAGCCTGATTTTTTTAATCAGCGATTTCAGGGCGATGGGAGAAGTGGCTGAGCAACACCTGGGGCAACTGGCACGTCACAACGATGTCGTTCTCGTCTTTATTTACGACGCCTTCGAAAAAGCCTTGCCGCCCGCAGGCCTTTACCGCATCAGCAACGGCACACGGGAAATCTCGCTGGACACCACCAGCAAAGCCCTCTGTGAGGATTATCAATACAAATTTCAACAACGCGCCGAACGCCTGAAAGATCTTTGTCGTCGTTACCGCCTTTCTTATCTGCCCTGTGCTACATCCGACGACTTACTGCTGACCTTGCAGCGCGGACTCGGCCTTAAACGGGGAAGCCGGTAATGGGAGAAACAGAGACTTTACCCTTGCGGGACATCCACCTGCCCGAGCCCGTCTCCTGGTGGCCACCCGCACCCGGCTGGTGGGCATTGCTTGGGCTCATAATTCTCCTCTTTTGTTCTATTCTTGCCTTTCGTACAATACAGCGCCGCCGTAGTGTGCGTGTGGCCGCCCTGAAAGCGCTCAAAGAGATTTCGGCTAATTTTGCATCGGATCACGACGCACAGCGCCTGGCGAAATCCCTGTCGATTTTGATCCGCCGCATCTGTTTAAGTTATTTTCCCCGTGCCGAAGTCGCCGGACTCACCGGCGAGCCCTGGTTAAACTTTTTGGACGGATGCCTGGATTGGGGAAAGGTTAGCGACCGCTTCAGCGAAGGGACGGGGCGCATATTGATCACCGCCCCCTATCAGCCAAAGGTAGAAATTGACGGCGACAAACTCATCTTTTTATGTACGCACTGGATTCAGGCCTTACCTCTTTTAAAGGCGGGCAAACGATGATTCATTTTGAATGGCCCTGGCTTTTTCTTGCGCTGCCGCTGCCCTGGGTCATGCGCCTGCTTTTCCCGGCGACCGCTCCCGCGCAGGATGCCGCACTGCGTGTCCCTTTTTTAGAAGAATTTGAGGAAGCCAGAAGCAATACAAGTCACATCAAAATCAGCCACCGCGTCCTCTGGATCGCAATCCTCGCATGGCTGCTGCTCGTCCTCGCCAGCACACGCCCCCAATGGCTGGGCGACCCCCTCACACTGCCCGTAAGCGGCCGAAACCTCATGCTCGCCGTCGATCTCTCCGGCAGCATGGAAGTAGAGGATTTTGAACTGAATGGCTCACAGGTCAACCGGCTTGATGCCACAAAAGCCGTGGCCGGAGCCTTTATCGAACGCCGAATCGGAGACCGCCTGGGCCTTATTTTATTTGGGAAACAGGCCTACCTGCAAACGCCTTTAACCTTTGACCGGGAAACCGTATACACCCTGCTCAATGAAGCCGCCATCGGCCTTGCGGGTCAGGAAACGGCGATTGGAGACGCCATTGGCCTTGCCGTGAAACGGCTCCGGGAGAATGACGGCGGACAACGGGTTTTGATTTTACTGACCGATGGTGCCAATACTGCCGGTGAAGTCGAGCCAATTAAAGCCGCCGAGCTGGCGGCCTCTGAACACTTAAAAATTTACACCATCGGTATCGGCGCGGATGAAATGACCGTCCGGTCGCTCTTTGGAACACGAAAAGTCAATCCTTCCGCCGATCTTGATGAAACCACACTGACGGCCATTGCGGACAAAACGGGCGGCCGCTATTTCAGGGCAAAAAACACCACAGAATTTGAAGAGATCTACCACCTGCTGGATCAGCTCGAACCCGTCGAGCAGGAAAAACACCTCTTTCGCCCAAGCACTGCACTCTACCCCTGGCCATTGGGCGGCGCACTCATTATCGCGGCTTTGTTATTATTGGAGCGTAGCTGGGTTCGGGGGAAAATCCCCCTCAATCCCCCTTTTTCCAAGGGGGAAGCAAAATAAAGGGATGCACGATATTAAAATGAACATAACAGCGCACTTTTACCTCTATTTTTCGCCCCACTTTAGCAAAAAGGGAAAAGGGGGACCTTGACACTATCAACCTTAAAAGACTTTCATTTCCTGCGCCCGGAATGGTTTTGGCTGCTGCCGATTCTCGGCATCCTGCTTTGGGGCTATCATCGCAGAAAAGCAGTTAGCCGAACCTGGCAGGCCGTCTGTGATCCGGCATTGCTGCCCTACCTCCTCGTCGAGCGCGCAAAAGAGAAAAAGGCGCAGAATGCGGTTTATACCCTGGCCTTTGGCGGCCTGCTCGCGATCATGGCCCTGGCCGGACCCGCCTGGCAACAGATCGAACAACCCGTTTTTCGCGAGCAATCGGCATTGGTGCTCGTCCTTGATTTATCCCGGTCGATGGATGCCGCCGACATCAAACCCACCCGTCTGGCCCGTGCGCGGCACAAGCTGGTCGACATTTTGAAAAACCGGAAAGAAGGGCAAACCGCACTCATTGTTTATGCCGCCGAGTCCTTCGTCGTCAGTCCGCTCACACAAGATTCAGAAACCATCATTTCACAAGTCTCTGCCCTAAATACGGCCTTAATGCCGAAACAAGGCAGCCGACCCGACCTCGCGCTGGAAAAAGCTGAGGCCCTGCTCAAACAGGCGGGCATCTCTCGTGGACGTGTTCTCATCATCACGGACGGCATTGAAAATGTCTCTCCGGAAAAACTGGAAGACGTCGTCGCCCATCTCGTCCAGCAAGGGCATCAACTCTCAGTGCTGGGCGTTGGCACAACAGAGGGCGCACCCATTCCCTTGCCAGGCGGGGGATTTGTGAAAACGCGGACAGGTGAAATCGTCCTGCCCAAACTTGATGATATTCGGCTTCGCATGCTCGCACTTCAGGGAGAAGGACGCTATCAGCCCATCAGCGTCGATGATGCCGATATCATGGCGCTCTCATCCAGCATCGTACCTCAAAAGATTGAAAATCAAAGCGAAGAAACAGGATTAAAAGCCGATCTCTGGCGCGAGGAAGGCCCCTGGCTTTTGCTGCCCTTGCTTTTCCTCAGTGCACTCGCATTTCGCCGGGGCCTGCTGGCCTCATTGATTTTAATCGCCCTCCTCTCCGCAAGCCCCGCACACGCACTTGACTGGCAAGGGCTCTGGGCCCGTCCCGATCAACGTGCGGCTAAGGTTTTTTCACAAGGCGAAGATGAACAAGCGGCTAAACTATTTCAAAACAAGGAATGGAAAGCCGCCGCACATTACCGGGCCGGGCAATATGAAGAAAGCCTTGAGGCGCTGGAAGGCATCGAAAACCCAGAAGCCTTGTACAACAAAGGCAATGCCCTGGCCAAACTGGGACGTATTCCGGAAGCGATACAGGCTTACGACAGCGCTTTAAAAATTAATCCCGAACACGCCGATGCAAAACATAACCTTGACCTACTCAAACAACAGCAGGAACAACAGGAGAATCAAAATCAAAATAAATCAGAAGAGGGTGAGGCCAACGAAGACGAACAAGGCGAGCCTTCGGATGAGCCGGGAGAAAACCCGGAAAACAATCCCGAACAAACGGGAGATCAGAATCCTTCAGATCACCCGCAGTCTGATTCGGGAAAAGACGGAGAAAAAAACAACAATCCCTCATCCGAATCCACAGAAAATGAGCGCGATTCTGAAAAAGAGGCCTCCGAACAAGCACAACAGGAAGATTCGGATCAAACAAAACAAGAGCAACAAAATGCTTCAGCCGAGATGGATGAACAAGACGAAGTCCGCTTGGCCAACGAACAGTGGCTGCGGCGCATACCGGATGATCCCGGCGGCCTCTTGCGCCGTAAATTTTTGTATCAATCCAGACAGCAGAAAAATGGACGTAATGAGGAAAACGCATGGTAACTTGCAAACATCGACTGATTTTCATGGTCTTTTGCCTCTCGATTTTTCTCGGGAGTTCACAAACCTGGTCCGCCACAATTCATGCAGAACTCGACCGAAAAAAAGTGAACCTCAACGAATCCTTCACCCTGGTGTATGGGGCCGAAGGTTCCGTCGATGGAGAACCAAATTTTAGAGTCATTGAAGAAAACTTTGATATCCTTCAAAAATCTGAAGGCAATCGTGTGGAAATCATCAACGGCGACATCACGCGAAAAAGAGAATGGACGCTTACGCTCATGGGAAAAGAGGCGGGATTTTTTACCATTCCACCCATCGCCTTTGGAAAAGACCAGAGTCCCGCTTTGCGTATTGATATCGAAAAAACGCCCGTCTCTGAAGAAAGCGCCACGGCGGAACTTCTATTTCTTGAGGTCAAGGCCGAACCAACGACAGGCTATGTCCAGTCTCAATTTGTGTACACCCTTCGCTTTTATCGCGCGGTCAATTTATTGAGCGCGCAACTCTCAGAACCCACTTTGAGCGATGCCGATGCCGTGATTGAAAAATTAGGAGAAGACAAACAATTTGAAACCACCCGAAATGGCGAACGGTATCGTGTCGTCGAACGAAAATACGCTATTTTCCCCCAGCAAAGCGGCACCTTGAGCATCGCGCCAATTAGCTTTGCAGGTCAGCTTGCGGGCAGCGCAAGATCACAGTTTAATCCCTTTCCCGGCGGCGGCCCGATCAAACGCTTACGCTCCGAACAAATGACACTCAAGGTGCAACCCGTCCCTCAGGATAAAATCAAAGGCAGATGGCTGCCCGCCCGAAAACTGCAACTGCTCGAAAGCTGGCCGGAAGTACTCGCAGGCGAGCCCACTGGCAAAGTCGGAGAACCCCTCACCTGGACGATTCAATTAATGGCCGAGGGCCTTACCGCCGCCCAATTACCTGAACTAAACCCCGTGATTCCTGAGGATTTTAAAGCCTATCCCGACCAGCCCGTTCTCAAAAATGAAACGCAAGACAATGGACTGCTCGGCATCCGGCAGGAAAAGATTGCGCTCATCCCGACAAAAGCGGGAACGCTTTTGCTGCCCGCACTCGAAGTCCCCTGGTGGAATACCAAGACTGAAAAAGTTGAAATTGCCCTTTTGCCCGCACGCCGAATACAGGTCGCCCCGGCTGATCTCTCGCAACGGCGCGCCGCGCCGCTTCCTCCACAGAAAGCCCCGGAAATACAAACCCCTCAGGGTAACACCCTCCCCGCACCCCTTGCACAAAACACGCTGGGCATCTGGCCCTGGGTGAGTCTCGCGCTGGCTGTGGCCTGGGGTCTCACCCTTGTGGGCTGGCGGCAAACCCATAAAAAAACACAACAAAGACTGGATTCAAAGGATCGGGACACAAGGCCGCCCGACATCGGCCCGATCAAAAAGCAGCTTCAAAAAGCCTGCACACAAAACGATGCCCATGCGGCAAAAGACGCCCTGCTGATCTGGGGCCGCGTGATGTGGCCGGGACAGCCCGTGAGTTTGGGGGAGATTGGAAACCGCGTGGGACAAAGCTTATCAAACGAAATAAAAAAACTGAATGCCGTGCTTTATAGCCAGACCGAAACCTCATGGGAAACAGGACCAAGCCTCTGGACGGCATTTGAAGAAGAAACAAGAAATTCCAAAAAGGCGACTCCCAAACCCGAGGCTCTGGTACCGCTGTATCCATCCGAAATATGATTGGAATATCAATGGGGGAGTGAAAATGACTGAAAGCGATGCACGTATTGCCATGATCACGGGAGCCACATCCGGGATTGGTGAGGCCACGGCTAGAAAGTTTGTTGCCGCCGGGTTTCGCGTTGTCGGTAATGGGCGCAACACTGAAAAACTCACTTTGCTTGAAAAAGAGTTGGGCCCCGCTTTTTGCGGTGTAGCTGGCGATGCAGCCGAGCCCTCTATTTTGGACGCACTTTTTGCGGCGGCCAGTGAACGCTTTGGCAAAGCAGTGAATATTGTGGTTGCCAATGCGGGGCAGGGTTTGGGTGGATCGGTCAAAGACGCCGATCTATCAAAATTTGAACACATTCTAAAAATCAATGTGACAGGAACCCTCGCGCTGCTTCAAAAGGCGGCACAAAAAATGGCAGCGCCCCAGCTAAAGGGTTATCCAGAATCATCGGCTGATATTGTCGTGATCGGCTCGGTCGTGGGGCGGCATATCTCACCGTTTAGCGCAGTTTATGGTGCCTCAAAATTTGCGGTGCATGCGATGACTGAGGCATTACGCCGTGAAATTGCGGGGAACGGAGTCCGCGTTTCTCTGGTTGAGCCCGGACTTGTGTTGAGTGGATTTCAGGCAGGCGCAGGCTACAGTGACGAGATGGTCCAAAATTTCAAGGACAAATTCGGACCGCTTTTACTGGGAGAGGACATCGCAAATGCCATCCTTTTCATGGTCACGCAGCCACCCCATGTCCACATCAGCGACATTGTTGTGCGCCCCACCCGCCAAGATTACCCCTGAAAGAAAAACCTGGCTCGAACATACGTCAAGACAAAGGGTTCTGCTTCAGCAGGACTCCTTGACGGAAAAACAAGGACAAACCGAGCACCGTGGGCCGGGTGGCACACCCCTTATTGTCATGAACTCTTTTGTCCTTTTCCTATAGATTGATTCCGCCCCAGCACCATCCGTTTGATAAAGGACCAGCTCAGCCCGCCAAGCAAGTAGATGGCAGCAAGCAGATAAAGACTCAAGCCCCGATACGCAAGAGAAAGCGCGGCGCCAAACCCGGCCCCTAAAAAAAAGAACAGGGACAACAAAACGGGTACAATGCATTTCCACATCGGAATAAAACGACCTCTCAATTTCATCCCGACAAAGGCGCCGAAATCGGTGAGCAAACCCGTGACATGCGTTGTACGTAAAACCATTCCCCGGTAGTGCGTCGCAAGCGCATTTTGCATACCACAGGCAAAACTCGCAAGAAATACAGCCAGCCAGGAAAATGTATCAACAAAAATAGCTGAGGCCAGAATAAGACAACCGATAAATGAAATGTTGCGTCCATAAGGGCGAGAGAGGGCCAGCCCCTTCGTATCAATGACAAATCCGGACAACATGGCCCCAAGGACAAAACCCATAACTGCCAGTACAAGTCCGATGACTGTAATCGTGGTTTCTTTTCCACCGCCGATGGTTTCAACGGCGAATTTTGATAAATCTCCCGTAAGGTGGCTGACCGAAGTCCCAACGAGGATAAGGTAGGAGCTGTTCACGGCTGCAGCAAAAAAAGCCAAACAACAACCACCCGCCAACACCCACTTTTGATTGAGCTGAGGCACGTATTCCTCCGCGAAAACGTGTATTCTATCACTGATAGAGACCGATTTACTTCAAGATTCTGAGATAAAAATACCGGTCTCAATCCATGTAAATATGTTAGATTAACAGTCGAGGGAAAACCCGCATTCATTTACTTTTAAGCATAATGAAATAAGGAGGTGAGAGATGAAAATCAGAAAAAAAAACCACTTTGCAAGTATCATGATGTTATTGGCCTTACTGGGAATCACCCCGACAGCGTTCGCCAAAACAGCCAGCGATGCCGCGTCTATGGAAGAAGTAAAGAAAAACACAAAAGATCTCATTAAAACCCTTAAAAGCTATACGGCCGATCAACGAGACGAGGCGGTAGAGAAGACGAAAACGGCCCTCGACCGTCTGGACAAGCGGATCGACACTCTGGAAAAACAGATTGATCAGGATTGGGATAAAATGAGTAAAACCACACGCGAAAAAACACGGGCGACCCTTAAAGCACTCCGTAAACAGCGGAATGAGGTGGCGGAATGGACAGGTCGATTGAAAAACAGTTCGGCCGATGCCTGGGACCAGATGAAAAAAGGGTTTTCAGACGCTTATGACACCTTCCATACGACCTGGGAAAAAACAGAAAAAGAATTTGGAGCAAAGAAATAAAATACGCTAAACATACTTTCCGCTTCCCTGCATAAAAAAAGCGGCCTCCCGCTTAAACCGGAGGCCGCTTTTTTACGCGATTTCAACAACAAGCCCAGCTCAGACTGCCTGACTTGAAGCGCTTTCTTTTGATGAATTCCTGTAAACGATCTGATAAACACACGCATTGATCGGGGCGGGAACAACCCGCCCCGATCAATGCGCCTTACTCTTTTTCCGCCTTCAGTGTCACCACGACGCGGCGGTTTTTCTCCCGCCCTTCCGCTGTTCCATTGTCGGCAACTGGCTTCGATGAACCATAGCCTTTCGCCGTGAGGCGAGAAGGATCAATGTCGAAACGAGTAATCAGATATTGCCGAACACTGTCCGCCCGTCTTTGTGAAAGGATGCGGTTGATGCGATCCGGCCCGGTATTGTCCGTATGGCCTTCGACCTCGGTGATTGTGTTCGGGAAAGCCTTCATGAAATCAGCCACTTTCTGAATTTCAGCATCATATTCCGGTTTGATTCTGGCCTTGCCCGTATCAAACCCGATATTCAACTTCACACTGGTCTTTTCTTTTATCGACATACACCCTGAAGCATCTACCGGTGCGCCGCTCAGGGTATTGGGGCATTTGTCACGCCCATCCATCACGCCATCACCATCACTGTCCTTTTCCGCTTCTTTGGGGCAACCCTTTCCATCCACAAGTACACCCGCTGGGGTGCCGGGACATTCATCAGCATCATCAAAAACGCCATCCTGGTCAGCATCCAGCGGACAGCCTTTGCTGTTCACTTTGACCCCAAAAGGCGTATTGGCACAACGGTCCATGCTATCGGGCACGCCATCCTGATCCGTATCGAGCGGACATCCCTTTCCGTCAGTCAGCAGGCCTTTTCGAGTATCCGGGCATGAATCCACATGGTCAGGGGTGCCATCGCCATCGCTGTCTACCGGGCATCCGTCCCCGTCTACCGTGATCCCCGCAGGGGTGTGACTGCAAAGGTCCTGGGCATCCGGTACGCCATCCCCATCGGCATCGTTACTCGCAGTTTCGACTTTTTCCGAACAGCCAGCGCTGTCCACCTTTTCATCGGCAGGCGTACTCGGACAACGGTCATTTGCATCCATCACCCCATCGCCATCACTATCTTTGTCTTTTGCACAACCTGTATTATCGACCACAGATCCGGCAGCGGAATTCGGGCATTTGTCGAGATCATCCGTCACGCCGTCTCCATCACTGTCCGCCGGTGAAGGCATCACGGCTTGAACAGGGGCTTTTTTAGCGTCACTTCCCCAGGCATACACAAGGCCCAGAGCAAGTTCCATATTGTGCTGAGTTTGCTGATCATCTACGAAAATAAACCGGACATCACCTCTGAGGGAAATCCGCTCGGTTACAAAATATTTTGCACCAACCCCGTAATTCGCCATAAAATTAGTGTTCGCGCCTCTTGGGTTTGAATCGAGCGAAATGCCTCCGACTCCGGCGGCCAAAAAGGGAACAAATCGTTTATCCGGCATAAAGTGATAAAGGGCATCAACATGGTAGAGAACAGCATGAATAGTACTCCCGCTGTCGCCCACAAAATTGGATTCTGTTGGGACATATTCTAATACCCCTTCAAGCCCCCAATGCGATGTAAGGGCATAGCCCAAGCGAAGTCCGATAACGGGGCTGACATCCAGTTTTTGTTGATGATCAAATTCATAACGCCCGATGAATGGGCTGAGTGAATAACTTTCCGGGCTGATTTGCGCATGACCAGCCGCAGAAAAACCCAGGATAAAAATGAAGACAAATGTGATGATTCTTTTCAATGTTCTATCCTCCATAGAGTAGATAAATGCCCAAGGTCACCATTATTGGGAAAAATGCCCCGAAGAATGAAGAGTGATACATCAGACCTGTGAAATTTCTTTTTTAGACGATATCAGAATGGTATCTGTTTTCAGGGTAAAGGGGGGCTATTCCTCAAGTCAATAGAATTGTTGAGATGCCTCAAAAGGGAACACAGCTAAAACCCTGTATTCATCCCCCGGCGGCTTTCACGATCCAGCCGTCTTTTTTCAGGATCTCAATCAGCTTGTCCCGGTGCTCGCCTTGTATTTCAATCACGCCGTCTTTCACCGTGCCGCCGGTTCCGCACTGCGTTTTAAGGGTCTTTCCGAGTTGTTTTAATACGGCCGGGTCAAGCGGAAGCCCTGTAATGACCGTCACGCCTTTTCCCTGTCGTCCCTTGATTTCCCGGCGAACGCGGACAATGCCGTCACCCGCCGCAGGGGTATTCTGCTTCCGGCAGAGGCACCGGTCGGCAGGTTTTTCGCACACAGCACACATCTTACCCAATTCACTTGAATATACGAGACCGCTATTGTTTTTCATTTCATGTTTTCTTTACATGCTTCCAGATTCGGATGGCGTCCAAAAAGATAAGGCCATCATACGACAAGTCTGCCGCTGCTTTCCAATACTCTTTCGGCCCGGCCCTTTTTGTGAAAACAGGGGTTTTCAAGAGATCTGAATTGCCTTACTATGGGGATTCACTGAGGACACAGCAAGGATGATCCGGCTCACAGAAATTAAGCTCCCGCTTGAGCATTCCGAGGAAGACATGAAAGCGGCCATTCTAAAAAAATTGAAGATCAAGGCGGAAGCGCTCATTGCATACACCCGAAGCAAACGCAGTGTCGATGCCCGAAAAAAAAGTCATATTGCTCTAATCTATACCCTGGATTTGGAAACCGACGCGGAAGTACAGATTTTAAAGTCCCATAAAAAAGATCCGCAAGTGACACAAACACCCGATACACCTTACCACTTCGTCGCACAGGCCCCCGCCAAACTCAGGAGGCGGCCAATTGTCATCGGCACCGGCCCTTGTGGACTTTTTGCCGCATTGGTCTTGGCGCAAATGGGCTTTCGACCGATTGTACTGGAGCGCGGAAAAGCCGTTCGGGAGCGCACCGTGGATACCTTCGGTTTTTGGCGCAAACGCAACTTAAACCCCGAATCCAATGTACAATTTGGCGAAGGCGGGGCAGGCACCTTTTCAGACGGCAAACTCTACAGTCAGATCAAAGACCCGGCGAATCGCGCAAAAAAAGTGTTGAGTGAATTTGTCAAAGCCGGTGCGCCGCCCGAAATTTTGTATGTAAACAAACCACATATCGGCACATTGAAACTCGTGGGCATCGTGGAAAAAATGAGGACGGCGATTACCGCACTGGGCGGCGAAATTCGATTTCAAAGCCGCGTTGAAACCCTCGACATCGACAAAGGTGTCGTTCAAGGCGTGACCCTCGCAAGCGGGGAACAAATCCGGGGACATCATGTCATTCTGGCCGTCGGACACAGCGCGCGGGATACCTTTCAAATGCTTTTTGAGCAAGGCGTTTTTATCGAGGCCAAGGCCTTTTCCATCGGATTTCGCATCGAACATCCGCAGTCGCTCATCGACCGCTGCCGCTTCGGGGTCAATGCGGGACATCCCGTGCTCGGCGCGGCGGACTACAAACTCGTCCATCACTGCAAAAACGGGCGTGCGGTTTACAGCTTCTGCATGTGTCCGGGCGGCACGGTCGTTGCGGCCGCGTCGGAGACGGGCGGGGTCGTCACCAACGGCATGAGCCAATATTCCCGGCACGAACGAAACGCCAACAGCGGGATTGTCGTGGGCGTCACTCCGGCGGATTATCCAGGCAGTCCGCTGGCAGGAATCGGCTTTCAACGACGCTGGGAACGACGGGCCTTTGAACTGGGCGGCCTGACCTATGACGCACCGGGGCAGCGCGTGGGAGATTTCCTCAAGAATCGGCCCACAAAAGCCTTCGAGACCGTATTGCCTTCTTACACACCCGGTGTTTTCCCCTGTGATTTGAGTCAAAGTCTGCCCGATTACGCCATTGAAGCCATCCGCGAGGCCCTGCCTGTTTTTGATCAAAAAATCAAAGGCTTTGCGATGGACGATGCCCTGCTCACGGCGGTAGAAACACGCACTTCCTCGCCGATTCGTATTAAACGAAAAGAAGATTTCCAGAGTGTGAATACGGAAGGATTGTATCCCGCAGGGGAAGGCGCCGGTTATGCCGGCGGCATTCTCTCGGCCGCAGTGGACGGCATTAAAGTCGCCGAAGCCATCGCACTGAGCATGTTAAAACCGAGATAAAAGACCCAGACGGGAACAAACGCCAGGATCTACGGTGGGGGCCGGGTTGAAAACCGCCCAATGTTGAACATCCACAACCGTGTTCAGGGGGCGCTTACTTCTGTTCAGAGGGGCCATTGTTCTGCTCTGAGCGGATTTGAAACCCGCCCCTACAAAGACGACGAAATTCAGGTCCTTGCACTTACGACACAAGCAAACTTAGGGAATCACACATTCAATCCGGCTGCCATCCCGCCCTGCGATGAGGTCGATCCGAGTATTGATCCGCTCTTTTAATTCTGGCACATGCGAAATAATCCCGACCATACGGCCCGCCGCCTGCAAATCGATCAAGGTCAGAATCGCATCATCAAGGGCTTCCGGGTCTAAACTGCCAAAACCTTCATCAATAAACAGGGTATCGAGCCGAATACCGCCTGCGTAGGCCTGCACGACATCCGACAAACCCAGGGCAAGCGAAAGCGCCGCCATGAAACTTTCTCCACCCGACAGCGTAGATACGGGCCGGACCTTTCCGGTAAATGCATCCGAAACTTCCAGATCCAGACCCGACTTGCTGCGCCCATCCGAAACGGTTTCCCGGCGCAGGAGTTGATAACGACCCCGGCTCATTTGGCTTAAACGCAGACCAGCCTCGATCAACACATCGTCCAGTAACACACTCAGTACAAAACGATGCAGACTCAAATTATGAGGATTTTTCCCGTTGGCCACCTCGCTCAATTTTCCGACAACCCCGTAGGTCTTCTCCAAAGCGCTTTCTTTTTTGATGTGGTTCTGTAATTTTTCCAGAAGTGTTGTGAGCTGAATCTGTCGATGCTCCGCCGCATGAAAGGCCCGCACCGCCGTCTCTTTTTCTTTTTCAGCCGCTTCTTGCAAGGACGTCAATACGGCCATCTCCGGGCAATTCTGACCTTCGATGGCCTTCTTTTTCTCCGAAAATTCTTTTTCGGCCAGCATCTGTTGATCCTGATGGTCTCGCACTGTTTTTTGCAATGCTTCAAAAACATCTTTCGTACACCGTGCAGCCAAAAAAGACGGAAGCGATTCAAAAGCGCTTTTTTCGAGATGCGATGCCCATGCGGCCTGGGACGTCTCATACCGCAAGGCTGCGTCCGAAAAAACCTGGGCCGCCGCAGTATTTGCAGCCTCTGCGGCCGTTCTGTTTTCCCGGGCTTGCTGATGCGCACGCTCGGCAGATTGAATCAATCGGCTCAAATCATCCCGCGATTTGACAGACTGCGCGATGACCTGCTCCAAACGTCCCGCGACGCGATAGGCTTCGGGCAGCTCCGCTTCTTTGTTTTTAAAATCCACGGACGCCGCCGCGAGATCACTTTTACAAAGACTGAAGTCTTGCTGTTTTTTTTCAAATTCAGCCTCAAGTGAACGTGTTTTTTTCTGAAGTTGATCCAGCGCCTCCTGGCGCTTTGGATATTCAGAAGCTTTTTGTGTCAATACCCTCATTTCTTGCTGAAGGGATTGATGTTCCGTTTTACATTGCGCAATGCTCGGCGCGACTTCCCCATCCCGATTGTTTTGGAGTGCATCCCGTTTGGCTTCCGCGACTTTCAATTCACTTTCGCAAGACGCGAATTTTTCACGAAAGGCATCCCGTGCCTTCATCCGCTCCTCTTCACGGAGACGAACCGCCGCAAGATCTTCATTCGATGGCACATCAAAGGCCTGCGGCAGCGGTTTTGGATGGGCCAGACTCCCGCAGACCAGGCAAGGCTCGCCCTCTTTCAGCTCCTGCGCCAGCAAGGCCGCCTGACCCTGCTGCCAGGCGACTTCGAGCATTTTTCTCAGACGGACGACTTCGCCATATTCGTTCTCTTGTTCCTGAAAGGCGGTCTTGGCCACAAGCATTTTCTTCTGAAGCTCAAGTAAAAGACTTTCCTGTTGAATCAGGGCTTGTGCCCGTTCAAGCCGCTCCGAGCATTTTTCAAAGGCAATGCGTTTTAAAGGGGCATCACGAACAGCGATCTCCAAACCCTTGATGTCCTGATCCAGTTTCTCTCGTTGTGCCTTCAGTTCCAGCAAGGTTTTCTGTAATATTTCGGCTTCAGACTCGGATTTTTTTAAAAGGTCTTTGGCTTGAATCAGCCGCTTTTGTGCTTCAAGCCATTGTTGATGCCGTGTACGATATCCTTCCAACACGGCGATTTCCTGTTGCAGTTTTTCAAGTGTTTGTTTTTTTTCGGTCATTTCTTGCTCTCCTGCGGCGGCCATTTTCAACTGCTCAAGGGCTTTTTCACAATGTTGCTGTTGAAGTAAAAGCGACTTTTGGGCCTTTTCCCATTCCGCTTTCCGCTCCAAACACCTCAGGTAAACAGGTTCCAATTCGCGGGCGACACTTGCGTTTTGAAGCTGGGCTGTTTGCTGATCAACAAGGGCTTTTTTTTCATGTAAGGCAGATAGGGCTTTTTGTGCCGCCTCAAAGGCCTGAAACTGCTTTTCCAGCGCCGTGGCCTGCTGGAGCTGTATCTGCTGTTGATTAAGCTGTTTTTCTGCGGCCACTTGAATTTCTTTCGCCTTAGCGACTTGAGTGGAGATTGCGGCACATTCGTTGTTTAAAGCTTCGATGGATTCAAGACCTGCGGCTGCGAGGATTCCGGCCTGTTTTTGTTTCAAGTCCCCAATCTCCTTCTTCAGGGCGTTGGCCTTGTCTCTTAATGTGTCTTCAAGTCGCGTATACGTATGGGTTTGAAAGAGTTGTCGGAAGATGGCCTCCCGGTTTTGAGAATCCGCCAGCAAAAGTTCCCGGAATTTACCTTGCGGCAGCACCATAACCTGACGAAATTGCGCAACACTTAAACCCGTAAGACCCATGATTTTTTCATTGGCTTCGGTAATCTTGCGGGGCACAAGCAGGCCCTCCGTACCCCCCTCACCCAGCCGCCATAACTGCGCCTCGGCGGATTGCTCCGTCGTCCCTTCGCCCCGCGCTTTGGGGCGGGGCTGATCAGGGATACGGCGGATTTTATAACGTTCCCCCGCGAGATCAAACACCAGAGTCACTTCGGTCATTTGAGCCGGATCGGCATGGTCGCAGCGCATTTCCTTTCCGGAGCGCTCTGCCCCCGTGGTTTCGCCGTAGAGCGCGAAACAGATCGCATCCAGTATCGTGGTTTTTCCGGCGCCGGTCGGGCCGTTGATGAGGAAAAGCGGGTGCTGTCCCAATGTATCAAAGTGAATGGTTTCGCGGCGGGGGAAGGGGCCGAAGGCCGACAGGGTGAGGATGACGGGACGCATGACTTTTAGCTCTCCGCTCCCCGGTGAATGTCGTCCAGAAGACCGGACACGAGCGCGCCTTCCGCATCATCCAGTGCGTCTCCCGTCATCTGTTCATAAAAATCAAAAAACATCGGCATTTCGCCTTTTTGAATCCGGCTTTTATCGATCGTCTTTCGCTCACCCCCTACGGCCAGTGCAGGCCGTTCCAGGGAAAGCACATTGGGATAGACTTCGCGTAATTTGCCCATGACATCGAGGATGGCGTGTTTATCCAGAAGACGCACCAACAGATAATCGTCTGACTTCGGGTCTGTTTTTCCCGCAATCAAAACATCATTGAGCAGACCTTCGATCACACGCAAGTCCCGCAAAGGGGTAAGCGGGATTTTTTCAATCGTACAGGCCCCTTGTTCGTCCATATCGACCAAGGTCACCGACTTGTGATGGTTCACCTCGGAAAAAGAATATTTCAAAATCGAACCGGAGTAGCGGATGTGGTGGGCGGTTTTAAACTGCGCGCCATGCAAATGGCCCAGTGCTGAATAATGAAAATCCCGAAAATGTTGGGCCGAAACCTGATCCGCACCCCCGATAGCGAGCGGCCGTTCAGAATCGCTGCTGTCCCCGCCTTCGAGATAACAATGGCTTAAAAGCACGCAACGTCGTGTCGTCCCATTGTCGGCCCGCACCCGCCCACAAAGCGCTTGCATGGCGGCATCATGACTGTGGACATCGATATTCAAAAAATTGCGCACGGTCGCGGGGTCGGCATAGGGAAGGGCATAAAATGCGACTTCACCCGCAGCGTCGGTTAAAATTACCGGCTTCAATGTTTCCGTGAGCGGGCCAAAAATGTGCACGCCGCTCTGGGACAACTGACGTGCGCCAAAGGCCAGACGATCTGCGCCGTCGTGGTTGCCTGCAATCATGATCACGGGAATTTTAAGGCCTTGATTCATTTGATGGATGACCTCGTCCAGAAGCTGAACGGCCTCCGAAGAAGGTACGGAGCGATCATAAATGTCCCCGGAAACCAACACGACGTCAACGT
This sequence comes from Nitrospirota bacterium, assembly GCA_029261215.1. Lineage (GTDB taxonomy): Bacteria > Nitrospirota > Nitrospiria > SBBL01 > JAADHI01 > JAADHI01. The sequence goes on along the minus strand of JAJDBT010000041.1, from coordinate 3,669 downwards.
GTTTTTCACGGATGATATCGATCATCTGAAATAAAACCTGCCGCTGGTCTTCCAAAAGAGAAACGTGGTGAAACTGCCGTCCGATATGCCAGTCCGAAGTGTGAAGAAAGCGCATCAGCGCAGCCCTGTTTTGATATACAAAATGCGGACGAAAAACCCGAATGCATTATACATTCATCATCTCCGGGGTTTCGAGGCTGATTCGGCCCAGTGCGCCTGTTCTCAGATCAGTCAACAAAATCGTCGAAGCCTGCTGAATGTCAATGATGCCTCCGGTACGAAGGCAGCCTCTTTTTCGCCCGACTTCCTCTAGAAGTGCCGTGGCGTCTTCTGGAAGGGTTTTGAATTTGTACCGCACCATGAGCATTTCTGGATAGGTGTTGAGTAAAAATTCGGCGGCGAAGACGGCCACGTCTTCCGGGTCCATGGCTGTGCTTTTGATGGCGCCAGTCATCGCCAGGTGAAGTCCGCTTCTTTTGTTTTCAAACTTGGGCCATAAAATACCCGGCGTATCATTCAGGAAAATCCCATTGCCCAGGTTGACTTGCTGTTGATGCTGCGTGACCGCAGGCTCATCCCGAACTTTGGCAACGATCCTTCCGAGCAGGGTGTTGATGAGTGTTGATTTTCCTGCGTTGGGCACACCGAGAATCATGACACGAATCGGTTTCGTTTTCAGGTTTCTCTCCGGGAAAGCACTACGACACAGACTGAGTAGTTTTCGGATGCTGCGGATTTCATTTGCCATCATGGCCTGAGCCTTCACGTTCTGCTCTTTCATCAAGTATCCCAGCCAGGCTTTTGTAATTTTAGGATCAGCCAGGTCACTTTTATTGAGGACCTTGATCACCGGACGTGTGCCGCGCAGTTCCGCAATAAGGGGGTTTTCGCTGCTGAAGGGAATCCGTGCATCCATCACTTCGATTACAAGGTCGATGTGCGGCATTGCGGCTTGAATTTCTTTACGAGCCTTGTTCATGTGGCCCGGATACCAATGAATCATCATTCGTTTTCCTCTTTCCTTAAATCCTCTGAATCCCACAAGCGGCGGTTAATCGCGTAAGCAGTTATTTTTCCGACGAAAGGGAACGTCAGCATGCCAGGCAGCCAGACAACCTGTTTTGGATCGTGGTATGTGTGGATGCCAATGCACATCGCTTCATGACCCGCACGCGGCTGGGCGGCATAGGTACCAAACAGTCTATCCCACCAGGGCAGGTTAAAACCAAAATTAGAGTTACACTCATCGTCTTCTTCAGAGTGATGCACCCGGTGCATGTCGGGCGTCACCACGAACAAGCGCAAGACCCGGTCCAGCCCCAAGGGCAGGGCGATGTTGCTGTGATTAAACATCGCTGTCGCGTTCAAAAGCACTTCGAAGAGGATCACCGCGACCACAGAGGGGCCCAATACCACAATCGCCGAAAACTTGATGAGTATGGAAAGTACAATTTCAATGGGATGAAACCGTGCGCCCGTGGTGACGTCAAAATCAAGATCGGCATGATGTACCCGATGTAGACGCCACAAAACCGGCACAGCATGCATAAGCACATGCTGAAAATAGATCACCCCATCCAAAAAAAGGACTGCAAACAACCCTTCAAAACCCGCAGGGAGATTCATCATATTCAATACGCCCCAGCCGCGTTCAGCGGCGAAGGCCGCCACGCCGACAGCGGCCATTGGGAACAGCAGACGCACGACAAGACTGTTCAGAAAAACAAGCCCCAGGTTATTGAGCCATCGAAGCCCTTGCGAGATCCTGCGTTGTCGCCGGGGCGCGGCGATTTCCCAAAATCCCATCACTGTGAGCATTCCGAAAAAAAAGCCTAAACGAACCGGCATCTCATATTGGATCATCACTTCATTGATATTCATTGTTTCCTTGAGTCTGGAACGAATCAAAACATCTGCTGTGTTCATTTTTTATTTGGTACAAAAGATGTGTTACAGATTATCCCTGCTCTCACCCCGTTTGATCAACTTTAAAACAAAAGAGGACTGGCATGGCGAGCCGCTAAAACCATCCAAGGATCACAGCCAAATACTCCATCTTGAGCTATACTAACACTTAGGGAGAAAAAGTCAGATCACATCTGGCCTGTTTTAAACTTGGGGGAATGCCATGAAATACGATGCCACAATAGAAGAATTTATGGAAGATTTAATCGAACGCAATCCGGGAGAGGTCGAATTTCATCAGGCGGTGTATGAAGTCGCCGAATCGGTCATCCCTTTTACGGCCCAAAACTCAAAATATGAAAGAGCAGCCATTCTCCAACGAATGACGGAACCCGACCGCACTATTATTTTTCGTGTGGTTTGGGAAGATGACGATGGCAATATTCATGTGAATCGAGGATACCGCGTTCAGTTTAACAATGCCATCGGCCCCTACAAGGGCGGCCTGCGTTTTCATCCCTCAGTCAACTTATCGGTACTAAAGTTCTTGGGCTTTGAGCAAACGTTCAAAAATAGCCTCACCACCTTACCCATGGGTGCGGGAAAAGGCGGATCGGATTTTGATCCCAAAGGTAAATCGGAACGGGAAGTCATGCGGTTTTGCCAGGCATTTATGACCGAGTTGAGCAAACATATCGGTCAACATATTGATGTTCCTGCGGGAGATATCGGCGTCGGCACACGGGAAATCAGTTTTATGTTTGGTCAGTACAAACGATTGACACGTGAATTTACAGGAACGCTCACGGGAAAATCGCTGGAATTTGGCGGGAGCCTTATCCGAAAAGAAGCGACGGGTTACGGCTGTGCGTATTTTATGGAAGAAATGTTGAAACATACAGGTGATTCGATTGCAGGTAAAACCTGCCTCGTTTCAGGTTCCGGCAATGTGGCCCAATATTGCGCCGAAAAGATCATGCACTTGGGCGGAAAGGTTGTCACCCTTTCCGACTCTTCCGGGTTTATTCATGATCCTGAGGGATTAAGCGAAGAAAAACTCGCCTATGTGATCAAACTCAAAACCCGCATACGAGGACGCATTTCCGAATATGCAGAAAAATACGGCTGTGCGTTTTACAAAGACGAAAAACCCTGGAAAATCCCCTGTGATCTGGCCTTTCCCTGCGCCACCCAAAATGAAATCCATAAACCGGACGCAGAGATGCTGATTTCTCAGGGATGCAGGGCCATTACTGAAGGCGCGAATATGCCGACGACCGTTGAAGCCATACGCGTCATTCATCAGGCCAAGCTGCTTTATGGCCCAGGAAAAGCAGCCAATGCTGGCGGCGTGGCCGTTTCAGGCTTGGAGATGACGCAAAACAGCATCCGCATGTCCTGGACTTCGGAAGAACTTGAAGAACGGCTCAAAAATATTATGAAGAATATTCACCAGCAATGTGTCACGCATGGAACAGAACAAGGCGGATATCTCAATTATGTCAAAGGGGCGAATCTGGCTGGATTTATCAAGGTCGCCAACGCCATGCTGGCCTATGGAGTGATTTAGGAATCTCGGATTCAGGAAGCGCTGAATCTTGTTTTGGAAATCACCCGATGAAAGCGGAAGATGTCAAGATAGATGTCGCATTATTTTTCATGCTGCTTGTTGAACAAGGATTCTTTTCTTATCGGTTTTTTTCTGCCTTCCTGGGTTCAATTCTACAATATTTGGTCGGGACCAATTTCTGGTCTGTTTTGACC